>JAJQEF010000035.1 GCA_021201795.1 Rikenellaceae bacterium
TAGATACAAATGGGGTTGCAAGTCCCCATACATAAGCTATTCTGTAATTATCAATGTCTTGTGTTTTAGCTAGACGTAAAGGATGCTTTTTTAGGCCCGGGAAAAGGCATCCGATTTGCACACCGCTATAACTACCTAAACCTCCTCATTCTGCCATATCAGTAACAAAAAAAACACTGATCCCTTTTAGAAATCAGTGTTTTCGTGATTTTGCGTTGCTTTTAGTGATCCCGCTGGGGCTCGAACCCAGGACCCCAACATTAAAAGTGTTGTGCTCTACCAGCTGAGCTACGGAATCTCCCTTGTTTTGCGGTGCAAATATATAAATAAAAAGCATAAAATACCATATTTATGTAAAAAATCTGTAAAATTGCAGTTTATTTAAGTTAATGGATACTACAAAACTTATAAATATAGACGGGAAATTACTGGATTTATCGAGTCCGGTTGTTATGGCCATTCTTAATGTTACCCCGGATTCTTTTTTTTCAGAGAGTCGTAAATTTACGGATGAGGATATAAAGAAACGTGTTATCTCTGTTATTGATGATGGAGCCTCTATTATTGATATTGGAGGATATTCATCACGGCCGGGAGCGGATGATGTGAGTTCGAACGAGGAACTATCACGTTTAAGAAAGGGTGTTGCAATCATAAAACAGATTAATTATAATATCCCAATATCGGTAGACACATTCAGAAGCGAAATCGTGGCCGAACTCTATAATGAATACGGAGAATTTATTGTTAACGATATTTCTGCTGGAGAACTCGATATCCATATGCTTGAAACAGTGGGACGGTTAGGGCTGCCCTATATAGCAATGCATATGAAAGGCTCGCCCAAAGACATGCAGAATAATTGCGAATATGATAATGTTAAAAATGATGTTATAGGGTATTTTTCAAAAAACATCGAGAAATATTTACATCATGGGATAAAAGATGTCATAATCGATCCCGGCTTCGGATTCTCGAAAAATATTGAACAGAATTTTCAACTCCTGAATGGATTAAAAGATTTTAGTATTTTCGGATTTCCTGTTCTTGCGGGTATTTCCCGGAAAACCATGATATGGAAAACTCTGGGCATTAAGCCTGAAGAGGCCCTGAATGGTACTACGGCATTACATTGGGAGTGTTTACGGCAAGGTGCGTCTATTCTCAGGGTACATGATGTTCCGGAAGCTGTACAGGTCGTAAAACTTCATAATAAATTTAAAGAGTCTAATAATATATGAAAAAAGTAGTAGTAGGACTATCTGGAGGCGTTGATTCGAGTGTCGCGGCCTATCTACTGAAAGAACAGGGATATGACGTTATCGGGCTCTTTATGCAGAATTGGCATGATAAGACAGGGGTGCTTGCCGGTGATTGTCCGTGGTATGATGACAGGATGTTTGCCGAATTAGTCGCTAAGAAATTGGATATCCCGTTCCATTATGTCGATCTTAGCGGTCCTTATATGGAAAGAGTAGTCGATTATATGTTTTCGGAATATGAAAAAGGGCGTACTCCCAATCCGGACGTATTGTGTAACCGAGAGATAAAATTCGATGCATTTCTTAATGAAGCTCTTAAACTTGGAGCGGATTATGTGGCTACGGGACATTATTGCCGCAAGGAAGTAATAACCATAGGAGGAAAAGAGATTTATCGTTTACTTGCCGGAAAAGACCCGAATAAAGATCAAAGTTACTTCTTGTGCCAACTCTCGCAGGAACAGTTGTCAAAAGCACTTTTTCCTATTGGGGAAATTATGAAACCAGAGGTGAGACGGATTGCCGCCGAGCAGGGATTGGCTACTGCGGAACGTAAGGATTCACAGGGTATATGCTTTGTGGGAAAAGTCGATCTACCGGTTTTTCTGCAACAGAAGCTAAAAGCCAAGGAAGGAAATATAGTGGAGATACCGGCCGAATGGGACGGTTATGATAAGAGGTCTGAAGACATAAAAGATTTATCCGATTCTTTTGGTTATGAGCCTGGGTATGGAAAAATTGTAGGGACTCATAACGGTGCCCATTTTTATACGATCGGGCAGCGTAAAGGATTAGGGGTAGGAGGTAAGGCCGAACCTCTTTTTGTTATTGCAACGGATACTGACTCCAATACGGTATATGTTGGACAGGGACAGGATCATCCGGGGCTTTACCGCAAAGCACTCTTTGTTAAAAAAGAAGAGATTCACTGGATACGTGAAGATATTCGTATGCAGCCTGGATATAAAAGGAGGCTTGACTTTAGGATAAGGTACCGGCAGCCTTTACAGAAAGGGACTTTAAATATGGAAGAAGAGGGAATTTATATCGTATTCGATCAAAATCAAAGAGGAATTACCGCAGGGCAGTTTGCCGCATGGTATGACGGTGATGAGCTGATTGGTTCCGGTGTAATAGATAAATAAAAAAAGCTCCTTAGGGAGCTTTTTTTATTTATTATGAGCATTTGTTCTCTCCGCAACCGCAGTCACTATCCGAACAGTCGCTTTCGTCACATCCGCAACCACATCCGCCGCCGCCAAGGCCCATAAAATTAGCCTTATTGACATCGGTAGCTTCGCGTACCTCCATAATTTTACCTTTGAAATGTAAGTTTTTGCCTGCCATAGGATGATTGAAGTCCATTACTACATATTCGTCTTTTACGTCGGTTACAAGGCCTACCATTTGATTCCATTGGTTGTCCATCACAGGAATCCGGTTGCCTGAAACCAACATTCCGTCTTCGATCTTGCCATCCACCATAAAAGTGCTTTTAGGTAGATCGATAACAGCTTCCTCTATAATTCTGCCGTATCCATTTTTCGCATCGAGCTTAAAATCAAAATCATCACCGGCTTTAAGTCCTTTTATATTTTCTTCGAATGAAGGTAATAAAAATCCTGCGTCGTAAATAAATTCCAACGGTCTTTCAGCTGTCGCCTGATCGACGATCTCACCGTCAACTGTAAGGTCGTAAGTCAGACTTACAAATTTGTTGCTGCTAATTTCCATAAATATGTTTTTAAAATAGTTTTAAGTTTAACTTGCACCGTGGCAGTTTTTGTATTTTTTGCCGCTGCCGCACGGACAAGGTTCATTTCTGCCGACTTTTTTCTCTGCAATGATCGGGCCTGTTTTTCCCCTTTCGGCAGCGCCTGCCTGTGCTGCTGCCATCGAGCGTGATGTCTGTAATTTAGACATATCCGTCTTCGGAGCTTCCGGCTGTCTCTGACGGCCCATCTCTTCGGGAGATGCTTCGCGCACTGGAATATATGCTTTGAATAGTACAGAGATAATATCCCTGTTGGTTTCGTCGAGCATTTTCCTGAACAATTCGAATGATTCGAATTTATAGATCAGGAGCGGATCTTTTTGTTCATATGCCGCATTCTGTACCGACTGTCGCAGGTCGTCCATTTCACGCAGATGTTCCTTCCAGTGCTCGCCTATCATTACGAGCATCACGACTTTGCTCAGTGCCTTGAAAACTTCGAGTCCTTCCGTCTCGTATGCTTTTTTAAGATTTACCGGAACATTGAACCCTTTTTTTCCATCGGTAACTGGTACGTAAATATTGTCGAAGTTCGTTCCCTGTTCTTCGTATACCATTTTAAGTACCGGATATGCCACATTAGCTATCAACTGTTGCCTCCGTTTCAGGGCGTTCTCCAGATCGGTAAAGATCAATTCTTTCAGTTTCTTAGTATCGGCGTCTTTAAATTCCGATTCAGTGAAAGACGGTTCGATGGCGACAGAACGTATCATTTCCAGTTTGAAATCTTCGTAATCCACATCCCCGAAGTTTTCAGCGAAACTGTCTGCAAACTCTACCATAAGATTGTTGATATCCACATCTATTCGTTCGCCGTATAAAGCATGCCTTCTTCTGGTGTAGATAACTTCCCTCTGGGAGTTCATTACGTCGTCATATTCGAGAAGTCTTTTACGAACTCCGAAATGATTCTCTTCGACTTTTTTCTGCGCACGTTCGATAGCACGCGACATCATTCCCGCTTGTATTACTTCGCCTTCCTTGAGTCCCATACGGTCCATCATTCCGGCAATACGTTCGGTTCCGAACAGGCGCATAAGATCGTCTTCCAGTGATACGAAGAATTGTGAAGAACCCGGATCTCCTTGTCGTCCGGCACGTCCCCTGAGCTGACGGTCAACGCGACGTGATTCATGTCGTTCCGTACCTATGATTGCAAGACCTCCGTTAGATTTGACTTCATCCGACAATTTGATATCCGTACCGCGGCCGGCCATATTGGTAGCTATTGTTATCTGTCCATTTCTACCTGCTTCAGCTACTACCTGGGCCTCAGCCTGGTGCTGTTTGGCGTTAAGAACATTATGGGACATATTTCTCAGTTTCAGCATTCGGCTGAGCAGTTCGGATATTTCGACAGAGGTCGTACCTACAAGCACCGGACGCCCTTCTTTAACCAGTTTTTCGACTTCATCGATAACAGCCGAATATTTTTCTCTCTTTGTCCTGTATATAAGATCGTCCCTGTCGTCCCTTATGACTGCCCTGTTGGTAGGGATCACGACCACGTCGAGTTTATAAATACTCCAGAATTCACCTGCTTCGGTTTCTGCCGTACCAGTCATACCCGCAAGTTTGTGATACATCCTGAAATAATTCTGTAATGTAACCGTTGCGAATGTCTGTGTAGCAGCTTCTACTTTCACGTTTTCTTTTGCCTCGATTGCCTGATGGAGGCCGTCTGAATAACGTCTTCCATCAAGTATACGTCCGGTTTGTTCGTCGACGATCTTGACTTTGTTATCCATTACTACATATTCGACCTCTTTTTCAAAGAGACTGTAAGCTTTTAGTAACTGGTTTACAGTATGTATTCGTTCCGCTTTAACTGCATAATCGTTGAGCAGCTCGTCTTTTTTTATTATTTTATCTTCAGGTTCGATGGTTTCTTTTTCGATTTCGGCGATAGTACTTCCTATGTCCGGAAGAACAAAGAAGGTATTGTCTTTAACGCTTTTCGAAAGAGCGTCGAGACCTTTGTCCGTAAGATCCACCGAGTGACCTTTTTCATCTATAACGAAGTAAAGATCTTCGGTTATTTCCGGCATACGGCGATTATTGTCCTGCATGTAGATGTTCTCCGTTTTCTGCATAAGGCTCCTCATTCCTGTTTCACTTAAGAATTTAATAAGAGGCTTATATTTTGGAAGACCTTTATGAACCCTGTAAAGGAGTTTGCCGCCTTCGTCGTTACTGCCGGATGCAATCAGTCTTTTTGCTTCTGATAATAACTGGGTCACGTAGTTCCTTTGAAGATTATAGAGGTTCTCGATCATAGGCTTGTACTGTTCGAACATCTGATCCTCACCCTTTGGTACAGGGCCCGATATAATCAGCGGAGTACGCGCATCGTCGATAAGAACAGAGTCGACCTCATCTACGATTGCATAATGATGCGGCCGCTGTACCAGGTCGTTAGGATTGATCGCCATATTATCGCGCAGATAATCGAAACCGTATTCGTTGTTGGTTCCGAATGTGATATCCGCCATGTATGCTTTTCTGCGTTCTTCCGAGTTCGGCTGGTGTTTATCGATACAGTCTACAGAAAGACCATGGAACTCATAGATAGGACCCATCCATTCAGAGTCACGTTTAGCCAGATAATCGTTGACCGTTACGAGATGCACCCCTTTGCCTGCAAGAGCGTTCAGGAACACGGGCAGGGTAGCTACGAGGGTTTTACCTTCACCGGTAGCCATTTCGGCGATTTTTCCTAGATGCAGTACTACCCCGCCGAAAAGCTGGCTGTCGTAATGTATCATATCCCATGTTATCTTATTCCCACCTGCGAGCCATGTATTACTGAATATAGCTTTGTCCCCGTCGATTCTTACAGTGTCTTTACGCGCTGCAAGGTTACGGTCGAATTCTGTTGCCGTAACAATAATTTCCGGATTCTGTGTAAATCTTCTGGCTGTCGATTTAACTATGGAAAAAGCCTGCGGAAGTATTTCGAGAAGTATTTCCTCGATTTTTCCGTTTATGTCTTTTTTGAGTTTGTCGATATCTTTACCAATAGATTCTTTTTCATTGATAGAAATCGAGTAGTCTTCCATTCGGGATTTAAGTTCCGCTAAAAGGTCCTCGTCAGACTTGATGTATTCTTTTATATCGTTTTTCAGTTTTTCGGTAAGCTCCCTGAGTCCGTCGTCAGACAATGCGTCTATTTCCGGAAAAACTGCTTTAATTTTATCTACGTACGGTTGTATCTCTTTCCGGTCCTTGTCTGCTTTGGTTCCGAAAAATAATTTTATGACGTTCGTTAAAAGATTCATTTATATTTATTGATTTATTCGTTCTTATTTTAAAATCCTGCTATGCATTTTCTTATGAGAAAAACAGGGTAAATATATAAAATTAAATTGGTTTAATTGCCTTGATGCCTATAAAACATTCGGTACACTTCCTCGGATCACAGTATTCCGTGGAAAGTTGTATCAATGCCTGTGAGAAGAAAGCGTTTTCGACAATGTTGCTTTCTTTTTCCCAGGGTTTGGTATACCTGTTCATTTCAGCAGTCGTATCGTACAGATATTCGAGCGCCCTTTCTTCGAGTTCGACATTGCCTGTCTGCCTTCCGTAAGCGAATAATATGGGCGCTACGAGGTTTATTATGATAATATCCAGCGTCATATCGCCTATACCTTTTACTGCCATGGGGGCTCTTTTGCCGAAATCGAAACTGCGTTTCCAGTAATGGGACAGTTCCATGTCGAACATTTTTTTCACCTCACGAATGTTGTTTGCTATTATAATATTATCGAAAGTTGCATTACCTGTTTCAATCACTTTCGATATTTGTGCGAGTCTTTTAGGTGCGAAATTGTACGGTCTGACTCCTTTTTCAGTCCATTTGCAGTATTCTAAAATCTGAAGATCATGTTTTTCTGCCATTTCGCTGTATATGGCTCCAAGTTCCGCTTTGTATTCGTCGTATAATTTATCGTCGAGAAGTCCTGCCGTACCGAATATCATCGCTTCGATCCTTTTGATGTCTCCCCGTTCACGGCATAGGATAGAATAGGGAATATTTCTGGCAAGCGACATATATATATCTTTATTGGAGCCGAGTCCCATTGTACGGGAAAAAAGTATATGGAACGTATCCTGCCACGATTCTCCGACGGAGGAATAAATTTTCATCACGTCGTCGTATTTTCTTTCGAGTCTTTCGACCAGCAGCCTGCTGAATCCGTTCTTTGTCTCTATGTCCTCCATATACCGCCTCACGAAACGTATGCACGGAGATACAGAACTCGAACCGGTAATAGCTTTTATATTTTCCGAAATCCGCTCCGGATATTTGAGGGAAGCAGAGAAAAGAATCGAATCGTCGAGCATTCGAATTATTCTGTCGCAGTTTCCGGATAGGCTAAGTATTACATTGTCGTATGACGGATCCTGGTTTCTTTTATCGAAATACCAGTCCGATGAATTGGCGTGAACGGCGACGGAACCTTTATAGGTCGTGCCCTCAATGGAAATTTCCACATCGCTGAATTCCGGACCGTGCATGCTCTTATATCCTCCTGAAATAACTTCTATTTTTTTACCGCAGGATGTGTAAAGATTATCCGGATCATAAAATTTATGATGCCATACGAATGAGAGGGGGTCTTTGGTTATGTTATCTGACTTCATTTCTTCTGTTAAAGTAACCCTAATTCAAGCAATGCTTCTTCGGATATCATACTTCTGTCCCATTCCGGCTCGAAAGTAAGTATAACATTTACATCCGTTACTCCTTTGACCTTCCTTACCTGATCGTGGACATCTTCCACAAGCTGGTCAGCAACCGGACAATTAGGAGCTGTGAGAGTCATTCTTATAGTAGTGTTCCCGTCAGGTTCGACGTCAATCTCATATATTAATCCAAGGTCGTATATATTGACGGGGATTTCCGGGTCGTATATGTTTTTGAGAACAAGTATTATTTCCTGTTCGATGCTTAATATATCCTGCGGTGTCATTTTATTCTTTTTTCGAATTATAGGCAAGGGCATACATTCTCATCTGCTTGATCATAGATAAGAGCCCGTTGGCCCTGGTAGGGGATAGATTCTCTTTCAGTCCAATTTCGTCGATAAAATAAAGATCCGTATCGAGTATTTCCTGAGGAGTTCTTCCGTTTAAAACACGTATCAATAACGCAATTATGCCTTTGGTTATTATAGCGTCGCTGTCCGCTGTGAAATATATTTTTCCGTCCTCCATTTCGGCATCCAGCCACACGCGCGACTGGCATCCTTTTATTACGTAATTATCCGTCCTGTGCGCTTCATCTATCGGTGGAAGCGTTTTGGCAAGTTCGATCAGATGGTTATATTTATCAAGCCACTCGTCGAAGAACGAAAATTCTTCGATTATATCATTCTGAATAGCATCTGTTCCCATGTCTATTTTTCAATATTGTTTATTATCGGTATTATGTCTTGGCCAGAAGAAGTCTCCGGTCTGTTTATTTTCAGTATTCTCGAAAGGGTAGGAGAAATGTCTGTCATATCTATTGCATTATTTACGGTCTCTCCGGAAAGCCGGTAGCCGTACCACATCAGCGGTACATGCGTATCGTATTCGTATAGAGAGCCGCTTGACGATACGACGCCGTCTGTTTCTTCGATCCATCCCGGCATAAGATTAATTATAATGTCTCCTGAATATTTAGGATGGAACCCGTTCTGCATTCGACCCATGATTCCTGCGGAATAATGTCCGTTCTGCAATGCTGTCGACGTTACCGCATGAGCGACTCCGCGGAACTGCATCGCGAAAGAAGCCGCCTTCGACTGCATTTCTTCAAGGTTTAAACCTCTTTCGAAGACCCTTGTGCGGTTAAAGTAGAGACTCTTGTTGTTATAATCTACTATCCATTCTTCCGGTCCGTACTGGGTATTCAGAAACCCGTTCATGATCGCTTTGAACTGTGTTACGTTAAACATGCCTCCGTGGTGTCTGCTGTTCTCCGAATACGGATCGCTCGCCCCGTGATCGGAAGTTACCACAAGTATGTAGTTTTCTTTCCCGACCTGTAGGTTGAGGAAGTCGATAAACCCTGCGATACAGTGATCCACCCTGTAAACAGCATCCTCCATTTCTTTTGATTCGGAACCGTATGATTCCGATATGTCGCGTGTCTGGTCGATGGTAATTATCAGTATATCCGGATTCTCGTCTTTGCCGAGGTTTTCATATATAACTGCCTGTCTCGCCATATCTACCATCATATCGATACCTACGGGAGACGATGTCAGGTTCTCGTAATTTCCGTAGTTATTTTTTCTGCGGAATAAGTTTCCAAGAGAAAATTTCCGTGAACCGTTATTGACCATGTCTACTCCGAGGTCGAATAAATAATTATTTTCATTTATGGTCGGGGTCCAGTTCCTGTCGTTGAACCCGTTTATGTATTCGCGATCGTTTACCCTGTCCATCCAGTTCGGAAGGCGCGTCATGTAATATGTGCTTGTGGCCCAGCTTCCTTTGCCCGGATCGAACCAGTATGCAGCATCGGCATTTCTCCCGCCTGCCACTATTGCGGACATCGGATTTATTGCGATCGAGATTACCTTCGAGTTCCTGTTATTCTTTTTGAGCTCATCACCTATGGTTCCGGAAATCAGCTTCTCAGGAGAGAACTGACCGTCGAATTCTATCGAACCTACACCGTAATACTTCCTGTCCTCTATAAGATTTATTTTGTTGTTGGTAGTATAATCGATCCATTCTCGGCTCAATATCCCGTGTGAATTCGGATCGCTTCCTGTCACGATGGTTGCGAGTCCTGCCGGAGTAGTAGTGTTGATATAATTATACCGCGCATTTGTGCAGTTTACGCCTTCGTTCATGAGTCTTTGAAATCCGTCACGGGAAAAATTATCCCTCAGGGTATTCATGTAGTCATAGCGCATCTGGCTGACAACCATTTTAACGATCAGTTTAGGACGCTGGGAATTGTAGCTCTGTGCTGAAATGGGAAGAGTGGTAAAAATCGAAAATACGAGGAAAAATGCGGTGGTTTTTATTTTCATTATTTTGCGGAAATTTTGACGCAAAGTTATTAAATTATTGTTTATTCCAGTTATTTTTAGTCACCAGAAAGGTTCTTCTTAATAAAAAAGAAAAAAATACACCCAACGGTAAAAATAACACCACAGAAACTATCATGGTGAACGCACTGGTAAAATATGCTGTAAATTGTATGACCGCAAAAGACGCTGCAAAACCTATACCCGAAAGAACAGCGCCTATACGGTAATCGATTTTAAAATGTTTCTTACATTGTTTACAGTAAAATACGCCTTCCAGACCTATCAGCCAGAATTTAGGAATTCTGACCAGAACGCGACATCTAGGACATTTTATTTCGGTAAGTTTCATAGAGGTCCAAAAATAATAAAAGTACGCGAAAATTAAAGCGATACCGTGCCGGGAATATTACAATTCTGTTCCACATCAATAAAAACAAAACAGCGCAATTTGATAGTGATTGCGCTGTTTTAATATAATTAAGAATACCTATTTCAAAGTAACTTTTACGGGATTATCCCAACGGCTTCCTTCGGTTTTCATAAATTCAAGGAAATAGTCGCGGTTCTGGAACTGAGTATCCTGATGTTCCCATGCAGCGTAAGCGTAGAACTCCGCTTCTCTATTGTTATCGAGTCTGATCTCTGCGCACCATGTCTTGGTAAGATCAGCTCCGCGGTCCGGAGTGTCAAACAGATTTGTGACGTATTTGTTAGGGATGATAAGACCTATACCCATGATAAATTCTTTATCGTACGATTGGTGGTCGTGTGTCGCCATGATAGTATTATTGCTGAACTTAAGAGTTTCAAGTGGCATGTCGTTGAAAATACGTGCGATACCTGTAATAAGTTCTACTCCTGCCGGAAGATCGGCATATGCGATAACTTTATTTTCATAGTTGTGTTTGCCTGCCCAGATTGTTACTACCTGACGCAGTGAATCGATCTTTTTGTCTTCGATCTCCCATCCGTAAAAATCCAGCGCGAACATACTTCTGACAGGACCTTCTGTGATAAGTGTATATTTTGTGGAATCTATATTGTCGTTAAATTCCGAAGCGAGGCGTCCGAGGCGTCCGAAACGTTCGCCGTCAATCCATGCTCCTAAACCGCCGAGGCCGAATGAAGAACCAACGCTCATAATGTCGCGTCCCCAATGTGCCCAAACATGATAAGTATCTCCGGGGAAACCGTTCGCCTGTATTCCAACTGAGTCCAGTACCATGTAAGTTACACGTTTACCGAAGTAATCTCGGTTGTTGCGTCCGTCGAAATAATGCCTGAAACCGCCCTTGTCGTTCTCCCATGCCATACCGTCCATTTGGAAGGGGTAGTATCCCAAGTCTTTTATTGTCTGCTGGAGATCTTTATAGATAACATCGGAATCCAATTCAACAATCGGACTGTCTTTTGACAATTTTCGTCCGTAACGTATGTTGGTACGTACCGGGAACTGCGGATAATCGGCCGGATCTATCCATACGATCTTTAAAACCGATGTTCCGTTCGGCTCAAGATTTGTGACGAATGCTAGTTCATCCCAGATGCCGTCGCCGTCGAGGTCGTCTAGCTGTGAAGCTACATAACTACCGGTTACGGTATCGAAAACGGCAGGAACGAGTTTGTCGTTCTCAGGGTTTAGCTGCGCCCGTGTAAGGACGATTGCTTCGTCCGGACGATCTATCGAGACCGGATTCATGATCTCGACCAGAAGTTCTTTTGTTTCCGTCTTGCCGCAGGATACGATCCCGAGCATTACGGCGAAAAATAAAAGTTTTTTCATAGTAAGGCTTATTTAGTAAAGTTATATGCCGGTATTTTTGAACATAATAATGCAAATATAGGATAAAGCCCTTAAAAACTTTCTTATTTTTGCGGAATATTAAATTTTCGAATGCATGAGAATTGCTCTTATATACATATTTTTATTGATCCCGTTAACGTTAGGGGCTGTTTCCAAGAGGGAAATGAGGGGTACGTGGATAGCTACGGTAGCCAATATAGACTGGCCGGTACCGCAAGGTACTGATTCCGAAACCCAGAAAAAAAATATGGTCGAAATTCTCGATAATGCTGTCAATACGAATTTAAATACGATTATTTTCCAGATACGTCCGACAGCCGATGCGCTTTATAATTCTTCTTTCGAACCTTGGTCGCACTGGATCACAGGAGAACAGGGGATGCATCCGGGATACGACCCGCTGCAATTTGTGATCGACGAGTGCGACAAAAGAGGCCTCGCCGTGCATGTGTGGATAAACCCTTACAGGGTATGGCTGGATAAAGCCAACATATCCAATGCGGTTCATTCGGACCATCCGTACAACAAGCATCGTAACAGAACTCTCACCTACGGTAAAACGGTTATGTTCAATCCTGCGGATAAGGAGGTTAGGGAATATGTTTGCTCGATCGTCGGTGAAATCGTGCGTAATTACGATATAGATGCGGTACATATGGACGATTACTTTTATCCCTACAGAATTGCAGGCGAAAGATTTCCGGATGATGCGGAATTTAAATCGGATCCGCGCGGATTCAAAAATATTGAAGACTGGAGAAGGGACAACGTGGACCTGATAGTAAAACAAATAGCGGACACTATAAAATCCAATAAGCCATGGGTAGAGTTCGGGATATCTCCGTTCGGTGTATGGCGTAATTCTTCCGTCGATCCGGAGGGTTCAGATACCCGTGCGGGTCAAACAAATTATGACGACCTGTATGCTGATATTCTGAAGTGGGAGAGAGAAAAATGGATCGACTACGTTGCACCGCAGATCTATTGGCACATAGGATACAAGATCGCCGACTATAAGGTTATTGCCGAATGGTGGAATAAAAATGCTTACGGTACCCCGCTTTATACAGGGAATGCTCTGTATCGTATTGATCCTAAGTCTTCGACTACGGAATGGAGAAATGGAATGGAAATAGTAAGACAGATAAAGCTTAACCGCAGCCTCGAAAATATCGGAGGTGCATTTCTTTACAGTTCTAAATTCCTGGCGGATGGTTCTTTGAGGAATTTGCTTACTGAAAATGTATTTACGGTAAAATCCATTGTTCCGGAAAACGACAGGATAAAACCGATTGATGCGGAGAAACCCGAGTGTCCTGTTCTTAATTTCGAATATGGTTATGTTGTGTTCAACTGGGAACCCATGACTAATAACAAGAGGTTCGTAATTTATAGGTTCGCGATCGATGGAGAGGATGATTTCGACGATCCGTCGAATATCCTGATGATTACCGGAGGGAGGGAGGCGAGATATGCTGCGGACGCTGATGAAACGTACAAATACCGTTACGCGATAACAGCGCTGAGCCCTACGCATAAAGAGAGTATACCGGAGTATTTCTGCCAGATGTGAAGAGGTATACCACTATTTATAGACAGATTTATTTACCCTGATAGATATTAATTATTCAATAGGATATAGCTGTTGAGGTATGTGGCGAATAGAAGCCAGATTATATACGGTACAAATAGATAGGAACTTATCTTATTTAGCAGATATGATTTAAAGATGTAATATATTACCACTATATCCAATAGGAATATATTTACGAAACCTGCTAACAGATTACGGAAATAAAAGAACATAATACTCCATGAAAAATTGAGGATGAGTTGTATGGTGAATATCGTAAGCACACTTCTTCTTCGACTGTCATGGGAATACAAAATAAGACCGGCAGAAATACCCATCATTAAATAAAGAATGCTCCAGGCTACGGGGAAAACCCAGTCGGGAGGTGTTAAAGAAGGTTTATTAAGATAGGGGTACCATTCCCTCATGGAATCATCCTGCAGCAGGCTCGCTACATAACCCAGGGCAAAACAGATAAGTACGGGTATGACGATATAAAATGCTTTTTTCATATTGGAAAATATTAAAGGGCGGATTAGAATCCACCCTTATTACTTAGCCTCTGTCGAGTGTGTTTTCGTCCGGATTTACAAGGTCGCTTTCCTGGATTATTTCTTTTTCGCTGACCTGAATAAGATTGTCTTCCGAGTTATTGCTACATCCTCCTTGACTGTCTTTTCCGAAGGTCCCGTCTGTTCCTTCCGTTCTGTGGATTCCGTCTGTTCCGTCGTGTTGATGCCCGTTGGGCACCCTGTTATCGATATCCGGATAAATCTCATAGAGATTCGTGTTCATTGATTTGTCTTCAAGATCGTTTGCCATAACTGTAAGTTTTTTCGGTTTTTTATGCTAAAATTGTGCCTTTGTCGTTTAAAGTTTATTAAATAGTTATTTCATGTCATATATAAATAATCCGCAGCTGGGAACTATAAAAAAAGGTTATCCTGGTAATAAACAGGTTAATGGAAGATTCTCTGGTGAATACTCCATCGGTTCGGCCGGTTTTTCCGATTTTGTTAAATGGAGATTCGGTAATCCTCAGAAAAAAGAAAAGAAAAATTCTGTTCCTGATATAAAATTCGAATGGTTATCAGAGCTTCCGTCTGTCGATTCTCTGGTTTGGCTGGGACACGCTACCTTCGTAATAAACATAGAAGGTATCAGTATGATAACCGATCCGGTTCTCTACGACATACCTATGTTCCGCCGCCGTACCTTACTGCCTTTAGGACCGGAAGAAATCACGGGATTAGATTACATTCTGTTATCCCATGACCATAGGGATCATCTCGATATTCGGTCATTGAAGATTATCGAAAAATATAATCCGGATGCGGAAATTCTCGCTCCCTTGGGAATACGGAGAATCCTGGAAAATAAAATATCACTTAAAATATCGGAGGCCGGATGGTTCCAGCGTTATGAAACCAGAGGCGTCGATATAGATCTGCTGCCTGCCGTTCATTGGGGACGTAGAAAACTTACGGATGGGAACAAAGACCTGTGGGGGAGTTTCATGATATCGGCAAACGGAAGACATATATATTTTGCCGGTGACACTGCGTACAATAAAAAACTGTTCGAGGATATAGCGGAATTATACCAAGAACCGGATATCTGTATTTTTCCGATAGGAGCTTATTCCCCGCGGTTTTTTATGAAGTACGCGCATATGAGTCCGTCGGAGGCCGTAGAAGCATTCACCGATATAGGCGGAAAAACTTTTGTTCCAATGCATTACGGAACTTTTGTTTTGTCGGATGAGCCCATTAACGAACCGGTTTCCTTGCTGGAAAAAGAATTTACCGGTATTTCCGATAAACAATTAAATATACCTGGAATAGGAGAGGTGATCCGCTTATAATTATTCGAATTGTTCTTTATACAGGGAATAATATTTTCCTTTTTGTGCGAGCAATTCTTCGTGACAGCCGTGCTCTATTACCTGACCGTATTCGAGAACGAGTATTTCATCCGCGTTTTTGATGGTGGATAACCTGTGGGCGATAATAAGACTCGTTCTGCCCTGCATTAGCTGGTCGAGTCCCTGCTGGATAAGTATTTCACTTCTTGTGTCGATATTGCTCGTAGCTTCATCGAGAAGCAGAATAGGCGGATCTGCGACGGCAGCCCGTGCTATATTCAGCAGCTGCCTTTGTCCCTGGCTCAGATTCGCACCGTCATTTTCGAGTACGGTATTATACCCGTGCGTCAGCCTTCTGATGAAGGAATGTGCGGCGGTAAGTTTTGCCGCCTTTATAACTTCCTCGTCCGTAGCATTAAGGTTTCCGAGCCTGATATTCTCCATAACCGTTCCCGTGAAAAGATGGGTATCCTGAAGAACTATTGCCATTGAACTTCTCAGGTTGTTCCGTTCGATGTTCCGCACGTCAATTCCGTCGATCAGAACCTCTCCGGAATCAACATAGTAAAATCTGGGGATCAGGTTCATTATTGTGGTTTTGCCTGCTCCTGTCGTTCCTACCAATGCAATTTTACATCCCGGATAAGCATGGAAAGAAATACCTTTGAGTATAAGTTCTCCTGGCTCGTAAGAAAAGAAAACATCTTTCATTTCCACATCTCCTTTAATATCGGTCAGTGTTACCGCGTTCGGTGAGTCACGGGGCTCGGGTTCCACGTCTATTACCTGGAATATGCGTTCCGCTCCGGCAATAGCAGCCTGGATGTTGTTGTAAAGATTGGCCAGTTCGTTTATCGGACGCCCGAACTGTCTGGAATATTGGAGGAATGCAGCTAAACCTCCGACGTCGAATCCGCGGAAAATACATAAAATACTTCCTACTATCGTCGTAATAACGTAATTTAACGTGCTCAGGTTCTGCATTAACGGCATCATAAGTCCTGAATAATACTGTGCCTTCTCGGATTTGTTGCTGAGATCCTCGTTTATTTCCCCGAATTCCGATTCTACAATATTTTCCCTACCGAAAATCTTTATCACTTTCTGTCCGCTCATCATTTCTTCGACGTAACCGTTCAGTTCTCCGAGCGAGGACTGTTGAGCCGTGAAATATTTCCGACTTCGCTTTACGACATATCGTGCAGTGAGAAGCATTACGGGAACCGTTATAACAGCTATTACGGTCAGAATAGGACTGATATACATCATCAGTATGAATATACCGGCGAGCGTAAGAACACTCGAAAACAGGCTGGCGAGACTGTCGGTCAATGCGTCGCTTATACGGTCTATGTCGTTGGTGTAGCGGCTCATCAGATCCCCGTGCTTATGGGTGTCGAAATAATTCAGTGGAAGATTCTCCATTTTTGTGAAAAGATCGTAACGCATACGTGTTACCGTTCTTTGGCTGATTTTGTTGAGTATGCGGTTCTGGAAAAAAACAGCGACTACACCGGCGAGGTATATTCCTCCCAGTAAAGCAAGGCTTTGAAGAAGTCCTGCTATATCACCAGGAATGATATATTTGTTTATTATCGGCCTAAGCATGTAGGAACCGAGCAGGTTGGAAACAATTCCTATCAATAAAAGTATCGTTACTATAATAAGCAGCGTTCTATCACTGACCATATACGACAACATTCTGAAGAGTGTTTTTCTTCCTGCGCGCGGACGACTTGCCGGTTTTATTATATTTTCTTCTTCCATAGTCAGGCGATTTGTTGTGAATTGTAAATTTCCCGGTACATATCGGAATTCTCCATAAGTTCATTCGGAGTTCCCATAGAATTTATCTCACCGTTCTCGAGAATGATTACTTTATCCGAGGAGTGCATGGTACTTATGCGCTGGGTGATGATAATCACCGTAGTTCTTTCGAGCAGCATGTTGAGATTTTGTCGTACTTTCATTTCGGTTTCCGTATCCACTGCGCTGGTGCTGTCATCGAGAATCAGTATTTTGGGCTTCCTTAACAAGGCCATTGCAATACAGATCCTTTGTTTCTGGCCGCCCGATACGTTTACCCCGCCGCGTCCGAGAAAGGTTTGATAATTTTCAGGGAAAGACATGATGAAATCGTGTGCCTGTGCCGCCTTTGCCGCTTCGACTACCTCTTCGTATGTCGCGTCCGGATTTCCCCATTTGATATTATCTATTATCGTTCCAGTGAATAATTCATTTTTTTGCAGTACCATTTCTATTTTTTCGTGAAGTTCGTCGAGGCTGTAATCCTTGACATTCCTACCGTCGACCAGAATTTTACCTTCCGTAACATCATAAAGCCTTGGAATTAGCTGGACCATTGTGGTTTTTGCCGAACCTGTAGCTCCGGCAATCGCTACCGTTTCCCCTTCTTTTATGCTGAAATTGATATCGCAAAGAGCATTCTCTTCCGCGTTGCCGTATCGGAAAGAAACATTTCGGAATTCTATCGTTCCGTGTTCAATCTTATTCTTTTCCGTAGCTCCTTCCAGTGTATCTGTGAGCGAAGGCTCTGTATCCAGTACTTCGAGAACCCTGTCGGAGGATGCAGAAGCACGTGCAAATGTCATTATAACCATGGACAGTAACATCAACGACATTAATACCTGCATGATATAATTAAGGAACGATATAAGTTCTCCGACCTGTATGTTTCCGTTCATAACCCTTAATCCTCCGAACCATAATATTGCGATGATGGAGCAGTTCAATACAAGCTGCATAAGAGGGAAAAGTGTCACGATGATATTGGATGCTCGAATGACTATATCGCGGAGCTCGTCGCTCTTCACGTTAAATTTATTTATTTCATAGTCTTCCCGTACAAAAGATTTTACGACCCTGATGTTTATCAGATTTTCCCTCACCACTGCGTTGAGAGAATCTATCTTATCCTGAACCTTAACAAAGTAAGGAAAACCTTTTTTAAGAACTATATAAATAAACAGAGCCAATATCGGTATGGCTGCCGCAAGTATCAGAGCCAGTTGGGCATTGGTTTTAATGACGAAAAATACTGCCATAATCAGCATCAGCGGTGCACGGAGCATTATACGTGTAGCCATCAGGATCACCTGTTGTATTCTGGTAATATCATTGGTAAGCCTCGTTATCAGCGAAGAGGTGCTGAATTTGTCGATATCCGGAAAAGAAAATGTTTGTATTTTGTTGAACAGCTTAGTTCTCAGGTCTGTGCCGAATCCTATGGAAATATGCGCTGAAACATAAACGTTCCAGATATTTACTGCCAATCCTACGAGTGAGATTATAATCATGTATGTGCCGTATCTGGCTATATATGATAAATCGCTTGTCATTACTCCGTTGTCCACTATTTTACCCATTAAATAAGGCTGTATAGTGTCGCTTATGACCGGTATAAGCACGAGAAACGGAGTTAGAATCAGTCCGGATTTATATTTTTTAAGTATCTGCCAGTATTTTTTCATGCTTGAGACGGTTACCGTTTTACTTTTTCTTATTTATTTTATCCCGGAAATAAAATGGAAAATGAAATATTGCCGTAAGAGATATGTATTTTTTCATTCTAAGGAAATTTTTATCACAGATGAATCGCAATATTTATTCCATGATTGGAGCAGTATATTCAAAAAGCCCGGAGAATATTTCCGGGCTTCAGATTCTCTATCTATCGAAATTTCCCCTTACATAGTCGAAAAGATCGAAATTTTTATTTACGGATGGCTTCCCTATTTGTTCGAGATCCGTCCGTATAATATATTGATCTTTGTTTTTTATGAACTGATTAATGAAGCTTAGAACGTCTTCCTTATTATTCTGCATGGGATCGCTTGCTATCTGGTGCCCGTAGTTCTTAAAGGAATAGAACCAGTAAGGATAATTGTTGATTTTGAGATTTTCGGATATTGTCTCAGCTCCGTAAAATCCGAAATTGGCGAATTCCAAAGATCCGTACGGTACCTGTACATCGGCATCACCGTGGAACATCATGATCGGAGATGGTTGAATCTGCCAGTTTAATTTACCGTCCATAGTGAATATCGCGCCTGCAAATGCTATCACCCCCGCGTAATTAAAATCCGAAGGTAGTTTGCTTGAACTCCACGTACTGTTCCTTACGGCATATTCCCCTTGAAGTACAGTTACGGCGCCTGCGCTGGACCCGTTAATAATGATCATATTTTTATCGATATCCCAATTATCGGCATTTTGCAGTATATAGTTCGTAGCATCGAATAGATCTTCAACTGCCATATCGATTGTTTTAACGAATCGTGCGATAAATTGTTCTTCGTTCATGTTCTGGAAATCAACATCTTTTAAACCAAGTCTGTAATCGATAGAAACGACCGAGAACCCGTTCTCCACAAAATAATCGAAATATGGGATGTATTTTTCCACATCGCGTGCTCCTCGGGCGAACGCTCCTCCGAAAACAAATAAAATACATGGAGTTTTACCTTCCATTTGTCTTGAATAGTATCTATCCATATATAACGTTTGTCCGTCTTTTTGTGCGAACGGATAGGTTTCTTTTATAAAAGATTGGGAATAGCCGGATTGTACTAACAGGATCGACAGCAGCGTAAACAAGAATAATTTTTTCATTTTTATATTTTTCAATTTATTTCGGATCCGCACACTTATTATGCCATGATCCTGTTTTTTTCGTAAAAATACGGTTTTTTATTGCTAAGTTCCAACCCGCGGTTTAAAGTATTTCATGTTTATTTATGGTGTTGATAAGTTGTTGATTAACCGTACCCGACGATATCGATCAAGAAAACATTTTTACCGAAAAGCTGCGATAAAATATAATGTTGCCAAGGACCAATTCCAGATTCAGATTGCTGCTGCACTTAAGGCCAGGAAGGGGCACGGATATTATCTTGTTCCGACTGCACTTGTGAGATTATTTCCGGCGAAGGTTCATCCGAAAGATGTGGAAGTGCCAGTGTTAAGGCTTGTCGTACTAAGGCATTACTCGTATTCGCCTATAAGATATGGTTGTTGTTTAAGTCCATAAAGTGTAACCAGGTACCGTTCTTTCTTTTAGGTGGTGTATATTGAGAAAAAATAAGGGAGGGGGATTAACGTTTGCTTTATTTTTTTTATTTTACGGTGTTAAATATAATTTTGAATAAATAATCTCCTGAATGATCCAAGTCACAAATAAATACCGTGAGCTCCTGTTATGCTTTTTGACGGCAATAATATTGTTAATTTACTCCTTCCCTTTGTTTTCATCGTCGTATGTTTTTGTCCCCTTATTCTACTTGATTATATATTCGGCCGTGTCGGTTACAGCCATTGGGTATATATTATTAAATGTAAAAATAAGATTTCGATGTTCAGATCTTTTACTGGCCGTATCGGCATTATATTTTTTATTGAGGACTTTTACCGCTGATTTTCCTTTTTATGAGGTCTCAGGATTAATAATATGCGTACTGATTTATGTAACCATACGCTGTACTGAACATAAACAGTATCGCTTAATACTGAAAACATTGATTGCTATAGGTATCGTTGAATCGGTAGTGGTAATCTCTCAGTGGAACGGAGTGCTTCAGAGTCACCATTCTTATTTTAAAGTTTCAGGAACTTTTGCAAATCCCGCTTTGTCCGGATGTTTGCTGGCTGTTGCATCGGTAGGTGCTTTTTATTTTTTTTTAAAGAATATCAGAAACAGATCGCTGGCTGTCTACCTGCCGGCTATTTTATTGATAATTACAGGATTGATTATGACAGATTCCCGTGCAGCATGGTTAGGAGCAATCATCGGATTTTGTTTTGTCTTTTACCGGATATTCCTTAAAAATTACCGGTTTAATAAACTGATAGTATGCGGGATGGTTATTTTACTTTCCGCAGGTACGGTTTATTTGTATAATTATAAGAAAAATTCTGCCGATGGAAGACTCTTTGTCTGGAAGAATACTGTCTCTGGAATAGCGGAAAAACCGATTTTAGGTCATGGTAAAGATTCATTCGAACGGGAATATATCTATCTACAGGCGGGATATTTTGAAGAAAATCCGGGGTCGAAATATATCAACGTTGCCGGAAATCCTTCGTCTGCATTCAATGAGTTCCTGCGAATTCTTTTCGAATACGGAATAATATTTTTTTTATTGGTCATATTCATTCTTATAAATTCTTTACGGACCAGAGATACTGCAATAAACGGATGCTTGCTTGCATTCTGTGTTTTTGCATTTTTCTCTTACCCGCTGGAAATATTCAGGCTTTACATCTTTTTGCCGATACTGTTGGCCATGAATCCCGGAAAAGAAATTTACACGGTGGAAAATAAAGCAGGGCGATGGCTGGGTACGGTCTTTACTTTACTTATAACTGCCTCGTTTCCTTATTATTTTATAAAAGAATATAAAAGGTGGAACGATATAGCATTTAATGTTTCGGAAAGGCGGATCCTCACCGCCGACCAATATAAACACATGAAGGGAGAACAAGAGTTGTTCTTTATTTATTATAATACAGTGAAGTCTGCCAACAGATCACAGCTCGTAAAAGACGCGGTTGAATTATACCCTTCCACTCAATTTTTATGCGATCTTGCGGAACAATACAAAGAAAACGGAGATAACAAGGCGGAAAAATATTATAAAACGGCGATTGCTTCCAATCCTTCCTTAGTTATGCCTCGATACAACTTATTCGAACTTTACATGGAAAAACAAGATACGGTCTCAGCAGTAAGTATCGCAACTGAAATAATAAATCAGAATGTGAAAATCCAGAATACCCGTACCATAAAAGCTCAGGCACGGGCAAAGAGATTTTTGGAGGAAATTGGGAACGGCAACTAAAGGTTAAAATAGGATTCCGAATATTTTCCCTACTACCGATTTTTCGATTTTAGAATGGAAACAATAAAGCCTGACTATAAATTAGTCAGGCTTATGTCGGGGTAACTGGATTCGAACCAGCGGCCACACGCCCCCCAGACGTGTACTCTAACCGGGCTGAGCTATACCCCGAACTGTTTACGGGCACAAATATAACATTTTAGAGCCATTGTACCAAATTGGTAAAGTTTGAATTATGTGTAATTTGTGTCTTACTGAATGCAAACCTGTAACACGGAAGGCTTGGATAGGACCAACCGGAAGGTCAGGATCCGCAAACCGTTACAATAGATATAAGTACCCCGCGGTAATGAGAGCCGTAAAGGAGATAATTAAGAACAATGACGAATAAAACAATGAAAAGGAATCATAAAAATCACTATATTTATTCTCAAATAATTTTCAATGAATAAAAAGATTGTACTATTACTGCTGTTTGCGGGTTTCATTTCATTCAATATTTTTGCAGAAACTTCTGTAATTAAATTAAAAGAAGAGCCTATAATTACTTTTAAGGAGGATTCCGTTGACGTTGAATTTATTCTTGCCGTGCCTAAAACAAATAAGAATATGTTGAGGAGGGTGGAGGTATTTCTGGAGACAAAAGATTACTACCGGCAGATAGCAAATATTGAATTTTTTGGTAAAAAACGTGACCGTCAGAATAACCGGAAATTTAATAAAGAAGGGAGAAAAGAAAGAAAATCGCAACGAATTGCCAAAATGAAAGGCAAGATGGACTACCTGCCGGTTGCTAAGACCGTGCAGAGGATAGCATGGATGGATGAAAAACTAATTATAATGGGAAGCCAGCACCATTCTCCTGGAGAAGGACAATTATTCAACCATTTGCCGGATCAGGTATATGAACCCGTTTTTAACACAAATGGAAATGAATAAAATATTTTTTAAGTTTGTTACTGATTTTTTTCGTTCGATCTTTTTGGTGGGATTCCGAAAATATGATAGGGTTATTTATCTATCAGGTAGAGAAGTTTCTCTTTTGCCGATTCTATTTCCTTTTCTTGTTTTTCGGTTAATTGCGGATAACCGATAGGAAGTGCGGAAATCCGGTCTACCAGTATCTGACTCACGGCGTAACGCATATACCATTTTTTGTCAGCGGGTATCACGAACCATGGAGCATCCGAAGTGGATGTTTCAGTGAGAATATCCGAATAGGCATTCATATAATCGTTCCATTTATCCCTCTCCTTCATATCCGATGCAGAGAACTTCCAATTCTTCGAAGGATCTTTCAGGCGTGCTATAAAACGTTTTTCCTGCTCTTTTTCGGATACATTTAGGAAAAATTTTATTACTATGGTACCTGTTTCCGTCAGATGACGTTCGAAGTCATTGATCTGCCTGTAACGTTCATTCCAGAAATTTTCAGTTATATCGGATTCTCTATAAATGCCGGGAAGTTTGTTGTGAAGCAGAATTTCCGGATTTACTTTTACGACCAATACATCCTCATAATGGGAGCGGTTAAAGATACCGATCCTTCCACGTTCAGGCAGTCTCGTGTATATTCTCCACAAATAATCATGATCCAACTCTTCGTCTGATGGTTGTTTGAACGCATTCACATGACATCCCTGAGGATTTATTCCCGAGAATACGTGTTTTATTGTGCCGTCCTTGCCTGCAGCATCCATCGCCTGAAAAACCACTAAAACCGCATAACGGTCGTGAGCGTATAATTTATCCTGCAACTCCGCAAGTTTCATTATATTTTCTCTGAGTAATTCAGTGCCCTCGGCCTTGGTAATGATACCGTTATAATCGCTCTCGAAGGTATTAACGTTGTGTTCCAGACCTGGTACTGCCAGGAATTTATTTATTTCGTCCTTTGTCATGCCGGATATTTTAACCGGTAAGTTTGCAAGATGCGTACCGATTAAAATATATTTCCGATATTACAAATAATAAAATTTATAAATGGTAAACCATACTAATCCCGAAATTATTACGGAAACAGAGAATATTCCATAAATTATCCGTGCTCTTTTTCTTCCGAACCGATTAACAAGTCCGTCGATTTTTTTGAGATTGTAAGTATTGGAACTGACGTTTCCGAATAGCCATTCCGCATCGTATATCGAAGCCAGTAATGTAGTACTTCCGATTAATACGAATAACAAACCGAAATAATGCGGATTATTTATTAAAAACTCCCTGAAAGAATCCATTGTTTATTATTTTAATTTAAGCCGTATGAAGGTATCGATAAAAATTCACATTCAAAATATTTTATCCGGTAAATCAGTCTGCATATAAAACGGTATAAAAGTTGGAATTTCACTTAACTAAAAATGATTGCTATGTACTTAAGAGATGTTTTAGTTAAATTGGGCAGAGAGGAAAATGATCCGTGCCTTACGATTTCTTTGAATACCCATAGGACGCATCCGGATTCGGATAAAGATAAAATAGTACTTAAAAACCTTATCGAAGAGGCTGAAAAGGATATAATAGCCCGATATGGTAAACGTAAACCAGCGGTTATTTTAGATAAACTGGCTACTCTGGCGGAACGTTACGATTACCGTCACAGTCTCGACAGTCTCCATATTTTTATATCCGGTGATACGGAGGAGATAGTACGGATTCCATGGACCACACATTCCGAAAGAATCACTATAGGGAATAAATTCGATATCAGATCCTTATTGAAGGCATTTAACCGTACGGAAGAATATCTGGTAATGCTTCTTTCACAGGGAGGGGTGAAATTATATAAAGCCCTGAACGATTCTGTTGTGTCGGAGATTAGAAATGAAGATTTTCCTTTTGCTTAAACACCGTATTATGTTCCGAATAATTCCCTTAAGAGTAACGCCAAACTGGTGGACGATCTTATACTCGAGTATTTTAATCAGATCGATAAAGCGTTAATCAAAGTATATAGGCAAACTGAACTTCGCTGTGTAGTTATCTGTACGGAGGAAAATTTTAGCCGGTTGCTGCAGATCGCTGATATTCCGGAGTTATACATAGGGTACGCTTCTGTAAATTATAATAAAACGAAAGATAATCAAATAGTTAAACAATCGTGGGAAATCGTGGAAAATTTACAGAAATTACGAAGGATCGCCGCAATAATCGATGCGAATGAAGCTGTCGGTAAAGGATTGATAAAAACAGATTTGAACGATATATATACCGCAGCAAAAGAGGGAAGAGGGGATTTGTTGATAGCTTATGAAGATTACATACAGCCGGTACGGATTTTGGATGATAAATTGGTAGATTCCAATGAAGACGATACTGCCAGCGATGCTGTGAATATAATCGCATGGGAAGTTATCAGCAGGGGAGGCAATGCGTTTTTTACATGCTTGGATGAAATAAATGGACTAGGGGAGATAGTATTGAAAACAAGATATTAAGTATATTAGATTATTTATTAAATATTCTAAGCAAAGTCATTATTGTAATATAATGACTTTTTTATTTTTTAATAATTATAAGTCTTGTGTAATATTTTATTATGAATATTTTAGTAATAATAAACAATAACTTAAGATTTATAACATTTATGGCGTCAATAAAAATTAAATTTCGTCCGTCAACATTGAAGGGATGCGAAGGAACCTTGTATTACTTGATAATTTCTCGACGTAAGATGAAAGTCATTTCGTCAAACTGTAAATTGTTTCCCGAAGAGTGGGATAACAATAAATGCAGAATTAATTTTATATCTGCTGATTATTGTCGGTTCGAGTATCTGTTTGCCATGCAGAAACAGATCGACTCCGAGTTTAATTTTTTAAAAGAAACTGTTGATTCCATGTTAAAATCGGACAATTTTAATTTTATGGAAATTAAAACTTTATTTAAAAACAGAACTTCTTCCGGTGATTTCTTGTGTTTTATGAGGACCTGTATAGATGAGATTAAATGTTCTGGTAAAGAAAAAACAGCGTCTTTATACGATACTACCCTAAGAAGCTTCATGAATTTTCGGGAGGGCAGAGATGTGAAATTGGAAAAAATCGATGGCGCCATTATGAAGTCATATGAGTTATGGTTGAAAAATAAAGGAGTGTCAATGAATTCTATTTCGTTCTATATGCGTATTCTTAGAGCAGTATATAATCGAGCCGTAAATAAAGGTATTATTATACAAAAGTCTCCTTTTAAAAATGTCTATACGGGAATAGATAAAACCATAAAACGGGCAATTGGACAAGACGAGATAACCCGGCTGAAAAGTCTTGAGTTAAAAACTTATTCTTTGAATTTTGCCCGGGATATGTTTTTGTTCAGTCTTTATACCCGCGGTATGGCTTATGTGGATATTTCTCGTTTGAAAAAAAGTAATATAGAAGGAAATTATATTGTATACAACCGTAGTAAGACCGGGCAGCGTCTTTCCGTCAAACTGGAACCCTCAATAATAAATATTATAGATAAATATGCAGATCAGGTAACCGGGGAAGACAGATTGCTACCTGTTATTTCTGAAAAGTTAAATTATTCAAGCGCTCTTCGTATACAAAATAACAGGTTGAAAAAAATCTCGGAAAAAATGGGCTTGACCACATCGTTAAGTTCCTATGTTCCACGGCATACATGGGCCTCGATAGCAAAAAGAAACGGAATACCCTTAAATGTAATAAGCGAAAGTATGGGATATGACAATGAAAATACAACACGAATTTATCTCACTTCACTGGATCAGACTGTCGTTGATAATGCCAATGAAAAACTACTGAAGCTGATTTAAACTCTCCCTCTTACCAAGAGGAGGAAAAGTGTAACGAATGTAATAATTATATTATTCATAATTACCATTTACGATATAATTTAATCTGAAATTACAAATTACCTTACCTTAATTTTTGGATTATTATGCATTTATGTATTATTAATAGTAATGTAAATATTTAATATTGAATTAAAAATGTTTTATTACTTCAGGAAGATGATATTTGTATCTTATTGAAATTCACGTATTAATGTTTTCAGGGGAGTGAAATTGTTTATTAATATTTTAATATCCGTAATAATTGTTTATTAAATAACTGTTCTATAGGCACTTTATTTTTTTTCCTCCTCTTGGTAAGAGGTGGATTAAATAATGATTTGTTGTAATCTTTATATAACCATTTACCGCAATGAAAATTTTAAGAATTGGAAGCGATGCTTTTAATGACGTCGTTTTGAATAAACAGACCGTTTCTGCAATACATGCAGTAATAACTGTATACACTTCCGGTAAAATTGCGGTAAATGATCTGAATTCTGTAAATGGTACTTTTATAAATAATAATAAAATAATCTCAGAAACTGAGATCAGAAAAGGAGACATTCTTAAAATAGATAAATATCGCGTAGACTGGGAAAAGTATTGCTATACTGGAGACCAGTTAACGACTTATTCCAGAAAAAGAAGGATAAAAAATCTGGGAAACGGATTTTTAATTTTTATGCTTGCTGCCATTCTTATATTTATTATTATAAAACTTTACTCTCAAAAACCTGGAGGTTCCTATGTAGAATCAAATGTGGATAAAACCATTCACGGATATAACTATTTACCGCAGGAGCGTCATGCCAACAAGGACAATTGATATTTGCCTATAAGATTAATCGTTTCATACCCAGGCATGGCGTTTCTGCGTTTTTCAAAATCCGGATTCTTCTACTACAAAGACTTTAAGCCAGGACTAATAAATAACCATTGTGTTTTTTAAATTATAAGCTACGGCTTTAACTCAAATTAAAAAACAGCCAATTTTCTTTTTTGTACAGAGTGAAAGTACGATGTCATTACGTACCCTGATTAAAAGTTTAGGGTACGGCAATGAGTAGATATACTTAGTCTACAAATATATGGCGGCACCTAAAATTCAGGTTGTATATTTCACGCTTTATCTTATATCCTTAAAATTTCACATACACATGATTTTCCTGTTTTTCTGAGATTTATATTTTATAATACAACATTTTTAGTGTTTAAAACATCTAATAAATATACAATGTAAAAACTCGTAATATGGAAAAGGAATACACCCCTGCATGGAAACGTCTGGAAAAGGTAATTAAGGCTTCCGGAATGTCTACGAATGCCTTCGCCTTGCATATAGGTCTTAAACGGTCAGAAAATCTATATCAAATAAAAAAAGGAAATCATGCTATAAGTAAATCATTGGCCACAATTATAAATAATTATTATCCGCAATATAGTCTCGGCTGGTTATTATCAGGGGAAGGAGAATGCGGTGAACCTGCCGATCCGGAGGAAATAAAGCTCAAAAATGAGACAATCAGATCCCTGTATGTTTATGATTCAGTATTCTCGGTGAGAGATGAATCCCCTCCTGATAGTTCTGTAAAAAAGCTGTATCTTCCCGATATTATAGTTCGAAATTCGGAATTTGCTATAATAAACTTCGATGAAGCTATGAACCCCAAAATTCCGATAGGTTCGTATGTTTTAGTTAGAAAACATACCGGACCGGTGGTTTACGGAAATGTTTATGTAATTGTGACTGCTCATTTTTCATTAATGAGAATTGTCCGGATGGGAAATTACGAGGGACAACTGAAATTAACTCCTTCTCATCCGCAGAGTTATGACGACATAATAATCGATGTTAATGAAATCCGTAAAATTTATTCTGTTGATTTTATACTTGCTGAAATAAATTAATAAATTGATGAAAAATAAGGAAATGCTCTATTATTCTTATTGTGATATCGGATAAAAATCAATTTTTACCGTTTTTGCATGTAAGTTGTATAATTTCTACTAAAACTTTATTATGGGAATATACAAAGTGATCCCCTTATTTATTATTCTATTATCTGTATCAGCCTGCCGGAATAAAAGTGGTGCAGAATTACAATCACAACAACCGCAGGGTTATCCTATTCAGGTACTACGGGAACAAAGTGCCGTTTTATGGAAAAACTATCCTGTTCGTTTACGAGGTCGGGAAGATATAGACGTGCGCCCGAGAATAAATGGGACCATAACCTCTGTTTATGTAGATGAAGGCGATATAGTTAAAAAAGGCCAGCCGTTATTTTCTATAGACTCTCCTTCTGCTGTAGAGGCCGTTGCCTCTGCTGAAGCGTCGGTGGCATCCGCTAGGGCAAATATGGCATCCGCAAGGCTCGATGTGGAACGATTGCGCTCTTTGGCCGAGAAAAATATTATTAGCAATGTCCAGCTCCAGGCATATGAAAATCAATACAGGGGCTCTATGGCTTCGGTCGAACAATCCGAAGCATCTCTTGTTCAGGCTCGTACTACTTTGGGATGGACGACCGTTACCAGTCCTGTAGACGGAATTGTAGGTACTATCCCTTACAGAAACGGTAGTCTGGTCGGAAGTACTGACGTCCTGACCACTATTGCCAATTCTTCAGACATTATCGCTTATTTTTCGATGAATGAGAAAGAATTTCTCGAGTTCCTGAATGAATATCCAGGTGACAATCAAAGTGAAAAAATATCCAATATTCCGGAACTGAAACTTATTCTTGCAGATGGCGCCGAATATACTGAGGGCGGATTTATCGAAACTATTTCCGGAATTATCGACGATTATACCGGTTCGGTAAGTTTAAGAGCCGTGTTTCCCAACCCGTCCGGAATGCTCCGCAGCGGTATGAGCGGAGTCGTATCTATACCCAAAAATATCCGGAGGGCAATTATCGTCCCGCAAAAGTCTACTGTGGCACAACAGGATAAAACATTGATCTATAAAGTTCAGGGAGATTCCGTGGTGCAAACTGTGATAACGGTTATTCCAATATCCGATGGGAAAGAGTATCTGGTAAACCGGGGTCTCGAACCAGGCGATACCATCGTGACTGATGGTGTTGCGACGCATTCGAATGGTAAAAAAATAACGGTCAAATAGGGAAATATGCTGAAATTATTTATCGACCGACCGGTATTATCCACGGTAATTTCTATCATAATCGTAGTACTCGGTATTATCGGATTAGTGTCTCTTCCCGTAGAACAATACCCGGACATCGCACCTCCTACCGTTGTTGTTTCTGCAAATTACAGCGGAGCTAATGCCGATGTGGTATTGAATAGTGTTGTTATACCGCTTGAAGAACAGATAAACGGAGTCGAAGGAATGACATACATGACATCCACTGCCTCTGATTCTGGAAGCGCAACCATAAGAATATTTTTCCAACAAGGAATAAATCCGGATATAGCTGCTGTGAATGTACAGAACTTGGTGTCGCAGGCTTCTTCGCTCCTACCGGCTGAGGTCGTTCAGACAGGTGTAACTGTCCGAAAGAGCCAAAATAGTACCTTGCTGATGATGTTTATGTATTCCGAAAATCCGGACTATGACGGAATGTACATCCAGAATTATGCGAATATCAATATTATTCCCCAGATCCAGCGTGTAAACGGAGTGGGTGAAGCAACTGTTTACGGAGCTAAAACTTATTCTATGAGGATATGGCTTAAACCGGATATAATGGCATCGTATGGCATCAATCCTACGGAAGTTCTTGCTGCAATTACTGATCAGAATATTGAGGCAGCGCCCGGAGAACTGGGACAGAACAGTGACCAGACTTTTCAGTATACTCTTAAATATACTGGACGTCTCGTGTCGGCCGAAGAATTCGGGAATATTGTCGTGCGTGCGGATAATGGCTATATACTGCGTGTAAAGGATATTGCCGATGTAGAGCTTGGAGCTTTAAATTATACTGTGGAGACTACTGCAAACGGACACGAAGCGATAATGCTCGCTATAAGCCAGACTGCAGGCTCGAATGCCCAGCAGGTGATTCAGGAGGTAAAAAAAGAATTGGAGCACATATCTTCTTCGCTTCCTCCCGGGGTACACTACGAATATATGATCGATGCCAGTGAATTTCTCGGAGCCTCGATTCAAAAAGTCTGGCATACGCTTTTCGAAGCGTTTTTACTCGTATTCTTAGTGGTTTTTGTTTTTTTACAGGATATTCGTTCGACAATAATTCCGGCTATAGCCGTGCCTGTTGCAGTCGTGGGTACATTCTTTTTTCTGCTGATTCTCGGATTCTCTATAAATCTTCTTACGTTATTTGCCCTTATTCTAGCGATAGGTATAGTGGTGGACGATGCAATAGTTGTGGTCGAAGCTGTTCACGCCCAGCTTGACCAGGGAGAAAAAGACCCCAAAAAAGCGACATTGACCGCTATGGGCGAAATAGCTCCGGCGATCGTATCCATAACGCTTGTTATGTCTGCTGTATTTATCCCGGTCAGTTTTATTGGTGGAACGAGCGGTATTTTCTTCCGGCAGTTCGGACTTACCCTTGCCGTTGCCATACTGATTTCAGCGGTCAATGCTCTTACACTGAGCCCTGCATTGTGCTCTTTATTCCTGAAACCGAAAGAGGAGGAAGAAGAGAAAAAAGGTGTTTTTAAGAAATTATACCACTATTTTAATATAGGGTTCGATGCTATAATAGCTAAATATACAGCCTCACTGTCTAAATTAAGCAAGGGAAAAGGGAAAATTATCCCGATAGGTATAATAGCGGTTTTCGCTTTTTTGTTTTTTTACTTTATGAATAATATTCCTGCCGGATTTATTCCACAGGAAGACAGCGGTACCGCTATGGGGATGATAACGCTACCTCCGGGATCTTCTATGGAACGAACGGATTCGGTGATGAGGGAAGTTATGGATTCGGCAGGAACCATCCCTCATATACGGGAGGTAGCGGGAATAAACGGAGTTAGTTTCCTTAGCGGGCAAGGTAGTTCCTATGCGTCCGTAATAATGAAACTCGATCCGTGGGAGGACCGTGATATTACGGTAACAGATGTGGTAAATACGATGTTTGCCAAAACGTCTAACATTCAAAATGCATCGTTTTTATTCTTCGGTACCCCTACCATTCAGGGGTTCGGTCTGAGTAATGGCGTTTCTCTGGAGCTTGAGGATCGTACAGGTGGGGGGGGTGGACGAATTTTACAGGATTACCGGAAATTTTCTCGGATTGTTGAACCGTCAGCCGGAAATACAATATGCAACGACAACTTTCAATCCGAATTTTCCTCAGAAATTGATAACGGTGGATATGGCGAGGGTAAAAGACGCAGGCATAACCCTCGCCGATATTATGACCACTTTGCAGATTTATATAGGCAGTTACTATGGTTCTAACTTTAATCTTTACGGGAAACAGTTCAGGGTGATGCTCCAGGCTCTTCCGGAATACAGGGCGGATGAAAGCGATCTGAACTGTATCTACGTTCAAACCGCTTCCGGTGAGATGGCTCCGGTTACCGAGTTTTTTACTGTTACAGATGTTACGGGACCGCAGTCCCTGACTCGTTTTAATCTTTATTCTTCGATGGATATTACCGTAATACCGCAGGGTTCTACCAGTACCGGTGACGTAATTAATATTATCGACAGATTGGCCCGGGAAAATTTTCCTGCCGGTTATTCGTTCGAATATTCCGGCATCAGCAGGGAAGAAGCAGGAAGCAGCAGCCGGACCGCACTGATATTCGTTGTATGCCTGATATTCGTTTACCTGCTTCTGTCAGCGCTATATGAAAGTTATATTCTTCCCTTATCTGTGCTTCTTTCGCTGCCTGTGGGACTTGCCGGTGTTTATATATTTATATATGCGGGATTACTCTTCCAGAGCGGGATTGTGAACAATATTTATGTACAGATCGCACTGATCATGCTTATTGGACTTCTTTCAAAAAATGCCATACTTATAGTCGAATACGCAATTCAAAGGCGGAATCAGGGCATGGGCATTGTAGAAGCTGCTATCAGCGGTGCACAAGCGAGGCTCCGTCCGATCCTTATGACTTCTTTTGCCTTGATATTCGGGCTTCTTCCGTTGGCATTTTCTTCCGGAGCCGGAGCGATAGGTAACCGCTCGATAGGTTTGTCAGCAATAGGCGGTATGTTGATAGGAGCTCTGATAGGAGTTTTCGTTATACCTATCCTGTTTATTATATTCCAGTCATTGCAGGAAAAGTTAAGCGGTAAACCGATTGATAATACCGAAACATTAACCGAAAAATAAGAGGATCATGGGACGGATTTATATATTTATTCTTATCATAACTATACTGTTTTTTGGGGGCGGCTGTCGGAATACCCGTATATATTCTTCGCCGGATGTTGAAAACGAGGGTCTTTATAGGAAAAGTTGTATTAATGATACCATAACGATAGCAGATATTCCATGGAAAGATTTTTTTACCGACCAGCTTTTAACGGCATTGATCGAGGAAGGATTGCGGAATAATTCCGATATGCGGATCGCTTACTCTCGTATAAGAAGTGCTGAAGCAACCCTTAGAATGGCGCGCTCGGCATTTTTCCCAACGGTTAATCTTGTGGGTGAAGTGCAGGAGGCAGTTGTAAGCAACGGTACGAGAGGAAGAAATATATTCGGTTACTCGACACCGCAGTATAACTTGGGTATATCGTCAACATGGGAAGCGGATGTGTGGGGAAAACTCGCTGCGCAAAAACGTTCACAGTATGCAAATTTTCTTAATAGTCTGGAATACCGTAATCTTGTTCAAACATCATTGATTTCAAATATCGCTACTTCTTATTATTCCCTTCTTGCTCTGGACAGGCAGTTAGAGATAACGAAAGAAACCGTAGAACTTTTATGGGATACTGTGGAGACCATGGCGGAGTTAATGGATGCAGGTTTACAGAATGGAGCTGCTGTACAACAGAGTCTGGCTTTGTATTATGCCGCTCTTGTGACGGTACCTGATCTGGAAACACAGATATATCAGGCGGAGAATTCACTAAGCGTATTACTTGGACGGGAGCCCGGGACGATAGAACGCTCGGAATTGGAATATCAGGACAGCATTGCAGTTATCGGTTACGGAATACCTGCACAGATGCTTGCCCGTCGTCCGGATGTGTTACAGGCAGAACTGGCATTTCGCTCGGCTTTCGAAATGACTACTGCTGCACGTGCGTCATTTTATCCTTCGGTCATTCTTGGAACCGGTTCCATTGCCGGATATAATGCGACATCGTTGAGTCATTTTTTCAAACCGGAGAACCTGTTTGCAAATATTATAGGACAGATAACCCAGCCGGTATTTATGCGCGGTCAGCTCAAGGGAAACCTTACGATTGCGGAAGCAGAACAGGAGGAAGCATTGATAACTTTTTCACAGACCGTACTTACTGCCGGTAAGGAAGTGACCGATCTTTTGTTCGCTTACAATTCATCTTTATCGAAAAATCCTGTACGGGATAAACAAATAAAGTCATTGGAAACGGCAGTATATTTTACACAGGAACTTCTTGTCGCAGGTGAAGCGAATTATACGGAAGTCTTAACCGCTTTACAGAACTTGTTATCGGCGAGATTGAATCATACATCGGATATATTGGAGCAATTACAGTATCGCGTGGAACTGTACCGTGCGCTTGGAGGTGGATTATAAAAAATAAAGCGCCGTAAGGCGCTTTTATTTTTATAGATTGATATGATATTGTATCGTATGGCATGGATCGCTTTCAAGAATTTTTTGAGCATAATTAACTGCCTCATCGAATTGCTTCAGTCCGTTATATCCCAATGCCATTACGTAATAACAATGTATTCGGTTACGTTTGTCCAGATCGTCTTCCCATATGGAAAGTTCCGGAAGCGATACGGCAAAATAATCTATTTTACATTTGTCAAAAAGATGTTTCTTTCCGTGATCTATGAGTTTGTTAAAACAAGAGCGCGATTTTTCCATATCTCCAAGTGCTTCCCATGCCAATCCTTGAAAATATATACTGTCCGGCTGAGGGTCGTTATAAAAGAATGCCTGTTGAGGTTCGTTGGATCCTATTGTTGCTTTCATTAAGAAATTATTTGCCTGTATTCCATCGCCTATTCCTTTATATCCGATGCCTTTCAAGTAATTAATTTCATTTTCATCGGTGGTCGACAGCTTGCCTTCCCCAAGATTTTGCGGGTAAGAATCGGTCTCATGCAGTAGCCTTAGACCTTCCTTGTAATTTCCGTTCGTGTAAGCAGCTTTAGTCAGTTCGACCCGGCAACGAATGAACTGTGCCGTAATTTTACCTTCGCCTCCTTCCCAAGGATGGAACTTACGGTTGTTAATATTTTCCAGAGCCTTGCCGTATTGACCCGAAAGATTCAAGAGTCCGAGCGATTCGATATAAAGGTCGTCTCTGCTTCCAACGAGATTCGGATACTTGTCCAGTTTAGATTTTCTTTCAGTAGGTGAAACTCCTATTTTTTTATAAAGCTGGTCGAGTTCCATGTAAATACGCGGATCATCCGGATCGAGTTGGAATGCCTTTTCAAGTAATTCCACGGCTTCCTGCTTTCTGTCGAGTTTATTATAATACGCTAATGATAGGTTGCGGTATACGGTAGGATAAGAGTTATCTAAAGAGGCCGATTTTTCCCAATTTTCAATAGCTTCTTCGTATTGACGTGCGGCATAGAAAAAATTCCCAAGATAGTAATAGGCTTTAGCGTCGTCAGGACTTTTAATTATGGCATCTCTTAAAATATTTACTTCTTCGATACGGTTAGGGAAGCATTTGTCCGGCTTGATTTCGGATGCTCTTTTGTAGTATTTCAGCGATTTTTCCTCATTGCCGCATAGGGAAGATATATATCCCAACAGGTAATAAGCCATAGGATATTCATCCCTGTTTTTCATGCCTGCATCCAGAAGCAGCTGTTCAGCTTCACTGTAAAATCCTCCGGCAGTAAAATCGAGTGCGTATTCGATGAACGGATGGATCGATGCGTCTTTGGTGATCTCATTCATTGCTGCGAGATCGTTGGAATCACCCGATAATAAATAACGTTCGAACAGGCACCCTATGTTAAACGGATCGATTTCGAGCGATTGATATATCCACTTTTCAGCCTGTTGTTTCAGACCGAGTTTACGAAGTATCGAGGCCTTGAGCTGACGCGCGCGGTGGTTATGCCAGTTGCGGATAAGGCTCTTTTCGACTTTGTCCAATGCATTATCCAGATTGCCTTTACGTGTATCTAACTGAGCGAGCATATAATAGCCTGCATCCTGCCATGCCGCGTTCCATACCGCCTTGTGCAGAGCTTCGTAACCTTCTTCCGGTTTATTCTGCATAACAAGGCTCAAACCTAAATTGTAATATGGTTCGCCTTCGTAGGGATTAGGGTTTCTTTCTGTAAGGGTTTCTACGGCTTTGCGGAAATATTTCTCAGCTTTTTCGAATTGTCCGCGTCTCAGCATCAGCAAGCCCATCGCATTATTACACCTTACGTTTCCAGGTTCTCTTTTCAAAGCCTCACAGTAATAATCTATCGGATTATAAGTAGCGTGACGGTATTGTTCCAGATGAAGCCCGGTAAGAAATAGCTGTTCTGTTGAAGAAATTTCTTCCGGTAACTTTGCGGCTTTTGCCGGATCTGGAGCCGGTTTTATTTCCTGTTTTTCCGGTTTATAGGACACGAGTTCTTTTCCTTCCGCTGTTTTAACGGTCAATTGCAGTTCTTCCGGAGATACTACCTGGGTATCGATAATTCGGCAATACGGATTTTCCGGCGATATATCGACATTTACCGATAATATTTCCTTGCCGGAGGAATTGCTCAAAGATATATCGACATTTTTATAATAAGAAGTAGTATATAATTTTATAGATATTTTATCATCGGATACCTCTAAATTTACAATGGCTTCTTTAGTTGCATTTTTTACATAACCGACTTCGGCGTATGGCATAAAATACTGCGACCATGTTTTTTCTTCGAAGGGTTGCAGCCATGAGAAGTCAGGTTGATTGTCGGTATAGACGCCTGTCATAAGTTCGATGTATGGACCGTCTTCATCGGTGAGGTTGAGATCCCACGCTTTGCCGAAATCTCCGTTTCCCCACGTCCATTGTTTCTTGCCCGGTGAAATGTGATGATCCGCGACATGCAGCAGCCCTCCGCCTTCGCCTTTGTTGTATCCGCCCACGAAATCGTAGTCTGAACGGATCGCCATATACGAAGTCGGGACAGGAATGTTCTTATATTTGGATATATCTACGCCAGCCGAATAGTTGTGTTTGTAATATGTTCCGGTAGCTATCGGGAAGTTTGACACGTCGCGTTTGCCATGGTCGAATACGGTGTGTACATCCGGAGGGAACACCGAATGGTAATCGTCATTTACTACGACAGCCGGGTTTGCCCACCATAAGAATGTCTGGGGAAACGGAGTGCGGTTGTAGATCTTTACTTTGATTTCCAAATATGCTTTGCGGGGATGCAGTGTGAAGCCCTGCATTCCTTTGGTACGGAACATTCTTTCAACCTCGTTGCACCATACGGTGACGCTTCCGTCCGGATTTTCCTCGATAATACTTTCCGTAGGCAGGAACGTGCTCGGACGGTGGTGCTGGGGCCAGTTGAATTCTATTCCTCCGGAGATCCAAGGTCCGGTAAGACCCACTAGGGCAGGTTTTATTACCTGGTTGCAATATACGAAATGGCGTTTTTTAACTTTATCGTATGCCATCTGTACGCGGCCGCCAATCTCGGGAAGTATCATTATTTTCAGGTATTCGTTCTCGAGGAAGAAGGCCCTGTATGGTTTGTCTTTTTTAACATCGGATACGCTCTCTACCACAGGGTAGGGATATACGGATCCGGTACTACCCTGGTAAACCCTTTTTTCGAGAAATATAGGGTTCTTCTCTTCTTCTCCGGCTTCGTACGTGGGAAGCATTATTTCTTCTTCCCAGGCTTTAGCCACGCCTTTTTGGTTTACGGTGGACCGTATCAAATATTCGGTGATTTTTTCCATGTTTATTATTTGCTTATTTCTTTTTCTATTTCTTCGAGAGTCTTGTGTTTTGTTTCAGGGAGTGTTTTCCTTACAAAAAGATAACCTCCAAGGCATATTATTCCGTATACCCAGAATGTTCCGTATGAACCCAAACCGCTGTTGAGAATCGGGAAGGTATATGTAAGGATAAAACATGCGGTCCAAAGAGCGAATGTGGATATTGCCATAGCCATCGCGCGCACACGGTTAGGGAAAATTTCCGAAAGAACCACCCATGTAACCGGTGCAAGCGTCATCGCGTAAGCAGCTATAGCCATCATAACGAGAATCAGTACGAAAATTCCGGAAATGCCTGCGAAGTAACAGTAGCCTAATACGGCGTATATGCACATGAGGCTGAATGAACCGAAGAGCATCAAGGTGCGTCGGCCAAGTTTATCCACAGTGTACATTCCCACGAATGTAAATATTACATTGGTTACTCCGGTTATAACTATGTTGAAAAGTATATAGGACACTCCGTAGCCCGCGCCTTCGAATATTTCCTGTGCATAATTGAATATAACGTTGATGCCGCACCATTGCTGGAACACTGCGATAACTATCCCTATAAGCAGTATCTTCGGCATTTTTCCCTTCAGAAGAGTTTTATAGTCGGTTTTTTCATTTGTCACACTGCTTTTAATGGATACCAGTTCATTGTCTGCATATCCGTTTCCTCCGATACGTGAAAAGATATTGAACGCCTTGGAGGATTTATTATTGAGTGCGAGCCAGCGCGGACTTTCGGGTACGAAAAATATAAGGAGGAAAAACAGGACTGCTGGTACTAATTACGCCCAAAACATCCATCGCCATCCCATTTGTCCGTTCCATGTCGACAGTATATCTGTTCCCGGTGTTACCGTTTCCGCAATGAACATGTTGGCAATCTGTGCCGCAAGTATTCCCAGAACGATGGTGAGTTGATTAATCGATACGAATCTGCCCCTGACTTTTGCCGGAGAAACTTCTGCAATATATACCGGACTAAGGTTAGATGCGATTCCGATCCCGATTCCACCCCAGAGACGGTAAAAAATAAACCAGTTAAGACTGTTGCATGCTCCGGTTCCGACAGCTGACGAAATAAACAGCACGGATGCAAGCAGCATTAAAGGTTTACGGCCGTATTTATCGGCAAGCATTCCGGTTACCGTTACTCCTAATAGGCAGCCCAGAATGGCGCTACCCATTACGAATCCCTGTAATGATGGCGAATTTTCAATGCCGAAGAAAACTTCGTAGAATGGTTTCGCTCCTCCGATAACGACCCAGTCGTATCCGAACAACAGGCCGCCCATAGCGGACACGAATGTTATCAGGAGAAGGTAATTTTTGTTATAACTGTGTATCTTTTCCATAGGGTATTAGTTAATTAATTTTGGATAATGTAAAATTAGATTTTAAATAGATTCCTTAAATGTAGGTTTTTTGGAAAAACATGTAAAAAAATATTATTTTTATGCGAAGTTTGTCTGCGAATGAATTTACCGGAACATAATGTACAGTTAATTGCCGAAGGATTTAAAGGTGAACGGGCGATAGAGATGCCTGAAGCCGTTGTGCGCCAACAGCGTCAGAATCATTTCGTTTCACGGATTTTCCTGACAAAAATAGGTTATTATCCGGAAGCCCGGCATCATTTCAGAAGCAGGCCCGAAGGGTCGTCGGATCATATACTTATATTTTGTGTGAAGGGAAGGGGGTGGATAAAATATAAGGATGATAGAATAATTCTCTCTAACGGAGATTTTTTTATTATTCCTTCGAACGAACCTCACGGGTACGGAGCGGATAAAAACGATCCGTGGACTATTTACTGGCTTCATTTTCGAGGTTCCGATATAAATAATTTCAGTAATATTATCGGTACGACCGGAAATATATCGACGGGAAGCCGTACTTTAGAGAAATATAACCGCATGTTCGAGCATATGCTGCTCAATATGAGTATGGGATACAGTTCCGCAAACCTGGGATACCTTACCTGTTACCTGTATTATTTTTTAGGCTCGCTGAAATATCCAGCGCAATATCAGCTCGATTCTTATAATCCGGAGGATATCGTTCAGCAGTCGATACTTTTCATGAAACATAATCTGGAGAAAAAAATAACCCTTAAAGAAATAGCCGGTTCGGGGGGATACTCTCCTTCGCATTTTACTGTTCTTTTTACGAATAAGACATCGTATCCTCCCATGGTATATTTTAATCAATTGAAAATACAGCAGGCGTGTACGTATCTTCGGTTCAGTTCCATGAAAATAAAAGAGATTGCGTTCCGGCTGGGATATTATGATCCCTTCCATTTCTCGAGGGCGTTTAAAAAAGAGATGATGATAACTCCTCGTCAGTACAGGCAGAATTTAATTACGGATATCTGATAAATCTTATCAAATACTGTTTTAATAGTTATATTTGCATCTCCAAATATTAAATCATGAGTAATAAATCACGCCGGAATACTGCCGGAGTATCTTTGAGCATTCTGTTTGCTCTCAGCCTTGCGCATTTTTTTAACGACATGTACCAGTCGATAGTTTCAGCTGTTTATCCGATAATCAAGGATAATCTTGGTCTTAATTTTAAGCAGATTGGTTTAGTCGCGCTTGTTTATCAGATATGCGCATCGGTGTTCCAGCCTGTGTTCGGAATATTTTTCGACAAGCGTCCGAGTGTGTGGTATTTATCTTTAGGAACGATGTCTACGCTTACGGGGCTTCTTATATTTGCATTTGCAGGATCGCTTCCGTGGGTTGTTTTGGCGGTGATGTTCGTAGGTCTCGGATCCTCGATAATCCATCCCGAGGCATCGCGGTTGACTCACTATGCGTCTGGGGGACAGCATGGATTGGGCCAGTCCATATTTCAGGTGGGCGGTAATTTCGGCAGCTCGATAGGCCCCTTGCTTGCAGCATTGATAATCGCTCCTTTCGGACAAAAATATATTGCCGTTTTTGCCGGAATAGCGGTAATATCTATAATAACCAAAACGCCTATCGTACGCTGGTACAGGGAACGTATAAATCAATATAATGCGTCTTCGGCGGAAAAAGAAGTTATCCATAGGGTAAGATTAAGCAAGAAAAAAAATCTATTGGTCGCTGGTAATTCTTTTGATACTTATTTTTTCCAAATATGTTTACACTGCCAGCCTTACCAATTATTATACATTCTATCTGATCGAAAAATTTAATGTTACGACCCAGCAGTCGCAGTTATATTTGTTTGCATTTTTGTTCGCTTCGGCATTGGGCACGTTTCTGGGTGGACCGCTGGGGGGATCGTTTCGGACGTAAATACGTTATTTGGTTCTCGATCTTAGGCACTGCTCCTTTTTCGTTGCTGATGCCGCATGTAGACCTGTTCTGGACATGCGTACTCAGTATTATTATAGGTCTGGTATTATCTTCCGCATTTCCAGCCATTCTCGTTTATGCGCAGGAGTTATTGCCTACTAAACTCGGATTGATCTCGGGGTTATTCTTCGGACTGGCGTTCGGAATAGCCGGTATTGCCGCCGCAGTTCTGGGAAGTATCGCCGATGCAAAGGACATTGCTTATGTATACAGGTTCTGCGCGTATATGCCGCTGTTGGGCTTGGCTGCGGTTTTTCTGCCTAACGTCAAACCGCATGCGAATTAGGAGCGTATAATTTCGCTTGATTTAAAATCGTCGTTTTCGAGAATACTTACTTTGCCATCCTTCTCCAGGATGGCAATTTTTATTTTGGAAATATCGCCGAACCCGTGTTCCCGTCCTGCCTGTTCGAGTTCTTCAATATTGATTTTATTGCGTTTCATTTCTTTTTTGTTTACCTGACCGTTATGTATCAATATGGATGGGGAGCCCTCCATGAATCTGCTGAATTTTTTCGATTTGTATGTAGCGATTTTGAGTATTTTATTTATAATCATTAATGTGACGGCTGCAATCAAACCTCCCCATAAAGTGTCGTTCGATGCGCGCATCACATCTCCTACGGCTTCGCTTATAAGCATTATAAAGATCAGGTCCGACACAGACAGATCCCCAAGTTCTTTTTTACCCAGTATTCTGATTGCTGTAAGCACGAGAATATATATGACAGCTGAATTTAAAACAGTTTCCATTTGACGAATCGATAGTTTGTTTTCCGGTTACAAATACCGAACCTTTATGATTCAAAGAACTCAGAGGCATAATCTTTGTCAATTTTTTAATGAAAATCATAATAAAAATATAATCATGATCGATAAAAAAATGACAGATCCCCGCGATAAACGCGGATTGGACAAATTCCCTGTACAGCAGCAGGAAGCTCCCGGAATCCAGTCAGAGATGAATCCCATTCCTGACAGTGGAGAAGAGATTTATAAAGGATGCGGAAGGCTGAAAGGAAGGAAGGCTCTTATAACGGGCGGTTATTCGGGAATTGGCCGTGCAGTGGCGATTGCGTTTGCACGCGAAGGTGCGGAGGTGGCCATTAATTACCTTGAAAGCGAGCAGAAAGATGCGGATTCTTTGAAAGAACTACTCGGTAAAGATGGCGCTGAAATTATTCTCCTGCCTGGGGATATCCGTAAAGAAGAAGATGCTAAAAGAATTGTCCGCGAAGCGAATGACAAACTGAACGGTTTAGATGTGCTTGTCCTTAATACAGCTGTGCAGCGCGCGATATACGGACTTAAGGAAATCACTTCGGAACAATTGATAAACACCTTTTATACGAATGTATTTTCTCCTTTGTGGATGACTCAGGAAGCTGTGGATTTTATGCCGGAAGGTTCTTCGATTATATTTACTTCTTCTTCGGAGTTTTATAAACCAAGCCAGAATCTTACGGATTACGCCGCTTCAAAGTATGCTGTTGTAGGCCTTAGCCGTGCCCTTGCAAAAGATTTGATACAGCAGGGGATCAGGGTAAATACCGTTTGTCCGGGTTCGACCTGGACTCCTCTGGAGATTTCCGGAGGATTGAAAAAAGAACAGATTCCGGGACATGGCACAGTAAACCTTATGCAGCGTGCGGCGCAGCCTTATGAGATCGCAGGAATATATGTGTTTCTTGCCTCTGAAGAAGCGAGCTTTGCGACCTGTTCGACTTATAGTGTGGATGGGGGAATGGACACTGTTTAAATAGTGCGGATCATAAGTTATCAATACCGGTTTTAGAACCGGTATTTTTTATATCCTTATATAATATAGGTAGTAAATACCTATCATTGAGTAATAGAATGTATGCTAAATACCAATAAGTATGGATTGATCTAACGTTGATAAAACCTCATCTTTGCAACGTTAATTTCAATTGGAATGCAATAATGACGAAACCATTTACCAAACTTAGTTATTTAAATCTCACAAAATTTATTTTATTATTTACTATTCTCCTGCCTTTTTCTCTCTATGCGCAGGATCATTCGGCAATCATTACCGGTAATGTAATCACCGAAGATAAATCTCCTGTAGGTTATGCATCTGTTTATATTAAGAATACGTCCAGGGGAACCACTACCGACGATAAGGGACATTACTACTTGAGGATCCCGCCGGGAAAACATGTACTTGTGGTCGAAGCTCTCGGTTATGAACCCAAAGAAACAGAAATAACTATCGGAAGAAACGATAAACGTAAAGTAGATGTAATTCTCGACGGCAAGGTTATCGAGATTGAAAAAGCGGTTTTAAAAGGAAAATCGGTCGTAAGACAGGTTAACGAATCCGCATTTAATGTGGTTGCACTCGATGCGACTCTTCTTCATAATACTACTATGGATCTGGCAAGTGTTCTCGACCGTGCTTCAGGGATTAAAATTCGTGAAACAGGAGGTGTGGGGTCGGACTACAGGATTAATCTTAACGGTTTCAGCGGTAAACACGTCAAAGTATTTATGGATGGAATTCCAATGGAAGGATCAGGATCGGCCTTCCAGATAAATAATATTCCGGTGCACCTTGCCGACAGGATAGAGATTTATAAAGGCGTGGTTCCTGTGGAACTCGGTGCGGATGCGTTAGGAGGCGCCATTAATATCGTGACCAGAAAGACGCAGAGTACTTATGTGGATGCTTCGTATTCGTACGGTTCTTTTAACACCCATAAATCGAATCTCAGCGTTGGTCATACGACTAAAAGCGGATTTACTTTTAATTTCAATGCTTACCAGAATTATTCCGATAACAGTTATAAAACTAAAACGGAACTTCTCGACCTCGAAACCGGAAATTATTCCCAGGAAGAACATTGGTTTAAACGCTTCCATGATAATTACCATAATGAGGCAGTTGTCGCGAAAGTCGGTGTGATCGGTACGAAATGGGCGGACAGGCTTCTGTTGGGTATAACTTATAGCAATGAAAAAGCGGATATTCAGAATTCCAATATTCAGAAAATAGTTTTCGGTGAAAAAAGGAGAAGTGCGGAAAGTATTATCCCGTCGCTTAATTATGAAAAACGCAATCTGTTTACTGAGAACCTGAATTTCTCACTGTCTGCGAACTATAATAAAGTTAAAAGTAGAAGTATAGATGTTTCTACTCTCCGATATAACTGGGCAGGGGAGTCTAAAGAGACTAATTCGCAGGGGGAAGGAACCCATACCGACAGCGAAAGAATGAATAACAGTCTGTATGTAACTGGTAATTTTACATATCAGATCAATTATAAACATTTCTTTTCGTTGAACCATATATTCAATACATTTCAACGTAAAAACGCTAATTCCGTATATGATGATACAGCTACTGAATCTACTTATATGAAACGTAAGAATAATAAGAATATATCCGGATTGTCCTATAAATTCGCTCCAGTGGAAAGATGGAATGCTGTAGCATTTGCTAAATATTACAATATAAGGATAACCGGACCTGTGGATGTTTCTACGAATTCCAAATCCTCTTATGAGTTACAGGATCGGAATTACGATATAACAGGATACGGGCTTGCATCGACTTATATGTTGGGAGACGGTATTCAGTTTAAAGTTTCCTATGAGAAATCTTATCGTTTGCCGAGCGAAACAGAACTTTTCGGGGATGACGTTCTGGAAGTCGGAGATGTTTCACTTAAACCGGAGAGCAGTCATAACATAAACTTTAACATCAGCTGGAATAAAAGTTTTGACGATAATCATGCCGTATTTATTACAGGAGGTTTGATATACCGTGATACACGTGATTATATCCGCCGTCAGATAGAACAGAGATACGGCGGTGCATATTATACTAACCATGGTAAAGTCCGCACTCTCGGAGCAGATATCGAAGCGCGGTATTTCTATAAAAACAAGTTCAGTATCGGAGGCAATATGACTTATCAGGACATAAAGAATATGGAAAAATACACTGTCGGAGGTAAGAAACTCATATATTATAAAGACCGGATGCCGAATGTTCCTTATTTATTCTCGAACGTAGATGCTTCTTACAGCTTCTTCGATGTGCTGGGTAAGAATAATATTCTGACTCTGGGCTACAACATGCAGTACGTTCATAAATTTTATCGTAACTGGAAGAGCCAGGGAGGCGACATAATGATTCCCGGGCAGCTGTCGCATGATGTTACATTACTTTATTCGTTGAAAGAAGGAAGATACAATATCGGTCTTGAGGCGAAAAATATAACCAATCACCTCCTGTACGATAATTACAGTTTACAGAAACCGGGAAGAAGTTTTTCAGTTAAATTGAGATATTATTTTTTAAAAATTAAATAATAAATAAATTAAAAATCATGAAATTAAGAAGATCTATTGCCAGAAGATTGGCTATTATGAGTGTGTTAAGTCTTGCGTTGGGCCTGGGTTCCTGTGAGAAGAATGATGATAATACGGGTGGTGTTCCGGACGATCCGACTGTGGAAGAGACCGGAGTATTTTTTATCAGTATGCAGGGTGACGGTGCGGAATATATAGGATTGGTAGATGAAATCGAATCGGGATCCATTGTTATGGGAGCTTCGGATTTCAATTACTATAAAGAACTCGAGCTTTCAGGCTATACCTGGATATTTAATAACAAACCATCCATGGGGCTCGGCCTTATTTACAGTCAGGGCGATCCTGGTCTCGGGTTGGCCTATGGTGTAGTGAATAATTTCCTCTATCAGTATCCTGCGTTCGATATTAGTTCACGCTTTACCTCTTACGGGTTTTTAAGTAATTATGCAATTACGAGTGTGGGAGGACAAAGTGCTATCGATGAGAACGGCGATCCTGTTTATCTTTCGAATGGAGAACAAAGAGCTGATATGGCAATATTCAATTTCTATAACATGTCTAATAACATGTATAGCCAGGAAAAAACGATTCTTACCACAAATATCGCAGGAAACGGAGAACAGGCGACTTTTTCTGGAATAGTAGATTTGGGAGACGGTACGTTCCTTACAGGTATGGTATTATCTCAGCCTAAAGATCCTGAAAACTCCACAGGAGGTTCCAGTACCGGAGCGATTAATTACCCGGATAGTGTATGGGTGGCAAAATTCGACCAGAACCTTAATCTTCAGAAAATCTACAGGGATAACAGGATAAGTTACTCTTCGGGACGTTACCGCTCGCAGTATTACTCACAGATAGGTAAATCCGATGACGGTTATATTTATGTCTTTTCTGGTTCTTACGATTATAATGCTAACGCGACATCCAAGAAGGCAGGCGCTATAAGGATAGATCCAAGTACTGATAGTTTCGATTCATACTATTTCGATATTGAATCTGCATCCCAGGGTTATCGTTTCAGAAAAGTATGGCATATTACGGGTGATTATTTCCTGCTCGAATTCTATAACCATACCGGTAGATTGGTTGGTATAGACGATCCTGCCACACAGTACGGCATAGTTAATATGTCTGCCAAATCCCTGAACTGGATTGGAGGCGAATGGCCTTCTTACAGTGAAATTTCAGCTACGGGTCAGCCTATGGCATACGCTGGAAAAATGTACTTCCCATTGACAGTCGGAGGAATCGATATAACCGATGCTAACGGAGAAGTTGTAGGTACTACTGCTGAACAGGACCCTGCTATATATATAATAGATCCTGTCACTGCAAAAGCAGTTAAGGGATTAACAATCGAAGGTCCTTCTTCAATAAGGGCTGTCGGAAGAATGGCTGCTAATTAAACCGGATCTTTTGTAAAGGATACCCTTTAACAACAAGGGTATTTTTTAATTAAATACACTATGAAAAAATTTATTGCAAAAATTCATCTATGGTTGTCCGTACCGTTCGGAGTGGTTATAACGATTTTGTGTCTGACCGGTGCCCTTCTGGTGTTCGAGACAGAAATACAGGAAGTTACTAATCCTTCGCTTTATAAGGCTAAAGTATCGGATAGTGGAAGAATGCCGATTAACCTGCTTATGCCTAAAGTAAAGGAACAGCTGCCTGATTCCGTAGTTATCTCGAGCGTTCAGATTCCTTCTAATTCTTCGAAAAACTACCGTATGGGATTCGGACAGGGTAGGACTTCTCTTCTTGTGGACCCTTATACAGCAGAGATAAAGGGACAGGTGTCTCCTTCCGCAAAGGGAACATTCTATTCTTTTATAAGGAGATTTCATCGTTGGTTTTTGTTCCAGTATAGCAGAGATAGTTTCTCATGGGGTAAAATGATCACCGGAGTATCTACTCTCGTTTTCGTATTTATAATGATTACCGGTATTATCATTTGGGTTCCTAAGACTCTCAAGATGCTGAAAACGCGCTTATCAATAAAAACTAATGCGAGCAGATTCAGATTCTGGTACGATACGCATCTTGCAGGCGGGATTTGGGTTGCATTATTGTTATTGACCATGTGTCTTACAGGATTAACGTGGTCGTTTAACTGGTATCGCAACGGTTTTTATAAGGTATTCGGAGTGGAAACATCCGCTCCTTCACAGGTAGTACAACAGACTCAACAGGGACAGGGAAATGGAAGAGGTTCGCAAGAAGGACGCCCTGAACGTGTTGACGGAAATTCCGACAAACAGGGGCAAATCAACCGTGAAGGCCGTGGTGGAGAACGTCCGGAAGGAGCGGAAAATCCAGAGAGGCAGGAGCGAAGCGGCGGCCGCGGTGGTTACCAAAGACAGGGCGGACCGAATTATGCGGTATGGGACGATGTATATGCTTCTTTATCAAAAGAAAATCCACGTGCTAAAGCTATATCTATACAGAACGGTACAGCTTCGGTCTCGATAAATAAAAGAGGAAATACCCGTGCCTCGGACAGTTATACTTTCGACGGTCTTACGGGAGAAATAACCGATATTAAATATTATAAGTACCAGGATAGATCTTCAAAAATAAGAGGGTGGATCTATGCCGTTCATGTCGGTACATGGGGAGGAATGTTTACCCGTATTCTATACTTTATAGCATGTTTGGCGGGTGCATCGCTACCTTTGACAGGTTATTATATTTATTTGAAAAAGTGGAGAGTAAGACGGAAAAAGAAAACCCGTACAGCATAAATAGAAACAGGCAGCGTTTTGCTGCCTGTTTCTATTTAATGGCTTAATGTTTGAATAATCTGTATCAAATTTAAATCCTTACAGATATGTTCGAAAAAATAATGGATCTCGTAAAAAAACAGGTAATGGACAAAGTGTCCGGGAATAGTGAAATTCCTGCCGATAAAAAAGAACAGACTATCGATACGGCTACTTCTTCCCTTATGGATAGCCTTAAACGTTATGCGACGCCTGATAATATCTCTTCGATTGCTTCTATGTTCGGAGCCGGGAAAAAAGAAGAGATTACGGAACAGAAGGCAGCAGGTATAACGAACGGAATAAAATCCGATATGATAACGAACCTTATCTCTAAAGTAGGTTTGAGTCAGGGAACGGCAAACAATCTGGCTTCCGGAATAGTACCTGCAATAATGTTCTTATTTTCAAAAAAAGTGAGCGACGACAATGATCCGGATTTTAATATAGGGTCCATTCTCAGCAGCTTTACAGGAGATAAAAATTCAGATAAAAGCGGAGTGATGGATATGGTTGGAAGTATCTTAGGTAAAAAATAATTTATTTTTTTAGTATAGGACCCGGGCATTTATGTCCGGGTTTTTGTTTTTGTTGAACATTGTATGGAAAATGGTCGATATAGTTAAATATTATAAGTGCTTTTTATTTATCTAATTTTAAATTTGTATAGTAAATTATATAATAACTTAAATATGGCAACTATAAAGTTTTGTTTGCGTTTATCGCAAAAAGGTAGAGACTTCCCCGGTAGTTTAATTATCAGGGTAGTTCATCAACGTAAATCAGGTTCTGTAACCACACCTTATAAATTATTATCCGGCGAATGGGATGAAAAAAATGAAAAGGTCATTATAAACACTGATGATGCCGGACGTGTTAAAGAGTTGGTTGAGATAAGTGAAAGTATTCAGAATGATAAAAGTTTCATGGAAAATGGTATTAGAAAACTTAACAAAACAGGTAATTTTGATTGTAAGGATATTTTGGATTATTACAGAAAAAAGAATAAGAGCAAAATGCTGTATGAGTATACCATGAAACTTAATAAATACCTGATTTCTGCCGGGAAGGAAAGAACTGCGAGAGCTTACCGCTCTGCGGCAAATGCATTAATACATTTTAATGAAGGTGAAAATATCTACATAGAAAACATTAGCGGTAATATGTTGAAAAAATTTGAAGAAAAGATGAAATTTTCCGGTAAAAGCCTGAACACTATTTCTTTTTATATGCGGAACATAAGGTCGATATATAACAAAGCGATAAAAGAAAATATTATAAACCATCCCTATGAAAATCCTTTTGCAGAGGTTTACACTGGTGTACATATAACAAAAAAGAGAGCCCTGCCGCGGCAGGATATTGTTAAACTGAAGGATCTGGAAAATAAACTATGGGATTATTCATCGGATGACGGAATCAAACTTCGTAAGGGACTGAGGGATTCGCTGGCATTGTTTCTTTTCAGTTTTCATTCCCGGGGAATGTCGTTTGTCGATATGGCATATTTGAGAAAAAGTAATATCAGGGATGGAATATTGATTTATTACAGAAAGAAAACCGGGCATATGATAGAGATGAAGCTTAATGAATCCATGAAAGAGATAATAAAGTATTTCTCCTCGGAAACCCGTGATTCAATATATGTTTTTCCTATAATCGACCCTTCGAAAGGCAATGAAAGGATGCAGTACGAGAGTGGTCTTAGATTACAGAACCAGAGACTTAGAACATTATCGAAGATCGCGGGAATAGATGGTTCGGTTACTACTCACGTGGCACGGCATTCTTGGGCGACAATTGCCAAACAGGAAAATCTTCCTCTGTGGATAATCAGTGAGGGATTGGGGCACTCTAACGAGAAAACGACTTATATTTATTTAAAATCATTCGATAGATCGGTATTGGATAAGGCTAATGATAAAATATGCAGTGCAATAAGGAAAACAATATAAACTTATAAATTAATAAATATTCCGTCGTAGTAATTTATGACGGATTTTTTTATCTTTAATGGTCTTTAATTTTTAATCTTATATGAAAAAAGAAAAAACATATATGTCTTTTTTTCATTTTTGGATTTTTTTTTAGATTTTTTAATATATTTGTTTCGTTTTCATCATTTTCATATGTTTATAAACCCTAATGTCATTAATGTAATTAACAGTGTATGAATAAAGTATACATGGTCTCACTGTCTTTGGTATTATATCTTTTATCAGCTTGTCTGTCGGATGATATTTACTATAATATAATCAAGACGGAGAAGACGGTGGACTTTGGTTTATCACTGAATTTCTTTCATTACATTTTCATAGGCTATTCATATACTTTTATTACGTGTCCGCACAACGGATTTTCCCATAAGATTTTACATGAAAATGTTTGTAAATCAGATGATTCTATCTGTTTAGGGCATGCCTATAATATCCGTGAAGATTTGAAATTATTTACATGAATATTTTTATTATGAAGTTTAAAAGATTACTATTTGCGGTTCTTGCTGTTTCAGCGCTGATTTCTTGTAGTAAAGAAGCTGGCGACAGCAATCCTGATGTTGATGTTAATGAAGAAGTAACATCCGTTACAATTACTTTAGCTGTTGGAGACACTAAAGCGCCGACCTTCTTAGACAATTCGTCTACAGCTCTTGAGAAAAAGATCTACAATGCGGTTGCAGTGGCATTTGACAAAAGAGGTTTGCTCGAGGCTACGGCTGAAGCAGATTATTTCAAAGATGAAGGTAAAGACCCTGCCGATCTCGAACTTATTTTTGAAGAGATAACTACCGGTGCTCATGAATTTTATGTGATAGCTAATGCGCCTACCAGTCTTCTCGCACGTAAAAACGAGTTGTTCCCTAAGGGAATGTCTGTTACGGATTTCAAAAAAGAGATTTTTTACATTAATGAGGTAAACGATGTTATTTATGAAAAAGACAATGTAACTAACGATGACGTTGCAAAAACTTCACGCGGATTCCTTATGTCCAGCGAAGAAGGGCGTTCGATAGTTCTTACTGCAGACGGACCTAATAATCTTACAGTTAGACTTGTAAGAGCGGTAGCTAAAGTTTCAGTAGCTTACGATCCTGAAGAAGAGTACGGTGGAACATTAAAAGATGTGAAATTCAAAGTAGTTAACAATCCTTCTCAGGCGTTTGTGTTTCCTACGATCACGAACGGACAGGTTTATACTCCTTTGTTCAACTCTACTTTTTACGAAGAAAACTATCTGGGTGCTGCGCATGATTACCAGGATGTAATCCTTAATAATGAAGGAACTTACACTTACTGTATGGAAAATGCCAACATGTCTGAATTGCAGGGTAACTCTACTATGGTTTACATCAAAGCTGTTTTTGAACCGACCGAGCTTTGGGATGCTGCCGGCGATCCTATGCAGCCTACCGAAAGTACTTTCTGGAGAATTCGCAATGAAAATACCGGAATTTGGGAAACAGGTTATTACGGTGAAGAACCTACAACTTCGGAAATAGGTAAAGAAGTTATTAAGTTTGAAGATGGCATATGCTATTACCATGATGGTTGAAAAATGAAGCGTCAGGTTTGTATATGGTTAAACGTAACACTTATGTTAAACTGACGATCACTGCTGTGTACGGTTCAGGCGAACCTGGAGAAGGCGGTGGAATCGACCCTGAGAAACAGATCGAAGAAACAACAGATGCTTACATCAAGGTAAGGGTTCTTGATTGGGAAGATGACGAACAATCCACAACTTTATAAATTATATACATTATTAACCGGGAGTCTAAACTCCCGGTTTTAAGCTCAATAAGAATAATATGACCCGTAAATATTTTCCTTTCCGGATAATTTTATTTCTACTGATATTTACAGGATGTATCCGTGAAAATACGGATAACTGTGAAACTACGGTTATGTTCAATTATGTATACCATTTACATACGTACAACAGGGACCTTTTTTCGGAAGAAGTGGAACATTTACAGGTATATATTTATGACGGTACAGGAGTTCTTGTGACAGAGAAAAGTGTTCCCATTGAATTCATGACCGGCAACAGCGTTTCGTTCGATCTTGTTTCCGGTAAATATACGGCCGTAACATGGGGGAATACACATACTGGTATTTTCGAGTGTGATGATAAGCATGAATTATCCAATGTTCGGGTCGGTATAAATTGTTTTGATGAAAACGGAGTATTATCCACTACGGATCCGGGATCATTATTTCACGGTATAACGGAGTTTACCGTAAAAGGAGGAAGTCCGTATAAAGAAACAGTTCCCCTTACTAAAAATTATAACAAGATAAACCTTAAGATTAAAGGGATAGAGAATGTTTCCTCCGGCGATGTAATTACTTCATTGACAGGTTGTAACGCACACTATTCTTATGATAATTATTTTCATTCGAATAATCTTATTATAAGTTATATCTCGGGTCGTGAACTGGATGAGAATGATAATATCATCGAATGTTATAATGTTTATCGATTATTGGATAATGATGAAGACCTTGTTCTTAAAATCTTTGCCGAGAATGCGGATGGATTAATATATTCGTTCGAAGAGCCGGTCGTTCCTATTCTGCTTAAAGATATTTCCCGTAAACAACAGGAATATCTTGATAGGGAGGATGAATTTTTTATCGCGATTGGATTTGATGAGGATGGTACCGCTTCTGTACGTTCATGGGAAGAAGTGGATACTTCTACGGAAATTTAAGTATATATTGGATAATAAAAAACGGACGCATAACGCGTCCGTTTTTTATATTTACCTGTTGGTCAGGTTTACGTCTAATCTTAAATTGTTCGTTTCTATAGGACGGGTGATTTTGACAGGATGTTCACGCAACATGTCTCCTGACGGAGGGTTAAATGTACCTGTTCCTATCAGAGTGTTTCCGTCATAAACATTAATAAGAAGCGTATTTGCTGTTCCGCCGCCGTAGACTATTTCTGTCTCGACTATAATGGTGTCCGGATTAACCAAAATATTGGAATTGTATGTTTGCAAATTCCCTGAATTACCGATTTGGTTGGGAGCCACTGTGGTATAATAATACCATCCGTTCCCTACATAACTTTTTTCTTCTTCCTCGGCATTAAGGAATTTAACGCCTAAGATAGCTACGTCCATAGTGGTTGCAGATGTATTCTTGTTTGTCAGGGAGATATTGGATGTTACACTCGTATTTCTGTAAATTTCGCCCAGGTAACTATTTACCTGTATATTGACATCATATATAGTTTGTAATTCCGATGTAGACAATGTTAAATTAACCATTTCATCTATTTCTTTGCTTCTCGGATAAGACCTTGTTGCCAGTACACGTCCGTTATTACCGGTTACGGTTATGGTTACTTCAAATTCATGTATCTGGGATTCCGGACTTTCCGCTTCATAAATATAAAGAGGAAAACTTAACTGGCTGATAGTATTGGAAGTAATTTCTATTTCCTTATTGTCTATAAAATTAAAATTATGCGTAGGATTATAAAATAGGAACATATCTTCAGATAGATATCCTTCGTCTCCTTCCCTGAAAGTAACGACGGCGTTCCCTGTGATAATATTGAACTGGGATACTTCGCCGTATAAAATATAACCTGAATAAGGAGAATTGTTAATGAAGTTAATGTTTCCGTTAAATCTTACAGGAGTGCCTGCCGGTTCTTGATAAATAACGGATATATCTATTTCTATCGTGTAGGTCGATTGAATTGCAGTATTATTAAGCGGCAGGTTTACCATTTCTTTAAGTTCTATGTCATTCTCGTTCATGGTATAACTTGTTGAAGCCATAATAGCTCCGGTGTCCCCTCTTACTGTTATAATTACGTTGTACCTGGATTCTCTGTTTTCAATTTGTTCGTCGTTGTAGAGAATAAATGGAAAGGAAAGGGATGTAATTTGGTCGGAATTGATTTTTACATTTTCGTCCAAAAAGTTCCAAGTATAGGAATCATATAATTGGAAGAAAATAGAATCCAATCCATATTCGTCGGTTATAGTAATGGTGCCGTTGGGAGTATGGATGTTGAATTCTTCTATTATAGTTGCTGTTAATATACTATAACTGTAAGGATTAGTATAATTAACATTCCCTATAAATGTTGCAGTATAAGGCACCTCTTCCTGAGCGTCGTAAATTATATCGATCTCAATGAAATAATAACTCTGTTCTGCGACGCCGGTCATATCTACGGATACGGTATATTGAGAAGAAATGTTCGATGTAAAAACAGAATTCTGTGCCAGAAGGTTTCCGTTGAGATCCAATATCCGGGCATCGATCTGATAATTGAGATTGTAACCGAAAAGCTGAAGAAGTCCGAAATTAATATCAATCCTTTCTATATTAACCGATTTCAGTTCGAAAAACTGTCCGTTTATTAATTGGTTATCAAAAGATTGGTCCGATCCTGACACTGTATGGCTTCCAGCAAAATTTAAATTGGATTCATTGGAATAAAATCCCGAAGATATGTTTCCTTCATAAAATAAGATAGAGTTAATTCCCCAGAACAATAATCCTGCAGGAGGATTTTCGGATCCGGGTGTAAGAGTCAGGTCTGCGGTGAGGTTTCTGAAACCTATTCTTTTTGCTTGGGCATTTGCTTCCGATAGTTCATCGAACGCCGAATCGTCGGAACAGGCGAACAATAATGCCGTGGATGCGACTAATAATAAAAGTTTTTTCATACAAATAAGTTTTGATTAATAAGTATATTAAGGAATGAGAATTCATTTCAATCATTAAACAAAACCTATTAAATTATGTGATGAGACAGCATAGTTTATGAGGTAATATAAAGATATAAAACTATGGGATTAAACCAAAATCAATGGCTGGAACAAATCCAGCCATTATTGATAATTATACATGAGTTATTTTAGAATTTACTTCCATTCTTTATTCCACCTGAAAGATCAAAAATATTCTGGTCGTAACTGAATGTCTTAGCTTCGATCTCTCTCTTCCGTTTAAATGCCAGCTTGATTAATTTATCCATCAGCTTCTCAAAAGAAATATCTGTAGCTTCCCATAAATAAAAGGCGAGTGACCCGGGGATGGTATTGATTTCGTTCACGTAAATTTCGTTATTGCTTTCATCCATAATGAAGTCTATGCGTGATACGCCGGCACAGGAAAGAACTCTGAAGGTATCGGACGCGTACGATCGTATTTTATCCGAAATTTCGGTAGAAAGATCTGCAGGTATCTGTCTTTTAGTACTCTGCATGCCTTTGGAAGATTTGCCTCCGTTCATATATTTATCAGCGTAACTTAATATGTCGCCGCTTTTGATGGGTTCTTCGCATACGGAGGTTTCATTTTCAGAATAATCTCCCAGTACAGAGCAGTTGATTTCCCTTATGGCTACTATTCTTTTTTCGGCAATTATTCTGTCCGAGAATTTTTCAGCCTGTTCTATGGAAGTTATAAGGCTCTCCCTATCGCTTGCTGCGGATATACCTACACTCGAACCAAGATTTGCAGGTTTCACAATGATGGGATAACCTATTTTCTGTTCAATCTTATCGATTAAATTTTCTTTATTGGAAAACCATTCCTTGTCAGTGAACCAGACATAGTCGATAACTGGTATACCGCATTCGCGCAGGATCATTTTCATAACTATCTTATCCATACCGTTGGCGGAAGACATCAGGTTGCATCCTGCATAAGGTATTCCTGTAAGCTCGAATAATCCCTGCAATACCCCGTCTTCTCCGTTTGTGCCGTGTAAAACCGGAAGGGCAACGTCTATTTCGGTAACTATATCGTTACCGAAGATTTTTTTCTTTTTCCTGTAAAGATTCAGATCGTTATATACCGGTTTCATGTATACTTCTTCACATTGCTTTAATAACGCATCCGTGTCCCTATATTTTTCGAGATCTAAAAGAGCTTCTCCGGTATACCATATTCCATTCTTGGTTATATATACAGGAACAATCGTATAATTATCTTTATTAAAAGCATTGATTGCCTGTGAAGCGGAAATAACGGAAATCTCATGTTCAACCGATCTTCCGCCGAAAAAAACACCGACTTTGGTTTTCATTGTAAATTCACTTATTTAAATGTATCAGGTAAATCATTCTCATACAACACTACATCTCCGTTAGATAAAATTCCTTTAAGATGATTTACGGCGTCATTGAAAGAGGATGCAAGATATAAATTTTGTTTATTAAAATCGCTATCGTTCAAACCTTTGGTCAGTGCATCTCTGTTATAAGAACCCACGATTATACTGTAATCGGCATTTGAGGTTATTTGTCTGCCTAAATTATAATTATAATCGAATTGCCTGTTTCCCAGTTCTATGAAACCCGGAGTTATGATAATTCTTTTACCGGTAGTAAACCCTCCTAAAACCTCCAGAGCCATTTCAGCGCCGTTTGGATTGGAGTTGAAGGCGTCATCTATAATGGTGATCCCTCCCGGAGTCTGTCGTATATTCAACCTGTGTTCAACCTGTTCTATATGGCTTACCGCATATTTTATCGACATTGGTTCGATTTTCAGGTATTTAGCAACAATGTACCCTGCGAGGATATTCGAAAGATTATATTTACCAACGATCTTGGTAGAAAGTTCTTCTGCCGGGCCGTTTTTTGCGTGAACGGTAAATTCCGTTCCTTTGCTGGAATATTTAATGCTGTCGATAAAATAATCGACAGCATTATCTGTAAATGAGTAGTAGATTTTATTTTTTACATTTTCTACTTTACGCGATGCTATATAAGGATAATCGTAATTCAGTACTGCAAGGCCATCTTCCGGCAGGGAATCGATAAGTTCGAATTTAGTCTTTTGTACATTTTCAATTGTCTTGAAAGATTCGAGATGTTGCTCGCCTATGGAAGTGATAATTCCTATCGAAGGGTGGACCAGTTCGCAAATTTCTTTTATATCGCCGGACTGTTTGGCTCCCATTTCGACAATGAAAATTTCGTGGTACGGTTTGAGCTGTTCCCTTACGGTACGGATCACACCCAGTGTTGTATTGAAACTTCCCGGAGTCATCAATACATTATATTTTTCCGATAATATACGGTATAGATAATGTTTCGTGCTCGTTTTGCCATAACTTCCGGTTATCCCTATTATTATTAAATCTTTATTTTGCTGTAAAATTTGTTTCGCTTCGTTATAGTATTTTCTGTTTATAGATTTTTCTATTGGAGAGTTAAGCAGATTTGATATTATCAGAATTGTAAATGAAAAAATATTAAGAAGTAAAACCGTGGATACAGCATATTCCGCATTTTTCCAAATGAAATAAATAATTCCTATGGTTAATAGCGATATTATAACCGAAGTTATATAAAGCCGTGTTGCCCTGCGTGTGAAAACCAGCTTTTTTTTGTATTTCTTTTTCGCCTCATAGAATATTCCCCATGATGAGAAAAGAATTATCAGGATTAATATATATAAATTTCCGGATAACACCGACGAGAGAATAAATAAGATGAATATGGCTATCCGAATAGGATTGGATAAATCCGATCTGTACCATTTTATATAACGGCTGTTCCTGTAAGAGTTCTGCTGCATCATCTGCAACTCGAATTTCAGTCTCGATAATAGATAAATAAATGATAATACGAGACAGCAGATAATTATTATTTTTTCCATTCGGTTACTTTATCTTTTTCAAGGAAACTGTCAATAATGGTGTTTACTTCATAAGGTTTATCCAGGAAACTGAAATGCCCGGCATTTTTTAAAATAACGAGTCCACAATCCGGAATGTTTTTTTCCATTATTTTTGCATCCCTCACCGGGGTTGCCGTATCGTTTTCCCCCCAGATCAATAGGGTAGGTGCTTCAATATTTGGAAGAACATGTTTCAAATCCTCATTTACGACTTTTACCAGAATGTCCCGCATTATACCAGAGGCATTGTTATAGTCGCTGGATCCTGATTTTTTTCTTTTCAGCTCCACTCTTTTTTCGGCATTTTCTTTACCTATAAACAAAGGGAGCAGCTTTTTAGTCAATTTGTACGAATAAACTTTTATATAATATTTTAAAGGACGCTTAGGTTTAATTCCCGCACCGTCTATTATAATAAGTTTATTTACGTGATTTCGTGAAGAATACAAAAGGGACACCCTTCCACCGAAAGAATGGGCTATAATTATAGGATTTTTGATTTGTTTTTCATTAACGAATCTTTCCAAAAAATCCGTATACTCTTCCACTCCCCATACAGATTCAGGTGGGGAACTATCTCCAAATCCTGGGAAATCCAGATTATGTACATTGAAATTTTTCTCCAGTTCTTTTGCTATGGGAGCAAATGTATTCATATTTGTACCCCAACCATGTAACAATACAACTGATCTACCGCCTGGAATTCCAGTATTCGCGTAATTTATATTTAAATCCCCCATGGATATGGAACCCATTTTTATTTCTTGATGATTTTTTGCAAATATAACAATATATAGAAGAAAAATTGAACTGATAATTTAAGACCATAAAAATATTGAAGGAATTTTTTTTTCTTACTGCGGTGATTTACTATGTTCTTCGAGTGGGATATAAAAATATTGTAATTGTGGTATAAAGGCGAAAAGACCAAATAGAATTTAAATTAATATGTTTGAATATTTTATGTCCTTAATCG
>JAJQEF010000034.1 GCA_021201795.1 Rikenellaceae bacterium
ATATATAAGAACGCGTCGCGGAGGTTATTCTCGGATCATTAATCCGGATCGAATATTAAAAGTTATATAATCGGGGAGCAGATGAAAAATAATCCCGTATTGGCCTCCGCCACGACCGGCCTGCGGTTAAATGCTCGGACACATCATCGTGTATGAAATGCGGGTTATGCGTGCTTCTGAAAAAAACATCCACACGTCCGTAAGTCTTCCCACGGTAAGATTAGTGGATTTACACCACCAGGTATGCACGGCGCACCACAAAAAAAGAGTGATTGAATAATCACTCTTTTTTTATTTCTTCGTGTAGTGGCTTACAAGCTGTTTACGTGCAATGTAAGACTACTTTTAAGATTACCCGCTTTGTTTTTGTGGATAATATTTTTCTTCGCAAGCTTATCCAACATAGAAGAAACTTTAGGAAGAAGTTTTTCAGCAGCTTCTTTCTCTGAAGTATTCCTCAACGCTTTGATAGCGTTTCTTGTCGTTTTATGCTGGTATCTGTTGCGCAGCCTCCTAACCTCTGTCTGGCGGATTCTTTTCTTAGCTGATTTATGGTTTGCCATTTCTGATACTCTTTAAAATTAATTATTCCGCAACCGGGGTTACAGATACAAAAGATTTTCCTCCGGCTTTCTTTTTAAAGGATACGGTTCCGTCAACCAACGCGAACAGCGTGTGGTCCTTACCTATACCTACATTATCGCCCGGATTGTGTACCGTGCCTCTCTGGCGAACCAATATATTGCCGGCTTTTGCGATTTGTCCTCCGAAAAGCTTAACACCTAAACGTTTGCTTTCCGATTCACGTCCGTTCTTCGAACTACCAACACCTTTCTTATGTGCCATTTCTCAAAAATTTTAAACGTTAAGCAACTATTTCATCTATGACTATCTGGGTAAGATACTGTCTGTGGCCGTTCTTAACCTTGTAGCCTTTCCTCCTCTTTTTCTTGAAAACGAGCACTTTGTCGTCTTTAAGATGTTTAAGGATCGTAGCATTCACTTTGGCGTCTTCAATTACAGGTGCGCCAACACTAACCTGTCCGTCGTTGTCTACTAGCAGTACTTTGTCGAAGCTCAGCGAAGTGTTTTCCTCGCCCTGGAGACGGTTTACATAAAGCTTACGACCTTTCTCAACTTTAAATTGTTGACCTGCGATCTCTACAATTGCGTACATTCTTTAATCTTAGTATTGATTAATGTGGTTTCAATCAGGGTGCAAATATAATGAGTTTATTTAATACCTGCAACTTACGTTTTATTTTTTACCCGAAAAATTATATCCTGTTTTGGAAAAAAACAATTCGGCATCCTCTATAAACTCTATCGGTCCGAACGCGTGCATCACCGTATTGCCTATTCGGGTACATTTCATAAAGTCCTCGTCGTCGCTGACGGTGAAGGACTGCATATTTCCGTAAGTTCTCTTCGAACCGTACATTTTAGATGTTTCGAATTCTTCCTTACCTATCTTCCAGAATACCTGATAGATCTCTTTGGCAAATTCTTCCGAATGATAATTATCGAATACTATTTCGTACTCGAGGCTGTCGAAGATTTTCACCGCTGTAACCGAAGGGCCCATAAGACTGAAGACAGTTTCATCATCGTCGATCACGAATCCGGACTGTTCCGCAAAGAGTGTAAATGAGGCTTCGTTCAGCGATGGATACATAGTCTGCCTCTGACAAGCGGTAAACAATACTGCAAGAAGCAGAATCTGAACCTTCAGGAATATTCTCATAGCACAACTTTTTTAAGGAGTGAAGTAAAATAGAGTGCTTTCTCTCCGAACGTAGGTCCGCATATGGAAGCGTATTCAGAGAGAATCTCTTCCATAAATCCGTTATATTGTCCGAGATCGTCCATATTTACCTGCAGCGAATAGGTATGGTGCCCTTGTTTTTCGTTGGAAATAACTTTGGTAAAGGTAGGTTCCGGGAATCCTCTCGAAGCGATATACGGCATAACCCTGTTCTTCATCATATCCAGCCACAGCTCGTGCACATCGTGTTCCACCATGAAAGATGTATTGAGTATATACATATTACGTATTTTAAAAAAGGGAGATCGCTCTCCCCTTAATTATTTTATTCTTCGACTACGAATTCTTCTTTTCCGGCCTGGCACAAAGGGCGTAACCAGTCATCGGGAAGATCTTCGAAAGCAGTTCCCGGTTCAATTCCATTTTCAGGATCCCCCTGTTCCGGATCATAAATATATCCGCATACTTCGCATTTGTACTTTTTCATAATAGACAGATTAAATAGTTAAGCATTAATAAAAAATACGTAACAATATAATATATAATTTTATAAAATCCTAATAATCGAATCTTACACCGGTATAAGTCTGAGGGGATAGTCTTCTCAATTCATCCTTTATATTATCGTTCACATCGAGTTGTTCGATAAATACCGTGATATCTTCGCGTGTTATTCCTTTGTTCGTACGTGTCAATGCTTTAAGCGCTTCGTAAGGATTAGGGTAATTTTCCCGGCGAAGGATGGTTTGGATACCTTCTGCAACCACAGCCCAGTTATTTTCCAGATCCCTGTCGAACGCCGGATTATTTATTATCAGGTTACCGAGGCCTTTCATTATAGACCTGAAAGCAATCAATGAATGTGCCACGGGAACACCGACGTTTCTTAATACCGTCGAGTCGGTAAGGTCGCGCTGCAGTCGGGACACAGGAAGTTTGGCAGCGAGGTGTTCGAATAGCGCATTAGCTACACCGAAGTTTCCTTCCGCGTTTTCGAAGTCTATCGGATTCACTTTGTGTGGCATGGCCGAAGAACCGACTTCTCCTTCCTTGATTTTTTGTTTAAAGTATTCCATCGAGATGTATGTCCATATGTCGCGGCAGAAGTCTACAAGGATGTTGTTGATACGTTTCATGCAGTCGAATATAGCAGCAAGGTCGTCGTAATGTTCGATCTGCGTAGTGATCTGCGAACGATTAAGTCCGAGTTTTTCATTTACGAAATTATTCGCGAACGCGACCCAGTCGATTCCGGGGTAAGCGGCGAAATGTGCATTGAAATTACCTGTCGCCCCTCCGAATTTCGCGGGAGCCTTGGCTGATTTAAGCTGCGCGATCTGTTTTGTCAGCCTGTCTGCGAATACCATAATTTCTTTGCCCAGTCTGGTAGGGGATGCGGGTTGTCCGTGCGTGCGCGCAAGCATAGCTACGTCTTCCCATCCGGATGCTTTGATCTTAAGGTCGTCGAGGATCGCATAGAGTTCCGGCAGATAAACATTTTCGATAGCATCCTGAAGGCTGAGCGGTGTGGCGGTGTTGTTAATATCCTGCGAAGTAAGTCCGAAGTGAACGAATTCCTTGCTTTCTCGTAAACCCAGAACGTCCATTTTTTCTTTGATGAAATACTCTACGGCTTTAACGTCATGGTTGGTCGTACGTTCTATTTCCTTAACCCTTTGGGCATCCGTTTCCGTAAAATCACGATAAATGCCGCGGAGTTTTTCCGCAATATCGTTATTTATATCTTTAAGTTGATCGAGCGGGATTTCGCTCAATGCGATAAAATACTCTATTTCAACGAGTACCCTGTATTTTATTAACGCATATTCTGAAAAATATGCAGCAAGTTGTTCTGTGTTTCCCCTGTAACGTCCGTCTACCGGGGATATAGCGGTTAGTTTGTTTAATTCCATTATATTACTTGTTATAACTCCATTCGAATCTATCTTTTGTACGGAACGGAACAGCAGGAAGACCCTCGCTGTTCACAAGGTTCGGCATGGCGTTTTCGTGCCATGCAAAGCGCGCGGCAACAGGATTCGGAACCTCGTCGCTGGATAATATGATTTTATTGCCGGCGATTACGGCATCCGCCTCATAAAAGATTCCGTCCGCTCCGCTTATCTCGAACCAATCGGGATTTTCCCCGTTACGGGTTTTAAGTTCTTTACCTATATGATCGAAGGTAAGGGTTAATTTATTTCCGGATACGGTGGATGATTTATAAACAGGTCCGCTGTAAACAAGACCTTCCCTGCCGTAATCTTTAGCCAAAGCAAGACGTGCAAGGCGTTCGCCTACAATCCATTTGTAAGGCGGATGTATATCATGCAGGGCGTCTACGAGATCGGTAGTAACTATCATTCCGGTATTCGGGATATCCTGCGCGAGAGACTGGACCTCCCAGAACAAAGGGAGGCCATATTCATCGTGCCTTACACTGTCCCTTTCGTTTCTACGCCTGGAATAAGTATGAGGTGCGATCTGCACGTAATAGAAAGGCATGGTATTGTTTTTATCCCCCCACATTCCGCGCCAGCTGTCCACGAGCACTTTCATTTTATCCGCATAGCGGATAGTGTCTCCGTTTATAAGGTTGGTTTCGCCCTGATACCAGAGGAATCCTTTCAAAGTATAAGGGATTACGGGACGCACCATTTTATCGAATCGCTGGGCAATCGTTTGTTTGTCGAGTTTGCCGTCGACGATCTCTCCCTCAAAATCCGAGTTTACATAACCTTCCATAGGGGTCCACTGCTCGATAGGTGTGCCTCCCCATGAAGTGGAAATTATTCCTACCGGGACACCGAGATCCGCTGAGATCTTTTTAGCGAAAAAATATGCAGGTGCGGAGACAGGCGACAGAGTCGCAGTATCGATCATTTGCCATCCGTCCGAGGGCAAGGTATCGCTTTTAATATCTTTTTTTACATACAGGACCCTTATCAAGGGGTTGTCCGCGTTCAGAAATTCTTTAGTCTGGTAATCCGGGTCGCCCTTCTGGGGTTTCCGGTATTGGGGATGATTGTTCATCGAATATTCCATATTGGATTGTCCGGAGGCGAGCCAGACTTCACCTACAAGGATATTATTAAGAACGATTTTGTCTCCGTTGCCAGAGATAGTCATCTGCTGCGGTTCTTTTCTGATATCGGGATTGTTCAGCATAACTGCCCACTCTCCGGCTGCATTAGTAACAGTCGAATAATTTTTACCCTCGAAGTTCACGGTAACCCTCTCTCCGGGTTCCGCATTTCCCCATATCTTAACCGGTTTGCCCTGTTGAAGTACCATATTGTCTCCTATCACTTTCGGAAGAGTGACTTCGCCGGGCGCCAATAGCGGAAAAAGTATCAGAAAAAATAGTAAAAATCTTTTCATCGCTATTTTTTTACGGGTTTTATATCTTTTATCCTCAACTGAGGGGTAACCATTCCCCTGTAATGGTTTTCCACTACACAGTAGCAAACATCGACAGCTCCCCCCATTCTTACATGGTCGAAGTGGTGCGGTTGTCCGAAGGCAATAGCAGAAATGGATGTATTAGGTTTCTCACCCTGGATAAGTTTCATTTTCAGATGTTCCTGTTCTACTCCGACCAACCGTGCGTCTCCTCTGTCGCTGGCATTACTTGTCATAAAGACAGGAGAAGGATTCCCTGGACCGAACGGCTGGAATTTACACAAAGTATTTCTGAACATCGGCGTAACGTCACTGAACAATAATTGCGAATCTATATCCACCTGCGGTACGAGTCTCTCAGGGTCGATATTTTCCTCTACGTATTTATGGAAACGTTCCGTGAATTTTTCCACATTTTCAGGCTTCATCGTTAATCCGGCTGCATAGGTATGCCCTCCGAAGTTCTCGAGCAGATCAGAACAGGATTCAACTGCCTGATAAAGATCGAATCCGGGCACGCTTCGTGCTGATCCGGTAACCAGTCCGTTGGACATAGTCAGTACTACTGTCGGACGATAATAAGTTTCTATCAGTCTGGACGCGACGATTCCAACCACGCCTTTCATCCAGTTAGGGTTATAAATAACCGTACTTTTAAGTCTTTTAAGGTCGGGGTTGTTTTCTATGTATTCATGCGCTTCCTGCGTAATACTGCGGTCGATGCTTTTACGGTCGTTATTACATGTATCGATAGCGTCGCCATAAACTCCGGCACGTTTCTCAGTGGTCGCTATCAATAAACGAACCGCAGTGTGTCCACCGGATTTCGATTCGTCTGCCACCTCCATTCTTCCCGCGGCATTAATGCGCGGGCCTATTTTGAATACGATATCGTCGATAGTAATGTTATGCTTCTCCAATCCGCATATTTTGATTATCGACTTCAAACCTTTACTCGGATTCTCATTTATACGCTTAAGCCCGTAATAGGCAAGTATTCGGTTTTCACCGGTCAAAGGTACGATATCGGCCGCTATACTGACCACCACCATATCCAGGAAGCATTCGACTTGAGCAAAGGGTATTTTTTTATACTGGCAGTACGCCTGAGCCATCTTGAATCCGACTCCGCAACCGGACAGTTCCTTAAACGGATAATTACAGTCCGGACGTTTGGCATCCAACACAGCGACCGCATCAGGGATCTCGTCTCCCGGAAGATGGTGGTCGCAGATTATAAAATCAATACCTTTTTTCCTGGCGTATTCGATCTTTTCTACGGATTTTATTCCACAGTCGAGAGCTATTATAAGTTTTACTCCGTTCTCTTCGGCATAGTCTATTCCTTTCAGCGAGATACCGTATCCCTCGTTATACCTGTCCGGTATATAGAAATACAGTTCTTTATGCCCTATACGGGCAAGGAATGAATAAACCAAAGCTACGGCAGTTGTTCCGTCCACGTCGTAATCCCCATAGATCATTATTTTCTGATTCCCTTCGATAGCGGACTCTATGCGTCTGACCGCCTTATCCATATCCTTCATCAGAAACGGATCGTGTAGGTTCTCGAGTTTCGGGTTGAAAAACCTGTACGCCTCTTCTTTAGTCTCGATGCCTCGCTGAATAAGAAGGTTGCCCAGAACAGCAGGTATGCCCAGACCGGTCGAGAGCGCCTCGACCTTTACAGGGTCTCCCTGTTCTTTCAGAACCCATCTTTTTTCTGCATGCATGACTTTTATTTATTTTATTTTACATTTATATACTTCTGCAAAGTGGCGGACATATCTTATTTTCACTTCATCCATATCGACCTTTTTTCCAGTCTCGTTCTGAATGGATGTCACGCCTTTGTCTATAAATCCGCAGGGATTTATATATGAAAAATATTTAAGATCCGTATTGACGTTCAATGCGAATCCGTGCATTGTCACGAATCTGGATGCTTTCACTCCTATGGCGCAGATTTTACGGGCATTCGGAGAATCAGTTTCGATCCAGACTCCCGTGGCTCCGGCCAGTCTTCCGCCATTTATTCCGTAATCCGCAATCGTCCGGATCACCGTTTCTTCCAGCAATTCTATATAATCTTTCAGCCCAAGACCGAAATTATTCAAATTCAGGATAGGATAACCTACAAGCTGTCCGTATCCGTGATAAGTAATATCTCCTCCCCTGTCGGTCTTGAAATACGTCGCTCCTACCGAACGGAGAAAATCATCGTTTACGAGCAAATTATTCTCGTTTCCGCTCTTACCTAAAGTATAGACATGGGGATGTTCGCACAACATAAGATAATTCTGGTCTGCCAACATGTTATTCTGAACGCGGGAGAAGAGTTCCTTTTGTTCTTCCCATGCGTCGGAATAATCCGTAATGCCTTTATCTATAAGTAGAACGCTCGTCATCGGATCCTTATTTTATTATTGACAGCAGCACGGTCGGCACGATACGAAGAACGAACCATCGGAGAACTCTCGACATGGGAGAATCCTCTTTTAAGCGCTTCCTGTTTATAAATATCGAATTGTTCCGGTGTGACGTATCTCGTCACCGGCAAATGATTTTTGGTTGGCTGAAGATATTGTCCGATGGTCAAGATGCTGCATCCGGCAGCGGCAAGATGGTCCAAGGTACTATAAATTTCCCCATCGGTTTCTCCGAGACCGACCATAAGTCCACTTTTGGCGGTGAATCCTAACTTCGAGATATATTTTAAAACCCTGAGGCTGGTTTCATAATCCGCCCTGCTACGCACCAGCGGCGTCAGACTTTTAACCGTTTCGATGTTATGTCCGATAACATCCGGCAAAGACGACATAACGATATCCAATAACGACTCTTCCGCGTCAAAATCGGGTATTAAAACTTCTATCTGTGTATCGGGATTTTTTTTACGTATGGCATTGACGACATCGGCCCAATGTTCTGCACCCTTATCCGGGAGGTCGTCTCTGTCTACAGAGGTAAGTACACAATACCTGAGTCCCATTATATTAACGGAACGTGCGACCTTTACAGGTTCATTCGGATCCAACGGCAACGGGTTACCGGTTTTTGTGGCGCAGAATTTACACGAACGGGTACAAATGTCCCCTGATATCATGAAAGTCGCAGTCCTTCGGCTCCAACATTCGGCCTGATTAGGACATTTTCCGCTGCTGCAAATAGTATGAAGGGAATTCTCCCTTACTATCTTCGCTACTTCAGCGTATCCATGTCCTTCATGCAGTCGTATTTTAAGCCATTCCGGTTTTCTCGTTACCTCACCATACTTTTCAGGCATTTATGTTTTTATTACTTTTCCAATTGATACAAAGGTAATAAAAAATGCCTTTTTTCCTGAAAATAATAATATCGTGTAAAAAATCAGGGTATCCGCTGTTTACGGATACCCTGCCGACATGTTCAAGTATAAATTACTTGACTTTGCTCTTATGTTTTTCTAATTGTTTACGTATTGCGTCCACTCCCAGATCCACCGATTCTTCGAAAAATTTACATTGGCGCTCCGCAACGAGATCCTCTCCTTTGACCAATAATTTTATGGTGGCTACCTTGTTTCCATTCTCCACGTCTTTATCGAGTTTAAGAAATACTTCGGCGGAGATGATATCGTCGGAATATCGTGAAAGTTTGTTAATTTTTTCTTCAATAAAAGCTATCAGCTTCTGATCCGCATCAAATTTCACGGATTGAATTTTAATGTCCATAAAATGTCCTCCTACATCTTTTTTGCCCTTGGATGGGCAGAGTTATACACTTCTTTTATGTGTTCGATCGTGTTATGAGTATATATCTGCGTGGCCATCAGATTCGAATGCCCCAACAGTTCCTGTATGGTTTTAATATCGGCCCCGTTATTCAGCATATGAGTTGCGAATGTATGCCTCAGAACATGCGGACTCCTCTTTCCCTGAACGCCGGACATCCCCAAAACCAGGGTAACCTTCCTATACACATAACTCCGACTGATTCTCTCTCCTTTCGCAGTTAAAAATAAGTATTTTTTATCATTTTTACAAGCAAAAATCTCATTTCTCAGCCTGATGTAATTACTTAATTTCCGCTGTATTCCCGGAACGAGCGGAACGAGCCTCTGCTTATTCCCCTTACCTGTTACCTTGAGCGTTCCGCTGTACAAATCGTAATCATTATCGGTAATATCCAGCAATTCTGCAATCCTTATGCCTGTGGAATAAAAAAGCAGAATAATCGCAGAATCTCTTTCGGTCTCGAAATCATCGGAATCCTCAACTATCTCTTTAACAATACTATTCATTTTAGTTTCATCCACAAAAACAGGAAGACGTTTCGAAGTTTTTACCGATGATATTTTTCTGAACGGGCTGATTTGGACAATACCACATCTTTTGAGATATTCGAAATATTTTCTCAGCGACGACAGTTTTCGGTTTATGGACCGCGGATTTATTTTTTGTTCGGACAAGGTCATCATCCAGCTGCGAATATCGGAATGTTTTACCAGACACGGATCAAAATCGGATTCTCCGTAAAATTCCGCGAACTGCACGATATCTTTTTTGTATGCGGTAACCGTATTCTCCGAATAACTTTTCTCCGTCCGGAGGTAAATTACGAATTTATCCACTGTTCCGTTATAATTCATGCTGCTATGGCTCATACTTCCGGCTCGGTTTATTTTCGAAATTTATAAAAAAAACATAAAAAAACCCCGCTGGTTGCGGGGTTGTATCCGATTTACAGAATACTATTGTTCTTCGTTGCGGCGCATGTTCTCGACATAGATCGCATGAAGTTTCTGCACGCGGCCTTTTACCGATGGTTTAGTAAAATGCTGTCTGCTGCGAAGTTCTTTAAGCACTCCTGTTCTTTCGTATTTTCTTTTAAATTTTTTAAGGGCTTTTTCAATATTTTCACCCTCTTTAACCGGCATTATTATCATAATGGTAAATTTTATTTATTTAATATTGGTTTTGTGCGACAGCAAAATACATGCATTAATCATGATCCTGACTGCCAAAGACGATGTACGGAGCTATCTTCTCCGCCTCATCAGGTAATAATATATCGTTGTCCGTTAACTCTTTAAGTGTTTCCCAACCCCCTTTTATATTTCTGCCCGTCACGATCCTGTCCGCCATATTTCTCGATATGTAAGGATGTGACCTCAGCACGTTTGCGGGTGCAAAGTTAATATCAATTTTTTGAATTTTATCCAAATCGATAAAAAATTGTTCACCTATATCAAAAAAATTATCTTCATTTATCCCTTTGACTTCCAGTAGCTGATCTTTGCGGACGAAACCGCCGAGTTTGTCGCGATAGGAGATTATCCGCTTGGAGTAAACTTTTCCGATTCCTTTTATAAGCTGAAGTTCTTCGACATCCGCACCGTTTATTTCAATGTAAACGGTATCTTCATATTCTGAAAAAGTTATGACCGTACGGGGAGACTCTTCGATAATTATATACGGATATAATTTTTCCATCATCTGTTCCGAAACTACAAAACTCCTTCCGAAATCTTCCGGTTTACGGAATACCGCACCTTTTTTACGATAATTGTCGATAGCCTGCGCCTGCTTTTCTGTGAAGCCTAACTTATGGAGATCCGCTACAGTTATAGTGTTGGGATCGAAATAGAATAAATTTTCCGTACTGATCCGCCTGCTTTGCGAGGCGATTTCATGAATCTCGAAATTGGTATAAGGAACCGGGCTATCCTTTCTCTTTTGATATTCCATAAAAGTAAGTATCAACAGGAGAATAACGGACAGCGCGATAATTCCCCTTCTTTCCCTTTTGTCATAAGAAAAAATTACAGAGAATAATTCCTCCAGAAATTTACGGAATTCGTTCATGGGTTATTCTCCTACCATAAGATTGCATCCTCTTATATCTCTGTTGTCTATACGTCCGGCAACAGTAAAGCTGCCATCTGAATATAACTGCCCCATGTCCTGGGTCTGGATAAAAGAGCATGAATAAATATTCGCGAGATCGATTATATTTATCCCACCTTTACCGGATCGATAATTTACGTCGAGAGGGTCATAAATATCCCTGACTGTTATTTTCATCCATGGCGGACACCGGAATATTCCGTCGCCATCCGAGTAAGCCTGCGACAGGAGTTCGGTCATACCGTATTCCGAATGAATTTTTTCTACACCCAGCCCTCCGGTTAAAATACCGTGAAGTTCCTCGCGTGTGATTTCTTCGCGCCTACCCTTCATTCCGCCTGTTTCCATGACGGTTAGGCCCGGAACATTCAATTTATATTTTTCGGCTAAGTCCCACAAAGCGTAGCTTACTCCAAGCAGAAGAATTTTCCGGTCATTACCAGCAGCTGTTTCAATATGGTTTATCAATTCTTCGTAATTATTCAGGTAGAAACCGCCTCCGTTATTACCGGCTTTTATAAGATCCTTTGCCATAAGAATAAGAGAAGAGCCTTTTCTCTCGAGATAGCTGGGAAGCAGCGCGAATATAACGTAATCCGCAGGGTCGCCGTAAAAATATTCGAATCCGCGTATAAAGGATTCTCTGTAAACGGATAATCTGGCGACGTAATGCCTGCTGCTTACGGTTCCGGTAGTACCGCTGCTGGTAAAAATAATTTCAGGTTCTATCTCCGAAGAGTATATTTTTCTCGATTTAAAAAATTCTATTGGCAGATAGGGAATATCTTCCGGTGAAAAAATATTCTCCGGAACAATATCCAAGCAGCTTAAATATTCGGAATAAGGCGGACAATTTTCTGCCTGAAAGCGGAATATATCCAGAGCGCATTCCGAGAATTCTTCAGAATCTTTAATAGAGAATATTCTATCTATGTCGACAGGATTCCACGACAAACCTACCCGGGATTTATTTGAGAATTATCTCGTTGCTTCCGATCAGTTTACCGTCCATATATACGGAAACGGAATATTTACCGCTGGTTATACCGCTTCCGTTATAATATATGCCGACTCCGAGATCGTCATTCTGGTAATCTACCGAACGGGACGCTGAATAGGCTATCCTTTCGCCTTCATAATCGAAAACGTTATCCGAAGAATTAGCCAGCAGATATCCGTCAGGACCTACGATCCTTATATAAACTGTTCTATCCCCGGGAGTGGCTAGCTCATTGGCAGTCAATACAAAGTCTGTTCTCAACCTTTCTGCACGATTTGCACGGGTAACTTCTTTATCGTTTTTGTTAAGTGCAAGCAGTGAAATATTCCTTGCAAGAATAACAGACCCCTGCTGTACTTTGATATCGAGTTCGGTTGCCCTCTCTTCGGCCATTTCAGCCCTTAGCCTCAACTGGGTTTCATTCCGTCGATAGGTAAGATTCTCCTGTATAAGAGTCTGATTCAGAGTATTAAGGGAGTCTATCTGTCGTACATAATTCTGCATTATGGTTCTGAGAGTACCGAGTTCTTTTTCATATTGATTTATCTTCGCATAGCTCAACGAACGCTCCTGCTGAAGTTTTTGCAGGATAGAGTCCGCACGCTGTCTTTCAAGGATAAGATTAGCGCTTATTGTATCGTTCTCAGTTTTAAGACTGTCGAAGTCGATCATTATGCCGGTCAAACGGTTTACTAATGTATCCCTCTGAACCATAAGTTCCTGTCGGTCTCCTTTAAGTTCCCTGACCTGGGTGAAATAAAGATAAGTAAGTGCCGCAAGGACGACGGCAAGGATTATTACTATTATTTTATATCCTTTTAACGAATTGTCGGTTTGATATTCTGCCATGGCTGGTATTTTATTTACAAATATAAAACTTTTTGCATATTCATCAAAAAGGGCCGGGATTTTGCTTATATTTGTTTTCCAAATATAAAATAAACATTACTTATGAGTTTATTCACAGTCGGTCTTGCCAGCGATCATGCGGGTTTCGACCTTAAAGAGAACATAGCGGAGTACCTTCTGAGGGCAGGGTATTCGGTTAAAGATTTCGGATGTTACTCTTCCGACAGCTGCGATTATCCGGATTTTGCACATCCTCTTGCGGAATCAATTGAAAAAGGGGAATGTAAAATGGGGATCTCCATTTGTTTTACGGCGAATGGTATAAGTATGACTCTGAACAAACATGTGGGCCTTCGTTCTGCTATATGCTGGAACGAAGAACTGGCAGAACTCGCACGCGCCCATAACGATGCCAACGTATGTTCGCTTCCGGCAAAATATATAGATTTAGAGGAGGCGATAAAAATCGTCAATAAATTCCTCAATACGGAATTCGAGGGGGGACGCCACAAAAGGCGCGTAGACAAAATAACCTCTTATTTTAAGGATAAAGGATGCCGGTAGCATATGTATCTGAGATGCGATTACTACAGTTGCTGTCATTTTCGCCGGCATCTTCGTAATAAAAAGGGTTAAGCTCACTCGCTTAACCTTTTTTATTTCAATATATTTCTTCGATATCTGCATCCTTATAATAATGTTTGAGAATTTTACGATATTCGTATCCTTTCTCGGCCATGAATGCGGCTCCTATCTGGCAAAGCCCCACGCCATGCCCCCAGCCGGCACCGTGCAAGACAAACTCAACTTCGGATCCGGTTTCATTTTTTTCGACAAAAAATGCGGAACTGTATAGGTGCGATTCCGAGAGAGCCTGCCTGATAAATAATTCCTTACCGATCGTCATAGTCTTTTTTTCTCCGACGATCTTCAGTTTTATTATTCTTCCCGAAGCACCCCTTTCATCAGGGATAAGATCGGTTATTTTTCCGAAATCGATTCCGGTTCTTTTAAGAATAATATTTGTCAATTGCGTCTGTGTGTAAGACACTTTCCATCGGAAAAAGTCCTGGGTTTCTGTATCGTAATTATTAAGAACCCTTGCCAGGAATTCTTTATCCGACGTATTACAGAAGACCTCGGGCGATGAACGGCACCATTTTATAAAACCGCTTTCGGAGTTCAATACTGGTAAGTTACCTGTCGTGCCATCATATACCGCTCTTAAATATGGGTGGGAATTATTCTCCCAAACATTTTCATAATTTTCCGACATACCTCCACAACATTTAGAGTAGCGCGCATCGCAGATTTCGCCGTCGAAAGTTAACACTACTCCTGTAGTAGAACGTACAGCCTCGACAGCCCCGGGAGTGTAAACTTTGGTTATTCCCTGATAACGCTGGCAGTGGTCGTCCGCACATACGTCGTAATTATCATGCGCTTCCCTGTCGGACCATTTTATTATTTCATTCTCATTACATAACGGCACAGATGTAAGTTCCGGTTTAGATTTACTTTTCAACTGGGACATAAGCCAGCTCCGGGATATTACCGCATGTGCTTTAAGGGATTCTATGGGAGCGCCTGCATTCATCTCAGATGATATGACACTCATGAGGTAATCTTCCACGTGAATACAATTAACTGCTGTAATCTTTTTTTCATCCGGTATAAGCTTAAAAATTCCATTGAATTCCTGATCCTCGGGGCGTTCCCAGTGAAAATCCTTACCTATGATTACATTTTTTATCACAAAGCTGGAATTTTCTTTATCGAGAGGAGAAAATTTAACCTCTTCATTAACATCGTCAGTGGAGAATTCCATAATCCCGTAGACTTCCCTGTCATCCGCACTACTGCGAAAAGTACCTTTAAATTCTACTGCAATTTTATCCGCGCTATAAATCCCTACGTCGATCACGGGACCTTTCACATTTTTTTTATTTTTTCCGTCAGTTGTTTCCATTTTTGCTCATTAATTATTATCTGGGAGAACATGTCTATGAGAAGCTCTTTGTTAATCTTCTGGAAATCTTCTTCCCTTACAGTGACCACGACGCCTCCGATATCGACTGCTCCGGGACTGAAGAATACCGGATTAACTTCTGAAAAATACTGCCATGGACGATGTTCCGCACGGGGAACTATTATAACCTTATATTGGGCTCCATTATATTCTGAATAAACATTTACACGCTGTTCACCGTCGCCTTCCGTAAGTAAACCTGATATCATCTCCGTCGTAACGCAGATATTCTCCCTGCTATCTCCCTCAATTATAAGATATTTCCGTAGAATATCTCCGGCTCCGTAAATTTCTACATTACTTTTGGCCGTTAATTTTTCTTTCTCTGCTTTTGCAGTATCGGTGAACGGGATATCTCCCCGTGGAACAGCTTGAAAATGCATATGATCCGGGGCGGAAGCTCCGCTTTGCGGACCGTTATAAAAAACAGTAAAATCTTCGAGCTGTGCGGAGATAAGAAGCATATTATCCGTTTCATTCTTAAGAGACTGGCGAACATGCGCTATCTTCGAAATCGTCAAATGCTTCCGGAATATGGGATACGGATTTACCAAAATATCATATCCGTACTCCTCTATACTTTTCTGCTCACGCGAACGGTGTTCCCTGCATAAAAAACACGGGCGTTTTTCAATCTTCTCCGGACTCACGTCCGCTGTCGTCGATATTACCCTCATGGGATTGAACTGTAAATATATTTCAAAACTCCCAAAGTCGATACTTCGTACACGTATATCTTTTAAACCCTCGTAGTTATTCCTGTAAGCGTTCCACACCGCAAGCTGTGAGAAAATAAAGAGATCAATTTCTTTTCCCGTCATATCCGTTGATTTTCTGTCTCGCTGAGAGTTCCATGGAACGCAGTGTATCTTTGTACAGGTTATTACGGTTTATCTTTTCCTGCGGCAATCCCGAATCCGTATTTCCTTCCCAGCGACGGCATAAATAAAGAGATTCGTAGATACGTCCTACCTTATGGCTGCGGGATATCGCCAAAGCTACTGCATAATCCTCTCCATAAGACACATTCGGAAAAAGTATTTTCCTGATAACAGGGGTATAAAACGCCCTCGGTGCACCAAGTCCGTTTATTCTCAAAGCATTATTATGTCCGTTTTCGTCCGTCCATTCCCTATGGTCTATAAGTCCGGGAGGCATGGTATTAAGGTCGAAATCCACTATACTGTACGACCCCACTACCATCGCACATTTTCCCTCTTGGAATTTATTCCAAACTTTCTGAAGTACATCGTCGCCTGAATAAAGATCGTCGCTGTCCAGTTGTATACAAAATTTTCCGCATCCGGGATGCAGAACAGCCTTGTTCCAGCAACCGCCTATTCCAAGATCCTTTTCTTCAGGAATAATATGGATAAGTCCGGAATATTTTTTATTCAATCCTTTTAAAGCATCGGTGGTCCCATCACCGGAGTGATTGTCCACAATTATAACATTGTATTTTCCGGCGAATTTTTGCCGCATTACGGATTCGACTGCGTCCGGAATAGTCTTGACCCTGTTCTTTACAGGAATAATTACGGATATATCAGTTGTAAAATTTTCCTCGAAGGAAATTTCATTAACTACCGGATGCAGGAATCCACCGAGTTTTTTAAGATGATCGGTACATGCCTGTTCCATCTCTATTTGTACATCCCTGTTACGAGGGTCCACATAAGCAAAATGCGTATCGACAGTTTTATTCCCTGAAACATCCACCGTATAAAGCGGTTCCGGGATATGAAATATGTCCCCTAAGCGGGATATGGCCAACCTTAAAGCATAAAAGCCGGCGTAATCAAACTCACTTTTAATCGTACCGAGGGCTTCTTTGAATGCATCCGTACGAATAACCATTAAATGTCCGAAATCGAAATCATCCCTTAAGCTTCCTTTCTGACACATAATAAGCGGATGATAAGCCAAAACGCCTCCATCGAGTTCATTAAAGTCCGAATAAAGCATAACAGATCCGGTATTACAGGCAATATCGAGGTATCTTTTTTCGGTTCCGTTCCCGTTAATTACGGGCATATTAGTTGTATAAATTAAAATATAATCTTGTTCCGCCCTATCCGCTATCTCCCTGAGAGAGGAAACAGAGCAGAACTTACTTATTCTAAAACGATCTAACATTACAGTGATTTTATTCTGTTCCACCAAAAATAGTAAAATAAATATTATTTTTACGTACCAATAAAATATACCTATGTTACTAATTGCTGACAGCGGCTCCACAAAAACGGATTGGGCACTTGCAGACGGCCCACAGGTGAGGACATTTTCTACGGACGGTATCAATCCGGTATACGTAAATGCCGATATCATAAAAAAGATCGTTGAAAAAGAGTTGCCTTTCGACCGTAATAAAATATCGGAAGTTTATTTCTATGGTGCAGGCTGCATTCAGGGCAAAACCGGAGCTTTGGGACGCAATCTTGCGGAAATATTTTCAGAGGCAAAAATTAGTGTGAACAGCGATCTTTTAGGTGCTGCACGGTCACTGTACGGCGATACGAAAGGTATAGTTTCAATACTGGGCACAGGGTCCAATACAGGTTATTACAACGGGAAAAAAATAACTGATTCTGTCCCCTCGATGGGTTATATCCTCGGAGACGAGGGCAGCGGAGCGGTTATGGGGAAGAAACTTATTTCCGCAATTTATAAGAGAAGAATGTCGCAGGAAATATCGGATATTTTTTTCGAAGAGTACACTATTTCATATCCTAAATTGATAGAATTCGTTTACCGACAGCCAATGCCCAACCGTTTTCTTGCAGGTTTCACGCGATTCATAAGCAAGAATATCCAACATCCCGAAATATCCGAACTGGTCAAAAACTGTTTCATGGAGTTTATCGAATACAATCTGCTAAAATATGAAAACATCGAAGAGACCTCAGTTTCTTTTACGGGAAGTATAGCTTATCATTTTCCCGAACAACTGAAGCAGTGTCTCGCACAATACTCTATCAGTCCCGGGGATATCACACGCACTCCCATCGAAGGACTCATTAAATACCATACTAAAACCCAATAACAGTAATGATTAATTATACCGAGGAATCATCGTCCTACGATGCTTCCGGAATGTCCGTCCATGAAATACTGACGGCGATAAATAATGAAGATGCCAAAATCCACGAGGCGGTAAAACTTGCGATCCCTCAAATCGAAAAACTCGTCGCAGCCATTCTTCCCGGAATGAAAGCAGGAGGAAGGCTGTTTTATATAGGAGCAGGGACGAGCGGCAGATTGGGGATTCTCGATGCTTCCGAGATGCCTCCTACCTACGGAGTATCTCCGGAAATGATAACCGGACTTATAGCAGGCGGGGACCGTGCGATCCGAAAAGCGGTGGAAGGTGCGGAAGACGATGCGGAACTTGCGTGGCGGGATCTTACCCGGAACGGTATAAAAAAAGGCGACGCCGTAATAGGAATCGCGGCTTCGGGAACGACTCCTTACGTGATCGGCGGATTACAACGGGCACGTAAGGAAGGATTGGCAACCGGTTCGATCACCTGCAATCCCGGGTCGCCTGTTACTATCGCGGCAGAATATCCGGTAGTAGTGGCACCCGGTCCGGAATTTATTACAGGCAGTACCAGGATGAAGGCGGGAACCGCACAAAAACTGGTACTAAATATGATATCGACATCCCTCATGGTGAAGCTCGGACGCGTGGACGGAAATAAAATGGTTAATATGCAGCTGACCAATAAAAAACTCGTCGTACGCGGAACACGCATGATAATGGAAAAATCGGGTCTGACTGAGCATGAATCACGGGAATTACTACTTAAATACGGATCCGTAAAAAAAGTCCTGGAACATCTCGGAATTAACAGAGAATGAAAAAATAATATATATTTGCCAAAAACTTATCGATATGTCCACACAAGGCAGAACAAGGGCCGTAACAACTTACCGCCTGACAGAAATGAAAGAAAAAGGTGAGAAGATCAGTATGCTGACGGCGTATGATTATTCCATGGCGCGTATACTCGATGAAGCAGGGATAGATGTAATACTCGTTGGCGACTCGGCTGCGAACGTGATGGCAGGATACGACACGACGGTGCCCATGACCCTCGACCATATGATTTATCACGGCAAATCCGTTAAAAGAGCAGTCAAAAGGGCGCTCGTAGTTGTCGACCTTCCGTTCGGAACATATCAGGGGAACTCTAAGAAGGCTCTCGCATCGGCAATACGGATCATGAAAGAGACCGGTGCGGATGCCATCAAACTGGAAGGGGGAGCCGAGGTAATCGATTCCGTGACAAGAATACTTAGCGCAGGAATACCAGTAATGGGCCATCTCGGTTTGACACCTCAATCGATAAACAAATTCGGTACATATACCGTACGTGCAAAGGACCAGGATGAAGCGGACAAACTGTTCAACGACGCGATCCTCCTTCAGGATGCAGGATGTTTTGCAATCGTACTTGAAAAAATACCGGCTTCGCTCGGAACCCTGGTCGCGAAAGAACTTAAAATCCCTATGATCGGTATCGGCGGAGGCAACGGTGTAGACGGGCAGGTTCTCGTAATACACGACATGTTGGGTATTACGAACGAATTCTCACCGAGGTTTTTACGACGGTATGCGGATCTGTATACGGTAATGTCCGACGCGGTCAAACAATATATTACCGATGTAAAATCCCGGGATTTCCCGAACGAGAACGAACAATATTAAAAAAGGAGCCTTCGAGGCTCCTTTGCAGTTTATATTTATGGAGTAATTATTTAAGGTACACCTGAAGTAAACAGTCCGATTCTTTCAAACCTTCGGCGATACTTTCCGCATTCAGTTTCGCTCCTTTCAAGGACGTATGTGTATGATCCTTTTTAAAATATTCAGCTATCGCTTCCTGTCCCATTTTCTCAAACTTATCCGCAGATATTTCGTTAAGATCGATGAAATAAGCACCGGTCGCCTCGGCTGCCTCTTTAGCCCATAAACCGTAAGTTTCCGAGATACGCTCGATCTTTCCGTCGGTCCATCTGTTTCTCGGCGTATGACTCAGAATTATAGGAAAAGCTCCTTTCTCCTGTACGTCCATTACAAATTTTTTGAGGTACCATCCGAAGGTATATATTACCTCGTTTTTCCCGGTGGATTCCATTTTCATAACACGGCTTTGATTGCCTGATCCCTTGAGCACACCGCGTTCTTTAGCTGTATTGATCTCTCCTCCGTCATTATGTCCGAATTGTATCAATACGAAATCTCCAGGTCTCAGGGCTTCATAGACTTTATCCCAACGGCCTTCATTAAGATAGGTTTTGGTACTTCTTCCGGCCTGAGCCTGATTATCTACGGTTATCCTGTTTTCATCGAACAACTCTCCGATAACACTTCCCCATCCCCACATTCCATTTTCATCGTTATCTGTATTTTTTACGGTCGAATCCCCTACTGTAAATAACACAGGATTATTTCCTACGCGAACTTCCGACTGATAAGGCCTTTTCTCCGGACATAAATATTCGGCAAGTTTAAGATCGGGATAATTACGAATACCTTCGACTGCTGATTCCGCATTAATCTTCGCCCCGAATGCACTCGTATGTATCCTGTCGCCATAGAACATATAGGCAACTTTTTTAGGTCCGAATTTCTCATATTTACGGGCAGTAATATCGTTCAGATCGATAAACGGCACATTCTCCTGTTCCGCAACCTGTTTGGCCCATAGACCGAAGGTTTCGCTAACACGTGTGATCGTACCGTCGGCATCCCATGCGTTACGCGGAGTAAGGGACATAAGTATCGGATATGCACCTTTGGCCTTTGTTTCATTGATGAATCTACGCATGTATTCACCATACGTATAAACGGTTTCCTGCTTTCCGGTTTCCCTGATAGTAACATTCAAAGTATCGTTACCGATTCCGGGGATGGTTGCCCTCGCTCTTCCCGAGTCATACGGGCCGTTATCGTTATGTCCAAGTTCGATTATAACCCAATCGCCGGGACGAACTCCTTCGAGAACGCCTGGCCATAATTGATTATAGAACGTACGGCTGCTGGTTCCTCCTAAGGCATGATTTTCAACCGTGATCTTTTTTGCATCGAAAAAATCACCGGCATAGTAACCCCACCCCCATTGTCCGTTATCCCCGTTCCCCATAGTTCCGGTTCTCATCGTAGAGTTACCGACAAGGAACAGTACAGGGTTATTCCCCACGCGTGAAGAACCTGACTTCGGACGCGCAGTGAGAGCTTTATTCAAGCTGTCGAGAGTATTGTCGACAACATTATTCACATCTTCCATGGGTGCGGGAACATTTCCCAACTGTCCATTATCCGGCCTCGGGGCCCTTGAACCACGATTACGCTGCGGTGCGTCCTGTGCGAATACACAAACGACCAATAACATTGCAGCTAATAACAAAAATCCTCTTTTCATTTTATTATTCTTAATTTTTATCTCGGTTGTTGCCTCATTTGTCTTCTTTGCTGCATCATTTCCCTTCTTTTAGCAGCTTCCTGTTCAAGATCCGCTTTAGCAGGAACCTGATCTCCGATAAGTTCCAGCATGATTATAGCGTTCAGGTTCCATTGTGCCGTACCGTTGGTTCCTATGCCCGTATTTTCTTCGATGGGATACAGTACATCCGGCGGATTAATAGTCTTGGTTTCGGTAATACTTCTCAGGTTGCCATCCATGTCGAAAGCATTTCTAAGCAATTCGCTCCATGCTAACTTCGCCAGATAAGGATCGTTAAGTTCCCTCGATGCAAACGCACCGAGACGGGGAGTACTGAAATGTCCCCACCAGTTTTTGTACGGCCTGTTCTCACGGTTATTCCTTATCGGGTCATCCTGCGGTAAACCGTAGAATTTAGCGTATTTTACGTAAACTTCATTGAATTTTTTATGTTCCACTCCGTCGTATACTTCCATCATGACTTCGAAGCCTCCCATAAGGTTTCCCAGATGGTTGGAGTTTGAAACCCAGTCGCGCTGACCTTCGTAATATATCTTTCCGGTTTCAGGATCGTAACCGTAAGGCCCTTTACCTGTATATAATCCATTAGGAAGATTACTGAGGGAATTCATTCCCGCTATTATTTTATCGAGGTATTTCTCATTACCTGTGCGTTCCCATTCAGTGTACCAGTTACCAACGAATGCAATCCAGTCAGGCCCCCATCTAAGCCTTGCAGGCTGTTTGGTAGGATATTGGTCGCGTGGAAGAGCCAAACGTAAAGGATCCCATTTTATCATCTGGTAGTCGGCATCCGCGGCCTCGTGCATTATGTCGCCCATGCGCTCGTCGGTAGTCAGATGATAATAGAAACGCTTCCACCATGCCTGTCCGATACGTGCCTCCTTGGCGCCACAGCCCCAATGCGACACGTTATGTCTTGTACCCAATCCCGCCATATCACCGATATGATACATATCCACTTCAGAAGTATGACGCGTCATGGCCTGGGCCATTTTGAAAATATCGTCCCTTCCGCTCCTGATAAATGCATACCATAACCAAAGGTCGGGCGACAGTTCCGTATTTGCCCATGCATTACCGCCTATATCGTAGTTCCATGTATGTCTTGCAGGGTTATACGAATGCATTACATCGCCGTAATTCCAGAAACCGTACCATTTATGGTCCTCTATGGCTCTTTGATAAAACTCTATATATCCGTCGATCTGATCCTCTATCCAGTTTTTCATATCCGACGATCTGTCAGGCAGGGACCATACACCGAATGCGCCTGCGGCATGCAGATATTCCGGTGAAGCCATAAGTTGTACAGATCTTTGTGCATCGAATGCAAGCTGTGCTGTTTTTTCCTTCGAAGGAAGTTCATTGAATGCGTACAGGGTCAATTCGCTCGTACGTGCCACTCCATAAGGGGTTGCCAGACCTTCCTGATAATCTTCATAAGCGGCCTCAAGATCGTGTCCTATAACATCGTAATGCCTCAAGTCCATCGCATCGCCGCGAGGGCTCCACATCCATACCCTCAGTTTTGCACTATTACCGCTCATTCCTTCGACTTCCAGTTCATTCGGGTAAGACTGCCAGAAATTTTTTAGGGACACTGCTATACCTCCGCTTACATCGCCCGCCAGCACCAATCCGGAAGCACGGTTGTCGCCTGCCGTACCGATCCATGTGCTCTGATCGTTAGTGCGTTTTCTGATGGTGAATCCGTCCGGAGACAACTGAGTCAGTCTGAAATCGCTCCATATCGCCCAATGCGATATCAGGTATTGTCCCTGTTCAGTAAATTGCTCAGGTTCCGGAATACGTTTCCCTGCAATCTGGTCAGCATAAACATTCCCGAAAGGAACATCCTTGTATTGAAGAACACGCCTTCCGGACAGCGGCTGGATAGGTTCGCTCCATAATCCTTCCCCTTCACCTGAGAAACGGACATGTCTGTTGTACGCCTGTTCCCTTAGAGGAACGTCGAATTCTATACCGAGACCTTTGATAAAATCAGTTTCCTGATCGCCGTCATATATTATTGTATGTACGATCTTCGCCTGTTCCGCATTGTTATTTATATAAAATCTTACAACGAACGGCAGCCACTCCCTGTTGCCGTCCACGGCTTTATGTACACCTTCTACTTTAACCACGGCACGGATAGGTCCGTTTTGTTCGACGGTAACATTTTTGATTTCACTGGTGAAATCTTTATATGTAATGATATTAGCTTTGGAACGATCTTCAAGGCTAAGAAGTAATCGTCCGTTACGTGCTACTTCAGTTTCCCCGACAGTTATACGTTCCAGTAAATTTTCTCCCTTTTTTGAGAATACATACTTACCGAACCCATTGTTTACGGTTATCGTCGAATTGTTTTCCTGTACATCGATACCGGATATTTTTTCCGCAGTCCGAACCGCACTCAACTTAAGTCCGGATGCCTGTCCGGGTTCTATGGTTGCCGAAAATCCGACCCATTTAACGGATCCGTCCCCATGACGGGCCATCACCCAGGACTGAAGAGGAATATTTTTTCCTGCGCTATTCGATAGCTGGAATTGCTGGTCGGGTTTTATCTCTCCTTTTTTAAATGGAACCCCCCAGTTCACTCCTGTAGTTTGTACCGGAGGTTCGCCGATCCATTGAAGATCGACTGTTTGTCCGGCTACCGTAATTCCCGTTATGGCAGCCAGAAATAAAAATAATGTTTTAAGCCTCATTTCAGATTAGTTTTAGTCAGGTATAGTATTATAATGTAACGTTCATGTCCGTAGTATTTATTATTTATCGTTAATCTCAACACCTTCCGCATTGGTGATTCTCAGACGTTCTTCAGTATAGAGTTCCAGATTTTTCACAGACCAGTCCTTTGCAAAAGTTATCCGTCCTCCTCTTCTGGACTGTACTTTTACATTATCCAGGTGGATCCCGGCTATTATTGCATCCTCTGTTCCTTCCACGGGAAAAGCGGTTCCTGCATTCGAGACGTTTATATCCGAGAGATAAACTCCTTTTATATACGGAAGTCCTTTCTCAGGGGACACCGGAGTAAGCATCTTGTTCCAATGTACCGGAAGCTCCACATTTTTGAATTCTTCCGGAAGAGTGGAGTAGCTGTAGGAAGGATTCCAATTTACACTGATAGTGAATGCCGATCGTACACCATCCATTTCTATATTTTTCAGATAGATATTCTCGATACCTCCTCCGCGTGTCAGGGCGGATTTGAGCATCAGACCGCTGCCTGTTCCTATTGCTTTACAGTCGTACATAAGAATATTACGTATTCCTCCTGAGGTCTCGCTACCGCAGGTTATCAAACCGCCTCCGGCACGTGAGATACAGTTACGAATGACTACAAATTCGGTAGGTCTGTTCACGCGTATTCCGTCTGCATCACGTCCAGCCTTGAGACAGTAATTATCGTCGTTACAGTCGACGTCACAGTTCTCGATAAGTATCTTCGTAGAGGAATCTATATCTATCCCATCCGTACTCGGACCACGTCCGTTTATATTATTGCGGATAACAACACCATCGACGGTGCAGTAAGTATAATATAAAAGCTGCATCGTCCAGAAGCCTGCCTGTCTTATATTGATATCTTTAATTGTTACATTTTCAGATTCCGAAACAAGAATGGTACGCGGTCGGTCGCAGTCGTAATCCACGATCCATCTCAAACCACGTGCCTCGTAATCCCTCCGCATTTCCCAGTACTTATCCCAGAAAATTTTCCCCTGTCCGTCTATGATACCCTTACCGGTTATCATTACATTATCGCAGTCAAGCACATTTATGAGTGCGGACGGCCATTTCATTTCCACTCCTGCAATACGCGTTCCTATTACGGGATAATCGTTTATGTCGGTGCTTCCGAGTATTGTCACACCTTCGGGAATTTCTAAAATAACTCCGTTTTTAAGATAAACGGAACCCGTGAGATATTCTCCGGTAGGAAAAGTAACCTTACCTCCTCCGGCATTACAGCAGGCATCCACGGCAGCCTGTATCTCTTTAGTATTGATTTTCGTTCCGTTACCCACAGCTCCGTATTCGGAGACATTGAATATTTTATCGGACGAAGGTATATTTTTTGCGCCGACATCATTTACCCATTTCAAATCTGAAATTTCGAAACTCATGGCAAAGGATTGAAAGGCAGCGAATAATATGAATAATGACGAACAAATTCTCTTGATCATCTCTGAGGTGTATTTAACTAAAACTCAATTATAAACCGGATCCGTTTTCACGGATACCGGTTATGATATAAATTATTCCATGTAGAATAATTCAGGAAGAGGAATGGACACAGGCGAATTATCAGGATTAGTATCCATAATGTCCGCCATAAAGGCCCACCATCTTTGTACGATCTCAGTACTTCCGAGATCCTGTGATCCTCCTTCGCCGCTCACTTTCTGTACAGCGAAAAGAATATTGGTGTCCTTGTCCCAGAAAATAGAATAGTCAGATACTCCGGCTTCTTTAAGAAGTGCCTTGAGCTCAGGCCAAATTGCATTGTGCCTTTTTTCGTATTCGGCTTCCATTCCTGGTTTTAAAAACATTTTAAACGCTTCTCTTCTCATAGTTATAAGTTTTAGTTAATTATAAATTCAGATTTATATATACCGGTTTATCTCGGTCACAGGTAACAATTCCGTTTTCATATTCGAGTTCCGCAACCTGAATCGAGCTTCTTCTCGAATCATATCCGTCTGTTGCCGCAGCACGTCCCGGATGCGTAAAATAAAATATATAAGCCCTGTCTCCGGCAACCACAACATCCGCATGATTACCTATCACACCGTCGTCTTCGCCTGTTCCCGGTTCGGCAAGGATCCGCTCCGGCTGTCTCACCCAGTTTATCATATCGTCGGACGAGTAAACACTGAAACCTTTCCAGTTATCGACAATAAGGAAATATTTATCTTTCCAGTAAAATACTTTCGGTCCTTCGCCCGGCGGGAAGTCGCCTTCGAGCTTGCCTTTATCTTCCCATGAATAGAGATCGTGGCTAACGGCATAATAAATCGACTTACCGTCTTTTTCGTTATTGTAATAAAGATACCATTTACCGTCTGGGGATTTTGTAACGCCTGCATCTATAACTTTATCGGAAGCAAGTTTCAGTACGGACTCGTAGTTCCAGTCGATAAGATTGAAACTGGTAAGATGAACGATATCCCTCGGATGCCTCCAATTCGTAAAAGTTCCGGGAACCACCGTAAGATACATATGATAAATACCGTTATGTTCGATAATATCAGGGGCCCAGAAAGTATAATCTTCTTCGCCGTACAGAATGTTCGCATCGCCCCTGTACTTCCATGTCGCACCTCCGTCTTCGGATTCCGCAATTCCGATAGGTGTACCATGTACCCAATCAACGCCATCCGGGTCTTCCATATTCGCGCGTCTGTTAGTGTAGAACATAAACCATTTACGCTCGGCATTATTCCAGACAAGGATCGGATCCGCGGCACCGTCGTAGATTGTATCCCTGAACAACGGTTTATCCGCAAGCTGTAAAGTCTCCCCTGCTGTTTTATCCCTGTTACATCCGTTAGAGCATGCAACAAGGAAAAACATCATTACAGGAAGGATATAATAAATTCTTAAATATCCCATTTAATTTATTTAATTAGAATGATACTTCATTCTCATTGAAGATCGGGTTAGGGGAGATCTGCGGCTCACGATAGAACTGCACCGCACTGTCGTTCATCATCGGATTCGCATTCTGCATAAGTTTGATCATTTCCGCGCCTGCCCAGATAACGGGACCGTATCCGTGGGCAGCATATACATTCACCGGACGATAATAATAGAATGCCGGATCGAAGCCCATTCCCGTTCCTACACATGTACCGTCTACCTGTCCGTTTTCAGTGATCTGCGTTGCAACGGCGTTCCATCCGAGAGTTACAACTGGTCCGTAAGCCACCGCATCGATCCATCCGTTATTGATGGCATGAGCCATACAGTATACATAAATAGCCGTAGCTGAAGTTTCGAGGTAGGAATCGTTACGGTCCAGAAGCTGATGCCAGAATCCTTCGCCTGACTGGCAGGCAGCAAGTCCTTTTACATGGGCACGGAACTGAGCCATAACTTTATCCCTTCCCGGATAGTTTTCAGGCAAAACGTCAAGAACTTCGGTCATCGTTATGATAGCCCATCCGTTGGCACGCCCCCAGTGGAACGCAGGGTGATCCTCCATAGATTCTATCCATCCGTGCAGGTAAAGATTCTTTTCTTTTACAAACATCCTTTCGGAGAACTGAAGTATCTGTTTGATCGCCTCATCAAAATATTTCGTATCTCCGGTGTATCTTCCCATCTGAACGATAGCAGGAACAGACATGAACATATCATCGAGCCATACTGCATTTATGAACGGACGAAGGCGGGCGAACGTTCCGTCAGAGAGACGGTGCTCCTTGTTCATGATAAAATCCATGCAATTCTCTATCTGCGCACGATTATCGAGTTCATTATTAATAAGGCCGGCTTTAATCATAGCCGCACATCCCGCGCCTGCATCATCCAATGCACGAGGATTTATTACAGACCTGAGTACACCGTCCATATTTCCTGCTTCCGCAAATTTAGGCGTGACCTCCGCAAGGAACTTGAAACGGTCGTAAGTATAATTCGTATAACGCTGGTCTCCCGTAGCTTCTCCGGCAGCGAGCATAGCTGCATAGGTTACCCCCCATTCATAGCTGGTAAGACGGAAATCACCGCGGTCCACCTGTGAATTTTTGTCGATTTTGGAGTAATCGGTTATGACTTCTTTTGTATTTTTATCGATGACCCTGGTCGGAGTTTCACGTTCGAGATATACCAATATCCGGTCGAGATCCTTTTTGATCTCATCAATCGACACGATTCCGTAAGGAACCTGATAGTCAGGAACCAAAAGATGTAGCGGAGTATTAGAATCATTCATCTTCGCCTCTTCTACATTCCTTTCGCCTGTCGAACATCCGGTCGCGACAAGAGCCGCCACAGATAAAAGCGTCAAAGTTTTTTTCATCAGTTTGCTTTATTTTTAGTTAGTATTATCCGATATTACGCATAGCTTAGTCACAAATTTAATTAAAAAACATTTTTTATTTCATAAGGGAACATTAAAAGCCATGATTTTAAACACATTCTAATTTCGCACAAAAAAACGGCGCCGTTTAAGAGCGCCGTTTTAGAATATAAAACCGGATTTTAAACCAGTCTTTTGATTAGGTCTTCTTTTTCCCCATAAAGATAATCTATCAACGGAATTTCGATCATAGTGTAAGCACCGGGATTTTGAACCATAGAAGCCCTTGCCGAACCCACCATGATCTGTGCCGTAAGAGCAGGATTGTTAATGCTCATGTGAAATTCGAAGCGCTGGTTCTGTGTAGATCCGGACACACCTTTTCTGACGAGATTTACACCGTGTCCCATGTCGAGAAGATCGTCCACCAAGTCTACTTTAATAACGTGGGTTTCATCGTGTACGAAGTAGTCATCCGCCTTGATGGCTGCTGCAACGTCTTCGAATTTATATCCTTCTTCCAATTCGATATATACCATACGTCTGTGGATGCCTGTTCCAGTCGGAATAGTCATTGACAGCGCAGCCTTAACGCCTTTTACTGCCTTGACAGCTACCGTATGCCCCATACTCATCCCGGGACCGAAGTTGGTATAAGTCACACCTTTCGGCGCACAAACTTCAAGAAGCGCACGTACAACGGAATCGCTTCCCGGATCCCAACCTGCGGAAATTACCGATACCGCGTTATATTTTTTAGCTATAGGATCGAGACGGCTTCTTAATCCCACGATATCTCCGTGAATATCGAAACTATCGACAGTGTTGATTCCCAGTTCAAGGGATTTTGCAGCATTTTCTTCCACACTTCTGGTAGGGGTACACAAAAGTGCGACATGCACATTTTCCAGTTTAGATATAGAATCTACAACCGTATATTTTTTTAATTCATCCGGAACATTGCTGGCTTCACGGCGCACAACTCCTGCTAATTCAAAATCCGGTGCAGCTTCAATCGCTTCAATAACGAATTTCCCGATATTGCCGTAACCCACTACGGCTGCCCTAATTTTCTTCATTTATTCGGTTTATTTTAATGTTTATCTTCTTCGGTTTCAATATCTTTCACAGAAACGTCGGCACCGCCTTCAACGGCATAATGCTTTAAAGGATTGGCGGTTATCACCTTATATATATTCCTGTTCCGCCATATGTCGACAGCGGAATATATAGCAGCCCTGAAAGACGAAGGATCAGCCATATTTTTTCCGGCGATATCATAGCCAACTCCATGTGCAGGAGAAGTGCGTACGATCGAGAGCCCAGCGGTAAAATTCACTCCTGATTCCTGGCATAATGCCTTGAATGGAGCCAACCCCTGATCGTGGTACATCGCAAGTACTGCATCGTATTTATTGAACCCTCCGGCTCCGAAGAATCCGTCCGCTGCGAAAGGACCGAACGCAAGTATATCTTCGTCGTTCGCAGATATAATCGCAGGCGTAATTATTTCTTTTTCCTCGCTGCCAAGAAGACAATCGTCTCCAGCATGGGGATTCAGGCTCAGAACTGCAATTTTGGGTTGGCGAATACCGAAATCTGCGACTAAAGACCTTTTCAGGGCTCGGAGTTTTTTCAGGATAAGTTCCGACGATATATTAGTTGCCACTTCCGATAACGGGATATGGATCGTGGCAAGGCCTACTCTCATGGTATCTCCGACCATCATCATCAACGATTCCGTATCGTGAAAATTAGCATCGAGGAATTCCGTATGTCCTGTAAAATCGAATTCGTCGCACTGGATATTCGCCTTATTGATCGGAGCAGTAACCAATACATCGATAAGTCCGGCACGGATATCCCTGACCGCTGCATTTAATGAAGCCGCCTCTGCCTGTCCGGCAATAATATCGGATTTACCGGGTTCGACGCGTATATTATCATCTATACAGTTTATGATATTTATCCTGCGGCTGTTAGCCTCGGATGCATTTTTAATAAGATTGAACGACAATGATTCGGCGCCGGGGATATTTTTCTTATAATAACCCACTACTTTCGACGAGCCATAGATTATCGGCGTACAAATATCCGACATCCGTTGGTCCATAAAGGTTTTTATAATTATCTCGTAGCATATGCCGTTGATATCTCCATGGGTAATTCCTACCCTAATTTTATCATTCATAATTTATAATAGTTGGAACCGTAATACCGGTAAAAATGATACCAGATACAAATATAACTAAAAATATAAAAACAGGGTTCATTTGCTAAATGAACCCTGTATAAAACGTTATATTATTTTTTTGGCTTGGAAGCCAGAATAAGTATCATTCTCTTACCTTCCAACCGCGGCATCTGTTCCACCTTTGCAAGTTCTTCGAGATCCGTAGCGAATCTCAGCAGCAAGATCTCTCCCTGGTCCTTAAAGACGATTTCCCTTCCCCTAAAAAATACGTAGGCTTTGACCTTAGCTCCTTCTTTGAGGAAATTTTCCGCATGTTTTAGTTTGAAATTATAATCATGGTCATCGGTATTAGGACCGAAACGAATCTCCTTGACAACTACCTTAACGGCTTTTGCCTTGATTTCTTTCGCTTTCTTCTTCTGCTGATAAAGGAATTTCTGGTAATCTCCTATCCGGCAAACCGGCGGGTCTGCTTTAGGCGATATTTCAATGAGATCGAGCCCCTTTTCATCCGCCATACGTATAGCCTCCTGAACGGATACTACTTTAGATTCTTCGACATTATCCCCTACCAGACGCACCTGGCTGGCAGTTATTTTCTCATTAATGCGGTGTGCCGCTTCTTTCTCAACGGGCCTTCTTCCATAACCCGGTTTCGGTTTTGGTTTGAACGTGTTTATAACTTTGTCCTCCTTAATTAGTTAATACTGAATACAAATATGGAATTTTTTTTTCTTATTCAACTTCTTTTGCAACTTTTCCTTTCACAAAAGAGATAAATTTTTCTACTGTCATAGCTCCCTGATCGCCTTCGCCCTGAATTCTGACAGAAACTTTATCTTCAGCCTGCTCCTTTTCACCCACGATCAACAGGAACGGAATACGTTTAAGTTCGTTATCGCGGATCTTACGACCTATTTTTTCGTTTCTATCATCGACCTGAGACCTGACATCAGCTTCATTCAATTTTTTTGCCACTTCCTCTGCGAATTCATTATATTTTTCGCTGATAGGAAGTATAATAGCCTGTTCAGGCGACAGCCATAAAGGAAGTTTACCGGCAGTATGCTCGAGAAGCACCGCGACAAAACGCTCCATTGAACCGAACGGGGCACGGTGTATCATTATCGGGCGATGAGGTTTATCATCAGCTCCGGTGTATGAGAGATCGAAACGCTCAGGCAGGTTGTAATCAACCTGAATCGTTCCCAGCTGCCATTTACGTCCCAGAGCGTCTTTTACCATGAAGTCGAGTTTCGGTCCGTAGAACGCGGCCTCACCGTATTCCACAGTGGTGTTAAGCCCTTTCTCCTGTGTAGCTTCGATAATAGCGTTCTCCGCTTTTTCCCAGTTCTCGTCGGAGCCTATATATTTTTCAGTATTTTCAGGATCTCTCAAAGATATCTGTGCGGTAAAATTCTCGAAACTAAGGGTTTTAAAGATATGCAGCACGATATCTATAACCTTTTTGAATTCGTCCTTAAGCTGATCCGGACGGCAGAAGATATGTGCATCGTCCTGGGTAAATCCACGCACGCGTGTAAGACCGTGAAGTTCGCCGCTTTGTTCGTAGCGGTAGACAGTTCCGAATTCGGCCAGTCTTACAGGTAGTTCCTTATAAGAACGGGGTTTGGCGCGATATATTTCACAGTGGTGCGGACAGTTCATAGGTTTCAGCAGAAATTCTTCGTTCTCATCCGGAGTACGAATAGGCTGAAACGAATCTTTACCGTACTTCGCGTAGTGTCCGGAAGTTACATATAGTTCTTTCGAACCGATATGCGGGGTTATAACCTGAAGGTATCCGTATTGTTTTTGTACATTGCGAAGGAAGTTTTCGAGTCTTTCCCTCAGAGCAGCACCTTTAGGCAGCCACAGAGAAAGTCCCTGTCCAACCCTGTTAGAGAACATGAACAGCTCCAGTTCCTTGCCGATCTTGCGGTGGTCGCGTTTTTTCGCCTCTTCCACCATGACAAGATATTCGTCAAGCATGGATTTTTTAGGGAACGTGATGCCGTAGATACGGGTAAGCATCTTATTCTTCTTATTGCCCCTCCAGTAGGCTCCGGCTATCGAAGTAAGTTTGATCGCCTTGATATAACCTACGTTCGGAAGGTGCGGTCCGCGGCAGAGATCGGTAAAATTTCCGTTCGAATAGAACGTGATAGTTCCGTCTTCGAGGTCTCCGATAAGTTCGGTTTTATACTGGTCGCCTTTATCGGTGTACGTTTTCATCGCTTCGTCCTTTGACACTTCCCTGCGAACGAGTCCGGATTTGGTGCGTGCCAATTCCGTCATTTTCGCTTCTATCTTAGGGAGATCGGTCTCGAGAATAGGCACTGGCGAATCTACGTCGTAGTAAAATCCGTTGTCGATGCTCGGACCTATACCGAACTTGATTCCCGGGTATAACTCTTCCAGAGCCTCTGCAAGCAGATGCGAAGAGGTGTGCCAGAATGTTTTCTTAGCTTCTTCGTCATCCCATTTATGAAGTTTCAGTTCTGCGTCCTCGTTTATCGGAAGATTAAGGTCGACCACATTTCCGTTCACAGTCGCAGCCAGTACCTCCTGGGCCAGACGCGGACTTATGCTTTCCGCAATCTGGTAAGCAGTAGTACCTTTAGGGTATTCTTTAATATTTCCGTCAGGAAAAGTTATCTTTATCATGGTTCTTCTATTATATTCTCAGATAATAACATGCAAAGATATAATTTTTTAATTTTATTCGTATATCCACCTAATTATTTGACCTTAAATTAAAAAAGCATCCTTCCGGATGCTTTTTTATAAAATATTAAAGGTCTGTAATAGGCTTGTATTTAGGAACAAGTGATTTCATTACAATCCATCCTGTGAGATAAGCTACCGCACAGACACAGAAGATAATGAAATATCCTGCCGGTTTGCCTTCGAATCCTAAGAACGTCATACCTACTTCATCAGCGTGAACAAAAAGTTTTCCTGCCGATTTTTGCAATAACATAGATCCGATACCCCCTGCCATACCTCCGATACCTGTAATAGTAGCGATCGCATATTTAGGGAACATATCGCCGATAGTAGAGAAGATATTTGCCGACCATGACTGGTGCGCAGCACCTCCGATACCGATAAGAATAACCGGAAGCCATGGTGAAATAGTTCCCAATGGCTGAGCGAAAAGAACCACCAGCGGAAAGAACGCGAAGATAAGCATCGCCTGCATACGCGCCGCATAAGGGTTCTTGCCGGTTTTATTGATAATTATCGTCGGAAGTTTACCTCCGTAGATCGATAACATCGTGATAAGATAAAGTGTGAAGATCAGCGCGATACCCAATCCTTCCGAAGTCTTGATCCCGAACTGCGTATTCAAATAAGAAGGCGTCCAGAAGAGGAAGAACCACCATACACCGTCGGTCATAAATTTACCGAATGCGAACGCCCATGTCTGTTTGTAGGAGAAACATTTAAGGAACGATGCTTTTTTTCCTTCCACCAGATCTCCGTTAGAGTCTTTTTCCTGATCTTTGTCCGATTCTATGTATTCGACTTCAGCCTGATTTACAAATTTACTTTTACGAGGCGCATCATAGAGGAATATCCAGAAGCCCATCCAAACGAAACCGAGCGCACCGATAACTATGAACGCCATCTCCCAGCCCCAGGCTTTTGCGAGCAACGGAATAGTCAAGGGAGCGGCAAGAGCACCGATAGATGCGCCTGCGTTAAAGATAGAAGTAGCATAAGCGCGGTCCTTTTTAGGGAAGTATTCAGCTGTAACTTTGATAGCGGCAGGGAAGTTACCTGCCTCTCCGAGAGCGAGCACGCACCGTGCTACGAGGAACGCATACATACTTATAGTGGCTATGACCACAGCAACATCGCCAGTAGCAGCAGCAAGTTCAGCAGCAGAGCTAAGTCCTACGTAAGATTCGATAACAAGTCCACAGGCTGCATGCATTACCGCACCGGCAGACCATACACCGATAGTCCAAAGAAACCCTTTTTTACTTCCCATCCAATCGATGAAACGCCCTGCGAATAACATACAGACTGCATAAACAAGTGAGAATACACCTGTGATCGTACCATAATGATCTTCATTCCAGTGAAACTCGGGTTTGATAAACTCGTCCCATGTCAGGGATAATACCTGACGGTCGAGGTAATTGATAGTCGTGGCAAAGAATAGCATCGCACAGATAGTCCATCTGAACGAGGTCATCCCCTTTGCCGTGTCTTTAATTGCACTCATTAGTAAAGTTTTAAGATTTAGTATATCGTTTTAAGTTAATTCAGCCAATTATTTTTTATACTTCGCAATGATAGCGAACGCACCTTTGCAGAGCTCAGTGATTTTACCCCATTCCTTAGAGTTAATAACCTCGGCAGGGAACAGATTCGAGCCCATACCAACACATGTTACGCCTGCTTTGAACCACGCAGAGAGGTTTTCTTCGGTAGGTTCTACCGCACCTGTTACCATAAGCATCGACCACGGCATAGGAGCCTTAACGTTCTTTACGAATGAAGGTCCTCCCACATTGCCTGCCGGGAATACTTTACAAAGATCGCATCCTGCCTCCTGAGCGAATCCTATTTCTGATACCGATCCGCATCCCGGAGTGTAAGGCACTAATCTACGGTTGCAGATTTTAGCGATTTCAGGGTTGAACAATGGCCCTACGACGAAATTAGCGCCTAACTGCAAATACAACGCAGCGGTAGCCGGGTCGACGATAGATCCGATACCGATAACCATCTCCGGACACTCTTTGGCTGCCCATTTAACCAGTTCCCCGAACACTTCCTGAGCGAAGTCTCCGCGGTTAGTGAATTCGAATGCGCGAACGCCTCCTTCGTAACAAGCCTTAACAACATTTTTAGCTGTTTCAAGGTCCTTGTTATAGAAAACCGGAACCATGCCTGTAGAAGCCATGGTGTCCAGTACCTGTATTTTTGAAAATCTTGCCATTTCTATTTTTATTTTTGAAATTATCTCGATACGCGCCCTGATCCGTCGCCTTTCATAAGATTTTCGACTTCGGCAACCGTTACAAGGTTGAAATCTCCGTAGATAGTATGTTTGAGGCATGAAGCTGCAACTGCGAAGTTCAATGCTTTCTGGTCGTCCTGCGGATAAGTTATAAGGCCGTAGATAAGTCCGCCCATAAAGGAGTCTCCCCCACCTACACGATCCACAATGTGAGTAATATCGTACCTAGGAGACTGATAAAGAGTCGATCCGTTGTATAGAACACCGCCCCATGTGTTGTGATTAGCGTTGATAGAACCGCGAAGTGTCACGATAACTTTTTTCGCTCGAGGAAATTTTTTCATCATCTGAGTACACACCGATTCGAATTCAGCAGCATTAACTTCGCCAGAAGTCTGAGTAACATCGAATCCTTCCGGCTTGATGCCGAATACTTTCTCAGCGTCTTCTTCGTTTCCGATGATAACGTCGCAGCCTTCTACGAGAGCAGGCATAACTTCAGATGCGCTTTTACCGTATTTCCAAAGATTCTTACGGTAGTTAAGATCGGTAGATACCGTGATACCCATTTTATTAGCTACTTTGATAGCTTCGAGACAAGCATCAGCAGCGCCTTGGGACAATGCAGGTGTGATACCTGTCCAATGGAACCACTCAGCACCCTGGAACACTTCTTCCCAGTTAATCATTCCCGGCTGGATTTCAGCGATTGCAGAATTAGCACGATCATAAACAACCTTGCTCGCACGTGCAACAGCACCTGTTTCGAGGAAATAAATACCGACCCTGTCACCCCCGCGAACGATATTGTCGGTTTTAACGCCGTATTTGTGAAGATCCATAATACAAGACTCTGCTATGTCGTTTTTAGGAAGCCTTGTCACGAATTCCGCATTAAGTCCGTAATTAGCGAGAGATACTGCTACGTTAGCCTCACCTCCGCCGAATGTAGCTGTAAATTCTTTAGCCTGGCTGAACCTCAAATATCCCGGTGTTGCAAGACGAAGCATGATCTCACCGAAAGTAACTACTTTTTTCATTTCTATTTTGTTTCTTGTTTATTGGGTTAAAAAAAGCAATATCCCCGCTCTTCCGGCTGTTTACCGGAATTGCGGGGATATTATTTCATATATTAATTATGACCGACAACTATTTAGGTTGTTTGCCTATGTAAGCCAAAATACCTCCGTCTACATAAAGTACGTGTCCGTTAACGAAGTTGGATGCATCCGATGCAAGGAATACTGCAGGCCCTTTAAGGTCCTCAGGAGTACCCCACCTTGCAGCCGGAGTTTTAGCGATGATGAACGAGTTGAACGGATGTCCGTCTTCGCGGAGCGGTGCGGTCTGCGGAGTAGCAATGTATCCGGGGCCTATACCGTTACACTGGATGTTATACTCGCCGTATTCCGAAGCGATATTGCGTGTAAGCATTTTAAGGCCTCCTTTAGCTGCGGCGTAAGCAGATACTGTTTCACGTCCGAGTTCAGACATCATGGAACAGATATTAATAATTTTTCCGTGTCCTTTTTTGATCATTCCCGGAATAACCGCTTTAGATACGATAAACGGAGCATTAAGATCTACATCGATAACCTGGCGGAACTCAGCCGCTGTCATCTCAACCATGGGAATACGCTTGATAATACCCGCGTTATTCACAAGGATGTCGATAACCCCTACTTCCTTTTCGATCTTTGCTACCATTTCGTTAACCTGATCCTCGTTGGTCACATCGCAAACGTATCCGTATGCAGTGAAGCCGTTCTCCTTATAGGCAGCAATACCCTGATCGACAAGATCCTGTTTGATATCGTTGAAAACGATTGTCGCTCCGGCTTCCGCAAGCGCAGACGCCATTGCAAATCCGATTCCGTAAGATGCACCTGTCACCAATGCAACCTTGCCCTTAAGGCAGAATGAATCCATCATTGTAGACATATTATTTATTATTTTAGTTAAGAATTTTATTATTTAATATCTACTGTCTGGCAAGTGTCCATATCGTTGTAATCGAGGTTTTCGCCTGCCATACCCCATATGAATGTGTATGCGCTGGTAGCGCAAGCCGAATGGATCGACCATTGAGGAGAAATCACAGCCTCTTCGCATTTCATCCACACGTGGCGTGTTTCCTGCGGTTCACCCATGAAGTGGCAGACAGCCTGATCCTTGGGAAGATCAAAATAGAAATACGCTTCCATACGGCGGTTATGTGTATGCGCAGGCATTGTGTTCCATACGCTTCCCGGCTGAAGTTCGGTCATACCCATCTGAAGCTGGCAAGTAGGAAGAACTTCTTTCACGATCATACGGTTGATGATACGGTGGTTGCTACCTTCGAGCGATCCGAGTTCGAGAACGACAGCGTCCTTCTTGGTAACCTTCTTCGTAGGGTAAGAAGCGTGAGCAGGAGCGGAATTGAAATAGAATTTAGCAGGATTCGCAGCATCTGCGCTTTTGAAAACCACTTTTTTGACACCGCGTCCAATATACAGGGCCTCTTTATAATCGATATCGTAAGTTTCGCCGTCCACGACAACCTGTCCGGCACCGCCTACGTTGATAAGTCCGAGCTCTCTTCTTTCGAGGAAGTACTCCGCGCGAATTTCTTCCGGTGCGGTTAATTCCGGCTCCTCTCCCGCAGGAACCGCTGCTCCCACTATGAGTCTGTCGTACATGGTATAAACCATGTTTATCTCGTTAGCAACCATAAACTCTTCGATGAGGAAGTGTTCGCGGATCGTTTCGGTGTCGTACATCATAAAGTCATTCTGATGACTTGCATACCTGATCTCGAAATTCTGTTTCATAATATTTGGTTTTTAATTTGCTCATTACAATTAGAACGGTACAATCCATTCCATGTTACAAAAATATGTAATTTTTTCATATTTATAAACCGATGCCCTATTTTTAAATTTTTTAATAAAACTGCGGAGTATCAATTACATAATACCATAGAATTTTTTTATGTTCTCCGCTACTTTTTTCACAAGTAGTTCACGCGCTTCACGCGATGCCCAGCCGCTATGCGGAGCAAGTATAAGTTTGTCCGGGCAATTAATCTTAAGCAACGGATTGTCAGCTTCTAACGGTTCTTTTTCAAACACATCCAGACCCGCGCCTGCAATGTGGCCATTATCCAATGCCTCGGCAAGGTCTTTTTCCACCACTATACCGCCCCTGCCCATATTGACTATAATTGCTGTTTTTTTTATAACAGACAGTTCATTAGAACCGATAAGTCCTTCGGTGCTCTTATTTAACGGAGCATGAATCGACACTATATCCGATTCTTCCAACAGTTCTTCGAGGTATCTGTGCCGATATCCACCATCGGTATTTTTACCTGAAGTGGAATGATACGACACTTCCGCCCCGAGTACGGTCGCAATCTCCGCGACGCGTCTTCCTATATTTCCCAGCCCTATAATACCCCATTTCTTACCTTTGATCTCGCTTATGCTCTTAGAAGTGTGAAACGTCAGTCCGCTTGCGGAATAACTTCCGTTCTTCACATATCGATCATAATAAACAACGTTCCTCAACAATGCAAATACATAAGCAACAGTGGCTTCAGAAACGCTGTCCGTAGAATATGCCGGAACATTTTTCACGGCAATCCCCTTTTTCTCCGCATATGCCACATCCACATTATTAACTCCGGTAGCCGATACACAAACAAGTTTTAATTCGGGCAGATTGTCGATAACATCTTTTGTGACAAGAACCTTATTAACGATCAATACATCGGCATATCTCGCACGCGGAATAACATCTTCCGGATTAGTCGTGTGATATTCCGTAAATTCCCCGAGTTCCGCCAACGGCGAAAGATCGATATCCTCCAGCGGATATGCATCGAGGTATACTATTTTTATTTTTCCCATTTTATCTTTTTCTTTTCCATTCACCGACCTCAAGGTCTCGTATATCGCTTCCGTCGATAACGAATCTTATGGCTGTGCGCAAATTATGAAAGCCATAGTGTCCGCAGGCACCGGGATTAATGTGCAGCATATTACGCTTGCGGTCGGGCATTACTTTCAGTATGTGGGAATGTCCGCTGATAAATATCTTCGGTCGGAACTCGTCGATCTTCAAAATCGCTTCTTTGTCGTAACGTCCCGGGTATCCTCCGATATGAGTCATAAGAACTTTAACGTCCTCGCACCTGAAACACTGGTACTTCGGGTAGACAGTCCGCACTTTTGCATCGTCGATATTACCGTACACGCCTATCAGCGGTTTAAATGCAGCAATCTTATCCGCAGTCTCAAGGTTGCCGAAGTCACCCGCATGCCATATGATATTCACATCTTTTAGGAATTCCATAATGTCCGTATCGAATCCACAGTGGGTATCAGATATCAGTCCTATTTTAGTCATAATCCATCAAAATAAAATCGGCCGGCGAACACGCACCGACCGACTAATATAATATTTTTTTTCCGGATTATCCGCACTTGGAATGTCCGCAGGATTGACATACGAGGCATCCTTCCTGATAAATAAGACTATCCTGACCACATTCCGGACAAATATTGTTCTTCGGTTTGGTTCCGTTAGGTATATATCTGTGAAGAGCCCTTTCTACACCGTTCTTCCAAGTATTGATAGTAGAACTGTTAAGTTTCAATCCTGAAATCAGGTTGATCACATCGACGATAGGCATTCCATTCCGGAGCACCCCTGATATAAGTTTGGCGTAATTCCAGAATTCTTCGTCGAATAATCTCGAGATACCTCCGATAGTATTCTTATAACCGTACTTGTCCTCGTACTGGAAGTCGTAACGTTTGGTTCCGTCAGCTTCCTTCACCTGAATGATCCAGCCTTTTTTGATGCGCTTAGGTATATACATCGCATCTTCTTCGATCTTACCGGTAAATATTTCATACGGACGCTCGTTGTAAATACCCACGAATGCGATCCAGTCCTCATGACCGTTCTTGAAACGTACGATATCAGCTTCAAGCTCTTTCGGTCTTTTCAAAGGCGGTTTATATTCATTATCGCCGTCTTTTTTATCTTTTGCCACGAGAACACCTGCACGCGATCCGTCACGATAAACAGTAACTCCTTTACATCCGCACTCCCATGCAGTCTGATAAACTTTCGCAACGAGTTTTTCGGAGACGTTGTTAGGTAAATTCACTGTCACGGATATGGAATGGTCAACCCATTTCTGAATTGCTCCCTGCATTTTCACCTTGCTGACCCAGTCGATATCGTTAGACGTCGCTTCATAATAAGGAGACTTTTTGACGAGTTCATCCATTTCCTCGTCGGTGAGGCTGTCTATCTGTTCCTTCGTATAGCCATTGACTTCGAGACATACCACGAACTTATGGTGGAACACATTGTATTCTTCCCAGGAATCGCCAACCTCGTCGACAAACGTTATTTTCACATCCTTGTCATTCGGATTCACCTTTCTCCGCCGTTTATAAACAGGCAGGAAGACCGGCTCTATACCCGAAGTGGTCTGCGACATAAGACTGGTCGTTCCGGTAGGAGCTATGGTAAGCATCGCGATATTACGTCTTCCGTTTTTAACCATGTCCTCGTATAACGCGGGATCGGCCTCTTTTATACGCTCTATCATAGGGTTGCCTACTTCTTTTTCCGCATTATAAATTTCAAATGCTCCGCGCTCCTTAGCAAGTTCCACAGATGCCCTGTATGCCTCGATAGCGAGCGTTTTTTGAATCTCCACGGCAAATTCAGTGGCTTCCTCCGAACCGTACTTATAACCGAGAGCAGCCAGCATATCCCCTTCGGCAGTTATACCGAGTCCGGTACGCCTTCCCTGGAGAGCTTTTTCGCGGATCTTTTTCCACAGGTTCAGTTCTACGAAGCGTATATCGTTATCTTCCGGATCGGAAGAGATTTTCTTCACGATAGCATCTATTTTTTCCAGTTCGAGATCAATTATATCGTCCATCATTCTCATCGCCTTACCGACGTGGTTACGGAACTTATCCATATTAAACCTCGCGTTCGGAGTGAACGGCTCTTCCACATAACCGTACAGGTTCATAGCGAGAAGACGACAGCTGTCATAGGGACATAGCGGAATCTCACCGCACGGATTAGTGGATACGGTACGGAACCCTTCCGCAGCATAACAATCCGGTACAGACTCGCGGATAATGGTATCCCAGAAAAGAATTCCTGGTTCCGCGGACTCCCATGCGTTATGTACTATTTTATTCCACAAAGAACGTGCGTCGATCTGCTTCGTATAGGTCGGATCATCCGAATCTATGGGGAATTTCTGTGTATATTTTTTACCGCTCGTTACAGCTTTCATAAATTCATCGTCGATCTTCACAGAGACGTTGGCACCAGTAACTTTTCCCGTTTCGACTTTAGCATCTATAAAATTCTCTACATCGGGATGTTTAATGGACAGCGACAGCATCAATGCTCCGCGGCGCCCGTCCTGTGCGACTTCGCGAGTAGAATTAGAATACCGCTCCATAAAGGGCACGATACCTGTAGATGTCAGCGCGCTGTTCAGCACTGGGCTTCCGGTCGGACGAATGTGTGAGAGATCGTGCCCTACGCCTCCGCGGCGCTTCATGAGCTGCACCTGCTCTTCGTCTATTCTCATAATACCGCCGTAAGAATCCGCGGGATTTTTATGACCGATGACAAAACAGTTTGACAACGAAGCGATTTGAAGGTTATTACCGATTCCCGTCATCGGTCCGCCCTGCGGTATAATATATTTAAAATCCCGGAGTAGGCTATATATTTCAACGGACTCCATAGGATTAGGATATTTATTTTCAATACGGGCAAGCTCGCTGGCAATACGCCAATGCATTTGGTCAGGGGATTTCTCATATATCTTACCCATCGAATTCTTAAGAGCATATTTACTTACCCATACGGTACCGGCAAGTTCGTCGCCTTTGAAATATTTTCTCGCTTCTTCTACCGCTTCAGAGTATGAGTATTCCACGAGGTCTTCTTTTGCGTTCGTTTCGGATGTTGTTTTAGCAGACATGTTTAATTTACTTATATCAGTTGGGGAATTTATAATTCTATATTCACGTACAATTTTATTACATTTTTCGTGCAATTGCCATAAAAATCCGGTAAAGTTATCAACATTATAAATACCTGTGATTATCAGAGCCTTAAACACTTATCTCCATTCCCAGGGATATTGTGAGCGACATATCGAAAAAGTTATTAACAAGACAGCGTAACGCTCGTCTTTCGGACTTTTCCTCCTAAAGGCGGATATTTTTTCGAGACTTTTACGGTCACACTCTCCACACCCGGGAATCTTTCGTAAATCGAATCCACGATTCTAGAAGCGACATTTTCCAGTATCCGCGACTTGATTCCCATCTGCTCAGCGACGGTATTATAGACTTCCAGATAATTTATCGTCGTATAGATGTCATCCGTTTCAGCGGCGACGGTAATATCCGCCTCAATCTTAAGATCAACGGTAAATTCATTCCCAACGATCTGTTCCGTATCGTAACAGCCATGATAGGCATAAAATTCCATGCCTTCGATTTCGATAATGCCCTTTTTCATTGAATCGTGATTTTAATACAAAGGAACAGAAAAACCGATTATATTACAAATAAATGTAATTGCTATCTTTGCAGCTCAATCGTACAGATTTATGAAGGATGAATTATACATGCAGAGATGTCTGGAACTCGCTTCACTCGGCGAAGGATACGCGGCCCCAAATCCAATGGTCGGGTCGGTCATTGTCTTCAACGATAGGATCATTGGAGAAGGATATCACAAAAAATGCGGTGAAGCCCACGCAGAGGTCAATGCGGTTAATTCGGTAAAAGAAAAAGAAATGCTGCGTCAAAGCACCCTGTACGTCAACTTAGAGCCATGCAGTCATTGGGGCAGAACACCGCCATGCGCGGATATGATAATCGAATACAAAATACCGAAGGTGGTGATCGGAATGGTCGATCCGTTCGGCAGAGTCTGCGGGGAAGGAATCCGGAAGTTAAGGGATGCGGGAATTAATGTCACCGTAGGAATTCTCGAAGAAAAATGCAAAGCACTCAACCGTAAATTCATTACTTATCATTCGAAAAAGAGACCATATATTACTCTTAAATGGGCTCAGACGATCGACGGATACCTCGACAATAACAGGGATGCATCGACTCCTGCCACATGGATGACCGGACAGGCGTGTAAAATACTTGTGCATCGCATGAGAAGTACGCATCAGGCAATAATGACTGGAACGAATACTATTATCCGGGATAATCCGTCCTTAACAGTAAGAGAATGGTTTGGTCAGAACGCTGTCAGAATCGTGATCGACAGAAATCTGCGCTTAACAGACGATTATAATATATTCAGCGGCGAAGCGGAAACAATAATTTTCACTCTTAGCGAAAATCTAAACCGTGCAGGGAAGATTTTCAGGAACAAACAGATAATTGGATTGAATCGACCGGACGATATTTGTGAAATTCCAGAATATCTATATACGAGGGGAATACAGTCGTTATTCGTAGAAGGAGGAGCAGAACTTTTCAGCTCTCTCATTTCCGCGGGATTATGGGACGAGGCTAAAATTTTCATATCGCAGTCAAGCGTTAAAGAACTCAACGGAACTAAAAACATACAACCTTATGGAATAAAAGCTCCGGATATTCCCGGAAGATTGATTTCTAAAGAAATTATAGACGGCACGATGCTGGTTACATCGATGAACAAATCAGAACTTTAAATAAAACTCCGAGGTAAGATTTTTATATTCTTCCGTAAAGTTATTCCGTCCTGTATATCCGACAACCAGTTTATCATAATTGCATGCCATTTCATTCTGTGAGAACTCCAAGAGCAGACGCTTAACAGGACCGTCTATAAGCGGATAAACATCCGTCCTCCTTATACAAAAAAAATTTTGCATTGTGCATTCGTCCAGAAATTTTATGCCTTCTTCGTAAGGATATATCACAGAAAAAATACCGTTATCTTTCAGTAATTTTTTGACGGAGAGAATAAGTTCCTTCTGCGGAAGAGAATCCGTATGCCTCGCATGAGTGCGTGAAGTTTCCGGTGATTTAAGTGAATTTATAAAAAACGGGGAATTGGAGATGATAAGATCATAATTTTTATCTGTACTTTCAGCATATTCCTGAACGGATTTGTTGTAAACTTTCAACCTCTCCGACCAATTCGAAGCCATGAAATTTTCCACAGCCTGTCCATAAGAACCGTTATCAGGTTCGACAGCATCCACAAATGAATACGGATTTCTCTGAGCCATCATAAGGGCTATCAGACCGGTTCCTGTCCCTACATCCAGAATATCAGGAAAATTACCGACAGTAGCCCACGCACATAAAAGAACACCGTCGGTTCCGACTTTCATCGCAGAACGATCCTGCGATACGGTAAATTCTTTAAATGTAAAATAATTATTAGGCATTTGGTGACCTCGACGGGAATCGAACCCATATCATCAGAACCGGAATCTGACGTTCTATCCATTGAACTACGAGGCCATAACAAAGACCGTCTGCTGGAACGGTCCCCATTTATTTATTCAGCCATTGAAGGCATCGGTTTCTGGTAGTCGCCAGCTTCGAGCTTGCCGCGGCATTTTGCAAAACAATCGAGAGTGTATTTAACATCTTCGAGGGTATGTACTGCCGTCGGAATAATACGAAGAATAATCTCTCCTTTAGGGATAACAGGATACACCACAACAGAACAGAACAGATTATAGTTCTCTCTGAGGTCCACGACAAGATTGGTCGCTTCCTCCACTCCGCCTTTCATGTAAACCGGGGTAACAGGAGACAGCGTGCATCCTATATCGAATCCGTTCTCGCGGAATCCGTTCTGAAGCGCATTTACGATCGTCCAGAGTTTTTCCCTCAGTTCAGGTTGAGTCTGAATAATCTCGAGACGTTTCAACTCACCTATAACCATAGGCATAGGCAGTGATTTCGCATAAGTCTGCGAACGCATATTGTAACGAAGGAAATTTATTATGTCAGGTTCTCCTGCAATAAAACCACCGATTCCCGCCATGGATTTAGCGAATGTAGAGAAATGAAGATCAACCTGATCCTCCACTTCGAAGTGTTCCGCTACACCGGCACCGGTTTTACCCATTGTCCCGAATCCGTGGGCATCGTCTACAAGAAGCCTGAAGTTATAAACTTTTTTGAATTTTACGATTTCATCGAGTTTACCGAGGTCACCTTTCATCCCGAATACTCCTTCAGTAATAACGAGGATACCGCCGTTAGTCTGTTCCGCAACTTTGGTAGCATGATCGAGCTGGGCTTTAAAACTATCCATATCGTTGTGCGCGAACACGAAACGTTTACCCGTATGCATACGAAGACCATCGATTATACATGCATGAGACTCGGAATCATACACTACGACATCATGTCTGCTAAGAATCGTATCTATAACGGAAATCATCCCCTGATATCCGAAATTCAAAAGAAACGCGTCTTCTTTTTTAACAAAAGCGGCAAGCTTCCTTTCGAGTTCTTCGTGCCATACGGTTTGTCCGCTCATCATACGCGCACCCATTGGTGCAGCCATTCCGAACTTCGCAGCGCCTTCGGCATCTGCTTTTCTTACCTCAGGATGATTCGCAAGTCCGAGATAATTGTTAAGGCTCCAGTTAAGAACTTCGCGTCCGCGAAAGTTCATTCTCGGCCCTATCTCCCCTTCGAGTTTAGGGAATGTAAAATATCCGTGGCTCTGTCTCTGGTACTTACCGATCGGACCGCCTGAATTTTTCTTTATTCTTTCAAATATGTCCACAGCTGAATACTATTTAAAGTTAAGGTTAGCGGCTGACAGCCATTCTTAAGGTTACAAAAGTATAATTTTATTTTTAGCAGTGAAAATTTATAATATATTTTTTTCTATTCGTTAAAAACGTGTAACTTTGCCCGGTTATTCGTCCATGCCTGAAATTATACGGGTTGACGGAGTGCTTTTGGATACGGACCCTACCGGATTGCAGGTATCCGGGAAAAATGAATCTATTATCAATTTATGATTAAACGGATGAAAATAAAAGATCTACTGATTCCGGCGATATTATCGCTGTTTGTCGTATCCTGCGGCACCTACAGTAAGGTTCTAAACGGACCAGACAACGAACAGAAGTATCAACTCGCGCTGGATTATTATGCCCAGAAGAAAAATGAAAGGGCTATAAACTTATTTAATTCCATCGCGCCGTATTATAGGACATCCGTCAGGGAAGATACCATAAGCTTCTATACGGGCGTTAGTTATTTCCGCAAAGGTGATTATTATGTCAGCAGCGAGCTTTTCAATGAATTCAGGCGCAATTTCCCGAGGAGTCCTTTTCTTGAAGAATCGGAATACCTGATAGCAATGAGTTATTACTATTCGTCTCCCAGACCATCGAGGGATCAAACAAGAACAAGAATGGCAATATTATCTTTCAGCGAATATCTGGCAAGGTATCCGAACTCTATAAAGAGAGAGGAATGCAACGAGTATATTATAGAGCTTACCCAGAAATTATATGATAAAGAGTTGCTGAATGCTAAAGTATACTATGATATAGAATATTATAAATCGGCTGTTCATGCCCTCAAAGTGGCCTTGGCGGATTATCCGGACACTAATCACCGGGAGGAAATACTATATTTGATATTAAAATCCAACTATCTTTATGCTGAAAACAGTATCGAATCTCTGCAAAGATCGAGATACCTCGATATGATAGACTCTTATTACAACCTTATTTACGAGTTTCCCGAATCAAAATATATGGAAGATGCACGAAAAATGTATACTTCCGTAGTAAAAAAAATCGGCATATCGGGAATAGAAACATCTGAAGACGAAAATAACGAATAAAAACAATTATACCGGAAATGGAAATCAAAAAAAACGTCCCTACTAATACGGTAACACGCAAAATTTCGGATCTTGACAATCCGACCGGAAATATTTATGAATCGGTTGTTATCATTGCCAAAAGAGCAAACCAGATAAATGCCGAGATCAAGCAGGAACTCACACGCAAACTGGCTGAATTCTCTTCATCAAGCGACACTCTGGAGGAAACCTTCGAAAACAGGGAGCAGATCGAAATATCGAAATATTACGAAAAAATGCCTAAAGCGGCCTTGATCGCTACTGAAGAATTTCTCGAAGGAAATATTTATTACAGAAATAAATCCGAAGAATAATTTAAATAAATTATCCAGATGGAAGTTCTTAACGGCAAAAATATAGTCGTGGGAATTACAGGTAGTATAGCAGCTTACAAGGCTGCTATATTGGTTAGATTGCTTACCTGTGAAAAAGCCAATGTCAAGGTAATAATGACTCCTCTCGCAAAGCAGTTTATTACTCCGTTGACAATGGCGACCCTGTCGAAGAACCCTATTCTCGTGGACTTTTTCAATCCGGAGAACGGGGAATGGAACAGTCATGTTTCTCTCGGCGAATGGGCGGATGCTTACCTTATTGCTCCTGCTACCGCGAACACTATCGGCAAAATGGCAGGAGGAATAGCGGACAACCTTTTGCTTACGACATATCTTTCAGCCAAATGTCCCGTATTCGTATCGCCTGCAATGGATCTGGATATGTTCGCGCACCCAACAACGCAAAACAATATTTCCAGACTTATTTCCTATGGCAACCATATAATAGAACCTGAAAGCGGAGAGTTGGCAAGCGGACTCATTGGCAAAGGACGAATGGCTGAACCTGCCACCATAGTTGAATATTTAAAAAAATATTTCAGCAGTAAATTTACGCTGGAAGGTAAAAAAATCATGGTTACAGCAGGCGGAACTATAGAACCCATCGATCCGGTAAGATACATTTCGAATTATTCCTCCGGGAAGATGGGCATTGCTTTAGCGGAAGAACTCGCAGACAGAGGAGCTGATGTGACTCTTATCAAAGCAAGCACTTCGGTTCCGGTTAAAAACGGACGCATAAAGATCGTCGATGCGGTTTCAGCAGAAAAAATGTACGTAGCATCCGTAAATGAATTTTCGAAAACGGACGCAGCTGTTATGTGCGCGGCGGTGGCGGATTATACTCCGACGGCAATAAGCAACTCCAAGATAAAGAAAAACGAAAACGAATGGAGCCTTTCTCTGAAACGCACCAAAGATATAGCGGCAGAATTAGGCAAAATGAAGAACAACCAGCTGCTGGTAGGATTCGCTCTCGAGACAAATGACGAAGAGACCAATGCCTTAAAAAAACTAAAAGAGAAAAATCTCGATTTTATAGTCTTGAATTCCCTCAATGACGAAGGCGCCGGATTCGGACATGATACTAACAAAATCAAGATCATATACCGTGACGGTACGAGTGTGGAATATCCCCTGAATACGAAAAAGAATCTTTCAAAGGATATTGCCGATGCAGTAGAACGAAATCTTCTTAACTCATAAATCTATAACATTATGCTGCGCAGTATAATGATACAGAATTATGCCTTGATCGACAGCCTCGAAGTGCGGTTCGAAAACGGGCTTAATATCATAACCGGAGAAACCGGTGCGGGTAAGTCCCTCATTTTAGGGGCCCTCTCGCTGGCTCTGGGTGAGAAGGGAAGTTCCCGTATAATGCGCGACGAGAATAAACAATGTATAATAGAGCTGGAGTTCCGGCTCGAGGGAAACGACATAAAAAATGTATTCGCCCAAAATGAAGTGGAGTATGACGAGGAAACAATTATAAGACGCGTTATCTCCCCTAACGGTAGAATAAGGAATTTTATAAATGATGTTCCGGTAACGGTATCGGATCTCAAGGCCATTGGTGCGGAGCTGATCGATATTCATTCACAGCACCAGACCCTTCTGCTACAGAATCCGGAATTCAGAAGAAGTGTCGTGGACACCATTGCGGGAAACTCTGGGCTTCTGGAAAAATACGGAAAATTATACAGCGAACTGCGCAAGGCGGAAAAAAACCTGGAGAAATTCGAGGAGAATCTTAAAAATTCAGAAAGGGAATTCGAATTCCTTAAATATCAATATGAGGAATTAAAGAACTTAAACCTGAAAGAATCCGAGTACGATGAATTGGAAAAAAATATTTCGATCCTTTCAAATGCTTCGGAAATAAAAGAAGCCCTGATTAATTCGGACACACTTTTATCAAACGATGAAGCCGGTATACTGACTTTTCTCAAACAAATCGATACGATTCTGAGTCGTATCCAAGAGTTCTTTCCATCGGCAAAAGAACTTTCCGAGCGTATAAAGAGCACTCGTTATGAATTGAAAGATATAAGCCAGGAGCTGTTCACTTTGGAAGAATCGGTAGATTCAGATCCGGAAAAACTGGAAAAATCAATTCAACGTCTCGACGTGCTTAATTCACTGATACAGAAATATAAGGTCAGCGGAATAAATGAACTTATCGAACTTAAACAAAATCTCGAAAAAAAACTGGCTCTTACCCTCGAACCGGAAGAAGAGATAATACGCCTGAAAGGGATCATATCGGGATTAAATACCAGCTGCAACTCTCTCGCCGAACAGATCAGCCGCAACAGGAAAAAAGCAGCGGAAGTAACTGAAAATTATGTCGTAACGACAGCATCGGGACTCGGGATGCCGAATATACGCTTCCATGTTGCCGTAGAAAAAACGGAGGGTCTTACTTCCACCGGTTATGACAACGTCCGTTATCTGTTCACTTCCAATAAAAATATCCCGGCGGGAGATGTCGAAAAAATAGCGTCGGGCGGAGAAATGTCCAGAATCATGCTTTGTATTAAATCGATAGTCGCTAAACACAGGAAATTACCTACGGTTATCTTCGACGAGATCGACACGGGAATATCCGGTGAAACAGCAGATAAGATGGGCGAAATAATCGAAAATCTCGCCGGTTATATGCAGGTATTGAACATAACCCATTTACCACAGGTGGCCTCTAAAGGAGAGGCACATTTTTCGGTTTACAAAGAAGATTCTGAAAATGCGACCAATACATGCATAAAAAAATTATCTAAGGACGAAAGGGTTCTGGAAATTGCTAAAATGCTTAGCGGAAGCGATATTACTAATACAGCGGTAGAGCAGGCAAAAACGCTCCTACATAAATAGCAGTTCACATCTTTTTAGTAAAAATTGTTAAAAACAAAATTAAAATATAACTTTATCGGTGCTAAAATTTAACGTCATGAATTCAATCAGACCATTATTTTTAATTTTAATAGTTTTACTTTCTGTTTTTCCTGATGCTTACGGACAGAATAATCAGGAAAATTCGTATTTCGAAGGCTACGTATTGCCGCGAACGGTTTTCAACGTAACCATAACTCAACAGAAAGAAACAGTTAAAAGCGGACCGTATGCCCGTTTTGCCCAGAAGTATCTCGGCGTTGCAGCTCCACTCTCGAACAGGGAAATTTACTCGATAAAAGAAGCATATATCTCTTCTTATGAGGAACCGGATTTTTCCGTGTTATATTCCGGAGATGCCGGGAATAAAATCTCTTTACCGACAGCGGGAACAGATATAACTAAAAATACAGAAAATACTCCCTATGTCAAATCACATACATACGATGCATACGGATTCCTCGATATAGGCCCTGATAAATATTCTACCGTAGATTATAGCCTGGAAGATATGGCATCGATGGCGGCAGACGGAATATTTACGATACGTAAAAGAAGGTTCGACCTCGTAACCGGCGAAGCTGGAGAAAATGTATTCGGAGCAGGAATTAGGGATGCTATAGATGAAATGCAGCGTATGGAAGAAGAGTATCTCGCTCTGTTTCTTGGCAAAACCATAACGGAAGAGATAACTAAAACCTATACGGTGGCTCCTGAAAAAGGTCATCCGGCAACAATATTATGCCGTTTCACTGAAGCCAAGGGACTTGTTCCGGATACCGATCTCAGCGGCAGGCCGGTAACATTGGAAATAACCGTTAAAGGCGAAGGTGTCATTAAAACCGGACGCGATTCCAAGGACAACAAAATATTCCGCATCCCAGCATACGCACAGTGTACAGTGAAAGAAGGAAACAATTTATATGCTAACGAAATACTACCGGTATATCAATTCGGCAAAGACATTGAATTACCGGCGTCGACTAAAAAATAATAACTAAAAAGTTCTGATATGAAAAAACTTAAGACCCTTACTTTAGCGCTTACAGCACTTCTTGTCGTAGCTTGCGGAAGCGAAGAGAAGAAAGAAACCGGAATCGCTATCATCCCTGCTGAAAATTTCCAGAAGAACATTAACGGCAAAGAGATCGAACTTCTGACTATTAAAAACAACAACGGACTTACGGCGCAGATAACAAACTACGGCGCACGTGTAGTCAGCTTATGGGTACCTGACAAGAACGGCAATTTCATAGACGTTGTTCAGGGACAGAATACCATCGACGGCTACCTCAACGCATTCGAAAAATTTTACGGTGCAACCGTGGGACGTTATGCGAACCGTATAGCAGACGGTAAATTTACAATCGACGGCGAAGAATATCAAGTGGATATAAATGACGGTAAGAACCATTTGCACGGAGGTACGAACGGATTTTTCCACGTAGTATGGAATGCCGAGCAAGTATCGGACAACACTGTAAAGCTTACTTATCTTTCGGTTGACGGCGAAGAGGGATATCCGGGCAATTTGAACGTTACCCTGAATTACATTTTAGACGACGACAATACTCTTCGTGTAACTTACGAAGCTGAAACGGATAAAGCGACTATAGTAAACTTATCCCACCATTCATATTTCAATCTCAGCGGTGCCGGGAAGCCGACTATCAACGACCATATGCTTAAAATATACGCATCTAATTTCACACCTACCGATTCGACGCTTATTCCTACCGGAGAAATTTGGTCGGTATTCGAGACACCTATGGACTTTACAGAATTCCATGCTATCGGAGAACGTGTTAAAGAGGATTATGAACCGCTTATAATAGCAGGCGGTTACGATCATAACTGGGTTCTGGATCAGGAAGAAGGTATCAAGATGGCAGCAGAAGTGTATTCTCCTGAGAGCGGTATCTACATGACAGTATACACAGACGAACCGGGAATACAATTCTATGGCGGTAACTTCATCAACGGTACCGACAGGACAAAAGACGGTAACGGAACACATGGCTTCCGCTCTGCATTCAGTCTCGAAACCCAGAATTTCCCTGATGCTCCTAACCATGAAAACTTCCCGTCGGCAGTATTGAGACCGGGAGAAAAATACGAAAGAGTTTGCTACTATTCTTTCAGTTTGAAAAAATAATAACAGATATAAAATAAAAGGAGGGCATCGCCCTCCTTTCTTATTTTATTCTAAATCATAAATTATATTACAACGTTTATAATTTTTCCCGGAACCACAATGATCTTCTTAGGTTCTTTTCCTTCAAGATATTTTCCCGCGGACGGATTCTGAAGTACCTTTTCTTTTATCTCGTCCGTTCCCATTCCGGCAGGCAGAGGCATTTTAAACCTCACCTTTCCGTTAAAGGAAACAGGATATTCCACCGTGCTTTCAACCAGAAATTTTCCATCATAAACAGGGAAACCGGAATATACGATGGAATCATTATGTCCAAATAATGCCCATATCTCTTCGGTAATATGCGGGGCAAATGGAGAGAGAAGTATGGTCAACGGTTCGATAATCGCCCTCTTATTGCATTTCTGTTCAGTAAGTTCATTTACACATACCATAAACGCGCTTACGGAGGTATTGAACGAGAAGTTCTCGATATCTTCAGAAATTTTCTTTATTGTTTTATGGAGGGTTTTCAGTTCTTTTTCATCCGGTTGATCTTCCGACACTACGAAGTTACCTTCCCTGTCGAAGAAGAGCCTCCAGTATCTTCTTAAAAATTTATAAACTCCATCGATGCCGTTAGTGTCCCATGGCTTGGCCTGTTCGAGAGGCCCAAGAAACATTTCATACATTCTCAGAGTATCCGCTCCGTAATTATCCACTATATAATCGGGATTAACTACGTTGAACATAGATTTCGACATTTTTTCGACCGCCCATCCGCAGATATATTTTCCGTCTTCCAGAACGAATTCGGCATTAGAGAAGTCCGGTCTCCATTTACGGAACGCCTCGGTATCGAGGATATCGTTTTTCACTATGTTGACGTCCACATGTATTTCCTGGGTATCGTACTGATCCTTAAGCCCTAGAGAGACGAATTTGTTGGTCCCCTTGACACGGTAAACAAAATTCGAACGCCCCTGGATCATTCCCTGGTTAACAAGTTTTTTGAAAGGTTCTTCTTCACACACGTACCCTATGTCGTAAAGGAATTTATTCCAGTAACGCGAATACATAAGGTGACCTGTGGCATGCTCGATACCGCCCACGTATAGATCCACGTTTCTCCAATATTCATTCGCTTCCTTTGAGACGAGTTCTTTATTGTTGCACGGATCCATATAACGAAGATAATATGCGGAAGAACCGGCGAATCCGGGCATAGTACTTTTCTCATACTCATAACCATCGACCGTCCTCCACTCCTTCGCACGCGCCAAAGGCGGCTCTCCTTCTTCCGTCGGACCGTAATCCTGAATAGCGGGAAGCTCCAGCGGAAGCGACCGTTCGTCGATCATCCGGGGAATCCCGTCTTTATAATAGACCGGGAACGGCTCTCCCCAATACCTCTGTCGGCTGAAGATAGCATCCCTCAACCTGTAATTTACCTGCTTTTTTCCTATCCCCTTTTCTTCTATCTTTTCGAACATTTTCGGGATAGCCTCTTTTACATCCATTCCGTTAAGGAACTCGGAATTTATCATCTTTCCACTCTTCGCATCGTATGAATTCTCGGAGATATCCCCTCCATCTACGACAGGAATTATAGGGAGATTAAAATGTTTTGCAAACGCATAATCGCGGCTGTCATGTGCAGGAACCGCCATAATAGCTCCTGTACCGTATCCATACAATACATAATCGCTCGTATAAATCGGAATCTGCGCACCGTTGAAAGGATTTACCGCATAAGCACCGGTAAACTGTCCGCTCACACGTTTAGTTTCGGTCATCCTTTCCCGTTCCGAACGCTTCTTGGTTTCGTCAAGATAATTTTCAACCTGTAGCCTGTGCTCGTCCGTGACAATTTTTTCGATTACCGGATGTTCCGGAGCAAGAACCATAAATGTGGCTCCGAAGATAGTATCCGCACGGGTAGTGAATATTTCGAGTTGTTCGTCATATCCCTTTATATCGAAAAATATCTGCGCCCCTTCCGAACGTCCGATCCAGTTCTTCTGAATTTCTTTAAGGGATTCACTCCACTCGACCGTATCCAATCCGTCAAGAAGCCTTTGTCCGTAAGCTGAAACACGAAGAAGCCACTGCTTCATTTTCTTTTGAACCACAGGGAACCCTCCCCTTTCGGACAATCCGTCCTTAACTTCATCATTAGCCAGAACTGTCCCTAACTCGGCACACCAGTTAACCATAGTATCCGCACGGTAAGCCAGACGATAATTCTGAAGTACATTTTCTTTCGCCTGTTCATCCATTGCTCTCCACTCTTGCGCAGTGAAAGACAGAGTTTTAGTACATGAAGCATTTATGCCTGCTGTTCCCGAATTTTCGAAACTTTCGATAAGTTGTTCAATCGGCTGAGCCTTGTTAACAACTGTATCGTAATAATGGTTATACATTTGAATGAAGGCCCACTGCGTCCATTTATAATACTCTGGATCACAGGTTCTTATTTCACGATCCCAGTCGAACGAGAATCCGATCTTATCAAGCTGTTCACGATAACGCGTAATATTTTCTTCGGTCGTAACCGCTGGATGCTGGCCGGTCTGTATAGCATACTGTTCCGCAGGAAGTCCAAAGGCATCGTATCCCATAGGGTGAAGAACATTAAATCCCTTCAGTCTTTTATAACGGCTGTATATATCGGATGCTATATACCCTAAAGGATGTCCCACGTGAAGCCCGGCTCCCGAAGGATAAGGGAACATATCCAGAACATAAAATTTCGGTTTGGAGGGATCGATTACAGTTTTATAAACCTTGTCTTCCTGCCATTTATTCTGCCATTTATTCTCGATTCCCTTAAAGTTATATTCCATGGTCTTAATCTTTTTCCGACTTAATTCGCAAAGTTAATCTTTTTTATATTCCTAAAAAACGCATTTTATCCGCCTTATGCCGTATGGCTCTTAATTTGCGGTTCATAACGGGAAATAAACCGTAAAACCAAATATATGAACCCAGATCTTACATGTTCCATGACGGAACAAAATTTATTGAAGGCCTTTGCCGGTGAATCACAGGCAAGAGGTCGTTATACTTTTTTCGCAAAACAGGCAAAGAAGGAGGGATATGAAGAGATTGCAAAATATTTCGCCAAGACAGCTATAAACGAGGAGGAGCACAGTAAAATTTTCTTCAAATATCTGGAACGCAACGCCCTTCTGGAGATCACCGCAGCCTATCCGGCAGGAATAATCGGCAGTACCCTTGACAATCTCAAGCATGCAGCTGAGAGCGAATACGACGAATGGTTCAATATTTACCCTTATTTCGCACAGGTTGCAAAGGAAGAGGGGTTCGACGAGATATCGCGAACATTCAATTTAATAGTGGAAGTCGAAAAACACCACGAGAACCGTTATACCGAGCTTTTCGATCTGTTAAAGAAAGACCGGATATTCAATAAGGAAGAAAAAATATTATGGGAATGTATTAAATGCGGGTACCATTGCGAATTTACCCACCCCCCTGGGATATGTCCCATATGCAAACATCCGACGGCTTATTTCGAAGTATTCAACGACGCTTATTAAAATTAAAAGGAGACTTAAATAAGTCTCCTTTTTTTCGTAGCCCATAGGGGAGTCGAACCCCTCTTTCAAGAATGAAAATCTTGCGTCCTAACCGATAGACGAATGGGCCGTTTTGCCCTGACTCGTGCTACTTTTCGAGGTGCAAATATAGGGACAAAATATTATTATCCAAATTTTTTAGTTAAATTTTTATAATTATTTCAATTCAAAATAAACCGTAACATTCGAATCCAAAGTAATATCCTGAAATTCGATCTGCGGCATCGAGTCCTCCACCGCCATATCGAATGAAGCGGTACTCCTCAGCATTACTGTATTTGTATAAGGCGTGTACATTCTTTCGTTGTCGAGAATATATATCGCTTTACCGATATCCTGTCCGAGAGCCTGAGCAAGAGCCTGAGCTTTTTCCCGAGCGTTCTGCACAGCCTGCACCTTAGATTCAAGTTTGTAATTTAAAATATCGCTATGCTCGGCCCGTGAGATTCCGGCATTGGCCAATCCTATGCTTTCCATTGCAGTAAATACATCCGCAACGTTCTTAGCATCGTACACGACCAACTCATACTCTTTCGACTGTTTCACATCCTGTCTTTTAAGAACGTATTTTTTATAACTGCTCGACAAATCCTTTACGGTCAACTGTGTCGCAACATCTATACCCAAGCCCTGCAATGCCGAAATCATTCTTTTTTCGAGGTCAGCCAGGGAAGTGCGTCCCTTCGTATCGTTCTCATCAATCGTAAAATTTATATAGATACGGTTCGGCGTCACCTTCATTTGGTTGTAACCGTTCACACTGATATAATTCTGGTCGATAAAATTCTTTTCCTGCGAATACCCTGTAGATACTGACATAATAATTACAACTAATGCCGTTAATAACTTTTTCATAACATAACGTTTAGGTTAATATTTTGATTATAACGCCTTCTTACCGGAATTGTTACCCGTACGAATAACTATAAATATACTTTCTTAAAAACAACAGTGCTGCCTTCCTCTATTCCCAACAGAACATCATTGACACGATCGAATGTAAGATGTTGTTTTGCAGCATGTTCCGCACCATCGAGCATTTCATATACCAGAACCAATTCCTTGTCGGATATACGCCCCCATCGTCCGGTGTAAATATCGGCTTTACTTTCATTTCCCGTATCGAAAACGGTATGTATAAATTCGTAATTACCGGTAAGTCTGAGGTTAGACCTCATTTTATTCATGTCGGTTTCATAGACTCCTGCAATAAGATTCTCGAAGTCGCAATTTTTATCCCGGTCGAATTCTATAAGAGAATCTATTTTCACTGTATAAGGCAGACCTTCTCCGTTTTCAAGAATACTCTCCGATACATTTCCCATAAACTCTACATATATATATTCACCCTGATAAGGTTCGAGAGAGTTGTATTCTCGTTCCGCCCTCAGATAATCCCTCTCCATGGCGACAGACAACGTGAAACCGGTAGCACAATCACGAAGTACCGGTGCATCGGCAAAATACATGAACATTCCGGAGAAATAGAACACGGTATCGGCAGAAGTGTCGATACCGGTTCTATTACCTGTACTGCGTCCGCATGATATATAAAACAATATACAGGACGCAATCAATACGTTAATAAAGACATTCTTTTTATTCATTTGTTTCGCTGTTAATTCCTTCTTCGAACTCGTCCATATCGAATTCCGAAGCAAGTATCGCCTTAGCTTTACTTTCATCTTCTTCCGGGACCTGAAGTTCGATAAATACATCTCCGCCTATCGGGAACACCTCGGTTATAAGATCACCGGCAAGGTATGCTCTTATTCCGTTGGTTTCCAGAATGGATTTATACATATTTGCCTCCTGCGGGGAGTAGAGTTTCATTATGGTTACAAATTCTTCCCTTTCCATGACACAAAATTTTTATTTAACAAATACCTTTTCAGGAGGCGGATTCTCCACTTAAGTAAATTTAAAAAAATTCAACGAAACATCCTTGATA
>JAJQEF010000006.1 GCA_021201795.1 Rikenellaceae bacterium
CTATCATTCAGACCAATAACTAACTATAGATACATCCATACAATAATTTTTAACAAATATTCTTATATCGTAAATATAAATTGTAAAATATAACAATAAATAGTTGGCGCAATTATATAATTACCTAATTATCAATTTGTTTAATAATTTGTTGAAGAAATAATTTACCCAGAGAGCTCTTGATATTATTTATTATAAGGATTTTATCCTATTAATTTAGACTCCATTCTCAATAATCTGTTTTATTATTTGTTGATTATGATAAAAATCCAAATTAAAAAACACGGGTAATGCCGTAATTATCAAGCTCATGGAACATTCTGATTTATGGTTTCCGTCACTTCCATAGTGAAGGAATATTTATAATAAAGAATGGAACAGTTGAGATAAAAACCAAAGCTTCTATAACTAACGATATTTATTGACAAGGATTAATGTCATAATTTAAAAGAGATTTAAGATAATTAATTAGTTAAATGTTCTATTATTCACCTTAATAATATCGGTTTCATAATGAATTTATTGATACGAAATTTTCTATTATTCTTTTTGGTTTTTATCTGTTTCCAGGGGTTATCGGCTCAGGAAGTAGCAATAAAAACAAATGCCCTTTACTGGGGGGGACGACTACTCCTAATTTATCGGTGGAGGTTGCGTTAGGACCAAAGAGTACCATCGATCTTCAGGGAACTTATAATCCTTTTTCTTTTAAAGATAATAAAAAGCTTAAGCATTGGTCCGTACAACCGGAATACCGCTTATGGAATTGTGAAAAGTTCGTGGGAAGTTTCTTCGGGTTCCACGCTCATTATGCATATTATAACGTAGGGGGAATCAAATTACCTATGGATATTTTCAGCAGTTTGCGGAATTACCGTTATCAGGGATATGCTGTCGGAGGCGGGTTTAGTTACGGTTATCAGTGGTTCCTTGGACCTCACTGGAATCTCGAAGCAGAATTCGGATTCGGTTATACATATGCACACTTCGATAAATATAATTGCCATAAATGTGGTGATTTTCTGGGAAAAGGACATAAGCATTATTTCGGACCTACCAAAATAGGTGTTTCAATAGTTTATCTTATTAAGTCAAAAAAATAACATTCCATGAATAGAATAATTTTTACTATATTATTGTTTCTGACTTTTAATATAATTTCCTATAGCCAATACCGCATAGGCGGTGTTACTATTGATCCTATACAATTAAAGGAGGATGGAGACAGCCTGTTGCTCGAGATGAATATCTTCGTTGACGGCAAGGCAATGAATAATTGCCAAAGCTGGACCATCATGCCGTCTTTGGTTACTGCCGATTCTGCTTATGTTTTGGACATGCCGTATGCATTGATAAACGGTAAGAAAAAATCCCAATTGTTCCGCAGAAAAATCAAATTTGAGAACGAGCGGCTCCTGGACAATATGCCATATATAAAAGTAGATAAAAAAGCAGGAGCAGATGCGGTTATAACTTATCAATTTACAGCTCCGTATGAATTATGGATGGATAGTGCATCATTGTATCTTAACCAAATACTTACTTCTTGCGTAGAGAAAGAACAATGGTTTGTTCTGGAAGGAATAAAGAATGTGGATCTGATGCAGTATATTCCTTATACAATCAACTCTCAAGTAAATTACATAGTTCCTGAAAAGGAAACAAAGATATTGCAGTTGGAAGGTTCAGCATTTCTTGACTTTGAAGTAGGTCGTTCTGTAATTTTGCCGAACTTCCGTAGGAATCCGCAGGAGCTTGCTAAAATCGATGATGTACTTAACAGAGTTCAGGGAGATGAAGATTTCGAGATACTGCGTATGTATGTAACAGGATATGCTTCACCTGAAGGAAGCTGGGAATCTAACAACAAACTGTCGAAAGCACGCGCTGAGGCTCTCAAGCAGTATATCAAGAATAAATTCCGCATACCTGAAGAATTGTTTGTTGTTGATAACGTTGCCGAAGACTGGGACGGATTGATAGAGATGATTAATAAAGGAGAAATGGATGGTAAATACCGTGTTCTTGAAACTATTGCCAGTACAGATGTTTTCGATGGCCGCGAACGTCTGTTAATGAACCTGGATGGAGGACGTCCTTACAGATATATGTTAAGAGAAATGTTTCCTTCATTAAGACGTGTGGAATATAAAGTTGAATTCAACGTAAAAGAATACTCCCTTGAAGAAGCAGAGGCGATAATGGAAAAAAATCCGGAACAGTTAAATCAATATGAATTATTCATTCTTGCTCAAAACTATCCCGAAAATTCCCCTGAGCGAGATCATATTTTCGGAATAATTCAATTGATGTTCCCGGATGATATCGTATCCAATGTAAACTCGGCAGCCCGGATGCTTGAACGCGGAGATCTTGTAAATGCTAAAAGATATATAGATAAAACTGGTGATGATCCGCGATCGTATAATAATCAGGGAATATACTATTTATTGAACGACGATGTGGATAAAGCGGAGGAATATTTTAAAAAAGCGATAGCACAGGGCGTAGAGGAAGCGACTCACAACCTGGAGGAAACAGAGCGTAAGCGCGAGGATCTCAGGATACTGGAGCGCTACAAAAGGAAATAAAGCAACAACATACACAATTTTTACTAACCAATTTTTTTATTATGAGGAACAAATTTTTAGCTGTTCTTGCTATGGCTGCACTTATCTTTGCAGGCTGTAGTAAAGACAACGATGGTGGCAGCACTATCGGAGAAGGTGAAATAGGATTTTACCTTAAAATATCGCAGGAAAGCGACGAAACTAAAGCTGATGCCGGACAGGTTACTGGCGGTAAGGTGAACTTCTCAGAAGGAGCCCTGTTCTTTGCTGATGCAAGTGACAATTTCGTAAGATACGTACGTATTACAAACGATCTTGTTACCGGTACTGTCAGTGCAGCGGAATTAGAAGCCGGTTATCTTTTTAATGGAATCTCTAGTACAGCTGTTAAAGTTTACGTAATCGGCGGTTATAATTTCTCAGGAACTACTTCTGTTGCTAATAAAGCTGCTCTCGATGCGATCAAAGTAACTCTTAAAGACGAATCTGATGCAAACTTCGGAGTATCTAATGCTACCCTTGCAGGTTCCGGAGCTATCGTTCCTGTTGGAACAAGCAACTCTCAGTCATGGCACAATCCTGCTCCTGCCGGTGCAACTCACGAAGCATACGTAGAGGTTAGACCTCTTATCGCTCGTTGGGAAATCGAATCTGTAGGAACGAAAACAGGTGCGGACATTGATAATGACTGGATTCTTGAGGGTATCTATGTCGATAATATCTATTATGAATCATCTCTATTTGGAGCTTATACTGCTACAGAATGGTATGAATATCCATGGACTGTAAAAGGTAGTACTTACGACAGATACAACAGATTAGATAATACATCTAATTACAGTACAGCTGATTGGAACCCTATTCTTTTCGACGACGGAAGTTACGATTATGATAATAATGCTGTATTCCCTGCTTATGCAACTGCCGCTTCTTCTCTTCGTGATGCAGCAGCTGACGGTGTATCTAAAACAGGAGCTGAAATAGTAGTTGTACCTGAAAACGGTGCATGGGCTTATAATGTTTTTGCTGATCCTAGCAATGTTCCTAATATCGTTCTCCATTTCTCTAATGTAAACATCACATCTACTGGACAGCCACGTCCTAATAAAACTATGGATGATCTCGTAGGAGAAGCTGGTTATACTCACAGTACAGGAGACTATGATGGCGTTGCGTTCCTTGCAGTTACAGGTTATAGAGAAAGCGGTGCTCCCGTAACTGTTGAAGGAGGTCACGTATATGTAATCTCAGATCTTTTCTTCGACGAAGACGATCTTCGTGACGAACCAAAAGGTCCTGAAGATCCAGACAATCCGGATCCAGACAAAAAATTCGACGTATTCGTACAGATCAAACTTATGGATTGGGTAGTTGTTCCGGTTACTCCTGAATTTAACTAATCCTATCTGTATAGTACCATTTTTAAACCCGGGCAATTTGCTTGCGGGCAAGGCTCGGGTTTTCTTAACTTTTTTATGGCTTTAATGGCTTAATTATCTGTAAATGAAAACAAAAAGAACGGGTTTATCTTTCTTTAGGGCACTTATACTGTTTTGTGTGGTATTGGTAGCCGTGTCGTGCGTTAAGGAAAATCTGGACGACTGTCCCGAAGACCTCGAATATAATCTGATACTGTATTTCGAATATCTGGATAAGGAGGGAAATGACAGATATCCTGCCGGAAACGGTATATATCCGGATGGCAGTGAAATCTTTGCTACGCGCATACAAACGATAGACGTTCTTATTTACGATGCCGACCGCAGATTTTATAAATGGCTCAACTGCGACGATATTATTATCAGCAGCCAGAGGATGAAAAAAGTTTCCGTGGCTCCCGGCGAATATTATATAATCGGTTGGGCAAATAATATTTCCCATCGAAGCGATTACCAATCGCTGTTTCCCACAAAATCATTCGGAGACAGTTATATATACCATTACGGCGAAAAAACCGCCGACCCTTTACACTATGCTCCCGATATGCGCGGAGTACCTACTCGTTCCCCTGAAGACATAGGTCTTTACAGCGTGGACGTTAAACAAAATGAAGTTACAGAACACACACTGCCGTTCATGAGTGCACACCGTACCCTTAACATATATCTGAGAGGTTTTGGTGAAGTGGACCGTGATGATTTGGAAAATCCTGTTGTGGCAGTTTCTAACCTTACGTCATATTATGACAGCTATCTCGGACGTGGATTGGATAATGCTTATTTTACCGTTCAGTCTAAAGAGGAAGTTATTTACAACCAGGTAACAGGAGATAGAGAATTACTTGGACATGCGGGATTTTACATTTCCCATTTTGATAATGAAAACGATATTAAAATCAATATAACCCGTCCGGCACTCTCGGTAAACTACGAGGAGATAGAAATATCCATGATGTATGTTCTGGAGAAACTCGAGCTGGATGTGGAAGACGGTGACGATCTTGTAATAAATGTTTTAGTTGAATTCAACGGAACTTTTGTAGAAGTGAAAATCCCTGAATGGCTCCGACATGATGTTGACGGAGAATATAATTAGGAAATAAACCCCTCATTAACTCTGTAAAAATATAGAGATGAAACATAAATACAGGAATATAAGGTGCCTAAGGGTGATAATAATGACACTCCTATTGGCATATATCTGGGTATCCTGTCAAAAAGATGGTGTGGGTATAGACCCGGATAAAAGATATGTTACACTTTCGATAAATCTTCCATCGGAATCGACCAAGAGTAAAGCCCTTACATTTAACGATGAAAACTATGTCGATAATATCTATCTAATTATTTTTAATAAGGACGGTACTTTTAAAGAATTGGCTGAAGGGAGGAGTATTACCGATGCGAGTACCGGTGGTGATGTTATTAAAAAATTCGAGGCGACTGTTCCGGTAGGGACTTACGATATCATGGTTCTTGTCAATGCCGAAGACGAAATACTTGCTTCTACGAAGTTTGTGGACGGAAGCACCCGGTCGGATATTATCGGAGATTTACTATTTGTCCGGAATAATGAATGGCCGTCCGAATCTACCGACCATATTAATAATGGAGGATTCCCTATGTGGGGAGTGGAATCGGATGCCGTGATCAACAGCGACGGCACCACGAATTTTGATGGGTCTACTATTCCCGTTATCCGGTCGTTAGTAAGAATAGACGTTGTGGTACCTCAAGCTGTTTATAATAAATGGGGAAATCTTGTTAATGTGCGTCTTTATAACCGTTATATGTCGGGACAGATCATCCCGAATGACGGAACGGTGGATTTTCATTCTTCGTATCTCGGTGGCTTTGAAGTCAGTGGTCCGAGTATTCCGTCTACAGCCCAGAAAGAACTGAATCCGCTTCTTTATGAGGTAGATGCTGCTGCGACAAACGCGGAGAAAAACATAATGGTAGCGACTATATATACCTTCGAATCCGAGGCCGGATCCTTTGGCAGTATACTCGATAATACGTGTCTCGTCTTGGCGATAGGACAAAAAAACGAAGACAACTCCGGAGGGGCAGTACGCCTACCTGATCCGGAATTTCCGGATCAGGTAGGCGTACTGACTTCAACCAGATCAGTAACCGATGAAACGTGGTATTACAGAGTCGACTTCACCGATGACGGAACGAGCAGGGGGACATACATGCCTTTGCTGCGCAATCATACCTACGAAGTAAAAGTTAAGGAGATCATTAATCATGGATTTAATACTCCCGGTGATGCCTACCGATCGGAATCTTATAACGATATATCTTATGAGATAATCGCATTCCAGAATGGAGAGGAAGTAGAGGGGGAGATAGGTAATACCTATCGTCTGGATATAAGCTCGACGGATGTTTGGGTAGAAGGAAACCGTTCTGAAACTATAACTATAAAGAGCACTCATCCTAACGGTTGGACTGCACAGCTATCGGATTCCCCAGACCAAATTACTACGTGGGGAAGTTACTGGCTGAGTGCAACTCCATTGACTGGAGCTCAAAATCAATCTGTAACCGTTACTATTACCGGATCGGGAAATATTTACGGAACGGCATATATTCATGTGACTTCCGATAATATGACTAATGTGATAAAAGTAACAAGGTGGTCTCAAGGAGTTTAAATATTGTAGGTATTATGAAAAATATAATCAAATACGGTTTTGTTTTTTTATTGTCGGTCGTAGTGTTAACGATTTCCGGCTGTGAAAAGAGTTTGGACAGAAATATCTCTGTCGAAGAATCGGATATGGTAGAAGTGACATTCTCTTACAGTATTCCGTCGCTGTATGCGGATATCGATTCTAAAGGTTACATAGGTACTGATGCTAAATGGTCGGAGATCAGTACTATAGATGTTCTGGTTTACCAGGTCCAGGCGGATGGTACGGAAGAACTTGTCTATCACCGCAACGCCTACGATATACAAAATGGTACATTTAAAGTTATGCTTGCCAAATCCGATGAGAAGCATACGTTTGATTTTTTATTCAATACCGCTTCGTATATCGAATATGAGTTGTTCGGTTCAGGAACAATGAGTAGTCTCAGAGGAAATTTTAATATTGGGGATTCACGCGAGAAAGTCCGGCAGGAATTTGTTTATACAAGCAATCCACCTCAACTTATAAGTTCTACTACTTGTCCTATGTGGGGAGAATTGGAGGATGACACCCCGATTCCGATCCTGCATGATGTGGCTATAACGGATAAAATCCTGGTTATGCGTTCGATGTGCGCATTGGATATTGGAGTAAATATGGATAACAATTATGTCTCACAAGGATTGAGTAATTTTGTGTTGCAGTCGGTTTCTGCAGTGTACTGCCCGACATGGAATTTAATTATTCCGGATAAAAACAATATTGTTAATGGAGTGGCTACTGCCCCGTCATTAGCAGACAATTATTCCTTTAACAATTCGTATATAGTGCTTGCAAATTTAAGTCAAACAACAGACGGAACCGCATTAGGGATAGCAATATTCGAACCCAATATGGATTCCGGCAGTAATATATTTTCTATAGTTATATGCGGACATTACACGGACGACAACGGAACTACATTTAACAATCAATATTACAAGGTCGATATTATGGATCCGAATAACCCGACGGATAAATTGAAGTTTATCAGGAACTATAGATATACTATTAATATCGTCAAAGTAACGGGAATTGGGGCAAGTAGTGCAATGCTTGCTGTTAATTCTTCCAATGCTGCGAAAGCCGAGCTTCTTATTCCGGAGGCCAACATAGGAAAAATTAATTATGTCGTTCATTCACAATCCGCTTATCTCGGAGTAAATGAAATAGAGTTTAATTTCACCGCCACGCAAACTACCAGTGAAACACTTAATGTAGTGGCCTATGCCGGTGCCAGTAGTAGTTCTTTTACAAGGGGGTGGAGAATTACCTGCGATGAGAGCTGGGTAAAATTTAACGGAGCGGCGACAAACGCTAACAGCGGTACTACGACTGCTAATCCATATTCTGGAGATATTTTACTAACGGTGGATCAAAATACTACAGGTAATCCGCGTTCCGCCATTGCTCATATATATTCGGGACAGAGTTCGACAAGCAATTACTTAACGCTTGTATTGCCGATAACTATAACGCAGTATTAAGAGTTGCTATATTTATTTAAGCGGAATGGATTAACTATTCCGCTTTTTTATTACAATAATTCGGAATAATCAGCGCAATACTGTGCGAAACTTGTTATGGAACGATTAGATAATCAGGGAAATTATTCGTTAGCCAAACGGAGTCAGCTTTAATTATCGGTCACAAGGATTTATTTTTTACTGCCCATTAACCACTCCTTAAAATCTCCCGACCGGTTTTTACTTATGTATATTCTTTCAGGTGCTTCGTTCTTTAACGTGACAAGAAGCCGTCGGTCGAACCATACGGTTATTTGGGATACATGTTCCCTTGAAATTATGAATTGCTTATTGGCTCTGAAAAATAGTTCCGGATCCAGACCCTGTATTATGGAATCGAGGGATTTATTGTAAGCGAATTTTCTTCCGTCTTCGAGACATAGCGTAGTCTGGGGTGCTGTTGTATAGAAATATGAAATATCTTCTACAGAAACAGGAAGTAGATTGTCCCTGTAAGACACCAGCAGTTTTTTGTGATAGTTTCCACTGAGATTGGATTCCGATTGATGTGCTACATATTCGGTTTTCTGGAGATATGTCAGATTGCGGAATTTTTCCAATGCCCTTCGCATCTCGATTTCATCGATGGGTTTGAGCAGATAATCTATGCTGTTGACTTTAAAGGCTTTGATCGCATACTCGTCGTATGCGGTAGTGAATATTACCGGTGTTTCAATTTTGACTGCTTCAAATATGGAAAATGCCGAACCGTCTGATAAATGGATATCCATGAATATCAGGTCGGGCGACTGATTATTTTGCAGCCATTTTACAGTTTGTTCCACACTTTCAGTTGTTCCTGCAATAACGATCTGCGGATAAACTTTGGTTAAGAGATTCGAGAGATATTCCGATGCGATCGTTTCGTCTTCTACGATTAAAACATTCATATTATCCTTTCAATGGTAATTTTACCGTAAAGTAACCGTTTTCTTTCGTAATCCCTATTCCTTCTCCCATTATAAGTTTGTATCTGGCTGACAGATTCGAAAGACCAATTCCGTTACTGCTGTCGGTATCTATTTTAATATAGATTGGATTTGAGATTACGAGTTGTTTATTTTCAGTATATATTTTTGCGGTCATCTTATGATCGCTGTCGATGATGTTGTGTTTTATAATATTTTCTATTAATGGAAGTAGCGATAATACCGGAATGTTTAACCGGTAGTCTTCCTTCCGTATGTTTATGTCGAAAAATATTTTTCCTTTATAACGGATTTCTATCAGGTATCGGTATGCATCAAGAAACTTTAGTTCTTCTTCCAATTTTACCAGACTTTTTTTGTCGCTCTGTAGAATATAACGGAAGATCCCGGATAATTTTGAAATATATTCCGTTGTTTCCTCGTGTTTCTCTGCTGCTGCAAGGGCGGCAAGACCGTTAAGTGAATTGAAAAAGAAATGTGGGTTAATCTGGTTGCTTAAAGCATCTACGCGGCTTTGCAGGGATTCTGTCTTTAATCTTTCGATCTCCCGCTCCCTTTCACGCTGGATAACCGTCAGGTTGTAAATATGCCCGATAAGTACCGGAACGAGCCATGCGATGAGAAACTGAAGGATAACCAATTGAGTGAAACAATCCGATCTTACAGTATAATCGATAGTCAGTCCTATAAATACGTACAACGCGTATGCAGCGAGTGAAATAAAAAACGAAGTCCAAAATCTGTTTTTCAGGGCAGAGTTTGCCTTACTGACATTTGTACGGATTAGAATAAAAGTCAGTAATGTGAAGAAGAGGTACCGGTATATAAAATAAATGATTTTTGCAGTACTCCATATCTGATGGTGCCCGCTGTCCGGTGGTGAGAAATGCGCCCACATAAACTGATTGATATTGGGATATATAACTATCAGACTTAATATCAATGACCAGCCTAATTGGGTATTATATGACTTTAATGATTCGAAAAAATTCATTATTAGTGTTTTATGCAAAGATAGCTTCGTTGTTTGGTTTTAATCGAAAAAATACCGTTTTTTAAAGTGCGGATTTGTCGTTTTTAAGTTTTACTTTGCCTCTTTGATGTAATTATGCGTAAAACTTAAATATTAAAATCGCATTTTTGTATACGAAAATATTAACGGAATAATTATAAATAATATGGATACTTCAGTAAAACTTTATTCGCTTTCTTTCAGGCAAACCAAAACTTATCTGGTTGCGGCGGCATTAATTGCAGGTAACATTGTTTTGCCTGCTGTCTGTCATTTGATCCCGCAAGGGGGATTGATATTTCTTCCTATTTATTTTTTCACTCTTTTCGGTGCGTGCAAATACGGAATCAAAGCCGGGCTGCTTATCGGTATTTTATCTCCGTTAATCAACCACCTGCTTACCGGAATGCCTCCTGCGCCGATGCTGCCTGCTATTTTAATAAAATCATGTTTGATAGTATTTGCCTCTGTGTTTGCAGTGAGAAAATTCGGAAAACTGACTATTCCCGTTCTTATCGGAATCGTTCTGGGATATCAGATAGTAGGAGGATTGTTCGAGTGGCTGCTTACAGGCAGTTTATTCGCTGTCCTTCAGAATTTCCGTCTTGCATTGCCGGGGATGTTATTGCAGGTTTTAGGTGTTTACGGCTTGGTTAAACTTATGGCTAAATTCGGATATTAAGCGGAAATATGGCCAAAAAAATCCTTATAATATCTTCCAGTCCGAGAAAAGGGGGAAACTCCGATCTTCTTTGCGACCAATTCTTAAAAGGAGCTGCGGAAGCTGGACATTACGTGGAAAAATTCTTTGTTCAGGACAAAAAAATTAATTTTGCAGGGCATGTTACACCTGCCAGAAAAACGGCGGTAAATGTGTCATTAAAGACGATATGCCGGAACTGCTCGACAAAATTGAAAGATCAGATGTTCTTGTATTGGGAACTCCGATTTATTTTTATAACGTGGATGCCCAGTTAAAGACCGTAATGGATCGTTGTTTTTCGAGATATACAGAATCAGAAATAAAAGGGCATATTTTATAGCTGCATGCGAAGAGGACAGGCGCGAAGCCATGTCTGTCGCTTTGGAAGGTTTCAGAGGATTTCTTTACTGCTTCGAGAATGTCGTTGAAGCCGGATATATTCTCGCGACCGGAGTAGGTCCCGTGGGAGCGGTAAAAGAATTGCCGGTAATGGATGAAGCCTATCGGACAGGTAAAAACATAATTTAAAAATACAGATGAAAAAAATCAATTTATTGTTATTGCTTTCAATAATGTTTTTTATGGGAAATAACGCGTATTCATAGAATAACGAAAAGAAAATACTTGTAGCATACTACTCATGGTCTGGAAATACGGAAGTGGTGGGAAAGTATATTCAGGAACTAACCGGAGCGGATATTTTTTTAATAGAACCGGAAATCGCTTATCCGACAGATTATAACGAGTGCGTCGATCAGGCGAAGAAAGAAATAAACGAAGGTTTTAAGCCGAAAATCAAAGGAGGCGTTGCTGATATCAATTCGTACGATGTGATAATTATCGGTACTCCTAACTGGTGGAGTACTATTGCTCCCCCTGTACTTTCATTTGTTGACAAATATGATTTTACAGGAAAAACAATTCTTCCGTTCGTAACTCATGTCGGCGGCAGGGAAGCACGGTGTTTTACAGATATGGGAAAAGAAATGCCTGAGTCTGATTTTAAAAAAGGGTTCGCAGTTTCAGGAAACAGTGCTAAAAGTTCGAAACAGGATGTTGAAAAATGGTTGCGTGAGGCAGGAATTATAAAATAATTTTTAAGGATATCAGATAATGACAATTAAAATAAAACATTTTTTTTCAATAGTATTTTCCCTCATCATTTTTACAGGATATGTAGCTGCCGAAGATATCTTTAAGGGTAATATTGCCAAAGATACGATATCAGTGGACGAAGTTGTGGTTACAGGAACACGCTCTTCAGCGACATCGAGAAATCTTCCGATGAGTGTTAGTGTAATTACCGAGAGCCAGATAGAGGGCCGGATGGAACAATCCATACTTCCGGTATTAACGGAACAGGTACCCGGCCTATTCATTACTTCACGCGGAGTAATGGGGTACGGCGTATCGACTGTCTCAGCCGGGTCTATCTCCATAAGAGGGGTCGGCGGAGGCGCCCAATTATTAATGCTTATCGACGGACATCCTCAGTTTATGGGACTGATGGGCCATCCGCTCGCGGATTCTTACCAGTCGTTAATGGCTGAACGTATAGAAGTTGTCCGTGGGCCGGCTTCCGTACTTTACGGATCGAACGCAATGGGAGGTGTTGTAAATATTATCACTAAGCAGGAAAAAACTGATGGGGTAAAAACCAACCTTCGGGCAATGTACGGATCTTACAATACCCTGAATGCGGAAGTATCGAATGCGGTTCGTTCCGGTAAATTCAGTAGTTATGCTTCGTTCGGTTATAACCGTACCGATGGACATCGTGAAAATATGGAGTTCGAACAATTCAGCGGCTATGCCAAAGTTGGATATGATTTCACTCATAATTGGCGCAGTTTTGTAGATCTCGATATTACAAATTTCGAGAGTTCCAATCCGGGAAGTATATCTTCTCCGCTTTTCGATAATGATATGAATGTTACCAGGGGAGTAACGTCCTTCTCTCTTGAAAATAATTATGACCGAACCTCGGGAGCGCTTAAATTTTATTATAATTTCGGTTATCATAAGATAAACGACGGCTATTCGCCTTCGGCTTCTCCGCGCGATTCGCGCTACCGTTCGAAAGACGATATGCTCGGAGTCACCATGTATCAAAATTACAGCTTCTTTAAAGGTAATGAAACGACTGTCGGGGTAGATTACATGCATTATGGCGGACACGCATGGACGAAATATCTTAACGGTAACCCGGATAACGATCTTGCGGATCTTTCTTTAAATGAAGTAGCAGGTTATGTTAATTTTCAACAGTTGTTTTGGGATAAATTATCTTTTAATGCCGGTGTTCGCTTTGACCATCATTCGGTTACAGGAAGCGAATGGATTCCTCAGATAGGATTAAGTTATTTTGCCGGAAGCAATACTGTTATAAAAGGTATAGTAAGTAAAGGATACCGGAACCCTACTATTCGGGAGTTGTATATGTTCGGTATACGTAACCCGGAACTCGATCCTGAAAGTATTATGAATTATGAAGTTTCGTTGACCCGGAATTTTTTGGACCGTAGGATGGAATTCGGACTGAATCTGTATTATTTGAAAGGAAAGAACAGCATAATATATGTCGAGGGAAGTCAAGGAAATATGTGGATGAACACAGGTAAATTGGAGAATTATGGACTGGAAGTAACTGGTCGGTATAGGGTTATGGATAATCTTAATGTAAACGCCAATTATAGTTTTATTCATATGAAACACGATATCGCAGGTACCCCGGAGCATAAATTATACGGTGAAATAAATTATGCCGTTAACCGGTGGACATTTGCAACGGGATTACAGTATATCCGTAATCTTATTAAAGAAGATGGAAAGGAAACATTCGCATTATGGAACGCGAGGGGATCGTTCAGGGCGAATAAATATCTGGACATATTTGCACGGGGAGAAAATCTTCTTGCCCAGAAGTATGAAATAAATTCCGGTTTCCCTATGCCCAGGGCTACGGTGTTCGGAGGCATTGCGTTACGACTGTAAGTCTTCCTGACAGGATTCACTACACACACAATTTAACTATATAATGAATGGATAATGAACTAATAACTTGTAAGGAACTGCTGGATAAAGGAAATAATACCTTTGTTATGGCTAACAACGGTTCTGTAACAGCTGTTTCCGAAGAAAAAGGATTGCGCCCGATATTGGATATTTACCGGAAGGATCCGTATCTTTTTAACGGCTCTTCCGTTGCGGATAAAGTGATAGGCAAGGCTGCTGCACTGCTTCTGGCTGGAGGTAAGATAAAACAATTATATGCAGAAGTAATAAGCCGGAGTGCATCCGATTATTTATCGGATACCGGGGTACCGTTCTCATATGGAACGATTTCAGAAAATATTATGAATCGCGACGGTTCGGATCTTTGTCCGATGGAGAAATTGTGTGCGGACGTTGATGATCCGTCGTTGGCTCTGGAAAAAATACTTACTTTCATAAAATCATAATAATAGTATTATGTTACGAAAATTAAGAGTAATTCTGGCTATCGTTTTCTTTGTTCTTATAACCCTGTTATTCCTTGATTTTACCGGAATAACACATAAATTATTTGGGTGGATGGCAAAGATACAGTTGATACCGGCGTTTCTGGCTATGAATTTTTTAGTAGTCGGAGCGCTGGTCGTATTGACGCTGCTGTTCGGGAGAATCTATTGCTCCGTTATTTGTCCGCTCGGTGTTTTGCAAGATGCGGTTTCATGGACTGCGGGTAAATTCAGGAAAAAGAATAGGTTCTCGTACTCTCCTGCAATTTCATGGCTCAGGTATGCCGTACTTGCATTATTCGTCATTACCCTCGTATCAGGGGTGACTTACATATTTACATTGATCGAACCGTACAGTGCTTACGGACGAATTGCATCCAACCTATTTGCACCACTTTACCAATGGGGGAATAACCTTCTGGCCTTCTTTGCGGAACGTGCGGACAGTTATGCTTTTTATTCCGTGGATGTCTGGATAAAAAGCGGTATTACGTTCGTAGTAGCAATCGTGACTTTTTTAATAATCGGGTATCTTGCATGGAGCAACGGAAGGACTTACTGCAATACAGTCTGTCCTGTTGGGACGCTTCTCGGTTTTATTTCTAAATTCTCACTTCTCAAGCCGGTGCTTGATCCTGAGAAATGTACGAAGTGCAGTCTTTGCTCACGCAACTGCAAGGCTTCGTGCATAGATTATAAAAATTATTCGATTGATTACAGTCGTTGTGTCGCATGTATGAACTGTCTTGATAAATGCAGATTCGATGCGCTGCATTATACGGTAAAAAGACCTGTGAAAAAAGCGGTAGACGATACCTCTGTTGAGAATAAATCTGTCGGCGAAAACGGGATGTCCCGACGCGGATTCTTGTCAGTTATAGGAATATTTGCATTGACTCATGCCGTTAAGGCTCAGCATAAAGTTGCGGACGGAGGTTTGGCAGTAATTGAGGATAAAAAGATCCCTAACAGGGAAACTCCTGTTACACCTCCCGGATCGGTAAGTGCTCGGCATATAAAGAACCATTGTACTGCGTGCCAGTTATGCGTATCGGCATGTCCGAATAATATTCTTCGTCCGTCTCAGAAACTTGAGACTTTCATGCAGCCTGAAATATCTTTCGAGCGCGGTTATTGCCGTCCTGAATGTACGCGTTGTTCCGAAGTTTGCCCTAACGGTGCTATAAAGCGTATAACCAAAGAAGATAAATCATCATTACAGATAGGTCGTGCGGTATGGATCAAAGATAATTGTGTTGTGATCAGGGATAATGTTACATGTACGGCATGTGAGAGGCATTGTCCGACAGGAGCGATAGAATTGGTGCCGAGAGATCCGGAGAACCCCCGTGGACTTAAAATTCCGGTGGTGGACACTGAATTATGTATCGGATGCGGAGCTTGTGAGAATTTATGCCCGGCACGTCCTTTCAGTGCGATATATGTTGAAGGTATTACAAGACACAGAACCATTTAAATTTCGGATGGACAATGGAAGATAAAAAGAAAAAAAATATAAACCGCAGGGATTTTCTAAAGGTTTTAGGTGCCGGAACCGTTGTGTCCGCTGCTGCACTTGCAGGTTGTAAACCGAAAAAGCAGTTTGCTTCAGCCGGAAACCTTACAGGAGAAGTTCCGACGGATAAAATGACATACCGCGTTAATCCGCATTCTGGCGATAGCGTTTCCTTATTAGGATACGGTTGTATGCGCTGGCCGTTGCGGCAGCGTGCGGATGGACGAGGGGATGAGGTGGACCAGGATACGGTAAACGAACTGGTGGATTATGCGATCGCTCATGGTGTGAATTATTTCGATACTTCTCCTGCTTATGTCAGGGGATGGTCCGAATCGGCCACCGGTATTGCATTATCGCGTCATCCGCGTGAAAAATATTTCATAGCTACAAAGATGTCTAACTTTGCAGAGCAGACGTGGAGCCGTCAGGCATCTTTGGATATATATTATAAATCCATGCGCGAATTGCAGGTGGATTACATAGATTATTATCTGTTGCATGGTATCGGGATGAACGGTATGGAAGCATTTAATGGACGTTTCATAGATAACGGCATACTGGATTTTCTTTTAAAGGAAAGGGAAGCAGGACGTATTCGTAATCTCGGCTTCTCCTATCATGGTGATATAGCTGTTTACGACCATCTTCTCGCAATGGAAGATATACAGTGGGACTTTGCCCAGATACAGCTTAATTACATCGACTTGGAGCATGCTACGGGCAGGAATACGAATGCGGAATATCTTTACGACGAACTGGTTAAGAAGAATGTTCCGGCTGTGATAATGGAACCGCTTTTAGGCGGTCGCCTTGGCAGACTTAATACAGTTGCACAGGCACCGTTAAGACAGCTTCGTCCGGAAGATACTCCGGCAACATGGGCATTCCGTTATGCAGGAACCCCTGAAAAAGTCCTTACAGTGTTAAGCGGTATGGTCTATATGGAGCATCTTCAGGAGAACGTCCGTACATATTCCCCTCTCGATCCTCTTACCGAGCAGGAATACAGGGCTTTGGAAGAAACCACGGAAATATTCCTTAATAATGATTTTATTCCTTGTACGGAGTGCCAGTACTGTATGCCTTGTCCTTATGGTATCAATATTCCGGGAATTTTCTCACATTATAACCGTGTGCTAAATGAACGGCGGATGCCGGAAGATAAAACGGATTCCGAATATAGAAAGAATAGACGCCGATATTTGATTGGATATGACCGCAGTGTGCCGAAATTACGACAGGCAAACCATTGTATAAGCTGTGGAATTTGCAAAAGCGAATGCCCGCAGAGAATTCCTATTCCAGCGGAAATGGAGCGTATTGATAAGTTTGTAGAGAACCTGAAAAATGAGAATGTGACAGAGATAGGTTAATAAAAATTTTCCTTTATTTTTTTAACGGAATAGGCAGCTTATAGCTGCCTATTCTTATTAATATTGCTATTAAATTAATTTTCTTTCATACATCGTATTGCAGCAGCAGCAGAACGGGAAGTAGCATGGCCTGGAGTAACAAATCCCCATATTTGACTCCAATATCCGGCATAAGATGTTCTTCCTGAACCCGGATTCGGTAATGATGACCAATAGCAACCGCCTGTACCGACCTCGTGGAATGTTCCACTGTTATTTTTGTTTATCATACCAGCGGCCGGCCAGTAGCCGAGAACACTTGAAATAAACATATAGTTTTCCGTATCGAATGTTATGGTTTTACCCTGCCATTCACTGAATATGCCTCCTAAAACACCATTGTCTCCTTCCGGAGCAATTTCAGGAACCATCCAACCTTCAGGACATGGGTCGTATACGGTTTTCTTACCGCCTTTAACGCCACCGGTGATCCATAGTTCGTCATTGGTGTAATTTACGTTACTGTGATACCAGTCTTCAGTTCCGGAATATCTACCGATGTAATCCAATGGATTCCGGATAGCATATTCCATGTTCGATTCATTAGCGCCGAGCTGAGGGCGATTCTCTATAACTCCCATATATACAGGATTGCCATCCGCATCATATATCGGACGGTGATTCTGAGAGCCGATAGCTGCTGCCTGCGGGAACGGATCTTTACGACCCCATTGATAGAATAATCCCCAGAATGCGGGATCTTTATATCCGTCGTTCGCATCGTCGATATGTGCCCCGAGATTTCTGTCCATAAGAACGTATCCGTTATTTGTATATGTATTATTCGCATCGTCCGGATCGAAATGTGTAACCCATATATGCCAACTCCAGTAAATCTCGGACCCATCTGCGTTAGTAACTGCGATTACTGCATTACCAGCCGCGCTGCCAGGATAAACTGTCAATGTTGCTTCCGGACCTTTACCGCTTAATTTTACTGATCGTATCGAACTTGAACCGTTAGGGTCTATACCTCCCGGATGATCTGTCCAGATAAGCTTCCAGTTCAATTCCTCGTTGGAAGATATTCTTTGATTACCGTCTTCATTTGCCCGGATTACATGAATTATAATTCCCTCAGTGTTTTCAGGATCAAGAATATAGCTGTTCGAAGATCCCCCTACGCGTGCTTTATCTTCAGATGAGGAAGAAGAATTGGCGCGTATTACAACATCTGTATACCTGCTGCGATTGTCATCTCCTATATATTCGAAACGTATGGTAGCTTCTGCATCCGTGATGCTTTGATCGTTAATCAATTTAAATTCGAGATTACGCCCCAATATGCTTTTTTGACCTTGTGGAGTAATTATTCTTTCGATTATTTGATATTGGTCCTCCAATATTCTGGCTGTCCAGTCGCAGTTGGATCGGACTCTTAAATTCGAGTATGCACCATCTAATACATATGAATCTTTCGGCTCGGCAATAAGATTCCAGTGAACTTGATGAAGGGATAATTGTTTAAGTATTGGCTCGTCGTCCATTAGTATAAAGTTAAAAGTCGACGATTTTTCGCAGAACGGATCGTTTTCAATATCTTCGTAGGTAAACGGACCTAGCCAGAAATCGCATCTCATTGTTCCTGTCCTTATTCCCTGCGAATTTTCTCCGGTTGCGAAATTCGGTTCACTTAGCAGTAGTGTCATGCTTGGATCAGTTCTATAATTCCATATATTTACATTCCCTCCGCGTTCAAGATAAAACAATACGTCTACATCGACAGGATCCCATTGAAGCAAAGCGGTATTCAGCGATGTTGCATAGTTGCCGTCCATGTCTCTGTAGAACGATGAAAATAATAATTCCTCAATTTCTTCGCCTGCTACGAGACCTACTCCTGATACATATATCATTTCCCGGAGCGTTAGAGTTCCCGGAATTTTTTTAGCTTCTTTTGTGGATTGATTTACGATTATTTCTAATTCCAGGGCAGTGCCGCAGGAAATGTATATGATTCCGGTTTTCTCATCTCCTGTATCATTTTCATCCAGATGAAACGTAAGGTCGATTAAAGTGTCGAGTTCATCGGACGCCGCAGGAGCAGGGTCGGTGAGAGTCAGCCAACCGGTATCGCTGTCGGCCACGGCTGTCCATCCGCCTGGATAATTTGTTTTGACGCCTACTGTATACGATTCATCATCCTTCGGGAGATCGAACGTACTATCGGTAACAGCCAGATAATGCGGACCATGAAATACCACATATTTCATATCTCCGTCCGACCAGCCTTTTATGGATACTTCCATATTCTGCGGAATCGATTTTACTGCCGTATCCTCATCTTCATAGCCTGGGCCGTTTATCGCTACGATATTTACATAATAAGAGAAATTCCGTAGAATATTTATCCGTGAATCTGCCGGAACTTCTTCGTCCCCATCATAAAAATCCATACGGTAATATGTAGGCTTGCTTGTGTTCTGTGGTTCGCCTTCTTCCGTGTAAAAGCCCTTGATAATAAGGAATAGGGCTTCTTCCGGTTCTGCCCCTTCATTTAGAGCTTCGTTTATGTATATATTATTTTTAAGCTGATTTTTATGCGAAGGATCGATCTGGCTCAACACGTAAGACATGTTGTCCGCATCGATTATTTCGGAGTCGTCAATGATCGAGGGAGCTTCAGCTTTGCCTTCGTTATCGAGGTTATAATTGAAGGGAACAGCATATCCGTCTTTACGGGCGTTGTAGACCTTTACTTCCGAAAGATCGAAAAAATCGGTTCCGTCCGAAGTACCTCCTTCCGTAGATATATTCACTCCGACCTGTATACGAGCAACGCTGCGCAGCATTTGGATCTCGCCACCGAAAGAATCCGGTGTAGTACCTTTATTTATGACTGTTACGGCAGACGCTTCGCCCCACATAGGCAGCGCACGATATCCCATATTATTGTTTGCCGGCCAGCGTCCTTCCTGTTTAAAGGTTATTTTTCTTATTAAATCCTCCTTGAGCATTCCCTCGCAGTCATCCTTCTCGAATAACTCGTTTATTTCGTTGCGTAGGTTCGCAAGAAGAACTATCCGGTATTTTTCTCCGTTCTCACTCTCCTGAAAAGAGCCTTTAACGTATTGAGACTGCACGCTCAGATCGTTGATATTGTGCGTACGGTAAGCAAATCTTTCTTCATTATTCTCACTGAGAAAAACAAGAATGTCTACATGTTCCATACGATTTTCATCATCTTCAGACATAGTTTTGGTTGCCACTGAAGATATTGATGTGGATAAAGTGATATCGATTTGTTTTCCTGACGGAGTCGGTAAGATGTACGAATCGTCCTCTATATCACGGCATCCTATGAGTATGCATAAAATGCCGAGTAACAATGATAATTTTAATCTCAGCTGTAAAATATTGATAGGCAGAATGTAATTAAGCATTAAAAAGTGCCACTAAAATAACAAGTTTATATAAAATTACAAAGAAATAATTTCTCTATAATTTTAAGAATCACATAAACAAGTATTTAGGTGATTAAATAAAGTTGCTTCCGAAAGTGATTTTGCAATTATTCGATCATTTTACAGATATTTCCATGTCACTTCCCAAATAATATCCGGTTGCAGTAGGTTGATTATACGAAGTATTCTGATGTGCTACACTCATTCTGTAAACATGGTCTTCCAACAAGCACGGTATTCTGTATTCGGTCTCATAAGGGGTTACATATATGCGTATTTCGTCGTTTGTTTCACTACGCCATATTACTTCTTCCCGCCAGTCTCCGAGTATATCAGCTATTAAACACGGGTTGGCTTTAGTTCCATTGTTGCTTGCGAGTCCATGTTTGCTTCCGTCGAATATATTTACGACTCCGTCACCGGTCCATTTATCTATTTTTACGCCGTCCAGAAGTTCCCTGTTCAGGTCTCCTGTCCACCAAACCGCCATATTTATCGACGGTACGAATGACGATATTAATTCCCCTTTAGAGGAAAGTACCCCGAATGTACGTGAGGACCATATTTCGCATCCCGGATACCGTGGATCTATATCTGCACACATTGACCTTCCTACATCGTCAGGGTGGGGAAGATGAAAAAGAATCTCTCCGGTCGCAGCATCTCTTAATGTTGAACCAGCACCTTCTTTTTCATGACATTGCCAGACTTCCATGCCAGGACGTGAAATATCTATATCAGTCATATGCATGGCATCCCCGTGTCCGAGCTTAGTCGTATATAATGGGGTGCCGTCATGGTCTATGGCGCATGCTCCGTAGATTATCTCGTCTTTGCCGTCGCCGTCTACATCTTCCACGCGCAAATTATGATTTTCCTGTCCCTCGTAATCTTTATATTCCGGACTGTCGTCGGTATTGAATTCCCAAAGTTTAATTAATTTCCCGTCGATGAAATTCCATGCCTGTAATATCATACGTGTGTAAATTCCGCGTGCCATAAGAATCCCGAGGTTTTCCCCGTCGAAACGTGCTATGGCAGAGTGATGCATATCCATCCTGCAACCGTAATCGTCTCCCCAAATTTCGGAATTGATGCGCTGAATGTAGTCTTCTCGCGCTAACTCCCTGCCAGTACTTCCTTCCACAACCGAAAAAAATTCCGGTCCGCTCATTATTTTTCCATATATTCTTTTAAGAGCCGGATCCCTGACTACATAATCAGTTATACCGTCTCCATTTGTATCTCCGATCATCTCACCGTCACCGAAGATTGTTCCTTCCCCTGTACGTATCGCGACTTCGGCCCGTCCGTCTCCATCGAAATCACCGACCATAAATGAAAAATAATGAGGTCCCTGCCTGATATTGGGCCCCAGGTTGATCTGCCACAATCTGGTTCCGTCAAGTTTATACGCTTCGAGAATATACGGGCCGTATGAAACTCCGGGAATAGACGGTGCAAAATTGTCGGTATTGCGAAGAAGTACTATTTCCAGTTCGCCGTCACCATCCAGATCTCCTACGGAAATGTCGTTTGGCATGTACCGTGATTCCGTGTCGAACGGCAGCGGCTCAATAGGTATGGAAATACATGGAACCGATGCTCTTTTAACGGTTAAGTCATATGAATCCAAAATTTTTTTACTTCCTGTGCCGCATAAAATATATTGCTGGTGTATAGATGTATCGACGTTTTTTTCTTTATAGTAAGTGGTGTTTTGCAGTGGTAAGTCATTTATTTTCATCATTTTCCCATCCGGTGTTCTCCTGTAAAGATCAAAAGAAGAATTTTTTCCGTCTTTTCCGGAGAATCTCCACGAAACTGAAACAGTGCCGCCGCCTTCATGTATGGCTACCTGACCTCGACCGAGTTTTTCGTAGTCGCTTCCTACATAATTTGAAATATTGGTTTCCTTCTTTGAGGAACAAGATAGTAAAACAAATGTGTAAATTAACAGGTTTAAAATGGTTTTCATAGTCGTCGGTATTATTTATATGAAAATATATTTTTTATTCAGTTAAGTGATTGATATTCATAATTTTTAATAGAATTATAATGTCCTTAACCGACTGTTTTTTAGTAAACGGGGATTATTGCGTCTCGCAAGCTGTTCTGTTAAATTTTAACGGAAGGTTTTTAATTACCGCATATAATTCCTAAATTTCATGGATAAATCACTAACCCTATGAAAAAGAAAATCTTAATTGTAATGCGGTTCTTTGCACCTAAACACGGGAGTAGATTGGTACGGAACGATAGGGAAGGCAACAAATTTAAACAAACCGGATTATTCGTACTTAGATGGAGATATGACGAATTTTTTCTTAAACATACGGGTAAAATACCCCGGAGTTCCGAAGCCCGTCTTATATGCAATTTCTGAAACTGTAAATTGTTTTTGTCTAAGAAGTTCAGCGGCTTTATTTAATCTTACGCTTCTTATAAAATCGATAGGAGAATTTCCTGTTATTGCATTTATTTTACGGTAAAGAGTCATTCGGCTCATTGCCATTTCCCTGCTTAAATCTTCTACAGAGTATTCGGAATTATCCAGATTACTATCGATTACTTCCAGTACTTTTTTTATAAATTGTTCGTCGAGCGGCGATATCGTAATTGTTTCCGGATGAATTTTGTCGTTATTTTCAATTGTTTGCTGGCGATTGATCTTTTGTTCGATCAAATTATTAATGCGGAACAATAAAATATCCCAGTCGAAAGGTTTTTGTATATAGGCATCCGCACCTTCCTTGTAACCGAGTTTTTCATTTTCGATATTGCTGTTAGCTGTGAGAAGGATTACTGGAATATGGGAAATCTCGATGTTATTTTTAATTCGACGGCACAACTCTATGCCGTCGATACCTGGCATCATAAGGTCGGTAATGATAATATCCGGAATTAATTCCATTGCCAATCGTTCACCTTCTTCACCGCCGGATGCCTCGTGTACGGAGTAATATCCGCTTAATTCATTTTTTATATAATTCCGGAATTCGTCGTTATCGTCGACAATCAGTATCTTTTTACCAGCATCTCTATTTTTTTCATCGGGAATGCACTGTTGATCAGGCGATGACTTTTCTCCTTCAACGTGTAGATCTAAAGGAATAAGAACTGTAAATACCGAACCTTTTCCGTTCTTACTTTCAACATATACCTTACCTTCATGCAGTTTGGTGTATTCCCTTACAAGATGCAGACCTATACCGCTTCCTGAATTCTCATGGGACGAGCCAACCTGATAAAACGGATCGAAAATACTTTCGAGATCTTCTTCAGGAATGCCCATTCCGGAATCCGCGACCTTGATACAGGCGTATTCCCGGTCGTCAAATGTTGAAGTATCGAGGGACATAATTATTTTTCCTCCTGCATTCGTAAATTTTAAAGCGTTCGAAAGAAGATTGTATATTATTTTTTTCAATTTATCATGGTCGAATACCATTGATAAAGTTTTTATTTCGGATTTATATTCAAACCGTATATTTTTTTCCGCTGCGGACAGAATAAAATTGTGGAAGACAGAGTGAAGAAAAACCTTTAAATCACCGTGAGATAAATGGAGCACTTCCTTTTCGGATTCTATCTTTCTAAAATCAAGCAATTGATTTACCAGAATCATCAGACTTCGGGCATTCTTACGTACAGATTGCAGCTGATCCTTAATTTCCGAATCTGGTAATTTTTTAATTATTGATTCTAATGGTGTTATTATCAGTGTCAAAGGAGTTCGCAACTCATGGCTTATATTTGTAAAAAAACGGTATTTAACATGGGATAATTCCTCATTTATACGCATTTTTTCCTTCGATTTTTGAAATTCTATATATTTTTTGACTACGGATAATAAAATTACTATTATCAGGGTTGCATATAAAACGAAGGCCCACCATGACTCATACCACGAGGGTAATCGTTTTATATGCACAGTCTGAACATTTTCGGACCAATAACCATTCCTGTCAGTTGCCTTCACTTCTATTTCATAAATTCCTTTGGATAATTCATTAAGATATACGGTGTTCTGTTCTTCTTGAAGATAGCTCCAATCCGAGGATGATCCTTGGTATCTGTATGCGTATCGTATTTTGGTTTTATACAAATGGTCGAATGTAGAAAAATGTAACTCCACATTTCTTTCGTTCGGTTTAAGATTTATATTTTCCAGATTATACCCGACCTTCTGTGACATTCCGTTTATTTTTACTGACGTCAGAGAAACTTTACCTATATACGATTCCTTACCGAATGTTTCGTAATTATCGAAAACAAGGATTCCTCCGGTTCCTCCGACATACATTATACCATTTTCATCTTTGAATAGGCATAAAAAACTATTAAAGCCGACGGAATAATCGTAGCTGGAAATAACTTCATAAATTTCCTCGAGAGGATAATATTTAATGATTTTCTTATCGGTAAGCACCCATATAATTCCGGCTTTATCCGCTTCTATACCATGTATGATTTCACCTGTGAGCCCTAGTTCGGATGTTTTGGAGGTTATAGTGTTTGTTACAGGATCATAGCAGTAGATTACACCCTGGGTTGTAGTAGTCCAGACTTTATTATCGGGAGCCATAACAACGAATGAGAAGGTTTCGTTTTTTTTATGATAATATTTTTCTCCTGTGGATGCTATGACAACAAATCCTTTGGATTCGGTTGATATATAAATATTTCCATCTTGAGATATAACAGAATTATTTATTATTCCTGTATTGTCCAAAACTGTTTCAATCTCTGTAATTCCCGGGCTATATTTTAAAAGCCTGCTGCTCGTACCTATATATAAATTTCCATAATCATCTTCATATAATGTGAGGATTCTTTCAGGCTCAGTTATGGATGACAATGTGCATATATCGGTTTCTTTTATCTGTTTATCTTTAAACTCCAGAAACTGGATTGTATTTCTATTTTAAATTGTGTATACTCCATTCCGGTGATTTGATTTCTGAAGATATGCCAGAATGTCGTTCTTACTATATGTATCAAAAATACCGGATTCAGGTTGGCATACCCATAAACCGGATCTTTTCTGCCAAAACCAAAAATTCCCGTTTTCAAATAACATTTTAACAGGACTTACCGGAATGCCGATATTATTTTTGACCTGTGGTAAATTTATTTTTTTGAAAGATTCATTTTGTTGGAAAGAAATAATAAAAGCATTTGGATAGTCTCCTGAGACCCATAAATTTCCGGAATAATCAACAGTTACATTATGAACTATTTTTTCCCCGGGAGGTAAAAAATCTTCGGTGTTGACGGCAATCAGCGTTCCTGTTTCAGTTATTTCATATGCATACAAATCATCCATTGCAGTCACCCAAAGATAGTTCTTAAAACTGTCTTGAACTATGCTGTTTATCATTTTTCGATCTATTCCTGAATTCAGGAATAAGTCCTGTGTAACATACATTTTATCGACATCTTTTTCAGTTGGATTAAAACGTATAATACCGTTACCCCATGTGCCGATCCAATAATTGGAAGATGCAACGTCTTTAATAATACAGGTGGGGCCTTCGACGAACGGCCATTCTAAAGGAATGAAATTATCTTCATCGGAATCGTATTTCAGGATACCTCCTTTCCACTGCAGCATCCAGATCTGTTGATCTGGGTCTTCATAAAGATCATAAACAGATTTGGGATAACCATCCCATATTACAGGATAAATTACCGGTATGCTATTTTCATTCTTTAACCTATACAGTTTTTCATTCGATGAGATCCATATACTGCCATCAGAAAAAATATTTAGAGAATTTACAGATTTGCTTTTTAATTCCTTGCAATTTAAAGGGTAGACATGGTAGTCTGATTTGTCAAGTACATAAACCCCTCTTTTCGTTCCTATCCATATACGGTTATTGATTTTATCTTCAGCTATGTCTGTTATATCGTTACTTCCGAGTAATTCAGGATTATTGAAATCAGATCTGAATGGTATAACCGTGTATCCGTCATCACGAAATACTCCTCCTCCGTTGGTTCCATACCATACAAAACCTTCCGAATCGGGTAAGATACAGGTGATTTCCGCTGCTGGTAACTGATTTCGTGTGGATACTTCCGTATAAACGATTTTTTGTGCAAACGATAAATGTAAATAAAAAAGAAAATATATAATCAGGATTAACCTATTCATTGATATCATAATTATAACCAAAGTTATAATTAATAACGAAAACTCTGAAACTATGTTTTATTTCACTCTAAAAATGCGCTCACGTTTAAAGAATAAATGTGTTGAAAGAATGTGGTTTGAGCGTCACATTTAAATACTGTCCTTTCAATTTTATGGTAATGTCGTTCTTTTCTTCGTTAAAATTCCCGGCAATTATAGTGTATTTACCCTGTAGATCCGCAAAAATGATCACTGGTGTTTTTGCGTCATTGTTTTCGTAGTAACCGAGCAGTTGTGAAGATGGTGACACAAAATGTGAATAATGTTTTACAGCATAATATTCAGGAGTGTAAACGAACGTTCCAGTTGCAGAGTTTACCCTTATAAGGGAATTTTGTTTCCATCCCCAACCGCTAACGCCATCATCGCTTAATATAACATTCCAGAAAGTATACTCTTCGCAGCCGTTTCCAATATAGTGATTAATGAGGCCGAATGTGTGTTCGCCTGCCTTCCAGTCGAAACTTCCCCATCCGCATTCACTTTCTGTCTGTACATACTTATAATCAGGATATTTTTCTCTTATCCGGGAGAGTATTTGTCCTCCGTCCCATTGAAAACCCACACCTTGGATTGAGCTTGGCATTCGTGGGTCGGAAAGTATACGGTCGACCACTTCGTACCTATTGGTATTAATGGTTCCCATATATAAAGAAACATCTGGATGTTGTTTTTTTTAAGCAGGGGCCAAATATTCCGTGTTAAACCGTATAATTCCTTCTGCCGTCCATGCACAACCGGGATAATTGGTATAGCTCCAGGCCTCGTTCTGGAACATTACCATGCTTATAGGGATTCCCTGCTCGTTATAAGCATCAATGAATTTACAGAAATAATTGGCGTAAGCGTTAAGATAGCGCGGATCCTGAATAAAATAGTCGTTTACTGCGAGCTGTCTGGGAAATAGATTGCGGGCGGTTTCCGTATTTTCTTCGAAAAGGGCTATATCCGAGAGGGGATCCATCTCGTTATGGTTCTTATCGCTCCGTACAGAGTAATAATGGTTTATTTTCATCCACGAAGGAGGTGACCATGGGGATGCCCAGAAGCTTAGATCAGGGTTATATTTCTGGGCAGCTTTTATAAAAGGAATGATCGTCGTTTTATCCCGTTCTATATTAAAGTATTTTAATTGGAAATCTCCCGGAACTTCGTCACAGCTGTACCAATCCCTGGAATAATCATTAGCATTCATTGAAAATCTACCCATCGTAAAGCGAAGATCGCCGTCAGGGGAAAAGATATTTTTAAGGATATTTTCTCTTTGTCCTGCCGGGAGAAGATTCAGTGCGTCCCATCCTAATTCGTTAAAGCAAGTTCCCCATGCCTTAAAAGTCAGTAAATTCTCTTCTCCGGTAATTTCAAGCAGGGGTGTGTTTGTTGCCTTTTTTTGTAACCTGACGGAAGATTGCTTCCATATATCACCTTCGGTACTGCTTATCCATTTCAATGATTGGGACTGTATTTGGGGTGTGAAAATCCCTATTAAAAATACTGTTGCAGCTAAATTTCTCAAATAAGTTCTCATAATATTCATTTTCAGTTATGTAGTTTGTAAGGTAGATTATGACCATTAGTAACAAATATATTAAATAATTTAATTTAGTAACATATATTAAATAATTTAATATAGATGAGTGTGTAGATATGGTCTCGTAATTGTTTGTTAGACTTTAATTACCACCACACCTGCCGTCCGTTTTCATATGTGAATATACGTTCTTCTTCACCTCTGGTTTGGTCTCTTAACCAGAGAAGAGCATTATCCGGAATATTCTCATAAATAAGAAAATCCGTCTCAGGCCGTTTTTTCCCCAATGAAATCCACTGTTTATCGAAATAAAACAGTTCGTATTGATGATCCTGAATAAAATTTACATCCGTTACGGGATAATAATGAATCTCGGATAATGCATGCTCTATTGTCCCAAAATCAATAGTTATTGTATATGGATATCTCCAATAAGTTCCGGTCAGGTATTTATCATCGGATAGTAGATTTACCGTTCTCATCGGGTTGTCGATCCGGTGTCCTTCTGCGGTAATAACAGCATTTACTTTTATTGTATTTCTTTTCGTGATCTTAGAAAATAAACTTATTTCGGAAAGGTTAGGAACCTGATAACGTTTAGAAGAATCTTCTACGGGAGTGACAAAACGAATATACCTGAATTTTTGCGTGGTGTCGATCTTTATTATCTGGTTGCCGAACGGGATATCGGTTATCTCCTGTAATATAATGCTATCCCTGAAATCCGAATGTTCGGATGCTTCCCACCTGCAACCGATGAAATGACTCCATCTGTCAATCCATTGACCCATTAGAATATACTTCCGATAAAGCGTTGCAGAAATTTTGAGCTCTTTATCCGGATCAAGGATTTTTATAGATCCGTCGCTATTTAAAATTATCGGATTACTCAATGCAATCATCCGCTTGCCATTGTAATAAGAAGGAAGATAAACGATGCCGGATTCAAGATTTTCAAATACCGCTTTGTTTTTTTTTATATCAGTTATAGCTATCGGATGCCAGCTGTCGCCGTGAGTGAAAGTACACAAATAAATGTTACTATATTTTTCATTACCTTTTACAGAAACAGTAATAGAATATTTTTTACCGTAGTTTCCCGATACATCCAGAATATGGGTGTCATTAAAAACTTCGACAATACTCTCATTTTCCAGTGTTTCAGGCAGGTCAAAACGTTCATAAGTTCTTCGGTAAACTTTAGCCGTTTTTTTCAATGTATCTACCACGAATAAAGAATTCTCGTTATCATATGGATAAGAGTAAGATAAAACCGAAGCATCTATATCCCCAAATTCTTCGGCTTCCGGATTTTCTTCATCGAATATATAAAACGTTTTTCCACCGTTTTTTACAAGCACAACCCACTCATGAGCCATATTTCCATAGTTTGCCCATTTAAGATTAAAATCCACCGCAGATGGTATTCCGAGCGAACGCATCACATAAACTGTAAATACTGCTTTTTCAAAGCAGTTGCCGATTTTTGCCTTACTTGTGATAACGGGATCACGAGGATATGGGCACGCTACCCAAAGGTCACGGAATTGCCCCATAACTTTTTTATAGATTATTTCGAATGCGGTATTAAGATCGGCAACGGTGTCGATTAGCGGTAGGTATTCTTCCCTAAGTTGAGTTCGCCATTCTAAAATAGGTTCGTTAGCGACTTTATACGGCAGAATATATTTACAGAAGATATCGAAATTGATTTCGTTTTTCCATTTTGCTGAATCCCACGCAACAAATGCTTTATCGATATTTTTACTTAAAAATTCAGCATTTAAAGTTTGAACATCCTGAAAATACTCAGAATTGTCCGGTAAGCTATCTGCAAGTTTTTCCCATAGAGCATTAATAACTTTATTGTCCCTGGTCTGCGGTATCGAATCCCTGAAAACATCAATCAAGTTACTTTTCAGATGAATATGGTCCGGCATATTTTCTATTAGGAATTTTGCGGATTTATATCTTAGCGAACCTTGTTCGTAATTCTCCAGAACCTTTTCGAGTTCGGCACGGTTTTCTCCGGCAATGTCGAGGGCATATTCCAATTTACGATTATCCTCCGCCCTGTTGCAAGAAAATAAAAGTATGGTTAGTAGTATAAAGTAAAGTCTCATCATTCGGCATGGGTTAAATAATAGGAACGGCTCCGCGCCGTTCCTATTATTAATAATCAAATTTAACTGTAATTTGCGGTTCGGTTAAAATGATTTTAAAATCCTTAAAAAAATTAAGTTGTTCATCTATATCCATAGAGGAAATTTTATTCTGTATTTCAGAAAAACTGTTATTACCGTATTCAAAGGTAATTAATAAAGAAAAAGGTCCATTCGACATCTCAATTTGCTCCTTTGTCTGATTATATAACCTGACGTTAAATTTATCCGAAGTATATTCTTCAATAGTCAAATATTTTATCGGTAACTCATACTGATTAAGAAAATCCTGAAACTTTTTGCCCTTTATAGGAGAATCCCATAGGTAATTAGCATTATGGTATTCATTTACGATTAATCCCTTATCTTCTTCGTTTTCGAATTCTTTTAATGGAGATAGGATTGTGCAGTTATACTCTGTACCAAAAGAATTACTGCTGTCATTAAAATTAGTTTTTTCATATTAAATTAGTTTTATAATTAATTACCAACTTTTAAAAAGAGTCTGAAATGTATTGACTACAATTACATGATTATAAATTGGAGTTCCGTAATCATCCGGATAGTATCATATATTGTCATTCCAGCATCCATATCTTCTAAAAATTGAACATAAGCTCTAACATTTTTATCAGTGGTTGAATAACGAGATTCATCGTATTGACTTCGAGCTTTTGAATAAGCTTTATTTACTTCTGAAACATTCTGCCTCTCCGTTGCTGTTGCATTTGATCCGGCTACAAATTCGCCATTGCTAAAATGTATACCATACTTAGTGTAAAAAGATTTTGCTTTTGATGAATCATTAATACACAAAATTTTCTAAATATCATACGCTGAGGGTTGCATATCAAATATAAAGAATTTTTTATATTTGGTTTTTCTTAAGAATGTGAAGAACATTGCAAATAATTCGTATTGACAAAAAGTCGATGAATTATAAATGGTCTCAATAATTAACAAAAAAATATTTGAAATTCACATTGTAAAGTAATTGTACTAAACTTATATAATTTACTTTTTTTTAATGATTCATAAAAGAGTATGGTTGGCAACTAAGGAATTATTATTTTACAGTTCTGTATAAAAGAAGATTATATAAATTCTTCTGTTTCCTGATAAAATAGGGTAGTACATTAACCTGCTGAAAATCACGATTAACGTCATCATAAAACACCAACCATAAATTTTTGATGAGGGAAAGCCTATTTCTTATATTGAATTGAATAATGGAAGGATTTTTTTGTTATATAAAATTAATCTTTAACTTTATAATTGGATTTAATTAATTTTCTCAATGAAAAACCTTTTTCCCATTTTTTATTGACATTCCTGTCATTCGTTACGTCGGCCAATAACACCAAGATGACTACCGTCAACATTCATTTTACCGGAGAAGGGGATACCGCGGTAAAATACTCGGTACCTGCGGAAAATTTTCAGATGCCGCTTGAAAAATCTCCCGATGGCGGCTATTCTTTCTCCGTAGTAATAGATCGTGTCACCCCCTCTTATATTGTTAATGTCAACAATGGTCACAGTATTTATGGAGCTCTATTGCTCGAACCAGGTAAGACCCACAATGTTACATTCGATCGTTTAGCTGGAGGTGCATTCTTAATAGATGATGTGGCACAGCAGGCTTTCTATGATTGGAGTAAGAAAAACTGGAATATCTCCTATACTAAATACTATCGTAGCAATAACGACTATACCCAGTATCCTCTAGATACCGTAGGCGGTCGGATGTTCGATAATTTCTTAAAGGAAATCTCCCTTGCACAGGCTGTATTCGACACCATCCCTATGAGTGAGGTATTACGGCAGAATATTGAACGGGAAATAGAATTTATTTACATTTCCGGATTATCAGTAGCAATAAATAGTAATTTAAAGGATTGCAATGCGAAGGGGACACCAATGTATACCGGATTTAAAGAGACATGGGAACGGATTTTTAAAGAGTTTCCGGTAAGTAAATACGTAGACAGCCAAGACTTTTTTCTTTTTCTGAACGGATATGTTCGAGAATATCTTCCATTTATGAACGGAGAAGAAATTCAAACCAATTTTGAATCTAATGCCGAGGGCTATAAATATTGGGAGCCACGATTCCGTCAGGCCATTGAGGATGCTATTGAGGACCCGGTATTAAGATCCAGAGCTCTGGGGGTGAGGTATTTTTACCTTGGATTCTGGAATAAGTCTTGGGATCCCGAAGTGGCCCCTTATATAGAGGACTATCTTAGAAACGACCCGGATCCATTCTATATAGAACCTTTGGAAAATTATTTGGACGAATTGGAAAAATACCAGATTATGTCGAACGACCAATATCCGGAAGGAGTGATTTTTGTAGATGGTTACGACAGTTACGAAAAACTTGCGGATGTAATCGCTATATTTAAAGGCGAACCTCTATTTATCGACTTTTGGTTTCACACTTGCAGGCCCTGTTTGGAGGAGATGGAAAAAAGCGACCCGCTTAAGGATTACTTGCATAATAATGGTATTGAACTACTATATATTTCGGTTGACAACGAAAAATTAGACGAAAAATGGCGCAGTGCCATTAAAAAGTATGAACTATCCGGTTATCATGTCCGAGCTTCTCAAGCGCTGCATATGGATATAAATAATAACTACGGCATAAATTTATACCCGCGTTACATGCTTGTTGACGCGGATGGCACGATCGTAATTAACCGTGCACTTGAACCAAGCAAGGAGGAGGAGCTTTTCCGGCAGATCGAAAAAGCACTTGGTATGTATTAAAAGTTTTATGTATATCATGAATTTCTAAAGAGCGGGAAAATTTTTAATACGCTTGTGGAGATACCAATTATTCTTAGAACATACAATAATCATAATACTCAGATTTGTTCTTTGTATGGTAATTTTAATACTCAAAAATAAGAACAAAAAAAGAGTTACAAAATCTCGTAACTCTTTTAATTGTCAGTGACACCGCCAGGATTCAAACCTGGGACCTCTTGATCCGTAGTCAAGTGCTCTATTCAGCTAAGCTACGGTGCCATGCTTATGTTTGCGTGTGCAAATGTATGTGAGTTTGTCATAATTTCCAAATTTTTTCTACTTTTTTTTATAAAAATATGAATTGTTATTTATTTTCAAAAAAAGGCAAGGCTTTTGTTAATAGATGCAAAAGTATATGTTGATAAAATGTTAATAGTTGTTCATAAGTGTTTGTAATTTGATTTTTTAAAATGTTACACGATAAGAATTTTGTTATTACAAGTGATAGGTCGTGGAGTGACTCCGATATGGGAGATGCTCAGCATATGGCAATGGAGATGTCTCGTTATAACAAGGTTCTGTATGTAAATCCACCTCAGGATATAATCCAGCTAATGAAGGGTTCCGTCGATAGTGAATTCCGCTCTAATTTGCTGAAAGGGTCCAATATGGCAATCAAGAGAATAAATCATTCATTGTGGATAATGGAGCCTCCAGTTGTGATAGCTCCTGTTAATAAGATCAGTTACGATTCGGTTTTTGATATTCTTAATAAAAAAAATAACAGAAAATTATCGCGCGCTATTCATTGGGCCATGAATGAACTGAATTTTAATGAAGTTATTCACATAAATGACAATGATGTGTTTGGCAGTTTCTACCTGAAAGAATTATTAATGCCTAAATTGTCTGTTTATTATAAGATTTCAGGCCGTAGAAGGTTCAATTACATTGAAGACCAAATTAATCGATTGGAAAAAATACTCGTGAGAAAATCGGATATTATTATTACAAACTCAGACGCCTACGCCGTAAAGTTCAGGGAGCAGAATTTAAATTCTTTTAGTATTGGTCAGGGAGTGGATTTCTCCGGAAATTATATAGATTATTCTATAAATAATAAACTCCGATCTATTCCCGGGCCTATAATTGGGTATACCGGAAATCTCGATATAAAGCATATGTCTCCTGATCTCATTTTTAAGCTGGCTGTGAGCCGCCCGGATTATTCGATCGTATTAATAGGTACGGAAGATCATATCTTCAAAAGACATTCTATCCATATGCTTCCGAATGTTTTTTTTATCCGAGAGGACAGAGCAGATAAATATCTTTCGTATGCAACATATTTCGATGTTTGTATTTATCCTGTTGCCGTTAATAATATCACCAATAAACAATATCACAGCAAGATAGATGAGTATCTGTATATCGGTAAGCCGGTAGTTGCTTGCGATATGCCTGCAATGAATAATTTTTATGGGCACGTTTATCTGGCAGGCGATTCCAATAATTTTATTAATTTAGTAGATATAGCATTACGTGAGGACGTTAATGTACAGGTATTGGATGCCCGTATAGAATTTGCCAAGTCCCATTCATGGGAGAACTGTGTAGAAAAAATACATTATCTTATAGATATTATTTTACGGAAAAGCTACCCTGGCGATAGGTTTGATATTTATGAAGAATCTATGGTCTACAGCTGATGAAAAACTCTAAAATATAATTATCTTTATAGCCATAAAATGGAAGTTATGGCAGAGGTTGAAGAATACGGAATTAACGAGGTTTTACGATATTGTAAACCATTCCTTCGGTATATAAAAAATAATTTCAGCGAAAATAGTTACGGTCTAATAAAAAAAGCTCTTCAGATAGCTGTCCGCGGATTGAACGATAAAAGACGGTACAATAATACGCCTTTTTTTACACATTCTATAAATACAGCAATGATCGTCGCGGATGAGATCGGGCTTGGACGTAATTCTGTAGTTGCCGTTCTTCTTCACGATATGGTACGCCTTAAAAGATATACTCTCGATGAGGTACGTGAAAATTTCGGCGAAGAACCTATTGTCATTCTTAAAGGTCTGTGTAATATTTCAGATGTCGATACGAAAAAATCCGAAGAACAGATCGATAATTTTAAGGAATTGATTCTTTCTTATTCCACAGACCCCCGCGTAATAATAATAAAACTCGCAGACAGGCTCGAAATTATGCGTGTACAGGATAGTTTCCCTTCGGAAAAACGTGATATGAAATCATGGGAAACCCTTAATCTATATTCCCAAATAGCGCATAAACTCGGCTTATACAGTATAAAATCCGAAATGGAGGATTTGTCGCTCAAGTACACATATCCTGAGGAGCATGCGGAAATTGTACGTAAGCTTGCCGAGACCGAAAAGGAAAGACTGACTTTTATCGATAAATTCCTCGAGCCTATACTCCGTAAACTCGATGCGAATAATTTTAAATACCACATAAAAAGCCGCACTAAATCTGTTTATTCGATATGGAGAAAGATGAAGCGTACAGGCGTTACCTTCGAAGAGATTTATGATGTTTTTGCTCTGCGGATAATATTGAATTGTGAACCGGCGCAGGAAAAAACAACATGTTGGAGTGTATATTCGATAGTTACGGATTTTTATACACCTAATCCTGAACGTATGAGGGATTGGATATCTATTCCCAAATCGAATGGCTACGAGTCGCTGCATACTACCGTAGTAACCAAAGAAGGCAAATGGGTCGAGGTTCAAATTCGTACCGAAAGAATGGACGAAGTCGCCGAAAGAGGAGTTGCGGCTCATTGGAGATACAAAGGAGTTAAACAGAATGGGATGAGCAGCGAGGCCTGGCTGGGTAAACTCCGCGATATTATGGAAACTACGGAAACGATTTCCGGAATCTCCGAAAAATTGGACGCTACGATATCTTCTAACGAAATATTTGTTTTTACACCTAACGGTGATCTGCGCAAGTTGCCCGAAGATGCAACGGTGCTTGATTTTGCATTCGATATACATACCAAATTAGGATATACCTGCACCGGAGCTAAAATCAACCATAAGAATGTTTCTATTCGGGAACGGCTCCATAACGGTGACGTGGTGGAGATTGTGACTTCTAAGAACCAGAAGCCTAAACCTGATTGGCTCAATATCGTAGTCACCGGAAAAGCAAAGCAAAGAATAAAAGTTTTTATCCGGGAAGAACAGGCTAAGGAATCGCAGTTAGGACGGGAGACGCTGGAGCGTAAACTCAAAAACTGGAAGGTCAATAATCTCACGATCGAGGAAGCTGTCACTTTGTTGTGTAAACATTATAAGCTGAAAACCGGTACGGAGTTATATGCGCTGATCGCAGAAGACAAAGTAAGCATCGCCGAAATTAAAGATATCATTACCGGGAATTATGCTCCGGTCGAAGAAAAACCGAAAGGAGAAACGCGGATCAAAAAAGTAGTAAATAACGACGATATACTTGTTATAGATGATTCTTTGCGTGATGTGAGTTTCAAGCTGGCGAAGTGTTGTAATCCGATTTATGGCGACGATATATTCGGTTTTGTTACTATCGCAGCCGGAATAACCATTCACAGGAATGACTGTCCAAATGGCGTAAGACTGCAAAACAGATATCCTTACAGGGTGCTGCGTGCCAAATGGAGAAACGATAATGTTAAAGGAGCATTCCGTGCAACTATCCGAATACAGGCGGAAGATGCTGCTGGCCTTGTAAATAGAATAACGGAAATTATAACAAAGGATCTCCGTATTAATATCCGTTCGATGTCGTTGAACTCTGTCGGCGGAACATTATCCGGGTTGATTAATATAGAGGTAACCAGTACTCAGGTAGTAGATATGGTTATTTACAGTCTTTTAAGAATAAAAGAAGTTCAGAAAGTATTCCGTGTAAATAATTAATCAGCTCTTTTCGGACACCGGGCATATTCTTTGTTATTAATATTTATCATAAAATATTATAACGATGAAAGATTATACTGTGCAGAAAGGGAGTGTAGTTGCACCCGAAGAATTTCATATTACCATTATTTCGGATGGTCCTTATATGGTTTATGGCAAACCTCCTATGAAACAGCAATTTATTATGTTGAACGAGGACAGGCAGCCATGGTATTTTAAAGCCGGACGAAGTTTTTCAACAGATAAGGAACCGACTGCAATCTGCCGTTGCGGATCGTCCAAGAATGCACCTTATTGCGACGGTAGTCATGTAAATGCTGATTGGGATCCGACTCTTACTGCCCCGGAAGAGCCTTTGTTGTTAGGTGCGGTAGCATATAACGGTCCAAAATTAATTTTGAGCGATAATGAAATATATTGTGCCTTTGCTCGTATGTGCGATGCTAAAGGCCAGGTATGGAACCGTGTGATGATGGACGATGACGAGAGTGTGAAACTCACTAAAAGGGAATCGGAACATTGTCCAGTCGGAAGACTGTCGGCGTGGAATAAAGAGACTGGCGAACCTTATGAACCGGATTTGAAGCCTTCACTGGGATTGATCGAGGATCCACAGATTCACAGTAGTGGTGCATTATGGGTATTCGGAGGTATTCCTTTATCCCGGCAGGATGGATTTACTTATGAAGTCAGGAATAGAATGACTCTTTGTCGTTGTGGACAGTCAGCTAATAAACCATTTTGTAATGGCGCACATGCGTCTATGAAATGGAACGACGGGTTAGGTGGTGAACCGGACGGGGAAGAATTTTAGGGTGAAATAATTCTTGATATAAGCCACACCTTTAGGAATACTGGCGACCCTCGCCGTATGATTGCAAGCTCATGGCATCAATATTTTTCATCGCGGTATTTCTGCATTTCTTCCGGAGTCGATAGTAGGAGTATCTCTATTTCGAAAATTAAAATGGGAAGTTCGTCCTCGTTGCCATACTTATATTCGATCATATGCTGGTCGGTGTAGACTACACGGAAGCATGCCCCGACTCTGGCGAACCGTTCATAAGCTGCGGCGAGCGCCCCATTGCCTACATTCGACCATGTCGTAATATATCCGTTTTCTTCGTGCCGGACTATACCGGAGGAAGATGTGGTTCTGTAATTCTCCACAAACGGCTGATTGGCAGTAATAAGTTCGCCTGTACCGGGATTAATGATTTCATAACGTGCGCTGTCCCCCAATGCTTCCATCGAACCAAATTCAGGCAGTGATAAAATGCGAGACATTTCTGCCGTAAATTTTTTCTCTTTTTCAGCTTCAAGTATATTCCAAAGCATCTGGGAAACAGCATCGTAATGATCGAATTCCTCATCTTTAGCCTTGCCGAACAATCCTTCCTCGAAGCCTTCTGACATAGCTTCCGGATCATAGTAACGGCGAAGTACGTCCTGTATTTCTTCGCTGTTCATATAATTCAGGTATTGGGCAAGCGATAGGCCTGTCATATAACTCAATTTTTTCGACAATTCTTTGCAGATTGCCTCATTTTCTTATTGTTCTGCCGTTTGTGCGAAGAGTAGGGTAATTGCAGTCAGCGTAAACAATAAAGTGAATATTCTTTTCATTGTCGACAGAATAGGATTAATTCCAAGTAGGACCTTAAGATATGATGTTGATAATAATTCTCTTTTCTTAGGTTCTGGATAAAAATTAACAAGCTTTCAAGCTAAGATCCAAACTCTTTATTTGATGTGTTAAAGCTCCGACCGAAATAAAATCCACTCCGCATTCGGCATATTCTCTTAAATTTTTAAGTGTAATGCCTCCCGATGATTCTATTTCACATGCACCGTCTATCATTTTAACAGCTTCACATGTTTGCTCCGGCGTGAAGTTATCGAGCATAATGCGGTCCACTCCGCCAGCTCGGAATACTTCTTTTATATCTTCAAAGTTGCGGACTTCTACTTCTATTTTAAGACTTTTGCCTTTTTCTTTCAGGTAGGCGCGTGTTTTGTTTATCGCGTTGTATACTCCTCCGGCAAAATCTATGTGATTATCTTTCAGAATAATCATATCGAAAAGACCCATGCGATGGTTGTCGCCCCCACCTATTTTAACAGCCATTTTATCGAGAACCCTCATTCCCGGAGTGGTTTTACGGGTATCGAGAATGGTCGTTTTTGTTCCTTCCACTTCTTTAACGTACATGGAGGTCTGCGTTGCGACCCCGCTCATTCTTTGCATAACATTCAGAAGGATCCTTTCTGCTTGAAGAATGGAAATGAGCCTGCCTTCGACGTAAAAAACAATATCGCCGGGTTTAACATTCGTGCCGTCGTCGATTAGTTTATTGAACACTACTTTCGGATCCAGTCTTTGAAGGATCATCTGTGCTATTTCAACTCCTGCAATTATACCTTCCTGTTTAACTAACAGTTTCATTTTACCCCGTTCATCCGACGGTATTGAAGACAGGGAGGAATGGTCTCCGTCGCCAATGTCTTCTTTGATTGCCAGTTCGATAAGCTCTTCAACGAATGGCAAATATTTCTCTTCCATATTATACTGTATAAATTTTAGATAACTGCCCGCAAAGATAAAGATTTAACAAGAGTTTTTAAGGATATATCGTTTTATTTTTTTAATTTTGCCCTTCGTAAAAATCAGAAATTCTGATATTTGTTAAGAATTTACGGCTTTTAATTGTCGGTGTTTTGCGTTTGCATTTGCTTGTTTTTTAGTAGGTTAGTGCTGCTAAAGGCGGTTTTGGCATCATAAAAACTAACTGCCTTAAGATGATTTTCACAGCCGGAAATGTTTTTTTTGTATAGAAATTTAAAACTTAATATGAGACCACTTCGAAGTAATACAACCACTCAGGGCCGCAAAATGGCAGGTGCGAGGAGTTTGTGGAGAGCAAACGGGATGAAAGAGGAACAATTCGGTAAACCGGTAATTGCAATAGTCAATTCCTTTACCCAGTTTATCCCCGGTCATGTCCACCTGCATGAAATAGGCCAGAAGATCAAAGGATGGATCGAGGAGGAAGGTTGTTTTGCTGCGGAATTCAATACGATAGCTATTGACGACGGTATAGCGATGGGGCACGATGGTATGCTTTATTCGCTTCCTTCGCGCGACCTGATTGCGGACAGTGTTGAATATATGTGTAATGCACACAAGGTTGATGCGATGATCTGTATTTCTAACTGCGATAAGATTACTCCGGGTATGCTTATGGCAGCCATGAGGCTTAATATTCCAGCCGTATTTGTTTCAGGGGGTCCTATGGAAGCCGGAAGAGTAGGAGATAAAGAATACGATCTTATCGATGTAATGGTTAAGGGTGCTGACGATTCCGTATCGGATGAAGAGCTTAACCAACTGGAGATGGCTGCATGTCCTACGTGCGGAAGTTGTTCCGGTATGTTTACTGCAAACTCCATGAACTGTCTTACTGAAGCGATAGGGTTGTCGCTGCCGGGTAACGGTACGTTACTGGCTTCTCATAAGTTAAGGGAAGAGTTATTCCGCAAAGCGGCAAAGCAAATAGTTAAGAACGCATACGAGTATTACTATAACGATAACGATAAAGTATTGCCGAGATCTATCGCCACACGGGACTCCTTCCTTAATGCGATGTCTTTGGATATAGCTATGGGGGGGTCTTCCAATACGGTACTTCATCTTCTCGCTGTCGCACAGGAAGCAGAAGTTGATTTCACTATGTCGGATATCGATATGCTGTCACGTAAAATCCCGGTACTTTGCAAGGTGGCACCTAATTACCATTATCATATTCAGGACGTACACCGTGCCGGAGGTATTATGGGTATTATGGGTGAAATGTTGAAAGGCGGACTTATCAATCCGAATACAAATCATGTAATGTATGAAAATATAGCGGAAGCTATTGAATGTAACGATATATTAAGCCCATTCGCAGATACGGAGGCTAAGAACAGTTATCTTGCTGCACCGGGAGGTAAATTCAATATTACACTCGGATCACAGGATAATTATCATAACGAATTCGATAGCGACCGTACGAACGGATGTATCAGAAGCGTTGAACATGCTTATTCTAAAGACGGTGGACTTGCGGTTCTTTTCGGTAACATTGCACTGAACGGTTGTATCGTTAAAACTGCCGGTGTAGACGAATCCATATTGAGATTCGAAGGTAAAGCAGCTGTGTTCGAGTCGCAGGAAGAAGCATGTAAAGGTATCCTTGATGGAACCGTACAGGCAGGCGACGTGGTAATAATACGTTATGAAGGTCCGAAGGGAGGACCAGGAATGCAGGAAATGCTCTATCCTACTTCTTACCTTAAATCGGTTAAATTAGGCAAAGCGTGCGCCCTTGTAACGGACGGACGTTTTTCCGGAGGCACGTCCGGTTTATCGATAGGGCATGTTTCACCGGAAGCAGCAGCAGGAGGTAATATAGCGTTAATAGAAAATGGTGACAAGATTATAATAGATATTCCTAATCGTACTATCGAAGTAGTCGTCAGCGACGAGGAGCTTGCAGAGAGACGAGTCTGTGTCTGTAGCTTCAAGCCTAAGCAAAGGAACCGCGTGGTTTCAAAGGCGTTGCAGGCTTACGCTTCTATGGTATCCTCAGCGGATAAAGGCGGGGTACGCGAAATTAACGATCAGTTTAACTAAAGAATCTAATCATGTCAGAAATAAAAAACATAACCGGAGCCGAAGCTCTTCTTTACTCATTGATCGAAGAAGGGGCTACTACTATTTTCGGTTATCCGGGGGGGCAGGTAATTCCTATATACGATAAATTATACGGTTTCCGAGACAGGATACATCATATATTAACGAGACACGAACAGGGTGCCGCACATGCTGCTCAAGGATTTGCACGGGTTACCGGTAAGGTGGGGGTGTGTATGGCTACTTCCGGACCAGGGGCGACAAACCTTATTACCGGTATAGCGGATGCGATGCTCGATTCTACGCCGTTGGTTTGCATTACAGGGCAGGTGCCGGCTTCTTCATTGGGCAACGATGCGTTTCAGGAAGCGGATATAATAAGTATGGCAATGCCGATTACCAAATGGAACTTTCAGGTTACTTCATCGGATGAGATTCCATGGGCTATCGCACGCGCATTTTACATTGCTCGTTCGGGAAGACCGGGGCCGGTACTTATCGATATTACAAAGAACGCGCAAGTCGAGAAATTAGATTTCGAATATAAGAAATGTAATTCTTTGCGTTGCTATGAACCAGTACCTAATCTTGATAAATCTGCTGTCGATGAAGCGGTAGAACTTATCAATAGAGCAAAGAAGCCGTTGCTGCTTATAGGGCAGGGTATAAAAATATCCGGTGCCGAACAGGAAATAATCGATTTTGCTACTAAAGCGAATATTCCTGTTGCTACTACATTGATGGGGATCTCTGTTATAACCGACGATCTTCCTACGTATATAGGAATGCTGGGTATGCACGGCAATATTGCTCCTAATGTTATGACGCAGAATGCAGATCTTATCATTGCGATAGGTATGCGTTTTAGCGACCGCGTAACAGGCGATCTTGCTAACTATGCGAAACAGGCAAAAATCATACATATTGATATAGACCGTTCGGAGATAAATAAGGTGGTTAAGGTTGACATAGGCATTGTTGCCGATGCCAAAGATGCTCTTCTGGCAATGACACCACAGATTTCTACTGTTGATAGAACTGAATGGCTTCAGTTTGCTAAGGAACAATACGATAAAGAAATTGAAAATGTAATCACTCCGAGTATTAATCCAGACTGTGGACCGATAAGGATGGGTGAAGCTATAAACGAGCTTACCAAAGCTACTGGAAAAAATGCGGTTATAGTTACCGATGTAGGACAACAACAGATGTTTAGTGCCCGTTACTCGAAATTCCGCAATACGCGAAGTTTTATAACATCTGGCGGACTCGGTACTATGGGATTCGGTTTGCCGGCTTCCATGGGAGCTAAAATAGGCGCTCCGGATAAAGTGGTTGTGGCTATTCTCGGTGACGGAGGTTTCCAGATGACCATGCAGGAACTCGGAACGATTATGCAGAACAAAATAGGCGTTAAAATAGTTATTCTGAACAACAGCTTTTTAGGAATGGTTCGCCAATGGCAGCAGCTGTTCTTTGAAAAAAGATATTCTTTTACGGAACTTGAGAATCCAGACTTTGTGCGGATTGCAAGTGCATATGATATACCTTCATGTCGGGTGACTGACAGATGTGACCTTAAAAATGCCATCGATACTATGTTGAATACGGAAGGGGCCTACTTACTTGAAATTGCGGTTGCCAACGAGGAAAATGTATTCCCGATGATTCCGGCCGGAGCATCGTTATCCGATTTAATTTTTAAAGAGTAGGACTATGAAAACACAGGAATTTATAGTAACGGCGTTTACAGAGAATCAGGCCGGTGTTCTGAATAGGATCACTGCTGTTTATCTTAGGAGAAAAATAAATATAGAGAGCCTTAAGGTATCGGAGTCTTCTATTAAAGGAATCAGTATGTTTGTCGTTTCGGCAATTACGACTGAGGACACCATAAAGGTTATCGTAAAACAGATAAAGAAAATAATAGAGGTACTTGACGTAGCTTATCATACTCCGGAACAGCTTATTACGCAGGAAATAGCGCTTTATAAGGTGTCTTCCGAAGTATTGAAGGATTCAGCTAAGGCAGATAAACTTCTTCGTAGTACCAATGCCCGTATAATTGAAATGAACCAAGATTATGTGGTTATAGAAAAGACAGGGGCCAGGGAAGAGGTAGAACAATTAAGAAAGGAACTTAAAGAGGAGGATCTGCTGATACAGTTCACACGCTCAGGTAGTGTGGTACTTCACAGGGAGTCTATCGAAGATCTTTTACAAAATATAGCACTTTAAAAATTTCACTTAATAAACACTAAACAAACAAAGATTATGGCAAAAATGATTTTTGGCGGCGTTGAAGAAAACGTAGTGACCAGAGAAGAGTTTCCGTTGAGTAAAGCATTAGAAGTTCTTAAAAATGAGACTATTGCTGTCATCGGATACGGAGTACAGGGTCCTGGCCAGTCAATGAACCTTCGTGATAACGGATTCAACGTTATCGTGGGACAGCGTAAAAATTCCAAAAGCTGGGATAAAGCTATTGCTGACGGTTGGGTTCCGGGCGAAACTCTTTTCGATATTGAAGAAGCGTGCCAGAAAGCAACTATCATACAGTACTTGTTGTCTGACGCAGCTCAGATAGCTGTTTGGCCAACTATCAAACAATATCTGACTCCGGGAAAGACATTGTATTTCTCGCATGGTTTTGCGGTAACTTACAGCGACCGTACAGGTATCATTCCTCCGAAAGATATAGATGTGATCCTTGTTGCTCCTAAAGGTTCTGGTACAAGTCTTAGAAGGCTGTTCCTCGAAGGACGCGGTTTGAACTCGAGCTACGCTATCTACCAGGATGCTACAGGTAAGGCATGGGGAAAAGTCGTTGCTTTAGGTATCGGTGTAGGTTCAGGATATCTGTTCGAAACAACATTTAAAAAAGAAGTTTACTCAGACCTTTCAGGTGAGCGTGGAACTTTGATGGGTGCGATTCAGGGTATTTTCGCTGCACAGTATCAGGTGTTGAGAGAGAACGGACACACTCCTTCTGAAGCGTTCAACGAAACAGTTGAAGAGCTTACACAGTCTCTTATGCCTCTTGTAGCTGAAAATGGTATGGACTGGATGTACGCTAACTGTTCTACAACAGCTCAGCGTGGTGCTCTTGACTGGTGGAGACCATTCAAAGACGCTACTCTTCCTGTATTCCAGAAATTGTATGCAGAGGTAGCTTGCGGAAATGAAGCTCAGCGTTCTATCGATACTAACAGTAAAGACGACTACCGCGAAAAACTTGAAGCTGAATTGAAAGAACTTCGTGAAAGCGAAATGTGGCAGGCAGGTAATACCGTAAGAAGCCTTCGTCCTGAAAGAAACAAATAATTTTGTTTTACATATAAATAAAAAAAGCTGCTTTTATGCAGCTTTTTTTATTTTGATAACTTTAATTTAGAACGGTAAGTCGTCTATTTCTTCAGTAGACCCTGAATTCCCGCCTTCGAAATCCGAAACATTCAACGGAGGTAGGTCGGCATGCGGAGTAGGGGAATTCTCATTCGGAAAACTTATTTTCCACGCTCTTACTTCCGTAAACCAACGTCCGTTATATTCACGCGACTCTATGTTTACAGAAACGCTTACATTGGTTCCTTCTCGCATTTTAGCTACATCCTGAACCTTATCGCCCCAGAAGCTGATACATACTTTGCGGTTAAATTCGTTCTGTAATTCAAGCACTACTTCCTGTTTCATCCACTCACCGCGAGCACTTGTTCCTTTTATGACAGGCAAAACTCTATATACAATACCTTGTATTTCCATTATTCTTCGATAATTACTATTTTTTCAATTTTATCCCCAGGTCGTATATCGTCGATTACTTCGAGACCGTCGTAAACTTTTCCGAATACAGTATGTACGCGGTCGAGGTGTTGTGTGTTATGCCGGTTGTGACAAACGAAAAATTGGGATCCTCCGGTATCCCTGCCGGCATGTGCCATAGACAACACTCCGCGGTCATGATACTGGTTGTTTCCTGAAGTTTCACATTTTATTTTGTAACCGGGACCTCCCGTGCCATTGCCGATAGGACAGCCTCCCTGTATAACAAATTCAGGGATAACTCTGTGAAACGTAAGTCCGTCATAGAATCCGCTTTCAGCGAGACTACAGAAGTTTTCGACTGTTCCCGGAGCGTCTTCTTCAAAGAAATTTACTTTCATTACACCTTTTTCGGTATGTATTTCAGCTTTTCTCATTTTTATTTGCTTTAATTTAAAATACAAATGTAAAAAAAACGAGGTTCTAAAACCTCGTTCTAACTATCATTTAATGAAATTTATTCCTTGTAAGGTTTTACATCGACTATTTCAACTTCGAAATAAAGAGGCTGCATAGGGCCGATAGGACCTCTTCCTCTCTCACCGTAAGCAAGTTCGTAAGGAATCCATAAATGAACTTTTCCTCCTTTGCCTACGAGCTGCATACCTTCGGTCCATCCCGGTATAACGCCGTTAAGAGCAAACGTTGCAGGTCCTCCATGTTTTTCAGAAGAGTCAAATTCTTCTCCGTTAGAGATGAACTTACCGACATATTCCACAACAACCGTATCTCTACTGTCATTAGCTTTAAAATCATTTCCCTGATCAATTATCTCGTAATAAAGTCCGCTTTCTGTTTTAACCACGTTTTTATTGCTTTTAACTGCATCAGATAAAAATTTGTCGGCATTTTCTTTGTCCTTCGCAGGTTTTCTTACCATAAAATATTCCTGGAGGAATTCATATGCTTCTTCCTGGGTGAGAGCTGTTTTATTATTGAAAACATCTCTTATTGCCGCTGCGACTACTTCCGGTTTAATATACGTGCTGTCCACGTTGTATTTGATTGAACTACCTACGTCATAACCGATTGCATATGAAAGACTATCGCTTTCAGTTTTTGCTAAACTTGCCGGAGATGAACCGTTGCATGAAGTTAAAGATACTATCGCTGTAGCAGCCGACAATAAAATGATTGTTTTTTTCATAGTTATCACTTGTTTTTAAATTATATATTCTAATTTTTTAATCGAAAAGCAAATTTAAATAAAAATATTTGAAAAATCCTAATACAAGAGGTCTTATTTATATTTAGGAAAATGTCTACCCGATTTTTTATGAGCCAGATTTATCATGTTCCATCCCAAAACACCTGAGGTTATCGACGCTATAAGGATCGCCACTTTACCGGTCGCTATCATGTTCGGATCAGTGAAAGCAAGGTTATCTATAAATACCGACATAGTGAACCCTATACCTCCGAGGCAAGCAACAGCAAAGATATTAAACCATGTTGCCGAAGTAGGCATGGAGCAGAGCCTTGTTTTAATTGTTATCCAGCATAATAAAAATATTCCCAGAGGTTTGCCTACGACGAGTCCGAAAAATATACCTAGCGTCTCATTATTTATCAGATCTCCGATACCGGAGAAGTTGATTTTCACCCCAGCATTTGCAAGCGCGAATAACGGCATTATAATGAAAGTTATGGAGTGGTGCAGTGCGTATTCAAGTCTTTGTGACAGACTTATGGAATTGCTTGCGATTTTGCGGATGGATTGAAGGCATTCGTGCTGTTCTTCATTAGACAAAATCTCCAATCCCTGTTTATCTTCATATTGGAAGCATTTGGCAAAATACCTTGTTTTATAGAGAAAGTATTTTTTATTAAATCTCGGTTTAGTAGGCAATGTCATGGCTATGATTACCCCGGCAATCGTTGCATGAATACCTGAATTGAGAAATAGCACCCAAAGAAGTACGCTCGGAATAATATAGTACTTTATTTTACGGACATTGAAGATATTAAGAATTACAAGAAATGCCAGAGTGAACAGTGCTGCAACAATCATATTCCAGTCAATATGGGATGAATAAAACAATGCGATGACGATAATCGCTCCCAGATCATCCGCGATTGCGAGTGCAGCGAGAAAAACTTTTAATGATATAGGTACACGGTCGCCCATTATCGATAATACTCCGAGAGCGAACGCAATATCCGTGGCCATCGGTATTCCCCAACCTGATTCGGTAGGCTCGCCAGCATTGAATATAAGATATATTAGTGCAGGGAACAGCATGCCCCCTATCGCTGCTGCTATGGGAAGTGAGGCCTGCTTTCTTGTCGATAACTGTCCGGCAATAATCTCACGTTTTATTTCCAGCCCGACGACGAAAAAGAATATTACCATTAAGCCGTCGTTGATCCATTCTTCTATGGATTTGGTCAGATTGAAGCCTTCGAACCCAATAGTGAACTCCAATGTCCAGAAGTGATGAAAGATATCTTTTGTTGCGCTCAGATTCGCCAGAATAATGGCAATAAATGCGCATATAATTAAGATTGCCCCTCCTGTTACAGGGGAGTGCATAACACGATGATGCTGTTCGTTTAAAACATATGCTCTTCGTCTGAGTCTGTATTTTAACATTATTTAAGGGTTAAGTTGCAGAGTTTATATAATATGCGTGCGCCTACGTTTGCATCCCAGTCGTTGTTAGTTCCGGGCGAAACTTCGCAAAGATCGAAACCGATAATTTCCCTTCCGGTTTCAGTTATTTTATTTAAAAGGTAAACTGCTTCGTTAAATGATATGCCTCCGGGTACAGGCGTACCGGTTCCCGGACTGTATTCCGGACTCAGTCCGTCGATATCAAAACTGACATATACTTTTTGCGGTAAATGTGATATTATGGATTCGCACTGATCGTTCCATTTTATCCCGTTAAATTTTCCGTCGTAAAGTTCTCTATCCATAAAGGTGCGGATCCGTGGGTTACGATCTATAAAGTCTATTTCCTCTTCACATATATCCCTTACCGCTACTTGTATCATCTTGCATACTTGTGGAATATTATTTATAACATTATACATGATCGAAGCATGTGAATATTCGAACCCTTCGTAAGATTTTCTAAGGTCTGCATGTGCGTCTATCTGTAAAATACCAATTTCTCCTGCATGTTCTGCAAGAGCTTTTATATATCCGTAAGGGGTGCTGTGGTCTCCGCCAAGCAATGCTATCTTTTTACCGGATCTTATCCATTTTAAAGATTCTGAATATATATAATCGTTTAACTCTCTGGATGCTTCATTGATCTTATCGAGTTTTTTCTGAGCGTAAGGATCCCTGACCGATTCTCCGGATTCAAGATGTATAATCACTTTTTCTGCTTCGACCCGGAGTTTTCTGCTTTTTTCAAGTATGGAATAATCGAATTCAATGGTTCCGATACCTTTTTTCCAACCGTTCGGATTATGTACGTCGAACATGTCGAGTTGTCCGGATGCTTCGAGAATGGCATCGGGAGCATTTGCCGTACCCGGCCTGTAAGATGTAGTTACATCCCATGGAACGGATAGGATCACAATAGAAGAATTTTCCGGAGTGAACGGCATTGAAAAAAAATTGCCATTCGGCACACTAACATCATTCGGATTATATTCTGCCATACAGATTATGTATATAAATAAAAAGCCGAGTCTTTCTCGACCATTGAATAAAAGTACTTAAAAAAAATGATTTTGCAAAAATTCCCGGTTGTCAAGGGTACGTTCTACGTATGAAAGGTAATCTTTTACAACACGTGTGTATTCTCCGGAGAATAATGGTGATGAAATTATAAAGTCCGCTGTGGATCTGTTGATTGCCATAGGTACGTTGTAAACAGTGGCAATACGTAATAAGGCTTTAACATCCACATCATGAGGTTGTGCCATCATTGGATCCCAGAAAAATATGACAAGATCTATCTCTCCTTCAGCGATCATAGCGCCAAGCTGCTGGTCTCCTCCCAACGGACCGGATTTAAGCATAACGATCTCGAAACGTGAATGGTCGTTGTTCCTTCTTTCCATTAAGGTAGATGCAACCATTTTTCCTGTTGTTCCGGTACACACCAATCTGTGGTTGAGAAGTATTTCCCAGTTCCATTCGACCCACTCCGCAAGGTCCCGCTTCATGTTGTCATGAGCGACCAGTGCGATCCTCTTTGTTTTACTTAAGTTTTTTTCCATTCTAAATATTTAAAATAAAAGATTAATGAATTTCGTTTTTGCGTAGAAATAAGGATTTTCGAGATTTTCCTTATTATATTTTATTACTTCACGGTCCTTTATGCTGTGTGTGGAGCAACCTGCAGAGATTGCTACCGAATCTCCGGCAGCAGTATCCCATTCATACGTAGTGGTCGTTCTTACATAATAGTCAGCCGAACCTTCGGCAACCATACAGAATTTTAATGAACTTCCGCTTTGCAGTACCTCCACCTCACCGTGCTGTTTTTTTATTTCTTCTATGAATTCATATGTCTCCGGCGATAAATGAGATCTGCTGATAACTATTTTTACAGGCTCGTTAGGTTTCTCTACCAATGGAAGTCGGTTCGCATCGGAATATATTTCAGATATGGTATATTCAGCATTCAGATCAGGTTTTATATCGTCTTTTACGAAAGACCCCTTTTCCTTATCGCTGAAATATAATTTCTCGAAACAAGGTGCGTATACTACACTTAAAAACGGATTATTATCGATCATTAGCGCAATGTTCACTGTAAACTCCCCGTTACGCTTGATGAACTCCTTCGTACCGTCCAACGGATCTATGAGCCAGAATAAGTCCCAGTTACATCTTTCTTCAAATAACAGATAGCGTCCTTCCTCGCTTAATAACGGAATTCTTGTCTGGTTAAGGTATTTTTTTATCAGCCGGTGGGCTTCTTTATCGGCCAGGGTTATAGGAGTACTGTCCGATTTGAGATTTATATTAAAATTATCCTGATTATATATTTCAAGTATTTTCGCACCGGCTCTGACTGCAGCATTGTAAGCACAAGTCAGAAGGTAATCGAGTTGTTCCCTGTGAAGCATACTTTTTTTTACAAATTTAATGTTTTTTATAGTTATTTGAAATAGATATATTAAATTACAATTATAAAATATTGATATTGTATTATTTAATAATTATTGTTGAAATTATTTCTTCATTCAATTCCTTATTTATTTTTTCCATGATACTGCTTCTTCTCATGAAGATCTCATGTCTTATGACGGATGAACTTACCTGCACGTACATTTTTCCGTAACTTACGTTTACTCTCATTATATAGTCCGCCAGGTTATTATCCAGGGACTGCTTAAAAATCTCCACAGCCCGTACTTCTGCGATTTTTCTGGCCAGCTTAGGGTTGCTGCTGAAAAAATCCCCTATCATTTCACCTATTTTAACAGGTTCCGTTCGTCTCATTCCGTCATAACATTAATTGTTCCGTTATCTACCGTATACAGCATATAATTGTCGTCAAAGGAATTCAGAAGATTTTCCAGCCTTACTTTATTACTGTCCGTAAGAAATATCTGACCAAAGTCGTCGCTAAAAACCATTTTTATTAATTTTTCCACGCGTTCGAGATCGAGTTTGTCGAATATATCGTCGAGCAGTAATATCGGCAAATATCCGTTTTTTCCGGCAATGATTTCAAATTGCGATAATTTTAACGATATCAGAAATGTTTTCTGTTGTCCCTGTGAACCGTATTTTTTTATCGGATATCCGGATATTTTAAATTTAATATCGTCGCGATGAATTCCCGAAGTAGTATGCTCCATATGGATATCTTTGTTTCTGTTGTTCTGAAGGATTTCGTAAAGATCGCGGTCATTCAGTTCTGATTTATATGAGAGGTCGATATCTTCTTTTTGCCCCGAAAGTAAAGAATAGTATTTTTTTATTACAGGCGTTATCTTATCTACAAGTTCCGATCTTTTACGGTGTATTACCGTTCCGAAAGACGCCAGCTGCATATCCAGAACATCGAGTATTTCATGGAAATCGGAGCTACCGTTTTTCTTGAGTAATTTGTTCCTTTCGGCAAGTATATGGTTGTATTTTATCAGGGTTTCAATATAAATCCTGTCGTACTGTGATAGGAGGGAATTCATAAACCTGCGCCTCTCGTCTCCCGAATCATTTATCAACGAAGTGTCGGAAGGAGAGATGAGAACCACCGGGACTATACCGATATGATCGGAGAGCTTTTCATATTCTTTATTGTTTCTTTTGAATACCTTACCGCTCCCTTTCTTAAAACTGCATAATATATTTTCGATACGGCCGTCGATTCCATACTGGCCGTCGAGAAGGAAAAAGTCTTCTTCGTGGTTAACGCTTTGTCCGTCCGTAAGCCCGAAGGCGCTCTTGCACATCGAGAGATAATATAAAGCATCGATCACATTGGTTTTTCCTGCTCCATTGTTTCCGATAAGACAGTTTAATTTTTTTGTAAAATTAAGTTCCGCCTGTTTTATATTCTTAAAATTTATTATGTTTAATTTTGCTATGTTCATTAAAGTGCATTACGCCGGATTCCGTCAGGCAAAAGTATTATAAAAAAGAGATTTTTTTAATAAAATATAAGGTTATTTGACAAAAAGGTTTACTTTTGCATAGATTTTAAAATTAAAGTAAATATTTGATTTATGGCAGACAATAAAAAACAGGTTAAGGAAGATCCGGAAGAGGTAATAGAATCCGCTATCAATAAAACGGAAATGTTTATCTTCAAGAATGGTAAAACCTTACTGACCATTCTGTTAGTTCTTGTGGTTATTGTCGGTGGCTTTACTGCTTACAGGTACCTATATTCTGTACCTCAGCAGAAAAAAGCTGCATCAGCTATTTTTGAAGCTCAAAACGCTTTCGCTGTAGATTCTTTCGAACTGGCGCTTCACGGAGATGGTAATAACTTAGGTTTTCTTCAGGTGATCGATAAATACGGTTCGACTAAAAGCGGTAATCTGGCTAAACATTATGCAGGACAATGCTACCTTAAATTAGGAGAATATCAGAATGCGATCAATTGTTTTGAAAAATATAAACATGTAAAAGGATTGTCGGCTGAAATGGTCAATGCTGTAAATGAAGGTTTGGCAGGGGATGCTTACGTTCAGTTGGGCAATACGGCACAGGGGCTTAAACAATACCAGAAAGCTATCGATCAGAGTGATAACGATCTTACAGCACCATACTATGCGAAGAAAGCGGGAGTGCTTTCACAGAGTACGGGCGACTATAAAAAAGCTCTTGAGTATTACAATACCATAAAGAGTAAATATCCGACTTCTATGGAGGCTCGCGATATAGAAAAATATATCGGACAGGTTGAACAGAAACTATAAACCTTCCAAGTATAAATAATAAAAGGTTGCTGTGAGGCAGCCTTTTTTAAATTTAAATATATATGGCTACGGAATTAAAAAATTTATCCGTTTTCGAAGGAGACGCTATCCCTTCTGCAAATGATATGAAAGTAGGTATTGTTGTTGCCGAATGGAACTGGGAGATAACAGGAGCGTTACTTAACGGAGCGGTCGAGACGTTGAAAAAATACGGTTGTGCGGAATCGAATATAATGGTACGTAAAGTTCCGGGAACGTTCGAGTTAACTTTAGGGGCACAGTTTTTTGCTGAATATACGGATGTGGATGCCGTAATTACAATAGGCTGTGTAATTCAGGGAGATACGAGACATTTCGATTTCATATGCAACGGTGTAACATACGGGATTACGGAATTGGCGCTGAAGTGCAACATGCCTGTGATCTTTAGTGTATTGACCACTAACGATCTGCAACAGGCACTCGACCGTGCGGGTGGCAAACACGGTAATAAAGGCGACGAGGCGGCAATGACCGCAATTAAAATGATTGCCCTTCAAAAGGAAATGAGCGGAGAGAGCAATATTTCATATTATGAATAAATGCCGCTTTTTTTACATGTAATAAGAACATACTTCCGATCGGTATTACATCTTTTTTTACCTTCGTTCTGTTCCGTATGTGGTAAAAATCTTGGTGAACAGGAGGAGTTTATCTGCATTTCTTGCAGGTGGAATATGCCTGTGACCGGATATTCCGGTCTTAAAGAAAATCCTGCATGGGAAAAAATAAAGATTGCCGGAGTTGAAAATGCTTCGGCGATGTTCTTTTATAACAAAGGAAGCGGTTATGACGAAATTATACATACATTCAAATACAAAGGCAGATCGTCAGCTGCTTATCAACTTGGAAAATGGTTCGGGCAGGATCTAAAAGAATCGTTTCTTTATTCTGATATCGATCTGGTAGTACCTGTTCCATTACATCCTTTACGTTTAATCAGTAGAGGATACAACCAATCCGCTTATATTTCACGCGGGATTGCCAAAATATTAGGATGCAGGCTGTCTACCTCGAATCTTGTCCGTGTTAAATATAACCGCAGCCAGACAGAATATAGCAAAAAAGAAAGATGGGTAAACGTAGAAGGAATTTTTAATATAATTAATCCTTCGATATTTGAGAATAAGCATATTCTGTTAGTGGATGATGTTCTTACCACCGGAGCTACCCTGGAGGAATGTATAGAAACGATTAAGAAAAAAGTGGACAACTGCCGTATCAGCGTTGCCGTTCTTGCTGTAACTCCACATGACATTTTAGGAAAAGATTAGGCCAGCTATATAGAAAAAACTGTCATTTTGACAGATGAAATCCGATGGCATGTATATTGTAAATTTTGCTATGTAGAATAATAAAAAACTCAAACAATATGCAGAATGGAAAAATAGGGGTTACTACGGACAATATATTCCCCGTAATCAAAAAATTTCTTTATTCCGATCATGAAATATTCCTAAGGGAACTCGTTTCGAACTCAGTAGATGCAACACAGAAAATGAAGACTCTGTCTTCAATGGGTGAGTTTAAGGGAGAACTGGGAGACTTAACTATTCATATTTCGGTTGACCCGGAAAAAAAGATACTGAAAATATCCGACCATGGAATTGGAATGACAGCCGAAGAGGTTGAAAAATATATAAATCAGATCGCTTTTTCCAGTGCTGAAGAATTCATGCAGAAATACCAGAACCAGGCAGGAATCATCGGTCATTTCGGTCTCGGATTTTATTCTGCATTCATGGTTGCAGAGAAGGTAGAATTGGTTACCCGTTCTTATAAAGAAGGATCCAAACCAGTAAAATGGACATGTGTAGGGACGCCGGAGTATACCTTAGAGGAGCTTAATGAAGAAAAAGAGAGAGGTACCGATATAATACTTTATATCTCCGAAGATAATAAAGAATTCGCCGATAAACAGAAAATAAGAGAATTACTCGATAAGTATTGTCGTTTTCTTCCTGTGCCTATAGCTTTTGGCAAAGAACAGGAATGGAAGGACGGTAAATATGTAGATACGGACAAAGATCAAATCATTAACGATACAAACCCAGTATGGACCAAAAAGCCGTCTGAAATAACAGAAAAAGAATATGACGACTTCTATCACAAGCTGTATCCCGGAGGCTGTGAGCCATTGTTCCACATTCATCTTAACATAGATTATCCGTTCAATCTGACAGGGGTTCTGTATTTTCCTAAAATTAGGAATAACTTTGAAATTCAGAAAAATAAAATCCAGCTTTATTCCAATCAGGTATTCGTTACGGATTCCGTGGAAGGTATCGTGCCTGAATTCCTGACGCTTCTTCACGGAGTGATCGATTCACCGGACATTCCTTTGAATGTCTCCAGAAGCTATCTTCAGAGCGATTCGAATGTAAAGAAAATATCCAGTTACATTACCAGAAAAGTAGCGGATAGACTTCAGGAATTGTTTAACTCGGATCGTTCGGACTTCGAAAAAAAATGGGACGACCTCAAAATATTTATTCAGTATGGAATAATTACAGACGAAAAATTTGCGGAGAAAGCTAAAGATTTTGTGTTATTGAAAAATACAGCAGGAAAGTATTTTACTTTGAATGAATATAACGAACTGGTGAAAGGTTCTCAGACAGATAAGAATAAAAGTGTTATTTATATCTATACAAATGACGTGGATGGACAGCACAGTTTTATTGAAGGCGCTGAAGCTAAGGGCTACGACGTGCTGGTGATGGACGGACAGCTGGATAATCATTTCATAGGATGGTATGAGAATAAAAATCAGGAGCATAGATTTGTAAGGGTAGATTCGGATGTGGCCGATAAATTGATCGATAAAGAAGATGTTAAGCCTCTTTCACTCACATCGATGCAGCAGGATGTGCTTCGTCCGGTGTTCGAATCTCAACTTCCTTCGACGGATAAAGTTAATTACCTGGTCAGTTTCGAGGCTATGGACGAAAATCAGCAGCCTGTAGTTATAACTCGGAATGAATTCATGCGCCGTATGAAAGAAATGGCCGAAATGGGAGGCGGAATGCATTCTTTTTACGGACAAATGCCCGACAGTTTCAATGTAGTTGTAAATGGCAACCACCCGCTTGTAATCGATACTTTAGGTGAAGTCCAGTCAGAGCTTGGAGATGAGCTCGGTAAGTTGAATAAAAAAATAGATAAAATATCTTCTGAAAAACATATCATCGATGATAAACTTAAAAATATAAAAGAAGAAGATATTTCGGTGGATGATAAAAATCACCGTGATGAGTTGGACAGCAAACTGGCCAAATATGTTGACGAAAGAACGAGCCTGCTTAAAGAAACCGGCCGTAAAAATAAACTGGTCAAACAACTTGTAGATCTCGCCCTTCTTTCCAACGGTATGTTAAAAGGAGAAGAGCTCACGAAATTTATACGAAGAAGTGTCGAGCTAATAGGAAAATAACTAAAGAGCCGGTCGTAGACCGGCTTTTATATTAATTATACTTTGTGAATGTAAAAAAGCAATAATTGTTTCGAATATCTTCTTTTTATCAAAAGTTATTTATCTTTGATAAGATTTATTCACAAGGTGAGTTATGAAATTTTTCTTTTATAGAAGAGGTTTATACGGCAGTATAACAGTTATACTAACATTATTGATTCTGGTCGCGGGGTGTAAAAGAATATTCCCTGAACAAAAAAAACATATCTTTATAGTAGGTGACAATACTGTAGTTCCCGATAATCAAATTAACAGGTCTTTAGTCACAAGATTGGGAAGCGAAATATATAATGTCAACGCTGTGGGGTGGGGAAAATACTTTGCTTTCAGCACGGATTCGGATATAGCGGATTTTAGCGTAATTGGTGGAAGGTACAGCACGAGGACATTATCTAGCGGAAGAAAATGGAAAAATGTAATATCTTCGATTAAAAGTAAAGATATAGTAATAATTAATTTATCCTCTTTCGAAAATAATCCTATCATGCAGACTCGGGATAATAGAGCGGCAGGGGTTTTACCCGGTACCGGAGAAGAATCCAAAATTGTGGAAAATAAACTCCGTGAAAGAACAGATACCGTGTATACTTACGGGTATTACTTAAATAAAATGATTAGAGATGTTAAATCTGCAAACGGTATTCCTGTTGTCATTTCTTCTTTTCCTTCGAGTAAAACTAATGATCAGTTTAAGAAAAATTTGTCTGTCTGGGCGAAAGAGGTTGCGAAAAAAAATAATGCTATATACATAGATCTTTACGAATATGTTTCGGACATTTATAAGACTATGACCGACGAGGCGATTGATGAGCTTTACATTGATAATAACCTGACAAATAAAGGTGCCTATTTTATTGCCGGGATCGTACATGAAAAACTGAAAAATAAAAGAAAGCTAAAGAAATATTTGGGAGGCAATTTTCCTTCTCTTGAAAATAGGCCTACTCTGGAAAGGCAGCGCAACAGCCGGCCTGTGATCGTGCCGAAATTACGCCAGGATAAGGATCACATAAAAGAACCATATACGGTTGCTGCGAATCTGTCTCCGAGACAAATGGAAAAATTAGGAAGAGGATTGGTCGCGTTCAAGCAGGACGACGGCAATGTTTTTATAAGCTGGAGAATGTCCGGTACGGATGCTTCGAATGTTGCTTTTAATTTATACAGAAGAACTGAAGATTCGACAATTAAAGTAAATGACTCACCGATAGCGGACGTAACATGGTTCGTCGATTCACTTTCCGACGGAACGCGTGATAACGAGTGGTTCGTGAAAACCGTTATGAATGGAAAGGAAGTAGAAACTTCGGGTTCGTTTAAAATCTCTGCAAACTCCACGGCTAAAAATTATTTATCCATTCCTTTGAACAAGCCTAAGGGGTATAAAACGAATGATGCATCGATAGCTGACTTGGACGGAGATGGAGAATACGAAATCATAGTTAAATGGGAAGTCCTGCCATACGACAATGCGAAGGCCGGTATAGCCGATGGTACTACAAAAATTGATGCCTATAAACTTGACGGAACATTCCTTTGGAGAATCGACCTTGGACCTAATATCCGTGAAGGAGAACATTATACTCATTTTATGGTTTATGACTTCGATGGAGACGGTAAGGCTGAACTTATCTGCAAGACCGCGGAAGGGACTATCGACGGATTAGGAAATGTTATTACGGATGAAAAAGGGATTGTAAATTATTATGCGCATCCCGAGACTGGATATATACTCGACGGACCCGAATATTTTTCCGTATTCGACGGAAAAACAGGAAAAGAATTAGTCCGTGAAAAATACATCGAAAGAGGTCCAAAGGAAGATTGGCCGAAAACCTGGGGAGATTCTTATGGAAACCGGATGGATCGTTTTCTTGCGGGAGTGGGATATTTCGATGGACAAAGACCGAGTGTCGTTCTGTGCAGAGGGTATTATGGACGAATTGTCGTAGAGGCATGGAACTGGAGGGACGGGGAATTAACGAGATTGTGGAGATTCGACACTGATGACGGTAGCGGTGAATTCATGGCTTATAAAGGGCAGGGAAATCACAACCTCAGTATCGGAGACGTAGACGGTGACGGAAAGGATGAAATAATTTACGGCGCCTGTGCTATTGACAGCGATGGGAGGGGTCTTTATACTACGGGATTGGGACATGGCGACGTAATTCATTTAACGGATCATGATCCTGACAGACCGGGGCTTGAAGTATTTCAATCTCATGAATCCTATCCGAACACCCATGGAATGGAAATGAGGGATGCCCGTACTGGAGAGAGTTTGTGGGGTGTTTATGCGGATTATAATGTCGGAATGGCAATGGCCGTGGATATTGATCCCCGTTACCGTGGAAGCGAATGTTGGGGACCCGGTACCGCATTATATAGTGTCACAGGAGATAAAATTTCCGATACGGCTCCGTTCACCATGAATTTCGCGATATGGTGGGATGGTGACCTGCTGAGGGAATTAGTCGATAAAAATTTTATAGCCAAATGGAACTGGGAAAACTCCCGTACAGAGATAATATTTATTGCAGACGGCTGTCGTTCTAATAACGGAGCAAAAGCTACGCCTGCAATATCTGCTGATATTTTCGGAGACTGGCGCGAGGAGTTGGTTTTTCCTACCGAAGATGATATGGAATTAAGAATATTTTCAACAACGATACCTACTGAATACAGATTTTATACTTTTATGCACGACCCCGTTTACAGAATCGGCGTTGCATGTCAGAATACGGGCTTTAATCAGCCTCCGCACGTTAGTTTTTTCTTAGGAGACGGGACTGGAGCCCAGCCTAAGGCCAATATTTACTATCCCGATTAAAAATTCAAAGAATATGACGATGAATAGATTTTGTAATATCCTTGCTGTATTTTTGTTAATAATGTTTGTAGGATGGACCGATGCCAGTGCCCAGCGGGTTCGTAAGGTTGCCAAAATTGACAAGAACTGGAAATTCCACCTTGGAGATGTCGAAAACGGACATTTGTCCGGTATAGACGACCACGGCTGGAGAATGCTTAATGTTCCGCATGACTGGAGTATCGAAGGAGATTACGACCATAATAATTCCACGGGGCGAGGAGGGGGGGGTATCTCCCTTCTGGAATAGGATGGTACAGAAAATCCATAATGATCCCGGAAACCAACAAAGGTAAGCGTGTCTTTATAGAGTTCGAAGGAATAATGGCCAACAGCGATGTGTGGATCAACGGACATCATTTAGGGAGCCGTCCTTATGGGTATGTAAGCCAGATATACGATCTTACAGAATATCTTAATTACGGCCCGGACAGTCCTAATGTAATTGCGGTAAGGGTAAACAATTCTTTGCAGCCGGCATCGCGTTGGTATACCGGAGCAGGTATCTACAGGCATGTCACGCTGATCACTGTAAATGATGTGCATCTCGACCATTGGGGAGTATTCGTTACGACGCCTGAAGTTTCTGCGAAAGAAGCTGTCGTGGCCATTCAGGCCGAGGTTATAAATAATGGAAAAAATTCAGGTACCTATAAAGTCAGGACATATGTCACAGCTCCTGACGGAAGAACATATACTTCTGAGACCGCGAATGTTACGGTGAGAGGGAATAGTAAAGCTATTGCTAAAACGACAATAAAAATAGATAATCCGTTGTTATGGGATATTGAAGCCCCGAATCTTTATACGGCTGTAACGCAATTATTATCAGGTACGCGTGTTATCGATGATCAAAGTAACGATTTCGGAATAAGGGATTTTCATTTCGATCCGGAAACAGGCTTCTATCTCAACGATAAAAATATAAAAATCCTTGGTGTATGCCTGCATCACGATGGTGGTGCTGTTGGAGCTGCGGTGCCGGCTTCCGCATGGGAGAGGCGTTTGAAAAAATTGAAAGAAGTTGGCTGCAATGCTATTCGCACCGGACATGCCCCGATGGACCCGACTTTTCTGGATTTATGCGACCGTATGGGATTTTTGGTTATGAACGAAACCTTCGACACATGGACGGCTGCGAAAAACCATGCACCTTATGGCTACAATCTGCATTTTGAAGAGTGGTGGGATAAGGATACACGCGATATCGTACGCAGAGACCGAAATCATCCGAGTATATTCATATATAGTGTAGGTAATGAGATCAGGGACAATCTGAACAGCGAAGAAGGACAGGAGCGGTTTGTGATGCAGCGGGATATGGTAAAAACCCTTGATCCGACGCGTCCTGTGACGATAGCTCTTTTCCGTCCTAATCAGATGAATGTGTATAATAATGGTTTCGCGGAACTTATGGATGTTGTCGGACAAAACTATAGGGTTAATGAGCTTGAGCAGGCATGGAAAGACGATCCGAACAGAAAAGTCCTTGGGACAGAGAATGCACGCGATAGAATGACATGGCTGGCTCTTCGAGATAATCCGTTCATGTCCGGACAGTTTTTATGGACAGGCTTCGATTATCTCGGCGAATCTGATTGCCCGGAAGTTGTTGCCGATCATGGTTTATTCGACCGCACCGGAGGGTGGAAACCGGATGCATGGCAGCGTCAAAGCTGGTGGACCGATAAGCCTATGGTAAGGATCGTACGACGGGTAAACCCGGAAGTCAACAGGTTTATTGCGGACTGGACTCCGGCAAACATGGATATTATAGGAGAAACTGTCAGTGTCGCAGTATTCAGTAATTGCGAGGAAGTAGAATTGTTCCTCAACGGAGAGTCGATGGGAGTTGTAGAGGTTCCCGATGATGCTTCTCCATGCGAATGGGAAATAGATTATGCTCCGGGCGAGATCAAGGCTATAGGGAGAATAAACGGTAAAATTGTTGCCGAGCATGGATATCAGACAGCATCGAGAGCCCGTAAGGTTTCTTTGTCCACTGAAAAGGAAGTTCTTAAAAATACATGGGACGATGTCGTTTATATTACGGCGACAATAGAAGACGACAAGGGTGTAAAGTGTCCAAATGGTCAGGAAAAGGTAAAGTTTATGATATCCGGCCCGGGGGAGATTATTGCCGTAGACAATGCGGACATTCGCAGTCATGAAAGATACAAGACCAATGAGAAAACCTCTTACAGGGGAGAGGTTGTTGCGATAGTGTGTGCTACCGGAATCGGTGAAATAAAAGTTTACGCTTCATCCTCTGGACTTGAAGGCTCGATGGTAAGGATAAATGCGGTTGAAAATTAATTGAACATAAAATGCATAAAAGAATATTGCTTTCTGTTTTGGTTTTTTCGATATCGATAATTTCGGTATGCGGACAACTCGATGCGCCTTACTTTAAAATTTTTCAGTTTCCAGCCGATAAAATACCGCGTATAGACGGTAATTTTGATGATTGGGACTTAGTCCCGGATTCATATATAATCGGGACAGAGGAGTTGTGGGATGACTCAGGCATACATCAGGGAATGAATCGCGAATCTATCGATGTAAAAGTTAAGGTAGGATGGGTTAAAGGTCTTAATCGTTTGTATTTTATGTATGAAGCGTATGACGATTACTGGGATTTTACACATCCGGGATTACATAATGATATTTTTGAGATCGTAGTGGACGGCGATATGTCCGGAGGACCGCTTATAGACAGGTTCCATCCTAATAAAGACAACATGGATATATGGGATGCTTATTTCTCTTTCCATGGTGTTCATGCCCAGAATTATCATATTTTCACTCCTCCTGCAGAAGGAAAAGACTGGGCGCTGGCATGGGGTAGCCAGCCATGGATCAAGGAACTCCCGTATGCAAATGCCGCTTATGACTATGATTTTAAACCGGGAGAATCAGGTGTCTTAAGGCTTGAATTCTGGATCACTCCGTTCGATTATGCAGGTAATGATCCGTCGAGATCGATAGAATCCGAATTATATGAGAACAAGAACATAGGTCTTTGCTGGGCGATCATTGACTATGACGATGTCGACGGCGAGGGAAAGAATAACGGATTCTGGAATCTTTCAAAGCATCATACCATGTATGGGAATGCTTCGGAGCTAAGAACCTTTAAATTGATGCCCCTCGAACCGGAATTTCAAAAGTCTATAGATGCCAAATGGACTTTTAATGTAATAGATATGGATCGCATGATTGTAGCATTTAAAGATAATTCTTACGGGGAAATAACATCATGGGAATGGGATTTCGGAGATGGGAATTTTTCTAACGAACAGCATCCTATACATAAATACGAAGAACCGGGTTTGTATATAGTTACTCTTGATATTAAAGGGCCTTCCGGAACTTCGCGCAGTATAAGGGTTTGGGATGTAGCTGTTAAATAGTGGAAACCGCCTCAAAGGCGGTTTTTTTAATATATGATCTTTTGTTTTACTTTTTTAAGGCAAGAAGCCATTTCCGGAGTAGGGTCGTGACTTAACGTATCCAATATATCCGGTAAATATTCCGTTGTCCATGGGACCTTATCGTAGATTATGGTTATAATATACATTGCCCACACTTTTACGGCAATTTTATATCGAGGGTCGATTGCACGTGTACATACGGTTTCCGCTAATTCGTTCAACAAATTCTCATCCGGAACAAATAACTTACGATTGATGATGTGATAGACTATTTTGCCATAATGCCGCATTACGCTTTCATTCGAGATCTTATTATAATCTTCGACAATCCGTTTGTAATAAGGACGAAAAAAAACAATATCTCTGAAAAACGCAGTCTCCAACCCGTACGCGGAGCGAAAAGACTGGACGCCTTTTCCGTTCAGGGCAATGTCCATAGCATCGGTAACGAGATCATTTTTAAGGATCAGATTGGCCCATTCGTCATTGCAGTTTCCATAGAATCGTTGGGATATTATTTCGTAAAATTCGTTTTTATCCATGTTAAATCAGAATATCCGCTATCACAAAAACAGCATAACATATACTGGCTATGCCGTTGACGGTTCCGAATGCCAGGTTTATTTTCGATAGATCTGACGGTTTTACAATAATATGCTGGTAAATAAGAAGCGATATAAATATTGCCGAACCAGCGATATATAAAATACTTCCGCCGATCATACTGCCGAATATTATAACGGTAATTATAGTGAAAAAATGTAATAATGAGCTTATAATAAGCGAATTTTTAATACCTAACCTTGAAGGCATGGAATTTATACCGTTATCTTTATCGAACTGAGTGTCCTGTAGGGAATAAATTATGTCGAATCCTCCGACCCATGTCAGGACAAGTGACGAAAGTACGAGTGGAGTTAAGGCAAATTGTCCGGTTACGGCGATGTAAGCACCGATAGGAGCGATTGAAAGAGATAGTCCTATAAATATGTGGCATAAAGATGTGAAACGTTTTGTAAGGGAATATCCTAATACTACAGCGAGCGCAATAGGCGATAGGGAGAATGCAAGACGGTTTATGAAGAAGGACGTTGCGATAAATAAGACACAATTTATTATTATGAACCATACCGCATTTTTACTGCTTATTTTTCCCGCAGGAATTTCCCTGTTTTTGGTTCTCGGGTTTTTAGCATCTATCTTGCGGTCCGCATATCTGTTAAAACCCATCGCAGCATTTCGTGCGAAGACCATGCAGAGAATGATCTTTATAAGTAAAACAATATTGAACGGAATATCGTTTGATATATAAGCATAAAAAAAACTAATTAAAGCGAATGGCATCGCAAAAACCGTATGACTGAATTTGACAAAGGAAGCGTATTTTTTAACAACAGATAACATGATATTGAAATTTGTCCCAAAGCAAATAAGAATTTTCATAAAATAAAAATTACTTTTAGTACATTTGCGTACCAATTTATGACCTAAGATGAAGAATATACGTAATTTCTGTATAATAGCACATATCGACCACGGTAAAAGCACCCTTGCGGACAGGCTTCTTGAAACGACAAAAACATTGACCGAACGGGAGTTGCAAGCACAGGTGCTGGATAATATGGACCTTGAACGTGAAAAAGGAATCACTATTAAAAGCCATGCTATCCAAATGGAATACAATCGTGGCAATGAGAAGTATGTTCTTAACCTTATAGATACTCCGGGACACGTCGATTTTTCTTATGAAGTATCGCGCGCTATCGCTTCCTGTGAAGGAGCTCTCCTTATTGTAGACGCAACTCAGGGAATTCAGGCTCAGACAATCTCGAACTTATATCTGGCCCTGGAGCATGATCTGGAAATTATTCCCGTATTGAATAAGATTGATATGGAGGCTGCTATGGTCGATGAGGTAAAAGATCAGATCGTCGATCTTCTCGGATGCGACAGAGATGATATTCTTGCTGCTTCGGGTAAAACAGGAGAAGGTGTATCAGATATACTGGAAGCGATAATCGATCGTATACCTGCCCCTAAAGGTGATGAAAGCGCACCGTTGCAGGCTCTGATTTTCGATTCGGTTTTTAATTCGTTCAGGGGGATCATTGCTTATTTCCGTGTATTCAACGGTACTATTAAGAAAGGCGATAAAGTTAAATTTTTCAGTACTGGGGCGGAATATACTGCCGACGAGATCGGAGTTCTAAAATTAAAAATGAGTCCTAAGAATGAGGTAAGTGCCGGAGACGTGGGATATATAATTTCGGGAATTAAAACCTCTGCTGGTGTTAAAGTAGGAGATACTGTCACGCATGTCGTGAATGGTACCGATACTCCTATTGAAGGGTTCGAAGATGTAAAGCCTATGGTCTTTGCAGGTATTTATCCTGTTGATAGCGATGATTACGAAGATCTTCGTGCTTCGCTCGAGAAACTCCAGCTCAACGATGCCTCGTTGACATTCGAGCCGGAATCTTCTCTGGCCCTTGGATTCGGGTTCCGTTGCGGATTCCTCGGATTGTTGCATATGGAGATAATCCAGGAACGGCTTTACAGGGAGTTCAACATGGATGTAATTACTACGGTTCCTAATGTTTCATATAAAGTTCATACGACCAAAGGAGAGGAGTTCGATGTTCATAACCCTTCCGGACTGCCTGAACCTACGTTGATAGACCATATTGACGAGCCGTATATTCTTGCACAGATAATAACAAAATCGGATTATCTCGGTGCAGTTATGAAATTATGTATTGATAAACGGGGAATATTAAAGAATCAGGTCTTCCTGACTACGGACAGGGTAGAAGTTAATTTCGAAATGCCTCTTGCGGAGATCGTTTTCGACTTCTATGATAAATTAAAAAGTATCTCACGCGGATATGCTTCATTCGACTATCATCAGATAGGGTACAAGCAGTCGAAGTTGGCCAAATTGGATATATTACTTAATGGAGAAGGCGTTGATGCGCTGTCCTCGCTTATTTACTTCGACAATGCGTATGACTTCGGGCGGAAGATGTGCGAGAAACTTAAGGAACTGATCCCGCGGCAGCAGTTCGATATTGCCATACAGGCTGCAATAGGAGCTAAAATCATTGCACGTGAAACAGTTAAAGCTGTGAGAAAAGACGTTACGGCAAAATGTTACGGAGGGGATATTTCCCGTAAACGTAAGCTTCTGGAGAAACAGAAAAAAGGAAAGAAGCGTATGCGTCAGGTTGGAAACGTCGAAGTTCCTCAGGAAGCGTTCCTTGCCGTACTTAAAATGGATTAATCTTATTTTATATAAAAATCAAGCAGAACATTATCAGCGAGACTGGCCTTTAGCCGGTCTCCTGTTTTTACAGGACCTACTCCTGCAGGAGTTCCGGTGAATAAAAGATCTCCTATTTTGAAGGTCATAATATCAGATACATAAGAAATCAGTTTATTAACTCCGTATATCATCTCCCCGGTATTGACCGCCTGTACGATTTTACCGTTGAGTTCAAGTTTAAAATTAAGATTCTGTATATCTCCGCCAAGTTCTTCCAATGGAATGAAAACCGGAGATACTGCCGCAGAATGATCGAATGCTTTACATATTTCCCATGGCAGTCCTTTTTCAATACACTCTCTCTGTACATCCCGTGCAGTGAAATCTATTCCAAGCCCTACTTCCGTATAACATCTGCCTGCAAACTTTTCGCTTATACATTTTGTAACCCTGTTGATTCTCACAACTAATTCAGTTTCATAATGTACCTCGTTGGTGAAATCCGGTATGTAGAATGGCTCGTTATTTCTTAATAATGCCGTGTCTGGTTTTGTAAAAAACAAAGGTTTTTCCGGTATGTTGCTATTGCCATCGAGTTCTTTTATATGGTCGGTATAATTTTTACCTATGCAGATTATTTTCATTTGTCTGAGCCTTTAAGTAGTTCCACCATTTTTTCGGCAAACCTGTCCGAAGCACCGCTTGCGCCTATCGTTTCATTTAATTCTTTGTAGTCCGACATAAGTTTGTCATATTTCTCACCACCGGGAAGAACGGCACAAAGTTCTTTTACAGCGGTCTGCATATTCATATCTTTTTGTATGAGTTCTCTCACGGCCTCCCTGTCTAAGACAAGGTTGACGAGAGAAATATATTTAACCTTAATAAAGCTTTTAGCTATATAATACGATGCCCAACTGCACCAGAAGCAAACCATCTCCGGAGTTCCGAGAAGCGCGGTTTCAAGTGTAGCTGTACCAGAGGTTACCACCGCTGCGGTACTATGGTTAAGAAGTTCGTATGTTTTATCGCAGACATATTTTACATCTGAATTCGCCATATATTTTTCATATACGGATTTGTCGAGCCACGATACTCCTGCCACCACGAACTGATAGGCCGGGAATTCCTTAGAGAGTTCGATCATGAACGGGAAATTATAATCTATCTCATGTTTACGGCTTCCGGCAAGAAGTGCGATTAAAGGACGTTCATCCAGGTTGTTTGTTTTTTTGAAATCTTCCAGTGAAAGTAAATGTTGTTTTCGCTGTTGTATAGAATCCATCAGCGGATTACCGCAGTATGTGGCTTCGATTCCCCATTTAGCGAAATAATCTTTTTCAAACGGAAATATAATGAAGAGCCTGTCTACGTGCTTTTTTATTTTCTTTACTCTCGATTCTTTCCATGCCCACACTTTGGGTGCTATGTAGTAGAATGTTCTTATTCCCTGTTTTTTTGCAAATTCAGCTATCCGTAGATTAAAGCCTGCATAATCGATAAGAATTACTACATCCGGACGGTATTCGAGTATGTCTTTTTTACAGTAATTTATTTGTCCGAATATTTTATTCAGGTTCTTGAATACTTCCCAGAATCCCATGAAAGAAGATTCTTTATAATGGCGGACAAGATTTTGCCTTCCTCCTGCATCAGCCATAAGGTCTCCGCCCCAGAAACGGAACTCCGCTTCCGGATTGGACTTTTTAATGCCCTTTAGAAGGTTTGAGCCGTGAAGGTCTCCTGATGCTTCGCCTGCGATGATATAATATTTCATAGCATTATTCCTGGCTTTTTTCAAAATACCTCCACAAATTGTCGTCTTGTGGAGTAGGAGCTGTTACCGTTATAACTTCTTTTTTAACAGGGTGAATGAATTCCAGTTTACGTGCGTGAAGCGATATGCTTCCGTCCTTATTAGAACGCTTCGCTCCGTACTTCAAATCTCCTTTTATAGGGCAATCTATTTTAGAGAGCTGACATCTGATCTGATGGTGTCTTCCCGTTATGAGTTGGATCTCAAGCATCGTGAAGTTGTCGCTTCCTGCTACGACCTTGTATTTGAGCTTAGCTTCCTTTGCCTCCTTACCCGGAGACGATACACAACGTGATTTATTGGTTTTTCCGTCACGTAATATATAATTAACCAGCGTATCCTCCATCTTCTCCGGACGCATGTAGGTAATTGCCCAGTAAGTTTTTTTGATTTCGCGGTTTTTTACCATTTCGTTAAGCCTTGTCAGCGCCTTGCTTGTTTTGGCAAACATTACGGCACCGCTGACAGGGCGGTCGATCCTATGGACGACGCCCAGATAAACTTTACCCGGTTTCCCGTCACGCATTTTGATGAACTCCTTAAGTTCGTCTTCTAACGCAGGATCTCCGCTGTTATCCGGTTGAACCGGAATTCCAGACGGTTTGTTTACGATCATTATATGATTGTCTTCGTATAATATATGTACTTCTTTTGACATCTTATTTAAGTGTGAATTGGAATGGCATTAATCTTTTAGCGCTGTCGATTATTATGGATTTTTCACTACCAGCCATTAATATGCGGAAAGGTTTTTCCTGTCGTTTTTCAGCATCGACCAGAGTTTGGGTACACATTCCGCATGGGAATACTTCATTCTTTATCGGACCGTCCTCATTTTCAGCGGTAACAGCTATAATACGAATATCTTTATCCGGAAAATTAGAGAATTTATTAAATAATAAAACTCGTTCCGCACACATCCCCGAAGGATATACATCGCTTTCCTGATTCGAACCGTTAATTATCGTTCCGTCTGACAGGATTGCTGCGGCACCTACACGGAATCCTGAATGAGGGGCAAACGAAGAAGAAATCGCTTTAAGTGCTTCTTTATAAGCAATTTTTTCTTCTCCGGTAAGTTCGGTATTATTAATCACGGTATATTTTACCGGAATGACTTTATTTTCCATCAGATTCTTTAATAGCATTTAACATATGTCTCTTTCCTAAAGCACCTTTTAATCTTTTCACTGTATATCCGGCAGCACGTAAATTTTGTTTCACAATTCCTTTTGAAGAATATGTGGATAGTAGTCCGTTAATAGCAGTATGATTGAATAGATTAATAAAAATTTCCTGTGTCCACATTTCCGGCTGGGTATCCGGCGAAAATGCATCGAAATATATAATATCAAAGATAGCATCTAATTCGATATCCGGAAAAGATTTGTGATGTTTTACCACAGAAAAATTTTCGGTTACTTTAATTGTATTGTTCCATGCGGATCGGTGCAGTTCCATAAATGCTTCGGAATACTCCGGAAAAATATTGGCATATCCGGTTTCATGTATTGTCTCTACAGAGACCGGATACTTTTCAACAGTATGATATTCCGCATTAAGCCCGTTATCATTAAGATATTTCAGCGTAACCAATGCGTTCAAGCCGCTCCCGAATCCGATCTCCAGTATTTTGATGTTTTTTTTATTTATTTTTTTCAGTCCGTTATCGATAAAAAGATGCTCCGATTCGCCGACAGCTCCTCGAGTGGAATGATAAGTGTCTCTGTAAACAGGGTGGATGAGGGTTGCGCTTCCGTCCTCCGTGCATATTATATCCGGAGATATATTCTGCATATTATTTTCTTTCCATAAGTATTACGTTTTCCACATGATGAGTGTGCGGAAACATATCTACAGGCTGTACTTTCGTTATTTTATAATCCCGTCCCAGAAGTGCGGCATCGCGTGCCTGAGTCGCCGGGTTACAGCTTACATAAACTATTTTTTCTGGTGAAGCATTGAGAATTGTTTCCGCTACGTCATTATGTATCCCTGCACGCGGAGGATCCAGTATAATCACGTCCGGTTTCCCGTGTTCAGTGATAAATTCCTCCGTAAGAATATCTTTCATATCCCCTGCATAAAAATCGGTATTAGCTATACCGTTTATTTTAGAATTATTTTTTGCATCTTCGATAGCTTCCGGTACGTATTCCACGCCTATAACCCTGCTGGATTTACGTGCGACAAAGTTGGCAATAGTTCCGGTTCCCGTGTAGAGGTCGTAAACGATTTCATCGCCCTGCAAACCGGCAAAATCCCGTGTAACTGAATACAGCCTATATGCCTGTCCGGAATTGGTCTGGTAAAATGATTTAGGTCCTATTTTAAACCTCAATCCTTCCATCTTTTCGTAAATGTGGTCGTTGCCGGAATATAATTTTATATCGAGATCGCCTATAGTGTCGTTCTTTTTTTCGTTGATAACGTACATTAAAGACGTGATTTCCGGGAAGCTATTTTTTATATGCTCAAGTAAGGCTTCCTGTTTCTGTACGTTCTCATACCCGAACACTACGATAACCATAACTTCTCCGGTCGTAGAAGTGCGTATGATTATGTTCCTCATATATCCTTCATGCTGTCGAGCATCGTAGTATCCGTATTCGTTGGTAATACAAAACTTGTGCACCGATAAACGTATTCTGTTGGACGGTTCGTCCTGCAGCCAGCAATGATCTATGTTTAATATCTTATCGAACATCCCCGGGATGTGGAATCCGAGAGCCTTCGGGTTATCTATTTTTGCTTCCGTGGCAATTCCTTCCTTGGTCATCCAACGTTTGTTGGAAAAAGTAAATTCAAGTTTGTTCCTGTAATACTCTGTTTTTTCCGACCCGAGAATATCGTTTACCTGAGGAAGCTCCAATTTACCAATGCGCGAAAGTTGGTCGGAAACCTGTTTTTGTTTGTATTCGAGTTGTTTTGTGTACGGCATGTTCTGCCATTTACAACCCCCGCATGTTCCGTAATGTAAGCATAAGGGGGCGCATCTGTCCGGTGAAAGTTTTACATATTCGGTTACGTACCCTTCCATAAAACTTTTACGCTTGTTGGTAACCTGTACGTTTACGATATCTCCCGGAATGGTCATAGGTACGAATACCACCATTTCCTTGTATTTTCCGATGGATTTACCTTCTGCCGCTACGTCTATTATCTCCAACTCTTCAATAAGCGGATATTTATTTTTTTTCCTTGCCACTGTTTAATTTTAAATTCCTGCAAATGTAACCATAAGGTTTATTTTTAAAAAACCGCATATAAGATTAACGGCATAATAATTAAAATAAATGTGTTTTTTTATCTTTGTCTAAAATTAACAGAAAACATGATAAATCTTGCGTTACTTCCATTTAATTCATTTCAGGAAAATACATATATCCTCTCGGATGAAACAGGCGAGTGTATAATTGTCGATCCGGGAAACAGCAATGAAAGGGAAGATCAGAAAATTTCCTCTTACATTGAAAAAAACGAACTTAAACCGGTAATGATTGTAAACACTCACGGGCATGTGGATCATTTGCTCGGGGCCGATTATTTGAAAAAAAAATATAATATTCCTTTTGCTTTGCGCAGGGAAGACGAGTTTCTTGTTGATACAGCTCCGGTGCAGGGACGCATGTATGGTTTCAATATCGACGAAGCGCCATCCGTGGATATGTATCTCGAAAATACGGAAACCCTTAAATTCGGCAACAGCATATTACAGATTATTCATACTCCGGGACATTCTCCGGGACATATCTCTATTTACAGTAAGGATAACAAATTCGTGATAACAGGCGATGTACTGTTTATGGGGAGCATAGGACGCACCGATCTCCCCGGAGGCGATTATAAACAACTGATGCAGAGTATACTTGGTAAGCTCATACCGTTGGGTACAGATGTTACTGTTTATCCTGGTCACGGACGTTCGAGCACGATAGGGGTAGAAATGGAACGGAATCCGTTTATTTCGGAAGTAATTAACGGCGACGTAAATTTTTAAGTTGTGAGAATAGACATACTTACCGTCGTTCCCGAACTTCTGGATAGCCCGTTGAACGAGTCCATTCTTAAAAGGGCTCAGAATGCAGGACTTGTAGAGATATGTGTGCATAATCTGAGGGATTATACGGAAGATAAACACAGGCGCGTGGATGATTATCCGTTCGGCGGTGATGCAGGAATGGTAATAAGGGTGGAACCTGTTTTTAATGCAGTAAATCATTTGAAGTCCGAAAGAGATTACGATGAGGTTATTTACACGTCTCCGGATGGTGAAAACTATTCGCAAAGGGAGGCAAACCGTTTATCTACCTTAAAGAATATAATAATACTTTGCGGACACTATAAAGGAATAGATCATAGAATCAGAGAACATCTCATTACTAAAGAGATATCTATAGGCGATTATGTACTTACGGGTGGGGAACTCGCCGCTGCCGTAATAACCGACAGTATCGTCAGAATAGTACCGGGTGCCATCGGCGATGAAACATCTGCGTTAACGGATAGTTTCCAGGACAATCTTCTTGCGCCTCCCGTTTACACGAGACCGGCGGAATTTAACGGATGGAAGGTGCCTGAAATTTTACTCTCGGGGAACTTCGGTAAAATAAAAAAATGGCAGGAACAGATATCATTGGAGAGAACAAAGCTGCTGAGACCTGATCTTTTAAAAGATAAGTAATGAAATTCCTCTGTTTGTTTTTAATTTTAATGTTCTTAGGAGGTTGTCGTAGTAATAACGATCTTGTGATAAATGGTAACACCGTAGGAATAAATGATTCGAAGGTTTATCTTACCAAATTCAATGGCCGAGATTACCAACAACAAGACAGTACATATCTCAAAAACGGGCATTTTAAATTAGAAGTCAGAAAAGTTGTTTATCCGGAACAGTTATATATATCTTTAGGAGATTATAATATACCGTTTATTTCGGAGAAAGGAACGTTGAATATCGATGTGGATATCGATAATTCTAAAGTGAAAATTTCCGACACTCCCTCGAATGATTTAGTGGATATTTACAGGACGGAAGATATTTCCCTTTCTAATAAGTTGGATAGTTTAATTATCCTGAGGGATTTATATATTTACTGGAACGATACTTTAAATCAACAGAGATTAAATTCTGAGATTCAGCGGATTAGTGTTCATAGAAAAACAGTTCTGGAGGACCTGATAAGGAAAAACAGTGGAAATTATGGAGCAGCTTATATTTTATCCGAATCGGATACTTACGGATTTTCTTATACGCAGGTCGATTCGTTGATAAATCTATTATCACACGTGCTTCCCGATAATGCCTTTAGCCGTAAGCTGATCAACCGGAGGAATATTCTATTTTCAGTTTCCAAAGGGCAGGAAATGCAGGATTTTACTTTGTTTTCGCCCGAAGGAGAAAGAGTAAATCTGTCCTCGTACACAGGCAATTATCTGATACTGGATTTTTGGGCCCCTGGTTATTCCGAAAGTGAGAGGATTAACCGTAATTACAAAAGTATATATGGGAAATATCATAATCAGGGTGTTGAAATAATCTCTGTATATGTCGGACGCGATCTGGATGAATGGCGTAATTCAATAACAGAGAATAATTATAACTGGAAGCATTTATCTCAGCTAAGAGGATGGGATAGCGATATTCTAAAGAAGTATGGCGTCATAGCCCTGCCGCATAATGTTATCATCGACCCTGACGGTAAAATAATCGATAATTTAGTATTCGGGCACGATCTGGAATTACTTCTTGAAAATGAATTCACAAAAGATAACAATATAGAATTACCTGATATTGTCGACTAAAGAAGTAAATTTTTTATCCGTAAGGATTTCATTTGTAACAAATTTCCCGTTATAACACAATGAATAAGTAGTAAACGGCACGTGTGAATTTTGTGCTTTGGAAGATGTATCGAACTTGATTATATTAATTTTTTCGTTTAATTTATCTGCTGTTTCTTTTATTACTCCCACATACTTTTCAGTAAAAGGACATTGATTGGAATAATATAATTCGAAGCCTGAATCATTAGAGTGATCGTCCTTAACGTTATTATTGAATGTAGGTGTTGTGGAATTATCATTGAACGGAAGATAGTATAGATGAAAAAACGGTTCGGCAGAATCAGCAAATTTAAATCCTTTATATTTCAGGTATTTAGGGTCGGCAAGAAAAGGTCTTTTTTTATCGGACGATAAAATGACCAATCCTTCCTTTCCCTTTTCTTTCGAGTCCCGAATGCAGCCTTCCAGCAATTCATTTGAAAATCCCTGACCCTTATATTGTCCCGATACCCACAGACAGTTTATAAACATATAATTCGGAGCAGTTACCGGATACCATGCGTTTTCTGCCGGAATGTATTCGATAAAAACTTTTCCCCGGATATTGCCTTTCAGGAAAACCAGGCCGTTATTGAATTCTTTAGAGAGCCATGTTTTTTTATTAAAGACGCAGTTCTCACCTTTTTTTTCTGAGATAGCACAGCAAATATGTTCTTTTTCTATATTTTCGGCGGTAACCTTTATAAACTCCATTTATGATTTAGCTCTTTTTCTGTCTGTTTCGTTAAGAATTATCTTTCTCAATCTTATTGATTTCGGTGTAACTTCCACGTATTCATCGTCTTTTATATACTCGAGAGCTTCTTCCAAAGAGAAGATTATAGGCGGTGCGATACTTGTTTTCTCATCGCTTCCACTTGCACGCATATTGGTGAGTTTTTTAGATTTGGTAAGATTGATTACCATATCCTCCTGACGACTATTTTCACCCACAATCTGTCCGCAATATATCTCTTCACCCGGAGCGATAAAGAATTTACCTCTATCTTGAAGCTTGTTTATCGCATAAGCAAAAGACTGTCCGGTCTCCATAGCTATAAGTGACCCGTTAATACGAGTCTCTATCTCACCTTTATACGGTTCAAATCCTTTCAGCCTGTGAGACATTACAGCTTCTCCTGCAGTGGCTGTAAGCATATTGCTTCTTAAACCGATAATACCGCGTGACGGTATTTCAAAAGTCAACCGGGTACGGTCGTCGGATGTCTCCATATTTAGAAGGGTGCCTTTTCTTTTTGTTACCAGTTCGATCGCTTTACCTGAAAATTCTTCGGGCAGATCGATTATAAGTTCTTCTACCGGTTCGCATTTTTTACCGTCGACTTCTTTTATGATAACCTGCGGTTGGCCGACCTGCAATTCATAACCTTCACGTCTCATGGTCTCGATTAGCACGCTCAGGTGAAGTACTCCGCGTCCGAAAACTACAAAACTGTCAGCACTGATTCCCGGCTCCACCCGAAGTGCCAGATTTTTTTCCAATTCGCGTTCGAGCCTCTCCTTGATATGCCTTGAGGTAACGCATTTTCCTTCCTTGCCGAAAAAAGGAGAGTCGTTGATAGTAAATACCATGCTCATAGTCGGTTCGTCGATCGCTATCGGTTCAAGTGGTTCAGGATTTTCATAATCGCATATAGTATCTCCGATATCGAAACCTTCCACACCGACTATGGCGCATATCTCACCGCATTTGACTTCATCCACTTTTGTTTTACCGAGTCCGTCGAAAACCATTAATTCTTTTATCCGGGTTTTAACCAGAGTTTTACCATTCCTTTTTGCGAGAGTTATCGGCATACCCGATTTTAAACTTCCCCTTGTCAATTTACCTACGGCGATACGTCCTATGTATGATGAATATTCCAACGAGGATATAAGCAACTGCGGAGTCCCTTCTGCTGTTTCCGGTTCGGGAATTTCATCTATTATGGTATCCAGAAGTGGAATAATACTGTCTGTCTGCTGTTTACTTACGTGTGACATCCATCCCTGCTTGGCACTGCCGTATACTGTTTTAAAATCAAGTTGTTCTTCAGTTGCGTCCAAAGTAAACATCAGGTCGAAAACTTCCTCATGGACCTCATCTGGGCGACAATTGGGCTTGTCTACCTTATTTATAACTACGATAGGCTTTTTACCTAACGACAGAGCTTTTTGTAGTACGAAACGCGTTTGCGGCATGGTTCCTTCGAATGCATCCACGAGAAGCAGTACACCGTCGGCCATATTCAGAACCCTTTCTACCTCTCCACCGAAATCGGAGTGGCCCGGAGTATCAATGATATTTATTTTGTAATCCTTATAAGTAACTGATACGTTTTTTGATAAAATAGTTATACCTCTTTCTCTTTCGAGGTCGTTGTTATCGAGTATAAGCTCTCCTGATTTTTCGTTGTTTCTGAAAAGGTTTCCTTGAAGGATCATTTTGTCGACAAGAGTGGTTTTTCCATGGTCGACATGGGCAATGATCGCAATATTACGTAATTTTTGCATTCTGGAATTTTTAAATCGCGGACAAAGGTAATGCTAATTATTTAATATTATTTATTTTTGTACGATTATATTGATATCATGAAAGAAATATTAAAAGTAAAAAGAGGGGACGGCAGTTATTCGGAGGTCGCAATAGGCGACGTTATAGATACATTGGATAATTATCTGCCTAAAGTAAAAAAGATGATTGTAATAACAGATGAAAATGTTTATAAGTACTATAATACCTTTATCGATAAGTACGAAAAAATAGTAATTGGACTCGGAGAAAAAAATAAATCCCTGAAAACGCTCGATTATATTTACGGCGAACTTCTGAGGATGGGTGCTGACCGCGGAAGTTATATTGTCGGATTCGGCGGCGGTATCGTTACCGATATTGCAGGTTTTGCTGCTTCTACTTATATGCGCGGTCTGGGGTTCGGATTCGTGGCAACTACTCTGCTTGCTCAGGTAGACGCCAGTGTGGGCGGAAAGAACGGAGTCAATTTCGAAGGCTTTAAAAATATGATAGGTGTGTTCAATCAGCCTGATTTCGTTCTGTGCGATATTTCTGTACTTTCTTCTCTGCCTGAGAGGGAATTCCGTTCTGGCCTTGCCGAGGTTATTAAATCCGGCCTTATTTTGGATAAAGGATTGTTCGAGTTATTCGAACATAATTCTTATGATGACTTCCGAAATAATAAAGAACTTCTTTTCGAGGCGGTGACGCGTGCCGTTGCAGTGAAAAAAACTATTGTGGAAATCGACGAACGTGAAACAGGGGATCGCAAAAAACTGAATCTGGGGCATACGTTTGCTCATGCTATCGAGAAATGCAGCCGTGAATTCGTGCATGGGGAAGCTGTGGGTATAGGGATGAGAATTATTGCGGATGTTTCCTTAAATGAAGGATTGATAACTTCCGCTCAAAGGGATTCTATCAGTAAAGTTTTGGATAATGCTGGATTGCCCGTGGAATCGGGAATTCCGATGCCTCAACTTATGGAAGCGTTGAAAAACGATAAAAAGAAAGAATCCGATTCGGTTAGTCTCATTTTGATGAAAGGAATAGGGGAGTGCGTTATTCGTAAATACAAATTCGATGAAATAAACGGTATTATAAAAAATGCAGATTGAAACTCTGCATTTTATTCTGTGAAAAATATTATTTCATGATTTTCTATTAGCGGAAGTCTGTTTGCATTGTATATTGCATTCATGTAAAGTCCTAATGAATAATACCAATTAGGTTCGAGAATTACACTTATTTTTAAATTCCTGTTATCAAGCCATTCTATTCCGTTAAGATGAGGGAACGACTCTTTTCCTAATTTACCGTCGGCCAGCCCTAGCTGGTCGGTGTACATTTCTTTGTTGAAAGTATATATTATTTCGGTCGTAGTAAATGGAACTGTTTTGCCGGATATTGATGTGGATATTACTCTGGGGGACCGGTCCGTATCGTACGTTATCACATTTTCGATGCTGTCGAAATAATTTATCATCACAGGAATGAAGTCATAAAGTGTTTGGTATTTTTCTCTGTCATTCTCGTAATTATCGAAAATTTTATTAAATGATTCCGTAAGAATAAAGCCGTCTCTAATATTCCTGCTTATAATATGGGATACATCCTTATATTTATTATAACGCAGTTCCATCGTCCGGACTAAAGTTTCATACATGGCTCCATCCATGCCGTAATTGCCGAGTTTTCCTATCCGGTCATACTGATTGGCCCATATTTTTCGTGATACGTAGAAAAGATCGTTGAGACAACTATCTATCACAGGATTACAGAAACTATGACAAATTTCATGGACAATCAAATCCTGTCCTATTGCGGCATCAAGATCCAGTCTTCCATTCTCGTAATTCGATACTAATCCTATAATTGCGTAAGATATTCTCTTATTGTTTTGGTCGAGCATAGGTATGCCGTAATTATTTCTTCCGATTACCGGACTTAATATTATTTCGTAATTTCCGGCAGTGCCGAAAAATTCTTCGAACCAGTCGAAATTTATTTTATCGATTATGGTCGTATCGAACTCTTCTGTAAGATTATGAAATAACTTGTTATTTTTTTTGAAAAATTCTTTGAAATCGGTTTTATTATAAAAATCGTTTAATTGACAGATAAATTGAGGTAAAGAATCGAAAAATTTAAAATTTCTGAAATAGTCTTCGTTTTCTGTCCTTAATGCAATAGAATCGGTAATTTTTATATTTACCGCAAGAGCCAGTACTTTTTCGAAAGCAAAACCTTGGTTATGGATATTCGAAGCTGTTCTTATAACTTCATGATTTTTATAATCAGAAAAATATTCCCTGATGTCGGAAATATATTCCGGAATAAATTTATAGTTAAAGGCCTCATCTCCTGCAAGATGTGCAATGATTGTCATTAATTCTACACGTTCGTCCACAGTTGATTTAATACCTGAAAACCCATAGGAATAATTGAATATTAGAAAAAAATATAGTAAAAATTTAGTTTTCATATATCGTTTAGTCTTTTGATAAATATACATACATTTATCAAAATATTAAAAACTTAGTGTCGGTTTATAAATCAAATTATTATATTTTTTTATTATTTTTGTTGGCTTAAAATAAATACTCAACAACTTACAAATAAATGAAGAACGATATTAAATTTACCACGCCGGAAGAAGCGGTCAAGGTGATCAAGTCCGGAGATCATGTGCATTTAAGCAGTGTTGCGAGTGCTCCGCAGTGTCTTATTAAGGCTATGTGCGCCAGAGGTGAAAATGGAGAACTTAAAAACGTACACATTCACCATTTACATACCGAAGGGCCCGCGCCGTACGCAGATGCTAAATTCGAGGGTGTGTTCCAACTCGATTCTTTTTTCGTAGGTGGAAATGTACGTAAGGTTACGCAATCAGGTTATGCGGACTATATACCGGTTTTCTTAAGTGAAACACAAAAATTATATCGTTCAGGCGCACTTCCTTGTAATGTTGCTATGATACAGGTTTCTCCTCCGGATAAGCATGGTTATGTTTCTCTGGGAACTTCTGTAGACGCGACTCTTGCTGCGGTGGAATGTGCGGGAAAAGTTATTGCTGTAGTAAATAAATATGTGCCCCGCGCATTCGGAGATGCTCTTATTCCAGTCTCAAATATAGATATTTTCGTTCAGGACGATACTATGCTCGAAGAGGCTCATTTTACTACTCCAAGTGAAATAGAGGTAGCCATAGGTAAACACTGCGCAGCGCTCATCGAGGACGGAGCTTGTCTGCAGATGGGTATCGGTGCTATTCCTAATGCGGTGCTGGCGCAGCTGACTAACCATGAAAACCTCGGTATTCATACTGAAATGTTTGCCGATGGTGTTCTCCCTCTTGTTGAAAGCGGTGTAATAAATGGATTGAATAAAACCATAGATAAGGGTAAAATGGTCTCTACGTTCCTTATGGGTTCTCAGGCTGTTTATGATTTTATCGATGATAATCCCGGAGTTGCAATGATGGATGTGGGGTATACTAACGATCCTTTTATTATATCGAGAAATGAAAAAGTAACTGCTATTAACTCTGCTCTTCAGGTTGATATCACAGGGCAGGTTTGTGCGGACTCCCTCGGTACGACTTTTTATTCAGGAGTAGGCGGTCAGGTTGATTTCATCTACGGAGCTTCACTCTCTAAGGGAGGAAAAGCTATTATTGCGATGCCGTCCGTTACTAATAAAGGTGTGAGTAAAATTGCCTCGGTACTTAACAGTGGTGCAGGTGTCGTTACCACGCGTTCACATATACACTATTTCGTTACGGAATTCGGAGCAGTCGATCTTTATGGTAAGAGTTTACAGGAACGTGCACGTCTTATAACAAGCGTGGCTCATCCGGATCATATGGAGGCATTGGATAAGGCGTCGTTCGATCGTTTCGGTCCACATTTCCAATACATAAAAATGAAAACTAAAGTCTCGGAATAGAAGTTTTTTCAAGATAAAAGAACCCGGCAATTATATTCTGCCGGGTTCTTTATGTTTTTAAATTAAATCATTATAAAAAAACCTCAACTATTTTCTCGGTTTCACGCCAGAGTTTTTTTCTTATAACAGGATCGGTATATTTATTTCCGACTTTTTTCATTTTATTACCTGCGAATAATTTACCTGAGACAGATCCATGCTTTTCGTTCAGTAATAAATCTATCGCGGTGGATGCTCCTTTTTTCGGTGTGCGGATAAAAGGCCGGAAGAAAATATCCGTTAACGGATCGAACCATTTCTTCATTGAAATGATGTTAGTGGATACTACCCCGGGATCGACAGCATTGACAACTATCCCTAACTCTTTTAATTTACCCGATAACTCAAAAGTAAAAAGCAGAAGGGCAAGTTTAGTATTGCTGTAAACCGACAGACTGTTAAATCTTTTCCTGCTTCCATGTATGAAAAAATCTGGAAAATCGATTTTTCCAATAGTATAAGTACATGAAACCATATTTACAATACGGGTTCCGTTGGACATTAAGGGCAGTAGTTTGCGTACAAGCAGGTAGTGAGATATATAATTGATGCTTGTAGTAGATTCGATTCCATCTTCTGTTGATTTTTTACATGTAGCTATTGTCCCTGCATTATTCATGAGAATCCTGATCGATTCTTCTTTTTTAAGTAGTTCGTCGGCGAATTCACTCACGGAACGCAGAGAAGCAAGATTTATATACTTTACTTCGATATCGTGGTTGCCCGTTTCATGTACCAGAAGTTCTCTCTGGATATTTGCTTTTTCGATATTCTGACAGGCCATGATGACCCTATAACCGGAATTTGCTACAGATTTAGTTATTTCAAATCCTATTCCACCGCTTGCTCCTGTTATGATAGCTGTTTTTTTATCCATTCTGCTGGTTTAATAAATGAATGGGAATATCCGTTTTCTGTTTTCTAATTCATCCCAGAATTTCTCTTTGTATTTATTGTAAATGGCATTGGAGCGAGGGACCAAATTAGCCAGACTCCATATTACGAATACCAGTCCGGACATCGACCATGTGAGTATGGCAAACCCTGTCCATTCTACGAGTTCCCCGAAATAATTTGCGGATGTAACGTATTTGTAAAGTCCTTTGTTAGGAAGATAGTGTTTAGTATCGCCAGGTTTACGCAGATTACGGATCACTTTATCGGAATGAAGATTTATTCCCATACCGATAAAGAAAATTATAACCCCGATTATAAATCTCGGAATGGTTACCCATGATTCGCCGTACATTTCCAGAGAAGACTGGCGGAATATCCATTCTCCCTGCATCACGCCGTTTAACAGGTTAAATAGAACTGCGGACAGCATTATTACTATGGGCATTCTGGATTTTCCTTTAAGAAGGAACGGAAAAATAAACGCCCTGTTAAAGTAATGCAGCTGAAACAATAGAAAAAATATAACGTACGGGATCATATATTTTCTGTCGGAACACATCCAATATGAAAGCATTATCAAAAAAACAGGACACTCCATAAGCATCCAGCCGAGTTTGTTGCTGATTGTCGATCCCCATTTTTTCTGCTGAAACATTCCGTATCCGGCGTTTACGAAATACAACGCGAAGAATACGATTACAGCAAGAAGTACCATGCCGTATAATAGCAGGTGAAATTGATACGAAGACATAAGATTAGTAGTTTAAACGATAAAGGTATAATTTTATCCGAAATATTATCTATCGAACCGCAGTTCTTTTCCACGGTATTCCGTATTCACTTTTCCGTTTTCGTATATTACCGCTCCATTGATTATAGTATGGGTAACAGCAGGGGTGAAATCAGTATCTTCGAATGGAGACCATTTACATTTATACAATATATTTTCTGTTTTGACTTCCCATCTTATGCTAGGGTCTATAATAGTAATGTCGGCATAATAGCCTTCCCTTAAAAAACCCCTTTTATTGACTGAATACCTTACTGCCGGGGCATGGCACATTTTTTCCACTATCTTATGAAGAGAGACTTCTCCTTTCTTATAGAGTTCCAACATTATATTCAACGAATGTTGAATAAGCGGTCCTCCTGAAGGAGCTTTAAGATAAGGTTGTTTTTTTTCTTCCAAAGTGTGGGGCGCATGATCCGTAGCGATAATATCTATGGCATCCGTTTCAATCCCTCTAATAAGTGCACTCCTATCGATTTCGGATTTTATCGCAGGATTCCATTTTATGAAATTGCCTAATCTTTTGTAATCCTTGTCATTGAACCATAAATGATGTACACATACTTCGCTTGTAATTTTTTTCTCTTTCAGTGGCTTTCTTTCGAATAGTCCCATTTCGCGCTCTGTGCTGACATGTAGAATATGAAGGTTGGCCCCGTATTTATCTGCGAGTTTTACTGCTCTTGCCGAACAGACATAACATGCCTCGGCACTTCGTATGATAGGGTGCATATAAGGCTCTATTTTATTACCGTAAAGACCTTTATAATATTCCAGATTTTTTTTGATTATAGATTCTTCCTCGCAATGGGCGGCGACCAACACCGGAGATTCGGAAAAAATAGCCGCAAGACTCTTCTCGTCATCGACGAGCATATTTCCGGTGGATGACCCCATAAATAATTTGAGTCCGCATACTCTTTGGGGATCTATCTTTTTTATCTCTTCGAGATTATCATTGGTGGCTCCCAGATAAAACGAATAGTTTGCAACGGATTTTTCAGCGGCAAGATCGAATTTCTGATTTAAAAGATCGATGGAAGTGGTTTGCGGATTCGTATTCGGCATTTCCATAAAAGAAGTAACACCGCCTGCGACTGCAGCTATTGATTCTGAATGAATGTCTGCCTTATAAGTCAGCCCCGGTTCGCGGAAGTGTACCTGATCGTCTATGATGCCTGGAATCACTATCTTATCGGTGGCATCTATTATTTTTTCCGGTAATTCTCCTGTATATTTGCCTTCTTTTATTTCGGCAATAGTTTCCTCTTCAATCAGTATATATCCCAGAAAATCACAGGAATCATTTATAATCCTAGCATTTTCTATAAGTATTTTTCTCATGGTTAATTTTTTTGACAAATATATCAATAATCTTACCTTTTAAAATTAAAAAAGCGGTCGTAAGACCGCCTTTTGTTTATTCGTCTTTGTCCGTATCCGTGTAGGACTTAAGTAATTTTTCCTGAACGTCTGCGGGAACTTGTTCGTATGAATGGAATTTCATAGAGTATGTCGCGCGCCCGTTGGTAAGAGAGCTGAGCGTTGTCGAATAACGATACATTTCAGCCAACGGTATTTTAGCATTTATGATCTCGATTCCCTTATCGCTTGACATTCCCTCGATCATTGCACGGCGATTTTGCAAGTCGCTCATTACATCACCCATTTTATCGGAAGGTACGAGAACTTCGATATCGTATATAGGTTCCATGATCTTAGGTCCGGCATGACGAAACGCCTCCTTGAACGCGTTCCTGCCAGCGAGTTTAAACGAAATTTCATTCGAATCGACAGGGTGCATTTTACCGTCGTAAACCACAACTCTGATATCGCGGGCATAAGAACCCGTAAGCGGTCCTTCTTCCATTTTTTCCATGATGCCTTTTAGTATGGCCGGAAGGAACCTTGCGTCGATTGCTCCTCCGACAATAGAACTGTAAAACACTAATTTACCGCCCCATTCGAGGTTTACTTCTTCTTTTCCTTTAATATTTACACTGATCTCTTTACCAGAGAATTTATATTTTGAAGGATCAGGTATGCCTTCGTAATACGGTTCGATAACCATGTGGACTTCACCGAACTGACCTGCACCGCCAGATTGCTTTTTATGCCTGTAATCTGCTCCCGAGACTTTGGTTATTGTTTCCCTATATGGTATTTTAGGAGCAAAGTATTCTATATCGATTTTATTGACATTGTTTAGCTGCCATTTGAGAATGTTCAGATGGTTTTCTCCCTGGCCATTGACGATCGTTTGCTTAAGCTCTTTGGAATATTCTACCACAATGGTAGGATCTTCAAAATTGGCTTTATTCAACATTTCGCTGAGTTTCTCGTCATCAGCGGATTTCGTAGCTTTAACCGCCGCCCTGTAGCGCGGCTCAGGGAATTTTATAGGGTCGATTATAACTTCGTGTCCCGATGTATATAGGGTCTGATTTGTTTTTGTGCCTTTGAGCTTTACAGTGCAGCCTATATCACCAGCGCACATTTCCTGTACCTTAACCCTGTTTTTTCCAGCAACGGCAAATATCTGGGATATTTTTTCTTTGTTTCCGGTTTTGGAATTAATAAGTTCCATTCCTTCTTTCAGCTTACCGGATATAACTCTGAAGTAGCTTACTTCGCCAAGATGCTGTTCTATAGATGTTTTAAATATAAAGAGAGTAGTAGGTGCGTTTTCATCGGCCGGAATTTCTTTTCCGTCCACTGTTTTAAATACCGGAGCTACTTTAGGGCTCGGAGCAACATTGATAATAAACTCCATAAGGCGTTTTGTTCCTATATCTTTCTTTGCAGAAGCGCAGAAAACAGGTATCATATCTCGGCTGGCAAGTCCTAATCTAATTCCCGAACGCATTTCATCCTGTGTAAGGGTACCTTTGTCAAAATAGAGTTCCATTAAACTCTCGTCGTTTTCTGCTGCGGCTTCAATAAGTGTATTCTGAAGTTCTTTCGCGCGATCCATTTCCGATTCCGGAATTTCCAATTCTTCCCGTATTCCTGTGTCGCCTTTGAATTTATACATTTTCATCATCAGTACATCGATGAAAGAGTCGAAGTCCGGACCCGGATTGACCGGATATTGCACAATGACAGGTTTTACCTGGGAATTTGCATGCAGAGAATCTATTGTCGATTCCCAGTTGGCTTTGTCGGAATCGAGTTGATTAACTACGAAGATTATGGGTTTTTCATATTTTCTCGCATATCTGGCCTGTATCTCTGTTCCTACCTCGAAACCGTTTTGTGCGTTTATTACCATAACCCCTACATCGGCAACTTTGAATGCTGAAAACAATCCGCCGCAGAAATCGTCCGAACCCGGTGAGTCTATGATATTCAATTTATTGTCATTAAATTCGGTAAATAGAATAGTGGAGTATATCGACCGTTTATATAGATGCTCCACATCCGTGTTGTCGGAAATAGTATTGTCAGCCTCAATGCTCCCTCTTCTTTCTATGACTTTACCTTCGAATGCCATTGCTTCGGCAAGAGTGGTCTTGCCGGAACCCGAGCCACCAAGCAGCACGATGTTTTTAATTTCGCCTGTAGAATATGTTTTCATAAGTTACAGTAATTAGTTAGTGGTTTATCCGATAAATATATAAATTAATTAACAAAATTTCAATAGCTGCGGAAATAAGTCCTCATCATGGATAATAAGACCTTTTATTTGCAAATGCACTATGGCTGGTTTTTTATCTGTTGGAAATAATTATTTATCTTTGTTCGTCAATAATTCAGCCGGAACGGCCTAAATTTTTTTAGAATGGAAAATTATAAATTCAGCAATGGGGACCGAATGCCGATAATCGGTATCGGAACATGGCAGAGCGATCGAGAAAAATTGTTCAATGCTATAATTGAAGCGGTGAAGTTCGGTTACAGGCATATTGACTGCGCTTATATATACGATAATGAGGATATAGTGGGGGAGGCACTCGAATATCTTTTTAAAAATGACGGACTCAAACGAGAAGATATATGGATAACTTCCAAACTTTGGAATGCATATCATAAAAAAGGATGCGTGCTTCCTGCGATCGAAAGATCCCTTAAAAATTTACGTCTCGATTATCTTGATCTGTATCTTGTACACTGGCCCGTAGCATTGAAAGAGTATGTGAAGTTCCCCGAAAAACCGGAAGATTTTTACACTCTTGAAGAAGTTCCGCTTTTTAAAACATGGGAAGGAATGGAAAATGTTCTTATGGCAGGATTAACAAGACATATAGGAGTATCGAATTTCTCTGTGAGAAAACTCGAAGGATTGGAAAGAACAGCAAAAGTAAAACCTGAGGTAAATCAGGTAGAACTAAATCCTTATCTGCAACAGCCGGAATTACAGGGTTATTGTCGTAGAAATAAGATATGCCTGACCGCATATTCTCCGCTGGGTAAAGGCGACACCGCCAGACAGAACGACCTTAATTTATTCAAGGATCCGGTTCTTAACGAAATTGCGGATAAATATAAATGTCCGGTTTCACAGGTGATGCTTAAATGGGCTATACAGAAGGGAATTGTCGTGATTCCGAAATCCGTTACTCCTGAAAGAATAAAAGAGAACTTCGATTCGTTAAATATAGAGTTGACCGACGACGATATGATGCGTATCTCAACTATCGATAAAAATAACCGTATATCTTACGGTGGCGTCTTCATTATCGAAGGTTCGCCTTATACATATGACAGTATTTGGGATTAATGGATAAAAAGGAATTTCTCGACCTATTAAGAGGCGAAAAACCGTACAAAGAATTAAATAAAAATATACAAAAGAGTCAAGCAGTCGAGATTAAAGGGATCGTCGGCTCTTCTGTTTCTGCCGTATGCAGTGCGCTCTATGCCGATTTAAACGGTGTAAGTATTTTTATTTCCGACTCTAAAGAGGAAGCCGCATATCTTTATAATGATATGTATTCCCTCACGGATTCCGAAAATATTTATTTTTTTCCTACCGGGTATAAGCGTTCTATCGAATATGGGAATGAGGATCCTTCGGGTATGGTTCAAAGAACAGCTGTTCTTAATGCATTACGTAATAAGGATCAGAATAAAATTTTTATCTGTACGTATCCGGAAGCGGTACTTGAAAAGGTGGTGGATATATCCGGGCTTGAGGATAACACGCTTACGGTAAAAACAGGGGATTCTTTGTCTCCGGATTTTATTAAAGATGTTCTTACCGATCTGGGGTTTACAAAAATAGATTTCGTTTATGAACCCGGCCAATTTTCTATAAGAGGCGGAATCGTTGATATTTTTTCTTTCTCCGATAATAATCCTTACCGTATCGATTTTTTTGGCGATGAGATCGAATCCATCAGGGTTTTTGATATAGGAACACAGTTGTCGGTCCGCAAAGTCGATAAAATAGAAATTATACCGGATCTTAAAAGGTTGGGTGAAAACAAGGTTTCTTTATTGAAATTTGCGGGTGAATTTAATTTATTCGTCAATGATTTCGACTTCACCATGAAGCGTTTTGCCGATGTGAGGGTCAAATTCATTAACGAGCTTGTAAACCGTGAGCAAGAGCCGGATACGGTGGACGATCATATTCTTACCCGCAACGGATTCTGTCAGGATATTGCAGATAATGCGTTGGTAACCCTGCGGACAGCTTACAAGGAAAGAAAGCCGGATAGTACCGTAATATTCTCCACTTCTCCTCAGCCTGCGTTCAATAAAAAGTTCGATATTCTTGCGGATACTATAAACGACGGTGTCCTTAAGGGGTACAGGACTTATATTCTCACTGAAAATAAAGCTCAGATCGAGAGACTGGAAAATGTTTTTAATTCTGCCGGAAGGAAAAATGTTCCATTCGAATCTTTTTCGGTTACCCTGCATGAAGGTTATATCGACCACGACCTTAAGATGAATTTCTTTACCGATCATCAGATATTCGACAGATACCATAAGTATACCCTTCACAAGGAGGTAAAGAAGAGCGAATCGCTTACTATTGCGGAGCTGAATTTTCTGAAGGTCGGGGATTATGTAGTTCATATCGATCATGGCGTAGGACGCTTCGGGGGACTTGTCCGGACTACAGAAAACGGTAAGGCTACGGAAGTCATTAAATTGGTTTACAGCGATAACGATATTCTTTTTGTAAACGTTCATGCACTTCACAGGATATCCAAATATAAAGATAAGGACAGCGAGCCTCCGAAAATTTATAAATTAGGATCAGGCACATGGCAGAAATTAAAAGCGAACACCAAGCGTCAAGTCAAGGATATTGCCCGCGAGCTTATTGCCTTGTATGCAAAAAGAAAACAGAGTAAGGGTTTCGCATTTTCGCATGACAGCTTCCTTCAGCATGAACTGGAAGCATCTTTTATGTATGAAGATACTCCGGATCAGGAAAAAGCTATAAAAGCAGTTAAAGCTGATATGGAAACGGATGTGCCCATGGACAGGCTCATCTGCGGCGATGTTGGGTTCGGTAAAACGGAAGTGGCCATAAGGGCTGCGTTTAAGGCTGCATGCGACAGCAAGCAAGTTGCCGTGTTGGTTCCGACTACTGTACTGTCCCTTCAGCATTACCGTACTTTTTCGAAAAGATTCAGGGAATTTCCTGTAAGGGTAGAACTTATCAGCCGTGCTAAAACTACAAAGCAGATTAATGAAATAACAAAAGACTTAAAGGAAGGTAAAATAGATATACTTATAGGTACCCATAAAATCCTCAATAAAAAGGTGGAGTTTAAAGATATGGGGCTGTTAATCATAGACGAGGAACAAAAATTCGGAGTGTCGAGTAAAGAGAAACTGCGTCAGTTGAAAGCAAACGTCGATACTTTGACTTTAACGGCAACACCTATTCCACGAACCTTACAGTTCTCGCTTATGAGATCTAGGGATATGTCGGTCATCGCGACCCCTCCTCCGAACAGGCAGCCTATTACCACTGAAATACATAATTTTAACGATGATATAATCCGTGAAGCGATAGAGTTCGAGTTGTCACGAAACGGACAGGTTTATTTTATCCATAATCGTGTAAACGATATTCTGTCGATTCGCGACCGTATCAAAAAGATTTGTCCGCAGGCCCGTATTGCCGTAGGACACGGACAAATGAAGCCGGATGAACTCGAGAAAATAATGATGGATTTTATTTATGCGGAATATGATATTTTACTTGCCACTACGATAATAGAGTCAGGAATCGACATCTCTAATGCCAATACAATAATAATAAATAACGCACAGAATTTCGGGTTGAGCGACCTTCATCAGTTAAGGGGACGAGTAGGGCGATCAAATAGAAAAGCCTACTGCTATCTGATTACTCCTCCGGAAGAATCTTTGTCCACCGATGCCCGCAGAAGACTGAAAGCGATAGAGGATTTCTCCGACCTTGTATCTGGATTCAACATAGCTATGCAGGATTTGGATATACGTGGGGCGGGAAATATCCTGGGTGCGGAACAAAGCGGATTTATTTCCGATATTGGTTTCGAGACCTACCACAAAATACTTAATGAAGCCGTAAGAGAGCTCCGGGAGGAAGAATTCTCTGAAACGATGATTGCCGAGCATGATAGTAAAACATTGATCGAAGCTGACCATGTATTCATCACAGATAGTCAGATCGAGACGGATCGGGAAGCATTCATACCGGATGCATACATATCGAATACCGCGGAAAAAATATCTCTTTACAGGGAACTGGATAACATAAGCGAGGAAGAAAAATTACTGCAATTCGAGTCACGTCTTACCGACAGGTTCGGGGAACCGCCTTCACAGGTAAAAGAATTATATAATATAATAAGGTTAAGGCGTCTTGCGGTTCGTCTCGGTTTTGAAAAAGTGATACAGAAGAACGGACTTATGATATTACATTTTGTTTATAATCAGACTTCAATGTATTATAAGTCTTCGGTATTTTCGGATATTTTAAAGCTGGTGGCCGAAAAAAATGGGAAATATTTATTAAAACAACACAATAACCGACTACAATTAACAGTTAAGTCTGTTAAAGATAGTGCCGGTGCTTACGGGATTTTATCCGAAATCGCCGCAGCAATAGAAAATAAATAAAATGAATATTGCAGTAGACATAGGCAACAGTTCGGCTAAAGTAGCGGTTTACAAGAATTATCAATCCATCTTTACGGTTCGTTGGAGTATTTCCGACCTTCTTACGGAATTGACCGGATTATTTTTACGTTATCCGGGGATCGTTAATTCTATAATTTCTTCGACTTGTAATAATTATAATGATATTGCAGGGTTTTTAAAACGGAATACGGAATATTTCATCGACTTTAATTATAAAACTCCAGTCCCGTTAGTGAATAAATACAAGACTCCGCATACCTTAGGGCCCGATAGGCTGGCTTCTGCGGTAGGCGGTGCGTCACTTTTCCCCGGAGAAAACCTCGTGATCTTCGATTTCGGGACGGCGATTACTATCGACATAGTAACACAGAGCGGTGAATTTATGGGAGGAAATATATCTCCCGGACTTTCAATGAGATTTAAAGCATTGAATGCTTTTACCGATAAACTTCCTTTAAAAAGTCAAGTTGAGAGTTATAATTTGATAGGAGAGGATACGGATACTGCTATTATTGCAGGCGTTCAGAACAGCGTGATTTTCGAAATCAATGGTTATATAAAGGAAATTACTGAAAAATATAAAGAAATTAAGGTCTTGTTTACAGGCGGAGATGGAAATTATTTTGCCAAAAGGGTAAAAAATCCCATATTTGCAAATTGTGACTTGGTAGTGTACGGATTAAATAACATTTTAGAATATAATGTGCAGAATAAAAATTAGGATATTTCTACTTGTAGCTGTATTGTCAATGCCTGCATTATGTTTTTCTCAAATCAGCAGTTTGAATACTTACTCCCCGTATACTATTTATGGTTTAGGCGATCTACACAACACTGCGACTGCTGCTACGAGTGCTATGGGTGGAATCGGAACTGCATATTGGGACCCGTACACAGTAAACGTTGCAAATCCGGCATCCCATGCGGCAGTAAACCGTAATTCATTTATTTTTAATTTCGGCTTATCGGGTAAACAAAGTTACCTTAAAGAATCGGGCGGTGGTTCTACCGCTCATAATACTTTTAATATAGATAATATAGCAGTAAAATTTCCTTTGTATAAAGGAATAGGGTTTAGTGTAAGTATGACTCCGATGTCGAGCGTCGGCTACCAGATAGAGAAAGACGAGACGGATCCGGATATAATAACGGATATCGGGCTTGTAAAATATTTTTATACGGGTGAGGGTGGTATAACACAATTTAAAGCCGGTGTCGGTTTTAAAGTTTTTGAGAAGTTATCGCTGGGTGCCGATCTGATTTACTATCTTGGTACCATATCACGCGAATATGGAAATACCGTAACTACTGTCACAAGTACATCGTCTTACGGAAGCGCATCCGTAAGAAACCGGGAAGAAATTTCGAAATTATTATTCGATGTCGGACTACAGTATGACATTATCAGAAATACGAGGAGGTTCCTAACCTTCGGGGCGATTTATCAACCAAAAGCAACTCTCGATAATAAATTGGTAAAGCAGTTCGGTATGACAACCTCATCGGATTCGATTTATTATGAAGAATTTACAAATACCGTCAAAGTCCCTGATAAATTCTCCATGGGTATATTTTACAGGACCGAGAAATTGGGTATAGGTTTTGATTGTACTTTCCAGAACTGGAAAAACTCCATGGAAATGTCTTCTATAGACGATGTTTCCCTGTCGAAATCTAATAGCTATAATGTAGGATTCGAATATACACCTAACCGTATCGACATTCGTCGTGCTTTAAATAGATGGACTTACCGTGCTGGATTCCGATATACGGATATGTATTTGGTAAAAAACGGACATAATACATCAGAAAAAGCAATTACTTTTGGAGTTGGGATTCCATTGAAAATGACGAGCTTTTCTTCTGTAGATGTGGGAGTGGAGCTAGGTCAGAGAGGAACTACTCGGCATCAGTTGATTAAACATAACTATTTCAAGGTTTCTGTCGGCATCAGTCTTTTCGGAAGTGATGACTGGTTTGTTAAAAGAAAATATTATTAAACGTCTAATACATAACTAACATCAAAAATGAAAAAAATTAATAAGGTCCTGTTTCCTGCTCTTTTGTGTCTTTGTGCGGCGTTTTCCGTCCAGGCTCAGCAGGATGCATTTCTCGAGGACCCTAAGTACGGGAATACTCCTGAAGAAAGGCGGGAAACAGTCGTTACGATTCAGTATTTCGTGAATGCAGCGAGAGGAGAAAGGTATGATGATGCTTTTAATTACCTTCGGCAATTATTGGAGAAAGCTCCTCAGTCTTCTGAAAATATCTATTATTTAGGTATTCCTATGTATAAAACAAAATTTGCCGAAGCAAAATCTTCGGAAGAACGCAAGGCAATTTTGGATACTATCAGTACCTTATATGAATTAAGACTTCAGCATTTCGGAGAGCATCCGGAAAGAGGAACGGCTTATATCCTGAAAAATTACGCAGCCGATATATACTCTCTGACTCCGGAAGACAAAGAAACGATTTACGGATTATATGAAAGAGCGGTATTGGCTGTCGGGGATAATCCGGATCTGTCTTTGATAAGTAACTTCCTTGCGCTTGCATATAACGATTATAATCTGGAAAATATCGAGACCGACAAATTCCTGGGTGTTTATGAGTTGCTCTCCAGCGCTTTGGATAAATCAACGGATCCGAATGCAGCATCTATTCGTCAAAATCTGGATAATGCTTTGGTATCCAGCGGCGCTGCGGACTGTGATGAAATAGAAAAAATTTATCGTCCCCAATATGAAAAAGACCCTGATAATCTTGATCTCATAAAGAAAATCGTAGGGATGATGAACAGATCTAAATGTTCAAGTGACTTTCTTTTGTCCATGACGGAGAAATATTATGAAAAAGAACCGTCTGCTCAGACAGCGCTTTATCTTGCCGATGCTTTCGATGCACGCGGCGAAGGTGCCAAAGCTACACAATATCTACAGTTAGCAATCGATAATGAAACTGACATTACAGCGAAATCCAATCTTCTCGTGCGTTTGGGAGCAATTTCGTTATCACAGAATAATTATCGTCAGGCTGCGGATTATGCTCGTCAGGCGATTTCTGTGAATTCAGAAAATGGCTGGGGACATTTTATTCTCGCACAGGCTTACAGCGGAGCTGTAAATTCGCTATGTACCGATGATTTCTCAAAACGTGCAGCATATTGGCTTATAGTTGATGTGTTGAACCAAGCGGCACGTCGTTTCCCCGCCGGTGATCCGCAGTTGAGAACCATCAATAGTTATATAGGAAATTATAGTAGTTACTTCCCTGATAGCGAGGCTCTTTTCTTTAGTAGTAATAACTTACAGGAAGGAAGTTCATATACAGTGAATTGCGGATGGATAAGCGGACAGACTACGGTAAGGGCTAAAAAATAAAGTATTGTGGTAAAAAATAATGCTGTTAAATCATTAATGGTAGTGCTTCTTTGGGGCACTACCATTATGTTTTCGTGTAACCGGGCAACTGAATCGGAAGAGACGGATCTGGATTCACTTATGACGCAGATGAGTGAGAATCTGACAATGATAACTTCTGAGAATGGAAATCTTAAATACCGGTTTGAGACTCCTTTAATGGAACGTTATGAATTGGCTTCCGTTCCGTTCATGGAATTCCGCAAAGGCGTAAAAGTCGAAACATATAATGATTCGACCATGAACGTAGAATCGGAATTAGTTGCGGATTATGCTAAATATATCGAACCTGAAAAATTGTGGGAGGCTCGGGGAAATGTTGTCGCAAAAAATAAAGAGGGGCAGATTCTTTTAACGGAACAGTTGTTCTGGAATGAAATTACAGATAAGATTTATTCCAATGTGGAATCGACCGTCCTTCAGGGGAACGACAGGATCGTGGGAACCGGATTCGAATCCGATTCAAATTTTGAAGATTTTACTTTCCGCTCCCCTAAGGGGCAGGTTGAAGTCAATGTCGAGACGAATGGAGAAGCTGCGGATTCTTTAAATAATGAAAACGCACTCTCTGATTCATTAAGCGTGAATAATATGGTTCCGGAAATCACAACAGACAGTTTGTTAATTGAGGAACTCCCAAGTATTGAACCGGAGGAATAAAAAATTATATTTGTATGATTAATTATATTTCAAAATGGTCATACCGCTTATTTTAATTGTTGTCACTTTAATTTTTTCTGCTTTTTTTTCAGGAATGGAGATCGCATTCGTTTCATCCAATAAACTTAAACTGGAAATTGATAAAAAGCAAAGTGGTTTTTTTACAAAAATAGCCAATAAATTTACTAATAATCCCGGCCAGTATATCTCTACTATTCTTGTGGGTAATAATATTGCTCTGGTTATTTATTCCATGCAAATGGCCTTTATAATAAGGTTTTTTTTGTTGAGATTTGGAATCGTCAGTGGAACTATCGTGATAGAAACTCTTGTATCTACATTAGTTATTATTTTTCTTGCCGAGTTTATCCCGAAGGCTATTGTCAGGGCTAATCCTAATTTTCACTTCAAAGCATTTGCTCTTCCAATGCTTTTCTTTTATTATCTTTTTTATCCGATAGCTGTTTTTTCTACATTTGTCGCAACCCTTTTACTTAAAATCTTCGGACTTAAAATAAATAAGGGGAGCACTATATCGACTTTCGATAAAATAGACCTTGCCAATTTATTGGAGCAGGCTACAGAAAGGGTTGATAATACCAACACAGGTTCCGCTTCACAGGAGAACGAAATGCGTATATTCCAGAATGCATTGGAGTTCCCCGATATTAAAGTCCGGGACTGCATGATACCGCGCGTGGATATAGATGCAATCGATATAGAAGATGGTATTGAACAGCTTAAAAAACTCTTTATATCGACTCAGTATTCCCGTATTCCCGTATTCGAAGGAACGATGGATAATATAATCGGGTATGTAAACAGTAAAAGTTTATTCAATCATCCGGACTCCATAAAAGAATGCATGCGGCCTATAATATTTGTTCCGGAGACTATGGAAATAGATAAATTGCTTGCGACTTTCATAAAACAGCAATCCTCCATAGCAGTCGTTATCGACGAGTTCGGTGGAACTTCGGGTATGATAACTTTAGAAGATATACTCGAGGAGATATTCGGGGAGATCGAAGACGAACATGACGATCAAATGTTGGTGGAAAAAGATCTGGGTAACGGTGAGTTTATATTCTCTAGCCGCCTTGAAATCGATTATCTTAACGAAAAATATAATCTCGATATACCGGAGACCGACGATTACGAGACTTTGGCTGGCTATGTTATATTCAATAATAACGGACTACCGGATAGGGGAGATACTATTGAAATAGATAATAAATCCGTTACGATATTAAGGATGAGCTCATCCAGAATTGAACTGGTAAAGGTTAGGGTTAAATAAATAACGGTACATTGTTTTAATTTCGGAACAATTTTGTATCTTCGACCCTCGAAAGTATTGTAAAATTATAAACATAAATAAATTACAGATAGTATAATGGCTACACTCAACACTCTACGTACAAAAGGCGGTATCATCGTCACGATTGTTATCGGTATTGCTTTATTGGCTTTTTTATTGGGGGACCTTACCGGCAACGGTTCCGTCTTCAGTTCCAAAGTTAAAGTCGGAAAAATAAACGGCAAGGATATTTCATACATGGAGCTTTACGATGAGATCGAGTATCTTACGAATATACAGAAAATTATAAGCGGGTCCGAGAATTCGCAACAACAGGAAATGATCAGGGATATTTCCTGGGAAGAAATTAAAAGATCTCATATAATTTATCCCGGTTTGGAAGAGCTTGGTATTACCGTTTCAGAAGATGAAATGTTCGATATGGTCTATGGTAATAATATATCGCCGGTACTTACAAGCTTCGGTTTTTTTAATAATCAGCAAACAGGAATGTTCGATAAATCCCTTTTGAAAAATTTCGTCTCTAACCTTGGTATGGACAATACCGGACAGATGAGGACCATTTGGGAATATATGCAGGGTGAAATAAGAAAGGATGCCGTGTTATCCAAATATATGGTTTTAGTTAAAAATATGGCTTATGTCACCGAAATTGAAGCTAATTTTAATCAGAACCTCACAAATAATAATTACGATGCTAAATATGTTTCTATAAATTACGAAACAGTAGCGGATTCCTTGGCGACGGTATCTAATTCTGAAGTGAAAAAATATTATGATGAAAATATCCGTAAATATCGCCAGACTGCTTCGCGTGATATTGAATATGTTATTTTCGATGTAAAACCATCACTAAGCGATTACGAAGAAGCAAAAGAATATTTTTATACTCTTTACGATGAATTCGTTGCAACGGATAATGTAAGACAATTCGTTACTTTAAATTCACAATCTTCCTTCGATGAAGGGTATTATTCTGAAGCGCAGTTCCCTGTTGAAATCTCGGAATTCGTATTTTCTGACAATAATAAAGGCGTGTACGGTCCCGAGTTGATTGATGACGTATATAGAATGCTAAGGGTAAGTGAATTGAAGAATATTCCCGATTCTTTGGGTATCAGACAGATAGTGATTTCTCCATTCGATACTGCTTTAGCGGATAGTCTTGAAACTGCCCTTAACGGAGGAGCCGACTTTAATGTTGCCGCATTCCAGCACTCTCTAAATCAAGGAAGTGCAGATATGGGAACCATCCCGACAATATTTATACCGTCTCAAATACTGGATCCTATTCTTGAAACTCCTGAAGGCAAAATAACACGTGTTGATACTCCTAACGGAATAATGCTGTTGGATGTTTACAAACGCGGAAGAAATGAACTTAGGGCGCAGGTAGGAACAGTCACCATGGAAGTTGTACCAAGCTCTGCAACTCAACAGGATGTATACAGTAAAGCAAGTACTTTCTATACTAAAGTAGGCGGTTCCCCAGAAAAATTCAATACCGCTGTTGATGAGGAAAATCTTAACAAACGAGTTGTAAGAATTTCTAAGGATGATAGTAATATAAACGGATTGACCGACAGTAAAGAAATTGTAAGATGGGCCTTTAATGCAAAAGTGAAAGATGTATCAGGCATCATGGAGTCTAATGGAGACTACGTGATTGCTGTATTGAAGGAAGCGAGGGAAAAAGGTTATGCTCCGGTTGAACAGGTGCGCGGCGAGATTGCAACAGAACTCAGAAAACAGAAAAAGGCGGATATTATTTCCTCTAAACTAGCAGGCAGCTCTTTGGAAAAAGCCGCTGCGGACCATAAAACTTCTGTAGAAGAGATTGTTGGACTTAATTTTAACACTTACTATGTTCCTGGAATAGGTATGGATATGAAACTTATAGGTACCGTTGCGGTCGGGCTTGAATTAAATAAAGTTTCAAAACCTGTTCAGGGGGTTCAGGCTGTTTATTTAGTGGAAGTTGTTTCAGAAGAAACATCCTCGGAAACTATCAGTGTAGTTTCCGATAAAGCCAGAATCGAGGCATCTAAAGTCAATGATGTTGAAAACAGACTTACCGATGCTTTATATGAATTGGCTGATATCGAGGATTACCGTGTAAAATATTTCTAAAAAATAATTTTATCATAATTTCGGAGAGATGATTGTAACTAATATAACATCTCTCCGTTTTTAATTATAGTAATGGGTGATATTTCAATTCAGGAAACAGCAATACTTATTGCTGTAATAAAAGACAAATCGGAAGAAAATCAGGTTTACGAGTATCTTGACGAACTTGAATTTCTTGCTGAAACAGCAGGTGCTAAAACGCTTAAACGTTTTACGCAGAGGCTCGCACATCCTAATTCCAGAACTTTTATAGGTAAAGGTAAACTGGACGAGATTATAGAATTCGTGAAAATTAATGAAGTAGATACTGCTATTTTCGACGATGAACTTACTCCTTCCCAATTAAGAAATCTTGAAAAAGAGATGGAATGTAAGGTTCTCGACCGCACTAATCTAATTCTGGATATTTTCGCACAGCGTGCTACAACCGCTTATGCAAAAACACAAGTGGAGTTAGCTCAATACGAATATTTGCTTCCGAGGCTTACTGGTATGTGGACCCATCTTGAGCGTCAGCGCGGAGGTATCGGAATGCGTGGACCGGGTGAACGCGAGATCGAAACGGACCGTCGTATTATAAGGGACAAAATTAGCCGTCTCAAAGATCAGTTGAAAAAGATCGACAGGCAAATGGCATCACAAAGAAGCAATCGCGGAAGTTTGGTGAGGGTGGCCTTAGTGGGATATACTAATGTTGGAAAATCCACTATTATGAATCTTTTGAGTAAAAGCGAAGTGTTCGCGGAAAATAAACTTTTTGCCACTCTCGATACCACGGTAAAAAAGGTTGTGCTGGAAAATATTCCATTTCTCTTATCCGATACAGTGGGTTTTATCCGTAAACTGCCTCACCAGCTCGTTGAATCGTTTAAGTCGACTCTCGATGAAGTCCGCGAAGCAGATCTTTTACTGCATGTTGTAGATATTTCGCATCCTGCATTCGAAGATCAGTTAAATGTAGTAAAGGAAACTTTGGCAGAAATAGGAGCTGGAGATAAACCGGTATATCTCGTTTTTAATAAAATAGACAACTATCAGTTTATAAAAAAGGATGAGGACGATCTGACCCCTGCTACAAAGGAAAACATGTCGCTGGATGAACTTAAAAAAAGCTGGATAGCAAAAGCTAATACTCCATGTATATTCATTTCTGCAAAAGAACGTATAAATATAGACAAGTTAAGAAATGATTTATACAAAATGGTAAGTGAGATTCACTGTGGGAGATATCCTTTCTATAATTTTTTATATTAATGATTCGAAATAAGAAACGATATGAACGTAATATGATCGTTCCTGAATTTGGTATGGAAGGTCAGGAAAAATTATTTACCTCCAAAGTTCTGGTAGTCGGTGCCGGAGGCCTCGGATCGGCAGTTCTTTCATATCTTGCAGCGTCCGGAATAGGAACGATAGGAATAGTCGAATTCGACAGTGTGGATATAACCAACCTGCAGCGGCAAGTGTTATATTCATTCAGGGATGTTGATTCATCGAAGATTGATACCGCTTTAGACAAGCTATCGAATCAAAACCCTGAGATTAATTTTGAATTATACCCTGTCAGGCTTAGTGAAGAGAATATAAACCTTATCATTGAAAAATTCGATGTCGTGGTCGATTGTACTGATAATTACAAAACGAGATATATAATAGACGAATCTTGTGAGAATTACGGCATTCCTATGGTCTACGGTACTGCACAGGGATTTACGGGGCAGATTTCTGTCTTCGATTATAAAGATGGGAACTCATACAGAAATTTATATCCATGCGAAGATCTCGAAAAAGACAAAGAAACGGTTGGGGTTATTTCACCGGTTCCTGGAATCATCGGAAGCATGCAGGCAATGGAAGTTATCAAACTCCTAACCGGGATGGGTGAGTCTTTGACAGGTAAACTCGTGACGGCAGATTGGTATACAATGGATATTAAAATTTTTAATATAAAATAATTTTATTTAATTTTCGTAAAATTTATATTAGATATATGGCACAAATTTATAATAGCGACAGGTATAATACACCTATCGGTGAATTAGTTATTACTCCTATTGCCCACGGCTCCATAATTCTGGAATTTGATGAAAAAATTATTCATGTGGATCCTTATAGTGTAGTTGCCGATTATTCCGCACTACCGGATGCAGATATGATACTTATGACACATGATCATTATGACCATCTGGACAAGCCTGCGTTGGATAAAATAATGAAAGAGGATACACATATAATCTCTACTGAAAAAACTGCCGAAACATTGCCGGGAATAGAGGTTCTGAAAAACGGTGATTCCACCGAATGGCACGGCATAAATATTAAAGCGGTTCCGGCATATAATATAAAAAGGGAATATGAACCCGGAAAAGTTTATCATCCCAAGGGAGATGGCAACGGATACATATTAAGTTTCGGGAATTTCGACGTCTATATTGCAGGAGATACCGAGAATGTGCCCGAGCTGTCCCTGATTAAAAACCCTGATATTGCCTTCCTTCCGCAGATGCTTCCTTTTACCATGGATGAAGATGAAATGATCGAAGCAGCTAAGGTGATAAACCCTAAAATTTTATATCCATATCATTATAGTAAGATCGATAAAGACGAAATCCAGCGAAAATTACCCGGAATCGTGGTTAAATAATTTTTAGATTTCATTTTTATTTATTATTTTTAAAAAAAATTAATAAGTATTATCTAACTAATTTATTATGAAACTGAATGATAAGGAAATCTGGTTCGTAACCGGAAGTCAATACCTGTATGGTGAAGAAACTCTTTTACAGGTAGCTGAAGACTCTAAAAAAATTGTTGAAGGGTTAAATAAATCCGAGAATATTCCACTTAACATAGTTGTAAAACCTACTGTAAAAACATCGGAAGATGCTTACAGCATTATGCTTGCAGCAAACTCTGACAGAAAATGCGTTGGCGTCATCACTTGGATGCACACTTTTTCCCCTGCAAAAATGTGGATAGGCGGACTTAAAACACTTCAAAAACCGCTTTTACATCTTCATACCCAATATAACCGCGAGATTCCATGGGACGAGATCGATATGGATTTCATGAACCTTAACCAGTCTGCGCATGGCGACCGTGAATTCGGACATATCATCAGCAGAATGAGATATAAAGTTAAAGTGGTAGTAGGTTACTGGCAGGATACTGACGTACAGGAAAAAATTTCCGTATGGATGCGTGTGGCTAATGCCTGGGATGACTCCCGCGACATGAAAATTGCACGTTTCGGAGATAACATGAATAATGTTGCTGTTACGGATGGAGATAAAGTAGAAGCGGAACTTCAACTCGGTTATCATGTCGATTATTATCCTATCGGCGATCTTGTTGAATATATCGATGCGGTAACGGAAGAACAGATTAAAGAGCAACTCAAAGTTTACGATACTTTATATGATGTAGCGCCTAATGCACAGGAAGGAGGTAAAGACAGGGTTTCTGTTGTAGAAGCTGCAAGACAGGAAGTCGGAATAAGGAAATTCCTTGAAGAAAGAAACGTCAAGGCATTTACAACAAACTTCGATGCCTTGCACGGAATGCACCAACTACCGGGTCTGGGAAGCCAGAGGCTTATGGCGGACGGATATGGATTCGGTGGTGAAGGCGACTGGAAGACTGCTGCCCTTGTCCGTACTATGAAAGTTATGGCGGAAGGACTGAATGGAGGAACTTCTTTCATGGAAGATTACACATATCACATGACTCCGGGCAATATGTCTGCATTACAGGCTCATATGCTTGAAGTGTGTCCCTCTATAGCTTCAGCTAAACCTAAACTTGAAGTGCATCCTTTGGGAATCGGAGGTAAAGCTGATCCTGCGAGGCTCGTGTTCAACACTCCCAAAGGAGACGGTATCGCTGCGACAATAGTCGATATGGGCAACCGGTTCCGAATGATCGTAAACGATGTGAAAGTTATCGATATTGAGAAACCTATGCCGAAACTTCCGGTTGCAAACGCATTGTGGATACCTATGCCTGACCTGCAGATAGGTGCACAAGCCTGGATCCTTGCCGGAGGAACGCATCACACAGGATTCTCTATGGCTCTTACTAAAGAATATATGGAAGATTACGCAGAGATAGCAGGAATCGAAATGCTTGTGATCGATAAAGACACGAAAATCCGGGATTTCAAATGCGAAATGCGTGCTAACGAAGTTTATTACATGCTAAACAAATAAAAAATATTTTACTAACTAATTAAAAACTTATGAATGCAGGTTTTACGGTCATTGACTACGTAATCTTTACTGTCTACGCGATTATAATCGTAGGCTTGGGATTATGGTTGTCAAGAACTAAAAAAGGAGAAGAAAAAACTTCTTCCGAATATTTCCTCGCCAGCCGTTCGCTTACATGGTGGGCTATCGGTGCTTCTCTGATCGCAGCGAATATCTCCGCTGAACACTTTATCGGTATGTCTGGATCCGGTTTCCGTATCGGATTAGGTATTGCAGCTTATGAATGGATCGCAGCAATCGTATTGATTTTTGTTGCTAAATACATTCTACCTGTAATGCTTAAGAAAAAGATTTACACAATGCCTCAACTCCTTAACGAGCGTTATGGACACGGTGTAAGTCTTGCGTTTTCTATCTTCTGGCTATTCCTTTATATTTTCGTGAATCTTACTTCTGTTGCATGGCTCGGAGCTCTTGCTATGAATCAGATCATGGGAGTGCCGGTAATGCAGGGAGTACTGATTCTGATGGCGTTTGCAGGAGTATATTCGATTTATGGCGGTCTGAAAGCCGTAGCATGGACCGATGTTATCCAGGTAGTGTTCCTTATCGGTGGCGGACTTATAACTGCATATTTCGCACTGACTGCGGTATCGGATACTAACAGCGCTATCGACGGTTTCAGAGTTGTATTCAATACTATTAAAGAAACTCCGGGCGACGTTCATTTTAAAATGGTTATTCCTGACGGTACTTTAGTTACCGATTCTGCTACAGGTGAGAAATTCAATATATTCCAAGACCTTCCGGGACTTGCTCTTATATTCGGTGCTATCTGGCTTACTAATATAGGCTACTGGGGATTCAACCAGTATATTATCCAGAAAGGTCTCGCGGCTAAAAACCTTCATGAAGCTAAGAAGGGTCTTATTTTCGCAGGTTATCTTAAGATACTAATTCCTATCATAGTTATTGTTCCGGGAATAACTGCATACGTTCTGTTTAACAATCCCGAACTTGCTCATAAAGCAACTGGGCTTGCCGGAGATATCAGCAAAGCGGATGATGCTTATCCTTGGTTGTTAAGGAATTTTGCTCCTGTCGGTATTAAAGGTCTTGCATTTGCTGCGCTTGTTGCCGCTATCGTATCTTCACTTGCGTCTATGCTCAACAGTACCTCGACTATCTTTACTATGGATATTTACAAGACTGTAATCAATAAGAATGCTTCTGAAAAACAGTTGGTAAGAGTAGGACGTATAATTGCTTTATTGTCTCTTGTTATCGCAACTATTGCAGCTAAACCTCTTCTCGGAGGACTCGATCAGGCGTTCCAATACATACAGGAGTATTCGGGATATATTTATCCGGGTGTCTGTGTAGTGTTCGGTATGGCTATTTTCTGGAAACGTGCTACGAACAAGGCTGCATTATGGACTGCTATCGCGACAATTCCTGCCGGTATAGTATTCAAACTTATGTACCCTGATATGGGATTCCTTCTCCGTATGGGATATGTATTTATAGTTCTTATAGCAATCGCTGTAACTATTTCTCTTCTCGATAAAAAACATATGGTTAAAAGCGAAAACGAAAGTGCCGCTAACAAGAAACATCTTCTTACAGGTGCATATACTTCATTCGTGTTTGCCGGCATAGCTCTGATCTGCGGACTTATTTACTCAGGTAAATATACTAACCTTGCATTCGAAGCAATATATATGCTTGCTGCAATGTTTGCATTTATAGGTATAATGCTTTACTCCAATGCTAAGAGTCAGTACAAAGATCCTAAATCTTACGATTACGAACCTGAATTGTTCAAACTGAACGGAGGTCTTATCATAGGATCGATAGGTATAGTAGTTATTCTTATCGCACTTTACGCATATTTCTGGTAGAATGTTGGAAGAATTAAAAAAAGAAGTTTTTAAAGCCAATCTCGATCTGGTTAAACATGGCCTCGTAATATTTACATGGGGGAATGTAAGTGCTATCGACCGTGAGAAAGGTCTCGTGGTTATCAAACCGAGCGGAGTTTCTTACGACGATATGAAACCGGAAGATATGGTTGTAATAGATATGGATGGTAATATGGTGGAGGGCAACCTCCGCCCGTCATCCGATACACCGACGCATCTGGAACTTTACAAGGCCTTCCCGGAGATCGGCGGTGTAGTTCATACGCACTCGACTTATGCTACTGCGTGGTCACAGGCAGGGCTGAATATTCCCATTGCAGGAACGACGCATGCCGATTATTTCTATGGAGATATTCCATGTACGAGGGACATGACCAAAGAAGAGATCGAGGGGGAGTACGAAAAACTTACAGGTACAGTTATCGTTGAAACTTTTGAAGGTAAAAATCCTATGCATACCCCTGGAGTTCTGGTTAAAAACCACGGTCCGTTTTCATGGGGTAAGAATGCTGACGATGCGGTGCATAACAGTGTAGTTATGGAAGAGGTTGGACGCATGTCTTTTATTGCAAAGATGCTGAATCCGGGTTTCACTATGAACGATGATCTGACAAATAAACATTTTAACCGTAAACACGGAGCGAATGCTTATTACGGACAAATTAAAAAATAAAAATGAGCGATAAATTTGTAATAGGGGTAGATTACGGAAGCGATTCAGCCAGAGCGGTTATCGTCGATGCGGCGAATGGAAATGAAATCGCGAGTTCTGTAAAAAATTATCCTCGTTGGAGCGAAGGGAAGTATTGCGATCCTATCGCTAATCAATATCGTCAGCATCCGCTGGATTATATTGAGGTTCTTGAATTTATAGTAAAAGATGCGCTTGCGAAATCCCCTGAGGGAACTGCGGGAAAAGTCGTAGGAATGTCTTTCGACACTACCGGATCCACTCCTGTTTTTGTAAATGAAAACGGATTACCGCTGGCTCTTATGAGTAAATATGCGGAGAATCCTAATGCCATGTTCGTTTTGTGGAAAGACCATACTGCAGTTAAAGAAGCTGCAGAGATAAACGAACTCGCTAAAAAGTGGGATACGGACTTTACGAAATATGAAGGAGGGATATATTCTTCGGAATGGGTGTGGGCTAAGATGCTTCATTTACTCCGCGAAGATGAATCTATAAGGGAAGATGCCTATTCATGGATAGAGCATTGCGACTGGCTGACAGCTTTGCTGACAGATAAAAATAAACCGGAAGAGGTCATCCGTAGTCGTTGTGCTGCTGGACATAAGGCAATGTGGCATCCGGAGTGGGGCGGACTTCCGTCGGAAGAATTCCTTACAAAACTTGATCCTTTATTGAGTGGTTATAGGGATAGATTGTTTGCTGAGACTTATACCAGCGATAAATCTGTAGGTAATTTATCTGCCGAATGGGCCGTAAGACTTGGGCTCTCGGAAAAAGTTATCGTGGGCGTGAGTGCATTTGACTGTCATATGGGTGCTGTCGGAGGCGATATAACCCCGAATGTTCTTGTAAGAGCTATAGGAACTTCCACTTGCGATATTTTAATCTCGGATTATAAGAGTATAGACGGTAAAGTGGTTGCAGGCATCTGCGGACAGGTCGACGGTTCTGTAGTTCCGGGATATATGGGACTCGAAGCAGGTCAATCGGGATTCGGAGATATTTACGCATGGTTTAAAAATGTTTGCGGTTGGGCTGTAACCAAGTTATTGCCTGAAAATAGTGATGTTCTCGATAAAATAATTCCTGCTTTAGCTGAAGAAGCTGCAAAAATCCCCGTCGAGGAATCGACGATAATTGCAGTCGATTGGATGAATGGACGTAGAACGCCTGATGCTTCGCAGGAAGTTAAAGGTGCCATTATGGGGCTTACTCTCGCATCTTCCGCTCCTAGAATATTCCGGGCTTTGGTTGAGGCCACTTCCTATGGTTCACGTGCCATCGTGGAAAGATTCCGTCGTGAAGGAGTAGAGATCGAAGGCTGTATCGGATTAGGCGGTGTGGCTAAAAAATCTCCGTTCGTAATGCAGACTATGGCGGATATCCTTAATATGCCTATAAAAATTGCTGCTACGGAGCAAACCTGCGCATTCGGTGCGGCGATGTTCGCAGCAGTCGCTTCAGGTGTTTATAGCACAGTAGAAGAGGCTCAGAAGGCTATGGGGAAAGGATTCGAGAAAGTTTACGAACCGATTCCGGCAAATGCGGCAAAATATGACGAATTATATAAGAAGTATATTGCTGCGGGAAAATTCGTAGAACAGGAAAAATTCTGATTTAGAATTTAATATCTATAATAAAATGCCGGATGTAAGTCCGGCATCCTTTATTTTTATTTCTTGAATATAAAATAAACAGAAAGAATAAGGAAACAAAAGCCTATGATATGGTTTAATCTGAAGGTCTCGGTTTTGAACAGGAATAAGGTAAAAATCGTAAACACACTCAGGGAGATCACTTCCTGAATGACCTTTAATTGGATCAGTGAAAACGGTCCTCCGTTATCTATAAATCCTATTCGGTTTGCAGGAACCTGAAAGCAATACTCGAAAAAAGCTATTCCCCAGCTGATTAATATTACAGTAATGAGCGGCAGGTATTCAAAACCTTTAATGTCTTTGAATTTAAGGTGCCCGTACCATGCGAATGTCATGAAGGCATTGGACAGGACGAGGAATGATATGGTATAAAATCCTTTCATAATATTCAAAAAAATACGGGATCGATAGATCCCGTATAAATTAAACGTATTAAATTATTGTAATAAGAGTTCGAGCATTTTAATAGCAGCAGTTGCGATAGGGGTGCCGGGACCGAAGATCGCAGCAGCTCCTGATTTGTAAAGAACGGCATAGTCCTGTGCTGGAATAACGCCTCCCACAATTACCATAATATCTTCACGGCCGAGCTTGCCGAGTTCTTCAACTATCTGTGGAACGAGGGTCTTGTGGCCTGCAGCAAGAGACGATACACCTACAACGTGTACGTCGTTCTCAACAGCTTGTTTAGCCGCTTCTTCCGGTGTCTGGAACAATGGTCCCATGTCTACGTCGAAGCCGATATCCGCATAACCTGTCGCCACAACTTTCGCTCCGCGGTCATGTCCGTCCTGTCCGAGTTTAGCGATCATGATCCTTGGCTGACGGCCCTCTTTTTTCGCGAATTCTTCGCATAAGGCTTTAGCCTTTTCAAAACTTTCGTTGTCTTTCACTTCTGAAGAATATACACCTGAAATAGTGCGTATAACAGCATTGTATCTTCCTACGACGACTTCACAAGCATCGGAGATTTCTCCTAATGAAGCCCTTGCTTTTGCCGCTTCCACCGCTAATTCAAGTAAATTACCTTTCTTAGTTTTTACGCATTCCGTAATAGCTTCGAGCGCGGCCTTTACTTTAGCTTCATCGCGTCCCGCACGAAGTTCTTCAAGACGGTTTATCTGCTCGATCCTTACGGCTGTATTATCCACATCGAGAATATCAATAGGATCTTCTTTTTCAAGTCTGTATTTATTGAGGCCCACGATTATATCGCTTCCCGAGTCGATGCGAGCCTGTTTCCTTGCAGCTGCTTCCTCTATACGCATTTTAGGAATACCGGTTTCGATTGCTTTGGCCATACCCCCGAGTTCTTCAACCTCCTGAATCAGCGCCCATGCCTTATCGACGATCTCATTAGTAAGAGATTCTATATAATATGAACCTGCCCATGGATCCACGGTTTTGCAGATATTGGTTTCTTCCTGAAGATATATCTGAGTGTTACGTGCAATACGGGCAGAGAAATCCGTAGGAAGTGCAATAGCCTCGTCGAGGGCATTCGTATGAAGGGATTGGGTATGTCCCAATGCTGCCGCCATAGCTTCGATAGCGGTACGTGCGACATTGTTGAACGGATCCTGTTCCGTCAGAGACCATCCCGAAGTCTGTGAATGCGTTCTCAGTGCAAGAGACTTAGGATTCTTAGGATTGAAACTTTTTACGATCTTAGCCCATAGAAGCCTTGCCGCGCGCATTTTAGCGATCTCCATAAAATGGTTCGTTCCAATGGCCCAGAAGAATGAAAGCCTCGGAGCGAATGCGTCGATGTCCATTCCTGCATTCACCCCGGTACGGAGATATTCGAGACCATCCGCAAGAGTGTATGCCAGCTCAATATCCGCAGTTGCACCTGCTTCCTGCATGTGGTAGCCGGATATGGATATGGAGTTGAACTTGGGCATATTTTTCGAAGTATATTCGAAAATATCCGCTATGATCTTCATCGAGAATTCCGGTGGATAAATATATGTGTTCCTTACCATGAATTCCTTAAGGATGTCGTTCTGGATAGTACCGCTCAATTGCTCAAGAGATGCTCCTTGTTCCAGTCCTGCAACAATATAAAATGCAAGAACCGGAAGAACCGCTCCGTTCATCGTCATAGATACAGACATCTGGTTCAATGGAATACCGTCGAAAAGAACTTTCATGTCCTCGACGCTACATATTGATACCCCTGCCTTTCCGACATCGCCTACAACGCGCGGATGATCCGCATCGTAACCACGGTGTGTCGCAAGGTCGAACGCTACGGAGAGTCCTTTCTGTCCGGAAGCCAGGTTCCTGCGGTAGAACGCATTCGACTCCTGTGCGGTAGAGAACCCTGCATACTGACGGATCGTCCAAGGACGCATAACGTACATCGTGCTATAAGGTCCGCGCAGGAACGGTGCGATACCCGCTGCATAATTAAGATGTTCCATTCCTTCCAGATCCTCGGTGGTATACTTACCCTTAACATGGATCTGCTCGGAGGTAACCCATTCCGGATTCTCCAATGCATTTGATGTCGAGCAGTTTTTTGCCGTACTGCCTTCACATGATATATTTGAAAATTTTGCTCTCATTATTTCAGGTTTTATAGGCCGAGTAACTGTTTGTATTCTTTTAACGTTTCGAGAACGTTCGATCTTACACTGATAAATTTGTTAATTCCGGCTTTTTCAAGTTCCGGACGACACGCTGGATCGCCTGCGACAACAAGGATCGCTTTATCTCCGAGAAGTTCCGCTGCCTTAGGTGCGAACTCAGCATATTCATCGTCAGAACTGCAAAGCACGACTATTCCGGCTTTGGATTCGAGCGCAGCTTTTACGCCTTCTTCCACGGTTGCAAACCTTACGTTGTCGATAGGTTCGATTCCTGCACAGCCGAAGAAGTTGCTAGAGAACTGGGCGCGCGCGCGGCAGAATGCAAGATTACCTACTGTGAGCATAAATGCCTTAGGATTTTTTCCGCTCTTGTCGATCGCAAGCCTGAGTTCTTCGAACGGCATAGCGCCGCGGTAGGGCTGAAGCGTTTCGATTTTAGGAGCATTTTCCGTACATTCGCACTTACTTCCGAAGCTTCCGAGAATATCGCTTTTTTCTCCTTCTTTTTCCTGAAAGTTAGGGTATTGGTTTGTTCCAAGAATAATTTCACGGCGTGTAGCAATATTTTTATTTTTTTTGTCCGCCGATTCTTTGATATATTTCTGGATGACGCCTGATTTAAAGGCCTCGATATATCCGCCTCTGTCTTCGATCTCAAGGAACAATTTCCATGTTTCGTCCGCAATGGATTGCGTCAGGTTTTCTATATAATACGAACCGCCTGACGGATCGGCTACCTGATTAAAATGAGATTCTTCTTTCAGTAATAACTGGGTATTACGCGCGATGCGTGACGAGAATACGGTCGGCTGTTCATAAACAGCGTTGAACGGCACCACTTCAATAGAGTTTACTCCCGCAATAGCAGCTGACATAGCTTCAGTGGTTCCCCTCAGCATGTTTACATATGGATCGTAAATAGTCATGTTCCATTTGGAAGTGATCGCGTGCACGGACATTTTTTCCGAACAGTCGTATTCCGGATTATATTGTTTTACGATATTAGCCCACAACATACGTCCAGCGCGGAACTTGGCGATTTCCATAAAATAATTGGGACTTACCGCCATATTGAATTTTATGGAAGCGGCAGCCTGATCTATTGTAAGTCCGGCATCCATGAGTCTCACGATATAATCGTGTCCTGCGGATAACGAGAATGCGAGTTCCTGTACGATAGTCGAACCGCTGTTGTTGAAAACATGTCCGTTGACCGCGACTAAACGAGCCTTTTTATAAGGTGCCGCGGTTTTTATATAATTGCTGATCTTGTGGAAGTGTTTGCTTCCGTCTTCCGAGCAGCCGAAGTTTCCGACAAGCGACAGTTTATTTATTATAGGATCGTTATTGATTGAAATTTTAACGTTGTCCGCATCGATATCGTCGTTCTTTATTTTATTCAGAACAATCTCTGTGATTTTATAAAAAGAACGACCTGAAAAATCTACTTCAATGGCAGACAATTCAATGCCGTTTAGAAGTTTGTTCAGGTCATCGGAATCGAAATCTTCATTAACAATAAAAAATCCTAAAGAATCCACACCTTTCATTAATACTTTGAGAGCTTTGGTGTTTGCCTCTTCAGGACTGTTTACTTCGATCGTCTGGCGAACGAGCCAGTTGTTGTTCGGTTTAGTTCCCCTTACATACGGAAACTCTCCCGGTTCCGAACCCAGGCAGCCGACAGAATCAAGATCCTCTGCACGGTAATAAGGCCGGACGTTAAATCCTTCCTGCGTTTTCCATACGAGTTTCTTGTCGTAATCGGCTCCTTTTAGGTCGACATTTATTACCTTTTCCCATTCTTCCGTACTTACCGGAGGAAATTCGGTAAAAAGATTCTCCTTATTGTTTGCCATAATAAGAATTAGTTTATTTAAGATTTAGTGAATGCAAATGTACTAATTATTTATAGAAAAAACCGAAACAAAATATATTATAAAACATATCCGCAGTTATAAATTTCCTTTAAGGATCCAAGCTATAAGTTATTTTTGATCTTTCTGGCGGACAGACCATAACCGGTCCACACTGATATGAATTCGTCGGAATGTTCAGGGTGCCGGTTTCTAATGAATTCGAATAAGATTAATCCGCGTGTTTCGATGCTTAACGGCTGCTCGAGGTGTTCTCCACGGGATAGGAATTGAAGAAACTCCCGGATGAAATTATCATGGAGGATAATCATATTTTTGAAAAATGAATGCCACGCGCGGGTGTTATAATATTTGTCTATCAATTTCGACAATAGCCTTGCAGTTTGTAATTCGTTTACTGTTATGCTGTCAGTACAGAGAACTTCGTAAGGAGGGATAGGGGAGAATACGATTCCTGATTCGGATGAGGCGTCGCGCATTTTGGTCCCTGGAAGCAGTTTTAATAATTCCAATTGTATCTCCTCTGCTCCGTATTGCGCAAGAGTAATAATATCTTTTTCCAGATCGGCTAATGTATAAAAAGGGAGGCCGGCAATAAGGTCGACATGTGCAATTACATTCTTTAATCCGCATAGAAATTTCAACCCATCCAAAGCCTTTTCGGTGTCCCCTGTTCTCTGGCAGGCATTTAGAACGGTATCGTTAAGGCTCTGTATTCCTGTCTCCAGATGAAGCATGCCATGACGGAAATTCCGGAGTTTTTGCTTTATTTCTTCTGTCAGAAGACCCGGGTGGATTTCCATATGGAACCGCATGTCCGGATAATTTTCCAGAATCGATAATATTTCGAGCGCCCGTTTTGAATTTCCGTTGAATGTACGGTCAAGAAAACGTATTTCTTTGATTCCTTTACTATGTATGTTTTCAACGCGTTCGTATATCTTATTTAAAGAAATGCTTCTCACTGGCTTGTCGTGGCCACTCACACAAAAGGTGCATGAGTTAAAGCATCCCCGTGAGGTTTCAAGTTGAACGAACGGCTTCGACCATTCGAAAAATTCGCTTGTTTCGGGAGGATTAAGTGCTGCGAAGTCATCGGCTTTAGCTGTCCCGTTATCGTGGTATTTATCCCCTGTTTTCCAGCATAACCCTGTTATTCCAGACCATTTCTCAGGCTTGTCGTAAACTTCGAGCCAGTCGTGAAACACAGTATCGCCTTCACCACGAAACACACAGTTTACTTCCGAATTTACGGTGAGGTAACTTTCATTGTTTCCTAAAAACTCGGGGCCTCCCAGAATGACGGTGCATTCCGGAAGGACGGTTTTTATTCGTTTAATTACTCCTGTCAAGTATTCCTGAGTGAACAACCACGCGGTAGCGGCTACTATATCGGGTCTTAACGCTACAGCTTTGGCCATCGTATCGCCTGTATTTGCAGATATCGTAGCAGATAGCTTGTGCCACTCATTGTCTTCGCTCCTTCTCTGCGCATGTATATATGGAAGCGCAAGCGACGAATGAACGTAGGAACAGTTAATGTCGAGCCATAGGATACGAGGCATTATGCTGAATAAAGTTTATCCAGGTTATCCTTTATTTTTTCATCCAGAATATAATCGTCAAATTCCATATATTTATCTATCATTCCGTTAGGGGTTATCTCAATTATACGGTTGGCAACGGTGTTGATAAATTCGTGGTCGTGCGAGGTCATTAAAACGACTCCCTTGAATCCGGTAAGGGAATTATTGAATGCCTGTATAGATTCGAGATCGAGGTGGTTAGTAGGAGAATCGAGTATAAGGGTATTCGGATTCTGGATCATCATTTTTGCTATCATACAACGCATTTTCTCACCTCCCGAAAGGACGCTTACCTGTTTGTAGATCTCTTCTCCACTGAAGAGCATTTTTCCCAAATAACCGCGGAGAAATAATTCGCTGGTATCCGGGGAGTATTGGGCAAGCCAGTCGACTATACTGAGCTGACTTTCGAAGTATGCGGAGTTATTCAACGGCAGATATGCGTGGTTGATCGTTACACTCCATTCGATCATTCCGGTATCCGCTTTATCGTTTTCAGAAATTATGTCGAGCAGAGCCGTGACAGCACGCGGTTCGCGTGAAAGAAATACGACTTTATCTCCTTTTTCTATGGTGAAGGAAATATTTTTAAAGAGGGTTTCTCCGTTGACCACCTTACTAAGGTTGTCTATTGCAAGAATTTTTGTTCCCGGCTCTCTTTCCGGCTGGAAAATAATACCCGGATATTTTCTCATCGAAGGCTTTATCTCTTCGATGTTAAGTTTTTCGAGCATCTTTTTACGGCTGGCGGTCTGTTTGCTTTTCGCTACGTTGGCACTAAAGCGCTGGATAAACTCCATGAGTTCTTTCTTCTTTTCTTCGGCCTTCTTATTCTGCTGTGCCTGTTGACGCGCTGCGAGCTGGCTCGACTGATACCAGAAACTGTAATTTCCGGCAAAAAGATTTATGTCGCTGTAATCTATATCTATGGTATGAGTGCTGACTGCATCGAGGAAGTGCCTGTCGTGAGAGACTACCAGTACCGTATTTTCGTAATTTGCAAGGTAATTTTCGAGCCACATTACAGTGTTAACGTCAAGGTCGTTGGTCGGCTCGTCGAGTAACAGGTTGTCCGGTTTGCCGAATAGGGCTTGAGCCAGTAGAACGCGTACTTTCTCTTTTGCATTGAGATTCCCCATCAATTCATAATGAAGAGCTTCCTTAATACCCAGTCCGCTTAACAGGGTCGCGGCATCGCTCTCCGCGTTCCATCCGTCCATTTCCGCAAACTTTTCTTCAAGCTCGCCTGCGCGGATCCCGTCCTCGTCGGTAAAATCTTCTTTAGCATACAGTACATTTTTTTCGTTCATTATCTCCCATAATGGAGCATGTCCCATAAGTACCGTATCTAATACCGTTTTATCGTCGAATTCGAAGTGATCCTGTTTCAGAACCGATAATCTTTCGCCGGGGCCGAAGGTTACCGATCCTCTCGAAGGAGTAACCTCCCCGCTTAAAACTTTAAGAAAAGTCGATTTTCCGGCGCCGTTCGCACCGATTACACCATAACAGTTGCCTGCGGTGAATTTAAGGTTTACATCTTTAAATAATACTCTTTTGCCGTACTGGACTTCTAAATTTGAAACAGTGATCATTTTATAATTTCTTTTGACCCGGCAAAAATAACATAATTTTTCCGCTTTCACCTAAAAAGTGTTTTACAGGGGAATCGCGGAAAAATAATTTTAAGAAAATTTACCGGTTATTGTTGTATATATGGTGAATTAATTTTACATTTGTATCATAATTAAATTTATAACGATTACAAAATGGTAGAGAATACACATCAATATTTGTTGGAAAAAGGCATTAAGCCTTCGGTACAGCGATTGGCAATTATGGATTATCTTTTGTGTAATCGTTGCCATCCGACCGCGGATGAGATATTTAATTCATTGTATCCGTCCATGCCTACCTTGTCGAAAACAACGGTCTACAATACCCTTAAACTGTTTGTTGATAAAGGAGCCGCAATATCCATAGACATAGACGGTAAGAATGCGAGGTTTGACGGTTATACATTACCGCATGCGCATTTTATGTGCAAGTGGTGCGGATGTATTCACGATTTTCCATTGGAACATCTCTCCTTCGTGGATAGTAAATATACGGAAGAGCTTGAAATAACTGACGTATTTATCTATCTCAAAGGATATTGCAAACAATGTAAAGAAGAATTGATACACACGATTTAATACTAAAATAAACGAGAAATGAAGAAATTTATTTGTACTGTATGTGGTTATGTCCACAATGGCGAAGAGGCACCGGAAAAATGTCCGCAATGTAAAGTTCCTGCTGAGAAATTTAAAGAAGTAGATGAAAGCGCTGAATTAGTTTGGGCGGACGAGCATAGACTGGGGGTAGCTAAGGATGCCGAAGCTGAAGTACTTGAAGGATTGAAGGCTCACTTCATGGGTGAATGTACTGAGGTAGGAATGTACCTTGCCATGAGCCGTCAGGCGGACAGGGAAGGATATCCTGAGGTTGCAGAGGCATACAAAAGAATTGCATGGGAAGAAGCAGAACATGCTTCTAAGTTCGCAGAACTGTTGGGTGAAGTTGTATGGGATACAAAAACCAACCTTAAAGCGCGTATAGAAGCGGAAGCTGGTGCTTGCGAAGATAAAAAGAGTATTGCGACTCTTGCAAAACAGCATAACCTGGATGCGATTCATGACACTGTTCATGAAATGTGCAAAGACGAGGCTCGTCACGGACAGGCATTTCAAGGACTCTATAAAAGATTCTTCGAGAATAAATAATTCGTAGAGTTTGATTGCAGGTCAGAGGGAAATTTAATTTCCCTCTTATTTTTTTATGCGATAAAGCTATTAATTTTGTATTTTACAATTTAATAAATAATAGAATTTTATTAACGGGATATAAAACCCGATCATTTTTAAAATTTTTTATTAATTTTGAAAAGCTAACTTAAAATATATTCTATGCGAATTCATTCCTATTTACTTGCGGCAGCTGTTTCTCTGGGAACATTATCTACGGCCGCTGCACAGTCGTCAGCTGAACTGACTGTCAATGCCGATAAAGGCGAGTATACTATCAGTAAACACATTTACGGTCATTTTGCAGAGCATCTCGGACGCTGTATCTACGATGGATTATGGGTTGGAGAAAATTCTTCGATACCGAATATTAACGGAGTAAGAACCGATATCATCGAAGCCCTTAAGGATATAAATATCCCCAATCTGCGTTGGCCGGGCGGTTGTTTTGCTGACGAGTACCACTGGATGGACGGTATCGGTCCGCGCGAGAGCAGGGCGAAAATGATAAATACTCACTGGGGAGGGGTCGTGGAAGATAACTCTTTCGGAACCCATGAATTCTTAAATCTTTGTGAAGTTCTTGGTACTGAGCCGTATATATGCGGCAATGTCGGCAGCGGGTCCGTGGAAGAAATGTCGAAATGGGTGGAATACATAACTTTTGACGGAGAGAGTCCGATGGCAAATCTGCGAAGGGAGAACGGACGCGAGGAACCATGGAGAGTAAAATACTGGGGCGTCGGTAATGAAAACTGGGGCTGCGGCGGAAATATGACCGCTGAGTATTATGCAGGAGAATACAGACGTTATGCGACATACTCGCGCAATTACGGAGATAATAAACTTTATAAAGTTGTAGGCGGTCCGAATTCGGGAGACTACCACTGGATGGAAGTGATGATGAAGGATATACCTACGGGACAGAAAAACGGGGTGTCGCTGCATAATTATACTTTACCTACCGGTAACTGGAATAAAAAAGGTTCTTCTACCGAGTTCGACGAGAACGAATACTATACCACCATTACTTCCGCATTCTATATGGATGAACTCATCACGAAGCATTCGGCGATAATGGATAAATACGATAGAAACAAGAGAATAGGTCTTATCGTTGACGAATGGGGAACGTGGTACGATGTGGAACCGGGAACGAATCCGGGATTCCTTTACCAGCAGAATACTCTTCGCGATGCTATTGTGGCTGGTATACATCTGAACATTTTCCACAACCATGCTGACCGTGTTCACATGGCAAACATCGCACAGCTTGTAAATGTGCTTCAGGCGTTATTCCTTACGGACGGTGAAAAAATGCTTAAAACTCCGACATACCATGTATTCGATATGTTCAAGGTTCACCAGGAAGCGACTATGCTGCCTATCTATCTTAAAACTGAGCATTTGAAAGATGTTAAGGGTAGGGAATATACACAGATAAACGCTTCCGCATCTATGGACAAAGACGGGAACATCAATATTTCTATCGTAAACAGCGATCTTAAAAACGATGTGGATATCAGTTGTGCTATTAATGGGTTCAACGCTAAAAAAGTATCTGCGAAGATCATAACTTCGGAAAAAATAAACGATTACAACTCCTTTGAGAATCCTGAAAAGATCGTGGTTTACGATTTCGACGGAGCTAAAATAAAAGGAAATAAACTTTCTGTTAAAATTCCGGCAATGTCTGTCGTTACTATTGCGTTAAATAAATAAGAAAAATATTCACATAGCTATGATAAAATACATTTTTACAGTATTTTTATCGATAACAATCGGCTCCCTGATTTGTCAGGGAGCTGATTTTTCGTTAGTCGATAAAAACAGGGAACTCAGGATCTTTACGGCGACAGCCGATGTGGAGGTCATTTCCACGGCGCTGGATATGTTCGGCAACGACCTGGTCAGTGTCGGAGGAGCCCGCCCCATCAATGTAAATAAATTAACATCCGGTGTTCTGTTCGTCGGAACGCTCGGAGATAAGACTACGGAAAAATTCATCAGGGATAACTCGATAAGCACCGCTGGTATTCGCGGAGAGTGGGAGGCATTCACAGTAATTTGCTTTACCAATAAAAAATATAAGGAACCAGTACTTGCCGTTATCGGAAGCGATCCGAGAGGAACGGCATACGGTATTCTGGAACTGTCGAGAATGGCAGGTGTGTCTCCATGGGAATGGTGGGCGGACGTTACTCCGTACAAGCAGGATAAAATTACCGTTCCCGCGGGGTTTGAAAAAACGGACAAGCCTTCCGTGCAGTTCAGGGGAATATTCCTTAACGATGAAGACTGGGGATTGGTGCCCTGGAGTTCAAGCACATTCGAGAACAAAGGCGTAAAAGAACAGATAGGGCCGGAAACCTATTCGAAGATATTTGAACTGTTATTGCGCCTGCGTGCAAATACCATGTGGCCGGCAATGCACGAGGAGACGGTGCCATTTTATATGGTAGACGGTACGACGGAAGCATCGCAAAAATATGGGATTGTAATCGGTTCTTCCCACTGCGAACCTCTTCTTTGCAATAGTGCGGGAGAATGGGACGAAGAGGTGAGAGGACGGTATAACTTCCAAACCAACAGGGAGGAAGTGGTTAATTTCTGGAGGGAGAGGCTAAAACAGGTAAGCGGGGACAACAATTATTTCCTTAATATAGGAATGCGCGGTAAACATGACGGTAAAATGGAAGGAGTAAGCACCAATGAAGAGTACCGGGATGCTCTTGCCGAAGTTATGGATGTACAGAGAGGGCTTATCCGTGAAATCTTGAATAAGGAGCCGGAAGAAGTTCCGCAGGCATTTATACCGTACAAGGAGGTTCTCGAGTTTTATAACATGGGGCTCGACGTGCCCGATGATGTAACATTGGTGTGGTGCGACGATAATTACGGTTATATCACCCGCCTGAACAACGAAGAAGAAAGAAAACGTTCCGGTGGGTCGGGTATATATTACCATATCTCATACTGGGGGCGTCCGCACGATTATTTGTGGTTGTCTTCGACCCAGCCGGGACAGATATATTCAGAAATGAGAAAGGCATGGGAGTATGGTGCACGGAAGTTATGGATACTCAACGTAGGTGATATAAAACCTGCGGAATACGATATCGAGTTTTTTATGGATATGGCTTGGGATATCGAGTCTGTAAATAATGATAATATTTTCCAGCATCTGGCTAAATGGGCCTCGAGGGAATTCGGTGAAGAAAATGCTGAAGGGATTGCCGTGGCCATGAACGAATATTACCGGCTTGCTATGGAGAGAAAACCGGAACATATGGGATGGAGCCAGGTGGAAGTTTCGGGCGTTCCGAGAGGGAGAACCCCGGTAATCGATACCGATTTTAATCCGTTCATGTTCGGCGATGAAATAGAAAACAGGATATTGGCATATGAAAATATAGAAAAAATTGTCGATTCCATAGGGAATTTTATTTCCCCGCATCGCAGGGATGCTTATTATCAGCTTGTGAAATATCCGGTTTCAGCCTCGTCCGAAATGAATAAAAAGCTTCTGTACGCACAAAAAGCAAGACTGTTTGCTAAAAATAACTTTGCGGCAGCGAATGATTATTCGGAAAAAAGCATGGAAGCGTATAAACGTATAGAATCGCTTACTGAATATTACAATAAAGAAATGTCAGGCGGTAAGTGGAACAGTATAATGGATATGAAACCGCGTGAGTTATTTGTTTTCAATGAACCGCGATTGCCTGAAAAGCTCTCCCCAGAGAAAGCGTCTGTCGGCATATGGCTGGAGGGAAGTGGCGAACCTTTGGCTGGTTCGAAAATTAATATTCCTGAGTTTATCAGTACCGTAAACAAAGGATTTTTTATTACTGTATTCCATAACGGCGGTTTTAATTGGTCCGTTCAAGACACACCGCAGTGGCTGTTGATCGAAGAAAAACCGGGACGGTCGGAATTTGAAACACGCCTCGATTTTACGGCTGATTTCAGTAGAATAACTGAAGATGATAAAACAGTTTTTTTCCTGACTGTCGACGGTGTCGAATATGTCGTTTCATCAGGGGTTAAGGTCGTGGAAACAGGTTATTCAGGTTATGAATACGATAAGTATATTGCACTCAACGCATCCGGTTATACAAGATCAAACGGGGCGAAGATAGTCCACGGTTACGGGTGCAGTAATAGTGCTATGCAACTTCAACTTGCATCTGTTTTTACAGACAGTGCGCCTTATCTCGAATATGATATTTATGTTTGGTCGGTGGGCGACGCTGAGATCAGAACATACGTTCTTCCCATACATCCTGTTAATGGCGGGAATATCAGGATTGCCGTTTCGGTCGATGGAAAGGAACCGGAAATAATTTCTTTTAAAACCGCTTTTAGAAGCGAGGTGTGGAAACAGAACGTCCTGAGAAATCAGGCTGTGGCCAAGGCTTATCATCGATTCGAAACCGCGGGGGAACATACGATCAGGATATACACTCCGGATCCGGATATTATTGTCGATCAGATCATGGTAGATTTTCACAAAGACAGAAAATTTTACATAGTTCCCGTAAAGCAGGATCAAAAACCGGTAATTCGGTAAAGGACAGGATTGTTAACAGATCCGTTTGGCACTTATATAAAATAAACTTATATGATATGAAGTCCGTAGAAATTTAATCTCTACGGTCTTTTTTTGTATCTTTGTCGGAATTAAATATTAAAAGAAGTGGGAAAATTCAATTCCAATGCGAGTAAACTCGGAACGGATAATATAGGCCGTTTGCTGCTAAATTATTCCATACCGTCGGTCATAAGCATGATCGTGGTATCGCTTTATAATATTATCGACAGGATATTTATAGGGCAAGGAGTAGGACCGCTTGCGATATCGGGACTTGCGCTTACTTTCCCCTTGATGACGCTGGTTTCCGCGATCGGTACTTTGGTAGGGGTAGGCGCCGCGACGAGAATGTCGATCGTCCTCGGAATGAAAGATATGCCTTGGGCCAGAAATATTCTGGGGAACGCTTTTTTCCTTACATTCATAATGTCTGCTATTCTTATTGTTCCATCCTTGATCTTTCTGGATGAGATCCTTGTATTGTTCGGAGGCAGCGAGCAGACGATCCCTTATGCGAGAGAATATCTGAAAATAGTGATTCCGGGAAGCGTTTTTACGAATCTGAGTTTCAGCTTCAGCGGATTGATGCGTGCGTCGGGGTACCCTGTCAAATCGATGATTACTATTCTGATAGGCGTAGTACTTAATGCGATACTCGACCCTATCTTTATTTTCGGACTCGATATGGGCATTCAAGGGGCTGCGGTAGCTACCGTGATATCCATGTTCGTGAGCGCAGTATTCGTTATGTCGCATTTTTTCAACAAAAGCAGCTTCGTACATTTTGAGCCGGCCGCATTTAAGTTGAAGAAACGTATTATAAGAAATATAGTATCGATAGGCTTATCTCCGTTTCTAATGAACGCTGCCAGTTCGGTAGTAAATATAATTCTTAATAACAGGCTCGTGATAAACGGTGGCGATCTTGCTATCGGCGCTCTGGGGATTATAAACAGTTATTCGATTTTGTTCGTTATGTGCGTAATGGGGCTATGCCAGGGAATGCAGCCGATAATGGGATATAATTACGGTGCAAGTAAATTTAAAAGAATGAAGGATACTTTGAAGATCACTATAAAGGCCGCCGTAATTGTTATGAGTATAGGTTTTTTATTGGGAGAAATATGCCCGAAACTGCTGGCATCGCTTTTTACCCGGGATGAGGAACTTATAAATATAACCATACACGGAATGCGGATAGTAGTTCTTATGTATCCGATCATAGGTTTCCAGATAGTCGTGACCAATTTCTTCCAGTCCATTGGAAAAGTAAAACAATCTATATTTATGAGTCTTTCCAGGCAGGTGCTCATGTTGATACCATTACTTTATTTGTTCTCTTATTTCTGGGGGCTTACCGGAGTATGGCTGTCACTGCCTGTTTCCGATTTTTTTGCTGCGGTAACGGCATGGGTGTTTTTAAGTAATTCGAAAAAAATATTTTATCCTAAATATTACCATAAAAACTGATAATTATGAGAATAAAGTCTTTGTTAATGACCCTGATAGGGTTGGTTATATTCAGTGTTGCTTCTGCAGAAGAAACACAAAAACCACGTATCTTTATTGCCGGAGATTCTACGGCCCAGACTTATGACCCGGAGAAAACCCCGATGAGGGGCTGGGGTCAGTACCTTGCCGAATTTCTGACCGACGGCATCGAAGTGGATAACCGTGCAATCGGCGGTCGCAGCACGGCAAGTTTTATACGTGAAAACAGGTGGGAAAAACTCGTGGAAGACCTTCGTCCGGGTGACTGGGTGTTGATCCAGTTCGGGCACAACGATACTTCGAAGAACCCTGAAAGACATGCGGAACCAGACGAATATAAAAACAACCTTATTAATTTTACTAAGGAAGCCAGGGAAAAGGGTGCAAATCCTGTTATTCTGACATCAATCGTTATCAGGACTTTCAATGACGAAGGTGAATTGGTTTCGGAGCGGGAACATTTTAATGAATATGTACAAATAGCACGTGATGCGGCCGCAGAAGCAGAGGTGCCAATGATAGATGTCAACAAACTTACTCATGCTCTTGTTCAGGAACTTGGGGACGAGAAAACCAAAGAACTTTATTTCTGGATCAAAGGTGGCGATCATCCGAGGATAAATGAGGATACCAAGGACGATACCCATCTTCAGGAGAAAGGAGCCCGATGTTATGCCCAAATTATTGCCAATGAAATAAAAGAAAATATCGACGGACTTAAAGATTATGTAAAATAATAACCTGATGAAAAGAATTTTATTAATTATAGCGTTGTTATCCGTCATCGTATTGCCGGTTTCGGCTAAAAAGCAAAAAATTACTGAAGTATCCGACAGGGAATATTGGGCGGATTTAGCTTATAAAATATCACTTCCTGTTCTTAAAAACATGGGGAACGGCGAGTTGGTCAAAAATATGCCTGTTGAATTCAGTCCCACTTTCGATAACAGGAACAAAAGTGTCGCATATATGGAAGCTTTCGGAAGACTGATGTCAGGAATTGCTCCATGGCTGGCCCTGCCGGATGATGAGACCGAAGAAGGTCTGAAACGAAAAGAATTGCGTGAATATGCCCTTAAAGCCTACGTACATGCAGTCGATCCCGACAGCCCGGATTATTTAAAATGGGACAAGGAAGGACAGGCATTGGTCGATGCAGCTTATATTGCCAGTAGTTTTCTGCGTGCGAAGGAAGCATTGTGGGAACCGTTGGATGATGTTACGAAAGAACGGTACATTGAAAAATTCCAGAGCCTGAGATGGGTAGATACTCCTTATACCAACTGGATCTTATTTTCGGCTATGACCGAAACTTTTCTTTTGACCGTTGGTGCGGAATACGATAAATACCGCATTCATTCGGCTCTCCGTAAAATAGAAGAGTGGTACGTGGGAGACGGATGGTATTCCGACGGACCTCATTTCTCATTCGATTATTATAATAGTTATGTTATACATCCGATGTATGTTCAGGTTCTTGAAATATTGGTTGACAGGAAGATCCGGTTAACCGATAAGAGCCTTGCTTTCGTAGAAGACAACTATAAGGAGGCAGTTGCCAGAATACAGAGATTCTGTGTTATACTGGAGAGGCTGGTCTCACCGGAAGGAACGTTCCCTGCATTCGGGCGTTCGATCACTTACAGAACCGGAGTGTTTCAGCCGTTGTCTATGATTGCGTGGAGAGAGTGGCTTCCTAAGGAATTATCGGAAGGACAGGTTCGAAGTGCAATGACTGCCGTATTAAAGAGAATGTATGAAGCGGAGGGTGTTTTCTCCGAAGAGGGATTTCTACAACTGGGATTTGCTGGCCACCAACCGGAAATTGCAGATTGGTACACTAACACCGGTAGTCTGTACATAGCTGCCGAAGTTTTTCTTCCTTTGGGGCGGCCTGCGGAGGCTTCTTTTTGGGTAACCACTGGAGAAGATTGGACCGGAAAAAAAGCCTGGTCGGGACAGAATTTTCCGAGGGATAAGGCATTTAAATAAAAAAAGACCGGTTTTAAAGCCGGTCTTTTTTATTTATTTTTTGCAGGAAGAGCTCATCTGCCCAACCGTCAGGAGTATTTATCCAAGCCTTCTTCGTTCCTGTGATCTCGAAACCACATTTAAGGAACAGATTTTTACTGGCAAGATTATCTTCAGTGACCGAAGCATAAAGTTGTTTCAAACGAAGAATATTGAAACCGTAGTCTGCCGCAATATTTATTGCCCCCTTCGCATAACCTTTTTGCCGGTCGGATTTATCGTAAATCAATATTCCAATACCTGCCCTCGAATGGTATGGATCAAAATCGAAAAGATCCAGAACTCCCACTATTTTAGATTCCTGACGAGCCTCGATAATAAAACGGGTCTGACGAGTTTCATATATGTCGCCGCTTTGGATCTCTATAAATTGCCGAAGGATATTTTTCGAAAATGGAAGCAAAGTATTGCTGATTCCCCAGACCGCTTGGTCATTTTCCCATTGATAGAGAATGTCTATATCTTCCGGTTCTAACGGCCGGAGAATGATTTTATAATTTCCAAGCATCAGTTGCCGAGGATTTTTTCTTTTATCAGCATAGCTACTCCTAACACTTCACCATCTTCTCCTAATTGGGATAAAGAAAATTCAGTGTCTTTGTTGACGAGGCTAAGTGAATATTTATTTACGGCAGATATCATCGGAAGCATAAAATAGTCTCCTGCGGCCGCTATCGTGCCGCCTATTATAAGTTGTTCAGGGTTGAACATATTTATAAGGGTAGCTATGGATTTTCCAGCTTTTCTGGCCATTTCCTCGATTAATTCGATGGAAAGAACATCTTCTTTTTTAGCAGCTACGATTATATCTGTCAGAGATAGTGTTTGTTTTTCTTTATAACTTTCGGACAACATGGTAGTATTACCCTCGTTGATCTTATTTATCATCGTTCTTTCAAGGGCTTGACCTGAAATTTCTGTTTCCAAACACCCTTTTTTCCCGCACTGGCAAATTATTCCGTTATTGAAGAACGGACTGTGCCCGAATTCTCCGGCAAAACCTGATTTCCCGTAATATAATTTCCCATCCACGATTATTCCCACTGCAAGACCATGCGATAGATAAAAATAGAGAAGATTTTTCACTCCCTTTTCCCGACCGTTAAGGTATTCCGCGTAGCAACTCGATCTGGTTTCGTTTTCAATGAGGAAGGTGAATCCGGTCTTTTCTTCAAGAATTTGACTCAGTGGCTTTTCCGTATTATTAAAATAATAATAGCTGTACCCGCTTTTAGAATTGACCCTGCCTGAAAGCGTCATTCCTACACCCATTATTTTATCGCTGTCGATATCCAGTTCTGCAACATATTTATTTATCTGGCTGCACAAATCCTCGAGGCATTCGTCCGTATTTTTCAACTGAAAAGGAATATTCCTTTTTATATCTATGATCTCATTAGAGAGACCTGTAAGCACGAAACTTATATGTCTCTTAGATACGTTTATACCTATGAAATAGATCGATGATTCCGCCAACCCGTATATATTTGGCCGTCGTCCGCCGTTTGTAGCAATTTTACCAGAGTCAATGATAATACCTTCGCTTATCATTTCGTTAATAAGTTTAGTAATGCTCGGTATACTCATTTTTAGTTCTTGAGCCAAGCTCGCAATGGTACTTCTACGGTTCTGTGTAAAAAAGGTGATTATATTTTTTTTGATTATAATGTTTTTATATTCCACACCTTTGACAGAATCCTTTGGAATGTTATTTAAATAATATTTTATGTTTGGCACAGTATTACAAAATTATTTCAAATATATAAAATTAAATTAAAATATTAAAAATTTTTAAAATTAAACGAGTGGCATCCATTTTTTTCTTAAAAATTAATATTCTTAACTTTACACCAGAAATTTAATTCATATGTTACAGCAGAATTTAATAAAGAATTTCGAAAAAAGTTTTCGGGGAAATTGGGAACTGCCAGCACTGTCCGACTATTTCAAAAATGAAACATTCACTTACGGAATGGTAGCGGAAGAGATAGCCAGACTTCATATTTTATTCGAATGCTGTAAAATAAAAAAAGGAGACAAAGTGGCCGTATTAGGCCGCAACAATACCCGGTGGTGTATAAGTTATCTTGCTGTAATTACTTACGGCGGTGTAGTCGTTCCTATCCTCCAGGATTTTAATTCGGACGATATACATCATATATTGAACCATTCCGAAGCTCTTTCGATCTTTGCCGGGGACCAATACTGGGATATGATAAATCCTCCGGATGTCGAGAAAATCAGATCGGCATTTTCGCTGACTGATTTCAGCTGTCTGTTTGGAAATGCGAAGAAGATACAGGATGAACTTAATAAAAAGTTTACCGAAAAATATCCCGACGGTTTTAGAAAAGAACATGTAAATTATCCGGATATCGATAATAAAGAAATGGTTATGATCAATTATACCTCCGGAACCACCGGATTTACAAAGGGGGTGATGATCTCAGCAAATAATCTAATGGGCAACGTCCAGTTCGGCATAGATGCCAGATTGTCTTCATCCGGAGAAAAGTGTCTCTCGTTTTTACCACTTGCCCATGCTTTCGGATGTGCCTTTGATTTCCTTTATGCCATTTCAGTAGGAGTTCATATTACTCTTTTGGGGAAAATACCATCTCCAAAAGTTCTTGTCGAAGCTCTTAAAACGGTAAAACCTAAAGTTATTTTTACGGTTCCGCTTATTATGGAAAAAATCTATAAAAAACAGATTCTTCCTGCTTTGGAACGTAAAACAATAAAGATGGCTCTAAAATTACCCTTCGTTTCGGAACTTATATTTGAAAAGATAAAGAAACAGCTTGTCGATGTTTTTGGTGGTAATTTTACACAGGTCATAATAGGATGGGCGCCTTTAAATCCTGAAGTTGAAGATTTTCTGTATAAAATAAAGTTTCCTTTTACTGTTGGTTATGGAATGACCGAATGTGCTCCTTTGATCTCATACTCTTACTACAAAGAATTTGTTCCGAGATCATGCGGACGTCCGATAAAATTTATGGAAGTAAGGATAGATTCCGAGCAGCCTTCATTAATACCGGGTGAAATACAGGTCAGAGGAGAGAATGTAATGATAGGTTATTATAAGGACGATGAGGCGACAAAAAAAATATTCACAGATGACGGATGGCTCCGCACGGGAGATATTGCTACTATAGGTCAGGACAATTCGTTATTTATACGAGGAAGATCCAAAAATATGATCCTTTCATCCAACGGACAGAACATTTACCCTGAAGAGATCGAATATAAATCGAATAATATGCCGTGTGTCGTAGAAAGCATAGTGGTGGAACGGAACGGCAGGTTAGTAGCCCTTGTTTATCCGGATTATGATTATATGGACAAAAATATAATCAGTGAGAAAGAAATGGAAGTTTTAATGAACCGGAACAAGGATCTTCTTAATTCGACATTGCCGGTTTATGAAAAAATTTCCGATATCGTGATATATCCGACTGAGTTTGAAAAAACTCCGAAGAAGAGCATTAAGCGTTATTTATATAATATTTGATATGACACCAGGATTTTTAATATTGATCGTAGCTATTATTGCAGTCGGTTTCTTTATGTTAGGTTTATCGATAACCCTAATGGTCAAAGGGCGGAATCTTCAGTCCGAAGTGGGGGAGAATGACGATATGAAACGGTTAGGTATAAAGTGTACTTCACAGCAAATAATGGAAGACGAAGCTATGTTGACGGGTAAAACCATCGATATAGGTAATTGCGATGTTACCTGTGGGACCTGTAAAACCGTATGCGGAGAGAATTAGAGCCGAATAATTATCGAATCGTTTTTGTTATTTTAAAAAATAAAATTATCTTTGACACCGCATTTGGAAACCAATGCGCCCGGATGGTGGAATTGGTAGACACGCAGGACTTAAAATCCTGTGGGCAGTGATGTCCGTGCCGGTTCGATCCCGGCTCCGGGTACGTAAAAAGCGTGATAATCAACTGATTATCACGCTTTTTGTTTTGCTCAAGGTAAATTAAGATGAAGTTAGTGAGCAGTATTCACTGATAATTCTTTGGCCATACACGAATTTAATTTTTCTTTTTTTTATTGCGTAAATAGCCAATTGCGTCCTCATTCAGGCTTCCATAAATTCCGTCACAACTCTCGATTTTCTGGTTCGAACTAGAATGTTTTCATTCTTGGAATATAAACAGCCGTCGTGAGGTAAAGTATAAAGCCATTAATATTTTAAAATTACCCTTAACAGGTGTATTTTAGAATTTGTAAACTCCTTTTTTTGTAAGGACTGTAGATTTACCGTTTTTATCTACACTCTCCACGCGACAGCCGGACGGTATTTCAATCTCATTTGTTCCGTTTGCTGTAAGTTTCAATTTTATCGTGCCTTCTTTAACAGGGAAATCCACATTGGCCCATTGTAGATCCATTAATTCCGGTTTTATAGTGTAATTGTTCGGTCTGATCTCGGATTGGCTGAATCCGGCAATACCGTTCAATACGGCGACAATACCCGGAACCCCGTTAGCGCCATGACAAAGACTCAAGCCGTAAGGACGACTATAAAAAACAAGCTGTTCATTCTTGGATTTTTTGTACTGGAAATTTTCTGGAAAACGTGTATGTCCCTGATCGAGCCAGTCGCCGAAAACCGTGAAAAGAAAATCCCACATTTCTCTGACTTTACCGGCTTTGGCATAAGCAAGGAACTCGTATCCTTTTTCAAAACTTACATAATCTTTATAATACGGTATGCGAGACAGTTTACTGAACAGATCATCGTAACGGTCTTCGGGGAATATATCTGCAAGTATGGCCCAGTATTGTGCATGGTGGGATATTGTTGTATCCAATTCTCCTTTCTGGGTATAGCCGTTCAGGAACAATTCTCTCTCATAGTCCCAAAAATGTTCGATAATATTTTTTAGGAGTTACTCAGCTTTTTTCCTGTAATGACTGGCGGAAGAACGGTCTCCCCATTTCTCTGAAAAATCGGCGCCGATTTTATAATTGTAGTAAAGCATGATCTGTGCGTATGCGGGGGTCCCTTTTCTATCAGGTCCCTGCCGCGTTGCCCATCCGGGAACAAATCCCCAACTTACTCCTACGTTGGCTGAAATAAACCCTCTTTCATCTTGAAGTGTTTCATAGAATTTTAATAATTGCTCCATGCGGTCGCGGTAGGACAGAATGGAATTAAAATCGCCGTATCTTTTATAAAATTGGTTAAACCCGATGAGCGCGTGAAGCGGATAGTCAGGTATGCCCATATCCGACTTTTGCGGATTATAAGGAAGCAGGGCAACCGACAGACTATTCAAAGATACTTGCTTGTCCCCGAAAACATAATCACCTCCGAACGTGCTCAGTACCGCATCCATAGACCAGGGTAGGTAGTCCCTTTTGATGCCGTCCAGATAAAAACCGTGGGTGCTGGTATGCAGGGTTGCCACCGATGCTTTCCACAGATTATTTATTTCATTATTATCGCATTCGAATGCCATTAGAAAATCTACAGGCCACATTTTAGCTGTGAATTTAAGGTCGCTTATCTCGCATTCCCCGTCTGAGAAAAGTTTCAGGTAGCGCAAGGCCATTTCCGGCATAACAATCTCCGTTCCGGATTGAGACAATCGATAAGGTTCTATGGGCTGCTGTTCAAAGACGGCGGTGTTTTCATTCAGCGTTTCTTCGGGACTTTCACCGACATAAGCGATCAAATTACCGCTTCCTTTAGCCGTAAAAGAGACTTTTCCTACTTCCAGATGAAAAAAATCGGCGAGGATATATCCGTTTTTCCGGATCACGGCCTTATTGCCCTCTACGTTTGAATTTCTTACAGCAATGATTGAAACAGGATTTATGACCACGTCAATTTCAGGATCATCGAGCGGTGCTCTTCCGGATGTTCCGAATACAGGTGAAGACTCGGCAAAGGTCCAGTAAGAACCATTCAGGCTTGCCATCCATCCTTTGACAGAGATCTCACCGTCTATCGAGACTTTTATGGAAGGAAGATTTTTTTCCGTAGTTACTTCGAATAATAATTCGGTTCTGCCTTTAGGTAAAGTAATCGAATTAGATGTATAGTTCTGGATATTACCATTAAGTACCAAATTAACTTCTCCGGTTGAAATCCATTCAACCGCGGTCTCTTTTTTTAAAATTATTTCCTTTCGGAAAAATGTTTTACACTCAGGAGAATAGAAGTTTCCCGGATAACCTACATTTAGTGAGCGTGCTGCCGATTCCTCAATCCGTTTTCGCTGGAGGTGCGCGCTTAACTGTCCTGGGTACCATAAAAATTCTCCCTTATCGTTTCTTTCGGTATTTTGTATTATTGTAACGGAAGGATCGAGTAAAGGATCGTATTGTAAATTACTGGCATATATATTCGATGTTAACAATGTTATAAAAACGGAAAGTAGGCTGGTTTTCAAACTCATGGTATCTAAATTATTAATTTATACCGACAAAAATGAAGATTTTCTTTCCTTTTTAGTATAACGAATGTAACAATTATTTTACCGGATGTAACAAGTGAATTTTTAAATAAAAATCCCGAACCATTAATAGGATTCGGGACCGTCATTTATCCAAGAGCTTTTAATGCATTCATAACTCCATCTAACTGAGCGAGTGCGTACATCCTTCCGTGGAAAGAATAACCGGGATTATAGCCTTTGTCTCCGTCGCCAAGCATGAGTTTGCCATGATCCACACGCATAGGAAGGTCTTTTCTGCATTTTTCGAATATTTTTACCAGTTCTATCAAATGTCCGCGTCCATGCATATGGTCGGCTTCAAAAAAATCTCCGTTTGGAAGAACTTCCGTACTCCTCAGGTGTACGAAATGCACCCTATCGCAGAACGCTTCCGCCATTTTAGGAACATCGTTGTGTATCCCTGCACTTAAGGAACCTGCGCAGAACGTAAGTCCGTTATGATTATCATCGACGGATTTTAATATCCACTCGATATCATTTTTATCGGTCACGATCCTCGGAAGACCGAGCATTTGGAACGGTGGATCGTCAGGATGAACGCACATATTTATTCCGTATTGATTGCAAACGGGCATTATTTTTCCCAGAAAATATTTAAGATTATTTCTCAATGCGTTCTTGTCAATTCCTTCATATTTTTTCAGAAGAGTTTTAAATATCGCAACGGGAGCATTATCGCCTTCCTTTATATTTCCGTTGATAAATCCCTGTGTTTTTACAATTATGGTATCAATCAGTTCGTCTATTTCCTCACTGGTTATACTTCTGTGCAATATATTCACTTTTACGAGTTCTTCCGGTGTATAATCATTTTCCGCTCCGGATCTTTCGAGAATATGAATATCGAAATATGCGAATCGTATTTTATCGAAATATAGAATGGAGGTACCGTCTTCGAGTTTGCGGTCGAGGTCGGTACGTATCCAGTCTATAACTGGCATAAAGTTATAGCAAACCGTTTTTATTCCTTCCTTGCCGAGATTCTCGAGGCTGGATATATATTTTTCAATTAGTTTATCCCTGTCTGGTCCGCCGAACTTTATACTTTCGCTTACAGGAAGACTCTCTACTACTGACCATCTCAAACCGAAACTTTCAATATAATCCTTAAGGTTTTTTATTTCCTCTGATCTCCATATTTCCCCGTTGGAAATATGATGCAATGCCGTAACGATACCTTCAACTCCGATCTGTCTGAGCATATCGAGAGTTATATTATCGTTTTTTCCGAACCATCTCCATGTTTTTTCCATATTCTTAAACTCCGCTAAATACCCTCTACGGGTAAAACAATCCCTGTTATAAAACTCGCTCCCAATACTCCTCCGGCTCCTGTTATTACATCTACTTTTCCTTCTATACTGAACATACTTATTTGGATTTTATAATAATTACAAATATAAGGATTTATACAATCGGTCACTTTTTCTATATTTGCATATAATTAATATAAATTTGCTCTTTTAAGTTGATCGCATGAAAATATAATGAATGAGAAACTCACTATTTCGAGTTATTCACCCTTAAAAGCGCGTTTTTACAACTTTTGAATGAAATGACTGCCTTTAAGAACAGACGGACGATTTCAACCTCCTTTTTTCTCAACGATTCCGATTTCGAAACTTCAAGATTGGACAAGATCATTACGTTTATAAATAAAAATTATACACGGCATATCAGTTTAACCGAAATATCTTCTTTCGCCTCAATGAATCCGGGTGCCTTTTGTCGTTTTTTAAGAAAAAAACAGGAAAGACTCTTAAAAATTACATATCCGCTATGCGCATTGCCTACGCATGCAAACTATTATTAATGGATGATATAAATATATCTGGCGTAAGCACCAAATGCGGTTTTGAGTCTGTTTCCCATTTTAATAAAATATTCAGGGATTATAAAGGCGTATCTCCCTCCGCTTATAAAAAGACAATGCTTTCGAATAATTATTGAAACATGCGGCTCTTAAGAGTGTTGCAGACAACGGAGCCACGAAGAAATTTCTCGACCAGCCGAGGTTAGAAATTATATCCTTACCATACGATAAGTCTGGAAATTCGTAATTTATAATAAGTAACCGTTAAATAAACAGGAATGTCATTACAACATTCCTGTTCTATTTACTTTATCTTTTCATAATAAGGTAGCCTGTTGAGAGGAACATCTATCTCGATCGTTTTTCCTCCTTTATGAACTTTTCCGAGATCGTCTCTCCATGTACCTTTAGGCAGTTTTACAGCTCTTTGATTTTCTGGTGTTACCACAGGTGCAACCATGTATTTTTCGCCCAACATGAACTGATCCTTACATTCTGTAAAATTTTCTCCGGGGAATGAATATTCCATGTGTCTTACAATCGGTTCTCCCGTCTTTGCCGACTCCCGGGCATATTCCAAAATATAAGAGCCCATTTTTTCATGCAGCAAAGCTGTTTCTTTTACTATGGTAAGATTTTCCGGATTAAGAATCCTCCATGGTGCTACGGAGAACTGCATCATAGGCATTAGGGCATGTACCTGAGCCGACCTGACAATGAGAGCCTGATCAAAACTGTCCGCATCTATATTAATGAAGGATTTATATTGTCCGCCGCCGATCATATCCGGACATGTATACGCGTAACCCATAAGTCCTGCAACCGCCATTTCCGGTATTAAAGACTGAAGGGCTCACCATGAATAATGTTTGTCGCCTAAACGATATACCAATGCTTCTCCTCCCATTTTCCATCCAGCCCGGTATTCGTTAACAGGGAATTCAAGCCCTATTTTCATCCATTCAAGGGTATGGTCCACTGTAAGAGCATCTTTTTTGTAGCTTACCAAATTGGGAGAGCTATAGGCATCGGGATCACCGGCATCAAGTTTAAACCCGTCTACACCGTATTTTGATTGCATTTCTTTCAAAGCTGATTTATAATACTGCGCAGCTTCAGGATTCGTCAGATCAAAGCATGCACTTTGTCCGTTCCACCAGTTTAAAATGGCCGGCCTTCCGTTTTCCCTTTTAATAAGATAACCCTTCGAATTAAGAAATCTATATTCCGGGCTATCCGGTGATACGTACGGACATATCCATACCATTACTTTAAAGCCCATTTCATGGAGCTGGTCCACCATTCCTTTCGGATCAGGAAATTTGTCCGGTTTAAATTCGAAGTTGCCGTAATATTTTTGCCAGTTATCGTCGATCATAAGAATTCCGGGAGGAAATCCATTATCCAGAATTCCTTTGGCATATTTAAGTATATCCTCCTGATTCTGGTCATACATTAATTCTATCCATGTATTGTATTGAGGCATGGTAAAAAACAAAGTGTCTGGAAGTTCACCGCTGAGAGGGGAGTATTTCGCACTTGCCGCAAGATAAGCATCCCTGAGCGTGGAACCGGAGTTTTGAACCGATACTTTTTCAAATCGTGAATCGATTATAATACCACCATCGTCGTTTATTTTATAAATGAAAGGATATTCGCTCCAGATATATCTCCCTTTATTAGAAAGAAGTAAAGGAACTACCTGATTGTTTACGTTCTGTATTTCCAGATTAAAAATCATAGGGGATATGTACGGTTGTTGAGCGCCGAGCCCTATAGCACCTCCCCACCAATATTCACCTTCCATCGGTTTTATTTCCGTAACATTCTGTGCCCAGAGATTGCCACAGCTTAATAAAAAAATGACTAACCAGATTTTTCTCATAATTATTTTTTATAAAATTTCTGTTACAAAGATCGTAATATGTTTTGTTTGAAATATAAATCATATGTAACAATAACGGTCATAGATGTAACATTTTTTGATAAAACAATGACGATGATTTCTCCACTGCTTTTTCGAGACCGATTACTTTATTTATATGGCCTTATTTTTGCATTTAACATATCATAATATAATAAATAATACTAATTAAAATTTATAACTATGGCAAATTACGACGAAATAAAAAAGGATATTAAGGATACGACAAACGATTGGTCGGAAAAGGCAGACAATGCTATGGATAATATTAAAGAGAAAGGACAGGAGTATGCTGAAAAATTCGATAACTGGACCGAGAGGGTAAAAGATCGTACCGAAGATAAAATAGACGACATGAAAGATAGATCCGAGAAAAGCGATTACAGCAATCAATCGGAATCTTATAAAAAAAGTGGACAAACGAAATGAACTAAGGAACAGTTGTGGTAGTGATAATAGTTTCCGTTCTTATTCTGAAGATCAGGGGAAGGACAAATATACAGCAAATACGGCGATAAATAATGAAAATAATACTTCCTACGGACCAAACGGCTATGAGGGAGAGAATATTACAGAGAGAGCGAATGATTTTCTTGATTGTATCGATGGCAGTCCTACAGATTATAGAAGTAAAATGCAGTCCAGTCCATCAGACGTAATTAATATGGGCAGGGACAGGATCGCAGAAAAAAGAGATTATTGGAGGAGCAGGAAAAAATTCTAAACTTTTTATATATTTTATTATCGACAGGTTCTTCGGGACCTGTTTTTGTTTTAAAGGCACAAAATTTGATCCCGTGAATAAAAAACGGGAATATGAAAATGAGGGATATTTTATTTTATCTTTTTTTAGTGCCATTTATTTTTGCGGGTGTATTAATCTATTATTTCATCGCGTTCCTTTTTTCCGGGCCGGGAAGTATATGAGTTTGCATTAATAATATATTATTTTTAATTTGCGGCTTCTTAAATTAACCTGAAGTCGTCATGAAAAATACTTTTATATTATCGATTATCTGCTGTACATTATTAGTTTTTAATTCAAATGCACAGTTAAAGCTCGGAAATAAAAAAATCGATATGGGCAAAGCAGCCCAGGCTGCTGCAGATGCCGTTACAGCCGTGACTTTATCGGATGATGATGTTGCAGCAATTTGTAAGGAAGCCGTGGATTGGATGGATGAAAACAATCCTGTATCAGCAGAAGATAACGAATACGGAGCACGCCTTAAAAGACTGACTGGCAATCTGGATAACTACGACGGATTAAACCTTAACTTTAAAGTCTACAAAGTAACAGATATCAATGCATTCGCATGCGGCGATGGTAGTATACGATTATTTAGTTCTCTGATGGATATAATGGACGACGACGAACTTATGGCGATTATCGGACACGAAATAGGACATATTAAAATTCAGATGTAAAGGATGCGATCAAAGCTGCTTATCTGGCATCTGCTGCAAAAAACGCAGCCGGAGCAACCAGCAATACGGCATCGAAACTTACGGATTCCCAATTGGGAGAGTTTGTAACTGCTTTTACAAATTCCGCATTTTCACGCAAACAGGAAAATGAAGCGGATGACTACGCGTTTAAATTTTGTATAGAGAACGATGTCGATCCTTATGCAATGGCAAAAGCACTTGAAAAATTAGTGAAATTATCGAACGGAGAAAAATCCAACGCTATCCAAAAAATGCTTGCTTCTCATCCGGACAGTAAAGACCGGGCTGCAAGGATGAGAGCTAAAGCAGAGGAATACGTGAACAACTAAAATGGCACATCAGCACGGACATAATCATAACCACCACAGTCACGATCACGGGAAAATATCGTTAAACGGTGTTTTCATTGTCGGTATAACCCTAAATATAATTTATGTCGCAGCAGAATTTATCGCCGGTTTTGTTTACGATTCGGTAGGATTGATATCCGATGCCGGCCATAATCTCGGCGATGTTGCATCGCTGGCACTGGCAATGTTTGCTTTCAGGTTATCCAAGGTCGATTCCAATAAAAAATATACTTATGGATATAAGAAAAGCACTGTAATAGTTTCTTTACTTAATGCCATAATATTACTCATAGCCGTGGCTTTTATATTGAAGGAATCCATTGAAAAGATAATGGAACCCAGGCATGTAGAAGGTGGGGCAGTGGCATGGGTCGCCGGGATAGGTGTTCTCATCAACGCATTTACAGTCTATCTGTTTATAAAATACAAAGAAAAGGATCTTAATGTCAAAGGTGCATACCTGCATATGATAGCGGATGCGCTGGTATCGGTTGGAGTAGTAATCTCCGGTATTATAATTATTTACACAGGATGGTATATCATCGATCCTGTAATCGGAATAATCATAGCACTGATAATAATTTATTCGACGTGGGGATTGTTGCGCGACAGTATAAGACTCGCCCTGGACGGCGTGCCGATAGGAGTAGATGTAAAAGAGGTAGAGAAACTGATCCTGTCGTCAGATAATGTCAAAGATATTCATCACCTGCATATATGGGCAATAAGCACTACTGATACGGCATTGACCGTACACGTAATGGTAGATGGCTTCTCGAATATCGAATCGATAAAATCGGATATCAAGCATAAACTCGGGAATTATGGAATAGGCCACTCGACGCTTGAATTCGAGATAGCAGATACGGAGTGTGAATGCCGCAAGTGCTGATTATAATTTATCGATCATCCACAAAAACTCTTCGATAAAGGGTTTGAGGAATTTCTCAGTATTATCCGGCTGTAAAGAATTGCCTGCCTCGTCAAACATCTGATTAACACTCACAACGGTATACAATTGCGGAGTTACTAATGCCCCGAGCTTTAATAGAAGTGTCTGCAACTGCTGAATGGTGGCTATTCCCGGAGTCGTCGTATATGTTACGGAAGCTATCGCCACAGGCTTATGCTTCCATTCCTGATAAAGAAGATCGATAACATTTTTGATCGATGCGGGGAAACTTCCGTTATAAACAGGTGATATTATTAATATTCCGTCTGCTTCCGTAAATTTTCCCGCAAAATCCACTGTCTTCGGATCCGGATCCTTCTGGTACATCAATCTCTCCGTGAAGAGCGGAAATAAATATTTTTTCAGATCAAGCATTTCCGTTTTGGCAAGATTATGATCAGAAATGTAATTTTGAACGTAAAGAGATACGCGATGGCTCATCCGTCCGTCTCTTACACTTCCTGAAATTATTGCAATCTTTTTCATAATCAAATATTTACAGGTTGGTTGAATTTTCCTTTATCTATCTGTTTTGCATATAACTGCCTTATTATTCCGTCCGACAGTCCAACTTTAGGTACGATATATTCCCCTATACCGCATTCGTTACCCGCCATTGTAAAAATTTTCAAAGCGGGTATAATGACATCGGCCCGGTAAATATTGAGTCCCAGTTTTTCCACACGCTCTTCGTATGTCATATCGGACAGCTTTTTATAAAGACTGTTTAATTCACTAAGCCGGATAATTTCCCTGTCTTTTTTATTCAACATTTTAAATATCTTGTTGATATTACCGCCAGAACCGATTATCGCCTGCGGGGAATATTGATCCTTTACCGATTTAAGCCACTTTTTCATTTTCTTGAATTGCTCCGGATCGGCAGCCCCACTGATGATGCGGACAGTTCCCAGAGGGAAAGACATGGATTCGGCGATACTATGATTATGATATACTATTATCTCTGTACTACCACCTCCGACATCAATGTATAGATATGGTTTATCTTTATTATATACTTCCGACAATCCTTCGCCTGCATATATGGTTTTAGCTTCTTCGATTCCGGAAATAATTTCGATATAAATGCCTGTTTTCCTTGCAATATTTTTCACGGCATCTTTCCCGTTCCCTGCTTCACGCATCGCGCTTGTGGCGCATGCACGATAATCCACAACATTGTAAGTCTTCATAAGATGGGAGAACGCTTTCATCGCCTGGGTCAGTTTTTCCAGTTTTTCTTCGCCAATATTGCCGGAGGTAAAAACATCCTCGCCAAGTCTTATCGGTACCCGAATGAAGGCAGCTTTTTTAAATTCGGTTTCCTTTTTAAATTTCTCCACATAATTTATCAGCAGTCTTATGGCATTCGATCCGATGTCTATGGCTGCAAGGGCTTCTCTATCCATTAGTTAAGGTTTTGTAATAGTCGTATATACGTGTCTGACTGCGGGAATTTTCCCATGTATTCGTTTCTGTACATTTTACATATTTATTAAAATCCATGGAACTCAAATCGCGGGCTTTTACACAGTCGTTCCATTGAATCATGAAAATATCCATAAGGTTTTTTTTGATCTTACGATCTAATATAGGTGTACCGACTTCAACGCGCCTATCCAGATTACGGGACATCCAGTCCGCGCTTAGTATATAATATTTCGCAGCCCCTCCGTTGCAGAAGATCGCCATTCGTGCATGTTCCAGATATTTATCCACGATGCTTATTATCCGGATATTATCGCTCAGACCTTTGACCTGAGGTTTCAGACAGCATGCTCCGCGAATAACGAGTCTAATATCTACACCTGCACTACTGGCGTCATACAATAGTGAAATAATTTTTTCATCCGTAAGTCTGTTGAACTTGGCATATATGAACGCTTTTTTCTCTTTTTTGGCATTTTTGATCTCATTATTAATCAGTTTCTCAAATTCATACCGCATCGAATGCGGGGCGACCAACAGGTAATCGTAATAAAAATGGTTATGCATATCCGTAAGAAACAGCATTACTTTACGGATGTCATTAATTATCCCCGGATGAGTGGTAAACAGCCCGTAGTCGGAATAAATTTTCGCTGTGCTTTCATTAAAGTTTCCGGTTCCTATATATCCGTAACCACGCAATCCTGCGCCCTCCCTTCGTTCGACAAGAACAACCTTACTGTGAACCTTCAACATATCCGGACTATGCAGTACTTTAACTCCTGAATTTTGCAGTACTTCTGAACTGTATATATTTTGTTCTTCATCGAAACGAGCCTTAAGCTCCACCAGCACAGTTACCTTCTTTCCATTCTTTGCCGCGTTTATAAGTGCGTTTATTACCTTGGAATGTTCAGCTGTTCTGTACAAGGTGATAAATATATTGACTATTTTAGGATCGATGGCCGCTTCGTGCAGAAAATCGATAAAATGTCCGAAAGAATGATACGGATAATTTAAAAATATATCTTTCTTGCGAAGTACGCTGAGAATACTTGAGAACTGCCTGATATCCGGATGAAAAACGGGTTCCTGTATTTTTTCCTCAAACTCCCGGTTAACGCGGGGAAATTTCATTAGATGCTTCATTTGATGGTATCTGCCTCCGGGAATGAGATGGCCGTAATTTTTCAACCCTAATTTCACGGACAGCATACGCAATAGGTCCTCCGGCATATTTTTATCATATGTCAACCGTATCGGCTGTCCGAACTTTCTTTTATTAAGTCCCTGTTCGATCTTCTCAACGAGACTTTTGGACACGTCATCGTCCAATGTAAGTTCTGCATCACGCATTATCTTAAAAGTGTGTACAGATATTTCATCGTAGTTAAACATGAAAAAGATCTCGTCGATCATTAACCTTATTATATCATCCATAATTATCACCTCCGTGCGATCCGGGGGGGAAGGCAAAACGATGAACCGTGGACAGTTGTCGCTTACGGGTATCTGCAAAACCGCATATCTAATGAGTGATTTTTTCGTAGATAACATTTTTACTGCAAGATATATTCTGCCGTCAGGGAGAAAAGGTATCTCTGAGGATTTTCTTAAAATCAAAGGTACAAGCCGTGGGCTTATAGTATTTGCGTAATATTCCCGGCAGAACATAATCTGGTCATCGTTTAGTTCATTTTCGTTAAGAAGTACGATGCCGTGCCGTTCCATTTTCACCAGAATCTCAGAATAAGCCTTGTCAAAAATATTCTGTGCCTCGATTGTTTTTTTATTTATCCTTTTAAGGAGCTCAGCAGGAGTATAACCCCCAGTAAAGATTATTGGTTTTCGGGTCCTTAGTTTGGCTGCACGGATAACATTGGCTACACGTACTTTAATGAATTCATCCTGGTTGTTTGAAGATATCCCGAGAAAACGAAGTCTTTGAAGCAGAGGAACCATTTCGTCCTGAGCTTCCTGTAAGACTCTATCATTAAAAAGGAGCCAACTCAATTCCCTGTTATTCGTCAAACTCATATTTTGAAATTTAAATATTACGGTGCAATTTCCTTACCGCAATCACTTATATTAATTTCCAAAATTATACATTAAATATAGTGAAAAGATTTCCATTAATTTAATTTCACCTTAATTTTGTACCGAGAAAAATATTGCTAATGATAATTAAAACAGCAGAATTCAAGTGCAGCAGTGCAAAAGCAGAGCAATGTCCCGTTGGAGATATTCCGGAATTCGCGTTTATAGGAAGGTCGAATGTGGGTAAATCATCCCTTACAAATATGCTTACTGGAAGGAAAAGCCTTGCGAAAGTTTCCGGTACGCCTGGAAAAACAGCGCTTATAAATCATTTTATCATAAACGGGGAGTGGTATCTTGTCGACTTACCGGGTTATGGGTATGCAAAAGTTTCAAAAGAGAAACGTAAAGCATACTCCGATATAATCAGCTGTTATATTCTTAAAAGCGAGAACCTTAAATATCTTTTTGTACTGGTCGATTCAAGACTCGAACCACAGAAGAACGATCTCGAATTAATGGATTTCCTAAACGAACACGGGATAAATTACGGATTGGTCTTTACAAAAACCGATAAACTGTCCGATAACAAGATATTTTCGAATATTACCAAATATAAAAAGATACTTAAAGCTGTCGGTAAATCGGTACCCGATATATTTATTACCTCTTCGGAGAAAAAGACGGGTAGGGAAGAACTTCTCGATTTCATTGAAAATACTATAAAAGAGCAATGAAAATTTATCACTGAACGATTATTTTATTACATTTGTGCGCAAAATATAACACTAAAATCATGGCAATCCACAAACTTAAATTTTTTGCTTGCAGAGAATCCCGTTATCTGGCTGAAAAGATCGCAAGGAGTTATGGAACGGAACTTGGCGACTCGTCGGTATTACTCTTCAGCGACGGCGAATTTCGGCCTGCATATAATGAAAGTATCCGGGGCTGTACGGTATGTATAGTACAGTCGACATTTCCCCCTGCTGAAAATTTAATGGAACTTCTGCTAATGATCGATGCCGCACACAGGGCTTCAGCATATAAAGTGATTGCCGTAATTCCTTACTTCGGTTGGGCCCGTCAGGACAGAAAAGATCGTCCGCGCGTATCGATAGGAGCAAAACTCGTTGCAAACCTTCTTCGAGCTGCCGGTGTGGACAGGATCATGACAATGGATCTTCATGCGGATCAGATTCAGGGATTCTTCGACATACCGGTTGATCATCTCTATGGAAGCGGAATATTCGGACCACATATTAAAGAAAGAGGTTTCGAAGATATTGTAGTGGCTGCTCCGGATGTCGGAGGTGCAAAGCGAGCTAATGCTTATGCGAGTTATCTTGAATCGCCTATGGTAATATGCCATAAACAAAGAGAGAAACCGAACGTAGTAGGTGAGATGACCGTTATCGGTAATGTGGAAGGAAAAAATATAGTTATCATCGATGATATGATCGATACTGCCGGTACTATTACCAAAGCGGCAGACATGATGATGGGCAAAGGAGCTAAAAGCGTACGCGCGGCTGTAACACATCCTGTATTATCAGGACCTGCTTACGACCGTATTAATAAAAGTGCTTTGGCCGAGGTATTAGTTACGGATACCATTCCTTTGTGTAAAGATGCGGATACCAGCAAAATAACAGTATTATCCGTTGCCGAATTGTTTGCAGACGTTATCAACCGCGTACATAATAACAGGGAAATAAGTTCGAAGTTCATTTTCTAAAATTCGAAAAAAAACAGCAAGGATTTGGAAAAAAGTAAAAAAGTATTACTTTTGCACAACGAAACGGTCAGGAGAGTTGGGTGAGTGGCTGAAACCACCAGTTTGCTAAACTGACGTACGGGCAACCGTACCGGGGGTTCGAATCCCCCACTCTCCGCAAATAAACCAGATAAACAGGGACTAACTTTATGAGTTAGTCCTTTTTTTATGATTAAATCTGAAACTATTATATTTCTACAATCTTAAAATAACAAACTATTAATTATACCTGGGTTATAACCATTGGTATTTTGAGCAGGGAAGAAGCGTGCTTAATCTTTAAAACTGCACTGTTTTAGGATTAACTATAAACAAAAGAAGTCATATAGTTACTAAATGACTTCTTTTGTTTATGATGCGTTTTATTAAAAATCCATCAGTCGGAAATTCTGCTTATCTGTTTCTTCCGTATGGTATTGATAGTGCCACCATTCGTTCGCAAGAGGGAAGAGCTGTTGTTCCAGCATTAATGAATAAAGAAAATATCGGTTTTTTACATCTTCCAGAGTGATTTTTCCATTTTTATATAAGTCGATCTCAATACCGACATGAGATTCTTCTCCGAAAAAATCAAATTCGGAACCCATATCCAAATCGCCTGTTCTTATATCTGTAATGGTTAGGTCGACCGCAATTCCGTAATTATGGAACCCTCCGTTACTGTCGGGATCGGCCACATAGATATCCTTATCCGGGCCTTTAACAGTATCGTACATTATCCGTTGAATACTAAGAGGCCTCGCAGCATCCAGAATAACTAAAGACAGATATTCGTTATATTCTTTTAACTTATGCTGGGCTTTTACAACCCTACCGGCAAGCTCCGGTGCCAGATAAGCATTTTTTAAACACCCGTACATATTTCGTTTCATGAAATTGTTCCCGGACGCATATCTTAATTCTATTTTTATAGTCGGGTCCATCGTACTTATATCGATCAATCCGTACTCGCCAAGTTTATGATTTAGCTTTTCCACTATATTAAATTTCGAAAATCTTATGCAAATATAGTTTTAAAATTTTTGGATTAAAGAGAGAAGTCTTAATCCACGATAATGATTATATTTGTTTATAATTAAATATTTGACATTTTATGACTCTATTAAAAAAGAAAATAAGGCCGACCAGAAAAGAGAAATTACTCAAAACTGCCCTTATTATCGCTATTCTGATAATTGTTGCCCTTATAATTTTAGGAATAAATATTATTTTATCCGGACACGAAGATCCGAGTAAAACAGTAATAATTTTTCAAGACCTTACATACGCTTTATTTACCACGATAATATCGGTTATCATTGTAACCATAGCTTACACCTTTTATACCGAAATCGATTTCAAGAATAAAATAGAACAATCGATACTGGATTCACTTTCAGGGGATAAAACAATAATTTCCAAATATAAACATCCGGATATTATACCTTTAGCTAAAAATTGCCTTACGGCAGTTCAGGGTGAAAGATTATCCGGCCATTTTTTCTGTAATATTCTTGATAAATATACGGCAAATGTGGCATTCCGATCCGAGTATGAATATTCTGTCAAAATAATGCAGGATGCAAATCCGGATTCTTATAAAATCTCCCAATCCATAGCTTACAGAAAGCATATCAAAAAATCCTCCAGAAAAAAAATTAAAAGTTTCATGTGTATTTTGTTTCAAAGAGGATGCATTCGGTCGGCAGGCCCCCACTGGCAATGTAGTTTTTTTCAGGGAAGAGATCACCTCAAAGATACTTTTCGATAAACTTATTTCTTATAAAGGCAATGACCAGAAAATCATCGAACTTCTGGGGTTCGCTGTGGAGTTGGATAAGAAAAGATTAACCGGGAATAAAATAAAAGCGGATATAGTTGAGCAAATGGTGGATAATAAGAAGAGGTTAGCCGTAGTTTTGACATTTGAAGTCCCCTCGAGACTTATTATAAAAGAAAATGACGGCTTTATTTCTTTCTATGCAAAAATACTTTGTGAGTATACCTCCAACAATGATAAATATTTTTATTGTGTTTTTCCGGAACCAACGGAAAATCCGGAATTCAGTATTTCTTTCGATGAAAGTATAATTCATAAAGAAAATGTACATTATATATCATTTATAGGCAGCGATAATTACAGCGTCATTCCTTCCGACTGTAATAACCAATTAATTTTTAAAAGAAAAAGGAATAATGAAAATAATGCGATATTTTCTCATTCGGGAATAGTTTTTCATTGGTAAACGGAATTTCGCATTATAACTCAAAAGGCCCGTTTTATGTAACACTTAGAATATCTTTATTCGAATTGCACTCTTATTGCAGCCTGGGATTTAAAAGTCCCTATGAAAACGAATCATTTATATATATGTCTCTTTTTTATCATTATATCAGGATGTAATGATAAAAAAGAGACAGAAATTCCGATAAATACGCATAACCGTACTATTATTGTTTATTTAGGTCGTGATAACTCCGACCTGCATCAGGAATGGGAAGATAAAAAAGAAGCCATGATTTCCGGATGGAATTGGAACAATGGCAATTTGATAATCTTCGAGGACCTTAAGGATCATGGTGCAAGTATGTCTGAAGTAAGGAAAAATAATGGAACAACACACATTACGGAGTTAGAGATATCAGATATCGGGGATAACTCTGCAGATCCGGAAGTATTTAGTTCTGTAATAAAGAAAATAATTACTCTCTATCCTGCCGACAGCTATGGATTAATCGTTTTTTTCCATGGTACTGGATGGCTGCCGAAAGGAACTTTCGAATCTCCAAGATCAATAATAAAGGATAATGAATCTGAAATGGAAATCTCTGATTTTGCGTCTGCTTTACCGGATAACTTAAAGCTGGACTTTATAATCTTCGAAGCCTGTTTAATGGCAGGAATCGAAGTGGTCTACGAGCTTAGGGACAAAGCGGATTATATTCTGGCTTCCGCTGCAGAGATAGTTTCTCCCGGGTTTAAATCCATTTATAAAAATTATATGGATCACTTGTTTCTACCTAATGCCGACCTTTACAGATTTTCAGCTGAAGCATTCGATTATTTCAATACTCAAACCGGTTCATGGCAATCCGGAACCTTAAGCCTTATAAGGACATCGGATATATATGAAATGGGGCAATGGTTAAAAAACAATATAAATAGAGAAAAGATCGGCTCTGTGGACATCGATGATATTCAACAATTCGACAGACGTGCTTCAAATCATCTTTATTATGATTTCGAGGACTTTTTCTCAAGAATACTGACAGAAGGTGCTCGTAAAGAAATCTTACATTCTTTTCTCGATAAATGCATAGAATATAAAGCATCAACACCATACTTTTTTTAGGTACTTCTGGCGGGTTCGAAATAAAGAAACATTCAGGATTAACAACATATATTGAACAGGAAGATTTCCCTTATCTAAATGAAAAATATAAGGAACTTAAATGGTATAAAGATATTTTAGCAGAATGAAAAGAGCGGCACTTGCCGCTCTTTTATTTAATCGTAATTAAAACTGCTGTGTCCGATAAACTCCTTCAAAATGGAAGTGGGAGGGACCTCTTTATCCGATATAGGAACGAATAGGTCAAGAAAATTAAGCAGCCTCTGGGCTTCAGCGTATTCCTGTACAGTATTCGGAACCTCATGTAATAAAGGTTCTGCATAGTTTTTCAGTATACTTAATTCAAAGAACAGGGATGAATTAAACATGATGTCAGCCTGTTCCTGATAAGGGAATATGTGGGATTCTTCACCGCGCCTTACACTCTGCCATCTTTTTATTGTGGACTTTGCGTCGTTGTTCCTGAATTGATGATCCCTTACAATTCTCCTGAGAAGCCGGTTGTCGGTGGTCGAGATACGAGTAAGGTCATCCATGGACGTAGAAGTCAGAGCCGAAACGTAAACATGGAATTTCTTATTTGCTTCTATATCCGGAGTGAGCTTAGGATTAAGTGCGTGTATTCCCTCGATAATGATTACGGAATTCTCCTCAAGTTTCAATTTGAAACTATCGGCCACACTAGATCCTGTATAAAAGTCATATTTGGGTACGGATACTTCTTCGCCATCGAGCAGCTGAACAAGGTGCTCATTGAATAAAGGAACATTCACCGCCTCCAAGGCTTCGAAATCATGCTCGCCGTTTTCATCTATCGGGGTTTTATCCCTGTCTACAAAATAGTTGTCCAGAGATATCATTACAGGTTGCAGTCCGAGGATTCTCAGCTGAATTCCAAGCCGTTTTGCAAAGGTGGTTTTCCCGCTTGACGAAGGACCGGATATGAGGATTATTTTCGTGTCGTCTTTCTTGTTTCTTTCACTGATAATATCCGCGATATGGCCCAGCTTTTTTTCATGGAAGGATTCCGCTACTTTAATGAGTTCGCTTGTTTTCCCTTCGAGGATCATCGAGTTCAACGAACCGATATTAGCGACGCCAAGAATATTTACCCAGTTTTTATATTCGGAAAAAATATCGAACATCTTATTTTGCGGTATCATTTTTTCCAATCGGGAAGGATTGGTTCTGCACGGGATTCCCAGATACATCCCCTTAAAATATTTTTTCAGATCGAAAAGGGTGATATATCCTGTTGACGGAGCCAACGTTCCGTAAAAGTATCCGGGAAGATCCGCAAGCCTGTGAAGTGTGACATATAAATGCGGCCTGGTCTCCATAAGCTGAATTTTATCATAGAATCCATACTGGCGGCAGATTTCTTCGGCTTCGGTATAAATAACGGTCTCGCCTACGATTGGAATATTCTGAGAGATCAGTTCTTCCATGCGTTTTTTTATCGCGAGAACTTGATCTTCAGATACTCCGATATTTTTATCGTCTAATTCGCAGTAAAAGCCCTTTGCTACAGAATGTTTTATCTTAAGGTGTTTATCAGGGAAAGTATCTATCACAGCTTTATGCAGGATGAAAAATAAGGTCCGTTGATAAACTCTCATACCTTCGAAGTGGGTTACATCTATAAATCTGACCGATAAAGGAGCGAATACCCTATACCCCAGTTCCCTGATGACATTATCGACATAGGCTGCAAGAAACGGATGTTCGTTTTTCAACGTCAGCATATTCAATACATCCGCAAGAGATGTTCCCATTTCAACATAGAGGCTTTTGCCGGTATTCTCACATATAATTTTAACTGTTTCAGACATATATATTATTTATGAGAGGAGTAATACTTCATAAACTGCGTTCTTTCATAGGCAAGGGGATCCGAAGAATTTGCGTAGTTCATCGTTCCGACAATGTCTGAAATATTCGTGTAGTTATGTCTTTTCATCCATGCACATATAAACTCCAAAATATCCGTAATAACGGACAGCCCGTTTTGATATAATGCAGAGCAGACATGAATAGTATTAGCTCCTGCCAGTAATGCTTTCACGGCATTAGTTCCGTCATGTATTCCGGTAGAAGCGGAATAATCTATTCCAGAAACAAGTGCGGAAGTTATGGAGAGCCATCTAAGTACACTCCGGGAATCGGAAGGATTACTGAAAATGTCGTGATTGACCTGTTTTAGATTTTCAATATCGATATCAGGTTCATAAAATTTATTGAACATAACGACCCCTTTTGCTCCCCTGTAATAGATTTCTTTCACAAGACCCGGAATATTGGTAAAATATTGTCCGAGTTTGACTGAAACAGGAATGGAAACATGTGAGCAGACCTGTGCTATCGTTTCGAGATAAACCTGCTCGATCTCCACCGAATCTATGGTAATATCCAACGGTAAAATGTAGAGATTCAACTCCAGTGCGTCCGCTCCGGCATCTTCGAATCTTTTGGCAAAAGATACCCATTCACGTCCAGAGATACATGAAATGCTCCCTATAATAGGAATGGTACACTCTTTTTTAGCCTCAGCTATCATTTCAAGATGATGATTAATCGAGTTATCTCTTGCATATTCCGATATATAATCATATGCTTCAGGGGAGTACGAATAGTAATTTAAAGCTGTTGTTTCGATGTCTATCTGTTCCTCGAAGAGGGATTTGACCACCACAGCTCCTGCCCCGGCATCTTCAAGCCTTTTAATTTTCTCTATCGAAGAAGTAAGTCCAGAACTGCTAACCACCAAAGGATTTTTAATATCCAGCCCCAAATATTGTGTTTTAAGTTTTTCCATATTCTTTATATTTTTATTAACGTTCTCCAAATATACTGCTGCCGATCCTTACCATATTGCTGCCGCATTCAATGGCAAGTTCGTAATCATTGCTCATTCCCATTGAAATAATATCGAAATAATTTTTATCGTCGAAAAATGTCTTTCTTATATCATCGAAAATACTTTTCAGACTCTGAAATTCTCTTCGAACCTGATTGCTGTCATCTGTAAAAGAAGCCATTCCCATTACTCCACGGATCCTTACATTTTGTAATTCCATGTATTCACCTTCTTTCAGATAGCCATATAATTCTTCTTTCTCCCAACCTTGCTTCGTTTCTTCCTGTCCTATATGCACTTCCAGCAAAACATCTATTGTACGGGTATTTTTCAGGGCTTCTTTCTGTATAAACTGCAATAATCTTGCTGAATCGCCGGAATGAATAAGAGAAATATACGGAGCGATGTATTTAACCTTATTGGTCTGCAGCGACCCTATAAAATGCCACTCTATATCTTGCGGGAGGTTATCTTTTTTAGTTTTCAGCTCCTGGATACGGTTTTCTCCGAAAATACGCTGACCGGATTCATAGGCTTCCATTATCTTATCCTCACTGTGGGTTTTCGATACTGCCACCAGCTCTACTCCTTCGGGAAGACTCGTTTTTATATGTTTAAGGTTATCTTTTACCGACATACGATAAATTCATCTATATTTTTTACATTTGTGTGATGTTATATACAAATTTATAAATTTAATCGAGATATTGAGATTTTCCGGACACATGGTATAAAATAAATATCCAACCGGGAAAAAGAACATAAAAATTATGCCGTTTATAGTTTTGGAAGGGCTCGACGGAGCCGGTAAATCCACACAGATAAAAAAACTTATAGATCATTTTGAAAATCAGGGTAAAAACTGTCGATATATTCATTTCCCCAGATTCGATTCTCCGGTATATGGAGAGTTGATTGCCAAGTTTCTACGTGGTGAATTGGGTTCGGTGGAAGAGGTTAATCCTTATCTTGTAGCATTGATATATGCGGGAGACCGAAGTGAAGCGTCGAAACAGATACAGGAATGGCTCAATGCAGGAGTTTATGTGATTATCGACCGTTATGTTATCTCCAATATAGCATATCAATGTGCAAAAATCGAAGACGATAACAAATCCATGGAGCTGAGAAACTGGATCAATCATCTGGAATATGAATATAATAAAATTCCTGCTCCGGATATAAGTCTGTTTCTGGACGTTCCTTTCGACTTTACCCGTAAAAGCCTGACCGGAAAAAGAGAAGGGGAGGATAGGGATTACCTCAAAGGGAAAAAAGACATTCATGAGTCTTCGCTTTCTCTTCAGCAAAAAGTGCGTAAGATCTATCAACGCGAAGCTGCTATTAATCCGAATCTGAATATTATAAATTGTTCCGATGGAAATAACGGGATGCTGATACCTGAAGAGATATTAAAAAAAATACTTGAGAAAATATCAATAATAATCTGACATTATGGCTATTAGGAAAAGACATTTTATTATAAATATTATAAGGCTGATTTTAGCTGCTCTATTTATTTTTTCAGGATTTGTAAAGGCCGTGGACCCATGGGGAACCGCAATAAAATTCGGGGATTATTTCACTGCTTTCGGAATGGAATGGTTGTCTGGAGCCAAAATGTTGTTATCAATATTCCTTTCATCGGTAGAATTACTCCTGGGACTATTACTTTTATTTAACATAAAAGTAAAAACAACGTCTTTCTTCTTGATGGTCTTTATGGCAGTGTTTACCGTAGTTGCTTTAATTTCAGCGATAACCAACCCCGTTTCAGACTGCGGATGTTTCGGGGAAGCGATTAAGCTCACCAACTGGCAGACATTTTACAAAAATCTTGTTTTTCTTCCGCTATCAATAATACTTTTTATAGGAGTTTCCCGGGAGCTAAAGAAAAAGAACTGTAATTCAGAAATATTTTTTATACTGCTGCTGCTGGGCATTTCGTTTTATCCTGCAATAAACAGCTACATTCATCTGCCTGTAATAGATTTTCTTCCGTTTAAAACAGGGGTGAATATTCAGCAGAATATGTCTGTTCCTGAAGGTGCATCAATGGGGGAATATAAAACCGTCCTTACTTATAAGAATTTAGAATCGGGAGAATTGCATGATTTCGTATTGGAAGATACGACCTGGCATGATGATTCCGTATGGGAATTCGTAGATAGCAGGTCGGAAGAAATAACCAAAGGCTATGAGCCTGAGATTGGTGATTTCACGATATTTTCCGGAACGGAAAATATTACTTATAACATTCTCAATAATAGAAGAGAAGTATTTATTTTCGTATTTGAAAATCCGTCAGAAATAAAAAAAGAATATCTGGACCGCATAAGAAAAACGGTAGATTTTGCGTTAAGCACAGGAGGACGGGCGATTTATATTACATCCGGCTCTGTAAATAATTTGGTTCTTCAACAGCATGGAATTATTATCGACGGATATAATATGGATGCCACCACATTGAAAATGTTGTTAAGGGCCTATAACGGCCTCGTGATATTGAATGAAGGTACTATTATTTCCAAATGGAACCTGAGTGATATACCTGATTTCGGAGACAGTGTATCGGCAACTGCATTTTCAATTAAAGAAAAGCGGATAGACCGACAAAAAAACTTTATTGTTTCATTAAGTGTAATTACTTTACTGCTATTAATACTGTATTATAGGGCATGCAGAAAAAAAACATTTTAATATTTTTAACTGTCTTATTTTTACATACAGTTAACGCTCAACATAATTCTTTAACCGACGGTAAACTGTATAACGGTATACGCCTGAAAGACTTAGCTGGTAAATGTGAAGATTATACTGTGATAAAGGAGTCGGTTCCGTTGCTTTCTTCTACCTCGGTACTTATCGATAAAACCATTTATACGGCTTATATTATACAGGATTCCGTAAAAAATATCGGCTTCTCGCGAAGCTCAGACGGTGGAAAAACATGGGAATCCGCTTCATTCGGAGAATCCTTAAATGCGGAGGATCCTACTTCCGTTTCTTTATTCGATATCTCTGGAAGAAACAGGAAACGATCGTCTTCCCGTGAAATGATATTGTTTACAGGGGGTAAACCGCTGAAATCATCTATAGCAACACCGGGAACTGAATTTCCGGAACTTGCTCCGGTGAATTTTTTCGGATCATACCGAATAACGAGTCTTCTAAAATCGAATAATGGTAAACTATTTGCTGTTTTCCACGATGACGGAAGATTCATTCATTCTAACGAAAATAATAATATCAGAAGATCTGTAATCTATACTATTTCTTCTGATGACGGGGGTAAGACGTGGACTCTTCCGGAAGTAGCTGTAAGGCATAACCAGTATGGATTATATGATGCCGTTATTTTTGAAAACTCGAATAAGAAAGAGCGTGAACTGATAATGATAGCCAGTGAACGCGTATCCGGAACAGCCTATATCTCTTTTAATAAAGAGAATGGCGGTAATTGGTCATACCCAGTGGCATTGCCTGATTTTATACAAGGCGATAGGTTCTCCGTGACAATGATAAATAAAACATTATATATTGCCTACCGAGACCTATGCCGTTATTTCAGGGACGGGACCATAAATCCGTTTTTCGGCGACCTTGTGATGTGGACAGGAGACCTTAAAGAACTTGTTAAAGGAAGGAAGAATGGCCTTAAAGTTCGTATAGCGGATAATTATCCACAGGATTCTGCCCCGGATTTTACTGACCTCCGGGTTTTTGACTGTGGCTATCCTACGATTATCCCAGTTTCAAAAAACCGTCTTTCAATAACTGCTTACGGAAGATGGGATTCCCAAGAACCGCCTTACGTAAAAAGCTTTATTATAAATACGGAATTACTTAAATAGTAATAATTTGGAATAAATATTATTTTTGTATCTGATAATAATTAATTGTACCTTGGAAGATCACCATATAATATTTCATACATTCAGTCTTTATACGGCTATTCAATCGATACTTCTCGTTATATTATTAATCTGCTCCGCCATGATCTCCTGTTCGGAGACAGCTTTTTTTTCACTTTCCCCGCAAGACATCAAAACACTTCAAAAGGATACGGGCAGCAGGAGCATGGCGGTACTTAAACTTCTGGGAATGCAGGATTATCTTCTTGCTACAATACTTCTGTTTAATAATTTCGTCAATATATGTGCTGTAATTGTTGCCAATACTATTATCGATTCATTGGTGACATTTAACAATACTGTGGTAGAATTTATCATTAAAGTAGTAATAGTAACATTTCTTTTATTGCTCTTCGGTGAAATAATGCCGAAAATTTATGCAAACTATCACGCCTTAAAGGTATCCAGAGCTCTTTCTTTGCCTATACTGTTCTTGAAAAAACTGTTCAGACCTTTTTCATACGTATTGATAAATACAAGCGATTTTATAAATCGGAAATCATCTGTGAAAAAAGTTAATATTTCGATGGACGAACTCTCTAATGCCATAGAGATCACTGCAAATCAGACGGAAGAGGAAAAAAAGATACTCTCGGGAATAGTTACATTTATGAGTACTGAGGTCGAAGAAATAATGAGACCCAGAGTAGATGTAGTGGCACTCGATGAAGATACCGATTTTGAGGGTGTCTGCAAAACGGTTATGGTTTCGGGTTATTCCAGAATACCGGTTTACAGGGAAAAAATAGATAATATTACAGGTATTCTCTACGTAAAAGATCTATTGCCTTATCTGGATAAAGACAATGATTTTGATTGGAAAAAACTTTGCAGAAAACCGTATTTTGTTCCTGAGCATAAGAAGATAAACGACCTGTTCACTGAATTTCAGGAAAATAAAATTCATATTGCTGTAGTTGTCGACGAATATGGTTCTACTTTAGGAATTGTTTCCCTGGAAGATATATTGGAAGAAATAGTCGGAGAAATCTCGGATGAGTCGGATACTAAACACTCTTATTATACTCAATTAGATCCAAAAACATATATCTTTGAAGGGAGGACCCACTTAATAGATTTTCTCAAAATCATTGACTTCGACGATGAATACCTGGACGAATATAAAGGTGAAGCGGAAAGTCTCGCAGGACTTATGCTTGAACGGAAGCATGATTTCCTGAAAGTAGGGGATAAATTATTTTTCAAAGATCTTTCACTGCGTGTAGAATCGGTAGAAGGCCGCCGTATTGACAAAATCAAAGTAAAAATTCATAAGGTAGAATAATGCCTTTAATTGAACATAAAAAACATCGAAACGGTTTTCTTGTGATATGGGAGATTTCGGACGTTGAGCAGTGTGAATTAAACGAGCTGAAACTTTTCCCAAAAGCAACCTGTTATCTTAATTCACTGGGCAGTGCTTCCCGTCGTAAAGAATGGATGGCCTGGCATTATCTAGTTAGAAAATTCATAGGAGAATATGAAGTGAATTATGACCGTAACGGAGCTCCCTATCTTATCGGTAGAAGTGGTTTTATAAGTATATCTCATTGCGATAACTATACAGGATTATTATATGACGAAAAAAATCCCTGCGGTATAGATATTGAAAACAGCTCACGCAAAATAGACAAAATTACACCAAGATTTTTGAGGTCGGACGAAAATATCTTATTGCATGAAGAGAAACTGCCGGAGCTATTGATATGGTGTGCTAAAGAAACGCTTTATAAATTTTATGGTGAAAAAGGAATCGATTTTCTTAATGATATAAAAATAGATAAAATAAATATTACCGAAAATCAAATGTCGGGAATAATAAAGGATCGGTATAAAACTTTAGATTATATTATCACTCCGGAATATACTGCAGTAAGCACATCTTTCGATAAATAAAAAGCGCGGATGTCCGCGCTAAATTTTATTTTATATTGAATCGATTCCTTTTTCCAACCTGCCGATAGTTTCATCTTTTCCTATAATTTCACAAATGTCGAACATATTGGGGCCTTTACTTTCTCCGACAATACATAACCTGAAACAGTTCATTATTTGTCCCATCGGATATTCTTTTTCATGTATCCAGTCGTGTACTATTTTCTCCAAGGCAGACGACGAAAAATCATCCTGTTTTTGTATCACTTCCATTAGTTCTGAAATTCTTTGCGGATTTTCTCCTTTCCAGAATTTCTTCACGGCCTTTTCTTCATAAGAATCCGGTGCTATGAAAAAAAACTTCGACAGCTCCCAAAAGTCTGAAACAAATGTTGCCCTATCTTTTATCAAACCGCAGATATGTTCTACCTTATTTTTATCAACATTAATACCGTTAGAATTCAGGATAGGGAGAAACAGGGAGGTTAGCTCCGGATTACTTTTTGTTTTAAGGTATTGAGCATTGAACCATTTTGCTTTTTCCGGATCGAAACGCGAACCTGATTTTCCTACTTTTTCCAGGGAAAAAAGTTCAATGAGCTCCTCCATCGAAAATATTTCTCTTTCATCACCGGGATTCCATCCGAGTAGGGATAACATATTTACAAAAGCATCGGGAAAATATCCGTCCTCCCTATATCCTCTGGAGATGTCGCCTTCCGGTGATTTCCATTCAAGAGGGAACACAGGGAAGCCTAATTTATCACCGTCTCGTTTACTCAGTTTTCCCGAACCGGTCGGTTTAAGCAATAACGGGAGGTGGGCAAATTCCGGTTTGGTATCGCTCCATCCCAATGCTTCGTATAATTTATAGTGCAACGGTAATGACGGCAGCCATTCCTCCCCTCGGATTACATGTGAAATTTCCATAAGGTGGTCATCCACGATATTTGCAAGATGATACGTCGGAAGTTTATCCGATGATTTATACAAAACCTTATCATCGAGCGTGCAAGAATTAACTTTTATCTCTCCGCGGATAAGATCATTCACAATGATCTCTTCGGATTCCGGCATTTTAAAACGTATAACCCAGTTGTCTCCACGCTCCAGACGTTCTTTTATTTCATTTTCCGGCAAACTTAAAGAGGTCGGCAGTTTTTCCCGTACGGAATAATTATAAGAAAATGTTTTTCCTTCCGATTCATATTGAGATCTTATTGCGTTAAGTTCCTCAGCCGTATCGAAAGCATAATAAGCATTCCCGTTTTTTACAAGCTGTTCGGCATAGTTGAGATAGATCTCCCGCCGCTCACTTTGTTTGTACGGCCCATAAGCACCTCCTTCCCGTACTCCTTCATCTATTTTTATACCGCACCAGTTTAACGCTTTGTTGATATACTCTTCCGCGCCAGGAACAAATCTCTGGGAATCCGTATCTTCAATACGCAGTATAAAATTACCGCCTTGTTTTTTTGCAAAAAAGTAATTGTAAAGTGCAGTCCGCACTCCTCCGATATGAAGAGGCCCGGTGGGGCTGGGGGCAAAACGAACCCTTATTTTTCTGTTGCTCATTATTTTACGGTTAAACGTTAAATCTGAAATGCATTATATCTCCATCCTGTACGACATACTCTTTACCTTCGATGGCAATCTTACCGTTGTCTCTGCATGCGGATTCAGAACCATAATTTATATAGTCGTCATACTTTATCACCTCTGCACGAATAAATCCCCTTTCAAAATCAGAATGTATTATACCTGCCGCGGCCGGAGCTTTAGTCCCTCTTTTATATGTCCATGCATGGGTTTCCTGCTGTCCGGTAGTAAAATAAGTTTCAAGATCGAGAAGTTTGTAAGCCATTCTTATCAATCTGCTTACTCCGGATTCGGTAAGACCTATTTCCTCAAGAAACATTAGTCTTTCTTCATAAGTTTCCAATTCGGCAATATCCGCCTCATTGGCAGCAGCAACTATAAGAAGTTCGGCATCTTCATCCTTTATTGCTTCCTTAACTGCTTCAGTGTGGGAATTTCCGTTAACTGCACTGGCCTCATCAACATTACATACATATAAAACGGGCTTATCGGTCAACAGATGCAGGTCGCTTAAAAACCTTTTATCCTCTTTGTCGAGTTTTACAGTTCGCGCAGACTTGCCCTGCTCCAATACGGTTTTATACTGTAGTAATAGATCATAGGTTCTTTTGGCATTTTTATCGCCGCACGTCTGTGCCTGTTTCTGTACTTTAGAGATACTGGACTCAACGGTTTCAAGATCTTTCAACTGAAGCTCCGTATCGATTATTTCTTTATCTCTCACCGGGTTGATGCTTCCATCTACATGGGTTATATTCCCGTTTTCAAAACAACGCAGCACATGGATTATAGCATCTGTTTCACGGATATTCCCTAAAAACTTATTACCGAGCCCTTCACCTTTCGAGGCTCCTTTTACAAGACCTGCAATATCTACTATCTCTATAGTTGTAGGAATTATTTTTTTAGGTTTATCGATTTCAGAAAGTTTTATCAGCCTGTCATCGGGCACCGTAATAACTCCCACATTCGGCTCGATGGTACAGAACGGAAAGTTAGCCGCTTGTGCCTTAGCATTAGACAAACAATTAAATAAAGTCGATTTTCCAACATTAGGGAGACCGACTATTCCACATTGTAAAGCCATTATTTATTTTTTAAATTATTTTGTCCGCAAAGATAATATTAAGTTCCGGATTTTATTGATGAAAATAAGAATAAACGAATACTACTCTTCGGGGCTATTCGGTTTAGGATTTTTTCCTGACAAGACTATTACAAATTCACCCTTAGGTTCCTTACTGGTAAAATACTCGATAACCATTTCTATTGAACCACGAACGGTTTCTTCATATATTTTACTGATTTCCCGTGAAACAGAAACTTCTCGTTCTGCTCCAAAGTATTGTGCAAAATCACGGAGGGTTTTTAATAATCTGTAAGGGGATTCATAAAAAATCATTGTTCGTTCTTCTTCGGAGATACTGCATAATTTTTTCTGCCTGCCTTTTTTAACCGGAAGAAAGCCTTCGAAACAAAACCTGTCACACGGGAAACCGCTATTAACCAGAGCAGGAATCAACGCCGTGGCACCAGGTAATGTCTCTACGGTTATTCCATTTTCAAGGCAGGTTCTAACCAATAAAAAGCCAGGATCTGAAATTCCCGGAGTACCTGCATCCGAGACCAGACAAATAGTCTTACCTTCGTTTATCCAACCTGTTATAGTAGATACGGTTTTATGTTCATTGAATTTATGGTGTGATATAAGCTTCGTCCCGATGTCATAATGTTTTAAAAGAATGCCTGTTTTTCTCGTATCTTCTGCAAGGATAATGTCAGCTTCCTTTAACATCCTTATCGCACGGAATGTAATATCCTCGAGATTTCCTATCGGAGTAGGGACAATAAAAAGCTTACCCATTATCAGTTCTGAATTTCTGTTCAATGATCGAGGACATAAGTTTTACCGCTTCATTTTCCGGATTCATAATAAAATTCTCCTGCATGTAAATATAAGCGTCGGTTATATCATTCATTTCATTAAGTCGTGCAATAGTTTGATTATATATGTCGATATCATTGGAAAAAAGGTCCCGCATCAAAAGAAATTTATCGTTTATACCAATATAGTCCCTAAAATCCTTTTTTAATTGGGAATTAATAGCCGATGCAATATTTTTGTTTTTTTTCTTTTCATGAAGATCATTTAATGCAATATTTGTCTGAATATTTTCAATATCAAACAACTTTTCATTAATATCAATGTCTTTTACAGGTATTGCTGGCACATCAACGTCAATCGAATTTATTTGTGTAATATCTTCAGGTTCGTTAATGGAGGATTCTTCGAGATCGTTATTAACGATTAATCTGGAAGAATCACCATATAAAGCATCGATTAATTGTTTTTTCGAAATATGCTGCAAAGTTTCCTTTACTTCGTTACCATGGACAACTGGATCATCGTATTTTTCTGATTTTTCAGCAGTTGCAATGCCTACGTCACTTAAAGATTCCTCTTTGCTAATATAACTTAAATCCATTACATTATCATAAAAAGACCTTAGGTAATCCTTAAGAAGATCTATTTCAATATTTGACAATGTTTCTGTGGAGTTCAATACATTTATCCTGTCTCTTATACACATCTCCGAGCCCACGAGACAGGCAGAAATCTCGTATGCCGTC
>JAJQEF010000028.1:0-15262 GCA_021201795.1 Rikenellaceae bacterium
ATTTTACATATTTTCCGCATATTTTTAAGTAATGTTTGTGTATTTATTAATTAGTTAATTATATATTCTATAAGAAACTTTAAATATTCGGTTCAAATAAATTCTTTATCTTATAAAAATAAAGCCGTGTATTTTTTGAAAAATTTTTATCATACAACTCACCAAGAAATCAGAATCATGGATTCGGCTTTTTCTTTGGGTATATAGTTTGCATTATTTAAGAAAATCCCTCAAACAATGAAAGATAACAAACTATTTAATACCGTCTATATTCCCGATTTCAGTAATCCCGTAGAGATACCGTTTATTGAAGAAACTGTCCCTGCCGGATTCCCCTCCCCTGCTGAGAATTTTAAAGTCGAACCGTTGAGCCTTGATCGTAAATTTATCCGCAATCTATGTTTACATTTATCCGATTAATACCATACAATCCGGCATACCAACCCATTGACGTTACGGACAGTGACAGTTTCTTGATATGGGGATTTGAAAGCATAGTTTTAGGTCTTTGTTGACTCTGTCAATAAGATTTTTATTCCTAAATTACTAATCGACAAAAATATTTCTTTGCGTTATAGCATTTAAAAATTCCGTTTTCTCTTTATGTTTAATTTCTTTTAATAAAATTTTACCTTTATCGTTTGGTCTATAAGTTTTTGTTTTACTGTAAAAGCCATCTCCAATATACCCCCCCTTCCTCGTAATACTCTTCAACACAATCAGGTTTGGATTTTTCCCATACCGAACCAATGTACATGTATTTCCACCCTAAATACGTATCAAAATTTTCCAAAGCGATCTTTTGCCAATCGTCAAAATTCCATTCATCATCAATGTGTTTATAAAAATACGCTATTAGTCCGGAAGTATCGGCCAATAAGCTATAATAAGATTCTCTATCCCAGTCCTGAATAATATCAGTTGTACCTATATTAAACCCAAGAAACTTTAAATTTCTATCTTTGTACTCAATACCTTTCATAATATTATATGAGTCTCTCAAATGGGAAATAGTATCTAAAATTTTTGACTCATAATGGGAGCCGGTATTCACTGCAGACCGGAAACATTGTTTAGCTGATTCAAAATGATAGTTAGATATATCCACATAAATCTGATGTATTGCTTTATAAATGACTTCCAATTGATTACATAATGAAATTTTACTTATAGCGCCCTGTCCTGCTTTTAACAATAATAGAGTAAGTTCAGTAGGCATAATTTATTGTTGTGAATAGTTTCGGATGCAGTTAGTTTCAGGATCCTAAAGTTAAAAAAATATATTTAAATAAAGTAAATTTTTTATAACTTTTTAGGTATTGTTTATTGTAAAATTCCCTTTGCTAAATTCGCTGTAGTAACCCCCTAATCATAGAATCTTCCATGCAGAAATGGTAGTCGATCCCGAACACATGAAAAGACTATGAACGAATTAAAAATGAAGTAAGACTGATCGTGGATTTTGAAAAGAAAAAATTTTAATCTTAATTAATATGACAGTAAAATCAATCAAGGACAATCAGTTCAAAAATAAAAAGAGAACGTCATGCCCGTAAATACCACGCGTATTTTGGGGTTTTAATATTATTCGTTCAATCGAATCTAAGACTACCACACATATTTAAATTCTTCTTTCCCTAAAGAGAGTTCAAATAATACGTCTGAGTTATTAGACAAAATGCTACAAAAGATTGGATAACTGAATTATATGGAAGAAGAGACAATTTATGGCTCTATTCTTGTTAAAACATTGACCAATATGGGGTATAAGGAGATATTCGGCAAAAAATGAGTTAAGGTTATTTTATAGATAAATGTAAGAATATACAAATAAAAAGAGTCACAAATTACACCTGCAACTCTCTGAATTCCAACACCTTAGTACCGCGAGGGAGACTTGAACTCCCGACCTTTGGATTATGAATCCAACGCTCTAACCAGCTGAGCTATCGCGGCGTTTTACATTATATTTCAGAACTGTTACTCAACTTTTGAACTTGATTATGAATCATGCGCCCTAACCCAGCTGAGCTAACTCGCCATATAAGCAGAATACATCTTTATTTGACGGTGCAAAGGTACATTTTATTTTATTATTTACAAATTTTCGAAGCTATTTTTTGTCAATAGTTATAATAAATACTTTCCTATGGAAAATTAATTAAATTTGTATCTCTTAATCAAACGTATACTATATAATAATATATGCCGTTTTCTACTAAATTCATTAATCTATTCTTCTCCGCAAGGAGAAAAAAGCTGGATAAGTATTGTATTTTTCCGTCCGAAATTCAGAACGAACAATTCGAATATCTTATCGAAAACGGCAGAAAAACCTTATTCGGGAAAAAATACGGTTTCGATAAAATAAAATGCTACAACGATTTCAGGCGCAGCGTTCCCCTGACCGATTACGATTCTTTCAAAGAATATATAACCCAATGCAAAGAAGGTCACGATTCGGTAATATGGCCGGGACCGATCAAATGGTTCGCCAAGTCGTCAGGAACCACCAGCGATGTAAGCAAATTCATTCCGGTTTCTTCCAACGGGTTGTGGGACTGCCACATGCGGGGTCCCAAAGATATAGTAGCCACCGTAGCTTCTCTTTTTCCGGACACTAAAGCCTACGAGGGGAAGACCCTGACCCTCGGTGGAAGCCATAAACTCGACACAACAGGTAACGGTACGCGAAGCGGAGACTTATCGGCGATCCTTATCGAGAACACTCCTACATGGGCAGCATGGAAAAGAACGCCTAAAGCTGCTACTGCTCTTATCAGCGATTTCGAGAAAAAAGTTGAACAGATAACAAAAGAAACCGTCAATGATAACATAACTGCTTTTGCCGGAGTTCCGTCATGGAATCTGGTAATGATGAATAAGATTATTGAAATCACAGGAAAAAATAACCTCAACGAGATATGGCCGAATCTGGAACTTTTTGTCCATGGGGGAATGAATTTCGAACCGTACCGGGAACAGTACGAAAAAATAATACCGTCGGCAAGAATGCGTTACCTGGAGACATACAACGCATCCGAAGGTTTTTTCGCAATACAGGATAATCCTAACCGTAATGACATGCTCCTGATGCTCGATTACGGTATTTTTTATGAATTTCTTCCGGTGGATAAATTGAACGAAGGGAATGCGGCAATACCACTCGAAGCTGTGGAAACCGGGAAAAATTACGCGGTTATTATTTCCAGCTCCAACGGGCTCTGGAGATATTTGATAGGAGACACCGTGGAATTCACGTCGAAACATCCTTACCGTATACGGATAACCGGACGGACAAAACTGTTCATAAACGCCTTCGGTGAAGAACTTATTATAGATAATGCTGAGAAAGCGATCAAATATGCCTGCGACTCAACCAATTCAAAAATAAAGGAATTCACGGCGGCGCCCTTGTATATGTCGTCAGACAGTAAGGGTGCGCATGAATGGTTGATCGAATTTTCCGAATTACCTGAAAACATAGATTCATTCAAAGCAGCACTCGACAAAAAATTACAGGAAATAAACTCCGATTACGCGGCAAAACGATATAAAGATACTACCTTGCAGGAACCGGTAATAAAAATCATGAAAAAAAATGCTTTTTACGACTGGATGCAGGGGCGCGGCAAGCTCGGCGGACAGAATAAAGTACCCAGACTTGCGAACGACAGAAAATATGCAGACGAACTCCAGGTTTATATCCTGAAATAAATAATGAAAAAAGATTTAAAAGATATAGTACTTCTGGGTCCGGCTTACCCGTACAGAGGTGGTTTAGCTGCTTTTATAGAGACCATTGCCGGCAAGTTCAGGGATCAGGGAAAAAAAACGAAGATCCATACGTTCACACTGCAATATCCTTCGATACTCTTTCCGGGTAAGAGCCAGTTTTCTGAATCATCTCCGCCTGATAATTTAATAATCCTGCGTACAATAAATTCCGTAAATCCGATAAACTGGATACGCACGGGTATGAGGATCAAACGTGAAAAACCGGACTTACTGTTCATGAAATACTGGCTTCCGCTGATGGCTCCGTGCTTCGGAACAATCGCTCGTATCACACGGAAGAACGGACACACTAAGGTGATCGTACAGCTCGATAACGTCATTCCTCATGAGAAACGTCCGTTTGATAATTTATTGACCAGATATTTTATTAGGAGCTGCGACGGATTTATATATATGTCACGGCAGGTGAAAGACGATCTCGATAAATTCGACAGCAGCAAACCGTCGGAGTTTGCTCCGCATCCGATATATGATCTCTATGGCGAACCTATGGAAAAAAATCAGGCCAAGGCCCATCTTAATCTCGACCGCGACACCGATTACTGTCTTTTTTTCGGTTTCATAAGAGATTATAAGGGTTTGGATATTCTTATAGACGCTTGGAGATTATTAAAAGACAAGGGAATAACCGCAGATAAAAAACTACTTGTAGCAGGAGAATATTACGGCGATAAAGAAAAATACAAAGAACAGATAAAAGTAAACGGACTCGAGAACGATATCGTTTTATACGATAGCTTTATAAATGATGAAGACGTAAAATATTTTTTCTCTGCATCCAGCCTGCTGGTTCAGCCATATAAAACGGCTACCCAAAGCGGTGTTACACAAATAGCTTATCACTTCGACCTTCCCATGGTAGTAACGGACGTAGGGGGATTAGCAGAATTGATCCCTGACGACAAAGTCGGATATGTGACAACACCGGATGCCCCGCATATTGCCGTAGCCATAGAGAAATATTTTCTGCTTGAGAAAGAAAACGAATTCAGGTCAAACCTGAAAACCGAAAAAAAACGCTTCAGCTGGGAGAACATGACTGATAAAATTGAAAACCTGTATGAAAAAATCTCACGATAAGATATACATAGCCATCGCAGGTAATATCGGAAGCGGAAAAACGACCCTGACCCGGATTCTCTCCGAGAAACTCGGTACAGTATCCGCACAGATGGATAATGACAATCCTTATATAGAGGATTTCTATGAAGATATGCACAGATGGTCGTTCAACCTGCAGATCTATTTTCTGGGCAAACGACTTCAACAATCAATCGACTTGCAGAACCTCAATGAAAATATCATACAGGACAGGACTGTTTATGAGGATGCTTATATTTTTGCAGACAATCTTCATGCGTCCGGATTGATGAGCACCAGAGATTTCAACACTTATATGGAAATTTTCGAGATATCATACGGACTTCTCAAAACGCCGGACCTGCTTATTTATCTTAAAGCGGACGTTCCCACTCTGATAAGCCAGATTCAGAAACGCGGGCGGGCTTATGAAATGTCTATACAGGAAGAATATCTTGAAAGCCTGAACGAACGTTATGAAAACTGGATAAATAATATTTACAAAGGCGAAGTTTTAGTAATCGATATAAATGAAAAGGATTTCATACTCAATCCGGACGTGATCGACGAGATAATAAACGATATACAAAGATTAATACCGGGCAATGAGTAACAGCATTACCATTCCGCAGGCATTCATAGACAGTTCCCTTTCGCACATGGAAGAGGAGGAAATGAAACGATTCCTGGGATCGCTGGATAATCCTTCGCCGGTATCGGTCAGGGTAAACCCATATAAATTAGACAGCAAACCCTCATTAAACGGGGTACCATGGAGTAAATACGGTTTTTTTCTCGACAACCGCCCCCATTTTATTACCGATCCGTTCTTTCATTCGGGGATTTATTACGTACAGGAATCCGCTTCGATGTTTATCGAACATCTTTACAATCACATATTTTCAGATGCTTCTCCCTTGAAGATACTCGACCTCTGTGCGGCTCCTGGTGGCAAGAGCACCCATATTTCTTCGCTGGCAGGACCCGGGAATCTGGTGGTATCTAACGAAGTTATTAAACCGAGGGCTGGTATACTTAAAGAGAACATAATTAAATGGGGACTCGGAAATACAATCGTTACGAACAACGACCCCCGGAATTTTAACGCACTCCCCGAATTTTTCGACCTTATTATTGCCGATGTTCCCTGTTCCGGGGAGGGTATGTTCAGAAAAACTCCTGAAGCTCGCTCGGAATGGAGTCCGGGAAACGTAGATATGTGCGCGTCGAGGCAGAGAAGGATAATTTCGGATATCTGGGGTTCGCTCAAAAAAGGAGGGATATTAATATACAGCACCTGCACATTCAACCAGACTGAGAACGAAGAGAATATCGGATGGATCACGGAAGAATACGATTGCGAACATATAGAAATCCCTTCGGTTCCCGAATGGAACATATCGGAAGGAGAGGTTAACGGACATCATACCTTCAGGTTTTATCCACACAAAACAAACAGTGAAGGATTATTTGTCTGCGCCCTTGGAAAAAGCGGCGAACATAAATTACTGAAGGAAAAAAAGAAAAAACAGAGCGGGAATTATACTCATGTGTCCAAAGATAAGATCAGGAATCTTTCGGAATGGGTCGAACAACCGGAATACATGACATTCTATCAAAGAAACGACGGGACCATTCACACTGCTTACAGGAATATTTTCGATGAATCGCGGGAAATTATGAATAGCCTGAATGTGATCTATTCGGGTGTGGAGATGGGGAAGCTTTATGGGAACGAACTTAAACCGTCGCATTCGTTGTCGCTGTTTCACAGTGTTAATACGGACAGGGTTCCCGGAACTAACCTCGATCTTGAGGCTGCTGTAAATTACCTGCGCAAGAACGATGTCGATCCGAAATTATTTGCGGAAGGTATAAATATGGTAGCATACAACGACAAACCGTTAGGATGGATCAAACGGATAGGCAATCGGTGCAATAATCTGTACCCTAAGGAATTGAGGATAATAAATAATGAAATAGGAATAAATAAGGACAGTTTTTTATAATCTGTCCTTATTTATTTTATTATTTATTCTTTACTCTTTTATAAGCAGCAAGATGTCCGCTTATGACCGAGGATGAGAACCCTTTATGTTCCAATTCATTAAGACCGGCAATAGTGATTCCTCCGGGGGTACACACTTTATCGATGGCTTCTTCCGGATGTATGGGACTGTTAAGCAGTAATCTTGATGCTCCGGCAACAGTCTGTGCAACTATGAGTTCGGACATGGGCGCAGTGAGACCCATTTCTACTCCGGCGACCATAGCAGCCCTTATATACCGAAGAGCATAAGCCAAACCGCAAGAAGCGCTGACCGTAGCAGCACCCAGAAGGTTTTCATCTATCAATACTGCTTCTCCTACCGTCTGGAACATCGAAAGAATTTTTTCCGATGCAGAATCTTCAATAAATTTCTCGCAGGAAACAAATGTTATGGATGCCATATATTCTGCCGCGATATTAGGGATTGCACGGAAGCATAGTTTTTCTTTTCCGAACGCATCCTGAATTTCCGACAGCGTCATTCCAGCGGCAATGGATACGATCAGCTGTCCTGTTTTTAGTGAATGCGCAATCTCGGACGCGACCATATTAATCAGATAAGGCTTAACAGCAAGAATGATTATTTCGGCTCCAGATACCGCCTCGATATTATCGGAAGTTACGACAGTTCCGATACTGCTGAATTTATCGCGGATGTCAGGATTTTTATCTGCGACACATATTTCGTTTAACGCGTACTTTCCCGATTTCAGGAATCCAGCTACGAGCGCTCCACCCATATTGCCTCCGCCTATTACAGTAATTTTTTTCATAGAACTTTTTTAAATTGTCTTTCTATTGTGTATAGCATGCCCTATAGTAAGCTCATCGGCATATTCGAGTTCATCTCCGAACCCGATCCCACGGGCAAGGGTCGTGATCTTTAAATCTTTAAATTCACTTAGTTTACGGCAGATATAGAAGGCGGTAGTCTCTCCCTCCACCGAAGTCGAAAGAGCCATTATAACTTCTTTTATCCCACCTCTCGAAATATTATCCGCCAGCAGGTCTATTTTAAGATCCGAAGGGCCGATACCCTGCATAGGTGATATAATACCACCCAAAACATGGTAAAGGCCTTTATATTGTTGGGAATTCTCGATAGAAATTACGTCTTTGATATTTTCGACTACGCATACCGTGCCTCTATCCCTTGAACTGTCGGCACAGATTGGGCATATATCTCCGTCCGAAAGATTGTTGCAATGGACGCAATATTTTATCTCGTTGCGGAATCTCGTAATAGTTTCCGAGAAGATGGCTACCTCTTCTTTATCGGTACGCAGAAGATGAATGGCTAACCTCATAGCTGTGCGCTTCCCTACTCCGGGCAGTTTCGAAAGTTCGGCAACGGCATCGTTTAAAAGTTTGGACACGGGTTTTATATTTAATCTATCAACTCTATTGAATTACGGTTTATCCATCCTTTATTACCATCGGCAATGGTGATCTCTCGCCATTCCCCCAGCCTGTCGGCAACCCTGACTTTAGTACCTTCATGAAGGATAAAAAGATCTTTACTATTGTTATCGGGAGAACTTTTCACGGAAGCGGATGACGATATTATGACTGCGTATCCGGGATTTTCTATACCGTTCCTGATCCGGGTAGAGAAAACTGTCGAAAATATAAACATTACAGCGGATATTATACCGATATAGAATCCTGATTTTCTCAAGGCGATCCTACCTGACAACAGGAACAAGATGACGGATATCAACATAACGGCAAACATTACCACGCTTACTACCGCCCACATATTGGAACTCAGACCGAATTGTATCGATCGGATCCATTTTCTCAGAAAGAATTCGGGGAGGACTTCTATCCTGTCCTTCACGTAGCTGTTGGCCAATTCCAAATTATGCGCAGTATCTTTATCGCCCGGAGACTGAAGAAGTGCTTTATTATAGTATAACACTGCTTTACCGGTCTGGCCGTTTTTAAAATAAGCGTTACCGATGTTATAATAAAGTTTATGGCTTACATATTCTTCACGGACTATAGAATCGTATAGATTTACGGCCGTACCGTACGCTCCTGAAGCATACGCATCGTTGGCACGCGTCCACAATTCGTCCGTACCGGCACCTTTAACCAAAAATACCGATAAAATAATTACCAAGGATGATATTATTCGTTTTACCATAATTTTCAGATTTTAGCCTCAAGTTTTGAAATAGTATCCACAGCAGAATTATAAATGTCCCCTATTGTAATATCGGACACTGGAGCATACCTCGCAAATTCACTGTCCGAAATAATTTTTATATATCTGTCAATAAGAACCTCGTCGATCCCTCTTCCGGATAACTCGTTCTTTATGTTATCCTTCGACAGTTCCGCAACCGGAATATCGAGCTTATCGCTCATATATCCCCACATTGCTTTGAGCATCTCCTCATAAAATCCCTGCTCGTTTTTAGCAAGCATATTCTTTTCGGCGTTCTTCAATCTTTTCAGTGCGATCTTTTGAGCCTTTTTATTACGTACCAGTTTTGTGTTGCTGTTGAATTCTATTTTTTCCCTCAAATATATCAATGAACAGATAAAACCGCACAGCAGCAGGAATAAAGTAAGGAAGTACGGAAGAGACCAGATGAAGAATGAACGCCGGGTTCTTAAATCCGGCGATCCTGTCCGGATATACCGTATATCATTGTCGAGGATCCGCAGGTCCTCTTTCGTTCCGCTGATTATTCCCGGAGTACTTTGACCTTCCTGTCCTGTTCCTGTAATATTCATACTGACTGCCGGTATCGTTACTGTCTCGTACTGTTCGGTCGTAGTATTGAAAAATGTAAAATTAACAGCATCGATAGTGAATCGGCCTTCCGCCCTGGCGATAAAAGGAATAGTGAAAGTTTTACTTCCGGATATATTGTTTCCCTGCGTCCTGTAGTCCTCATTGGTCCTCACGCTGTACTGCTCGAAAGAAGATGGCATAGTAACTTTGGGTGCGTTCACGGTCGGCAGGTTACCGGTGCCGGATATCGTAATTATATAATTTCCGGACTGGTTGGCGGCGATTTCCGTTTCAGCAATACCTCCTGACAAGGCGAAATTACCCACTGCTCCGTTAAATCCGACAGGGGCTCCGGCGGGGAGTTCTTTTACATTTATCCTGACAGGCTGGGTTGCAAGATCTTTTCTTATTTGCTGCACCGACGGCCCCCCTCCGAAGAAGTCATCAAAGATCGATTGTCTTCTGTTCTGCGTGACAATCTGGGCAAGGGCGGTTATAGACATGGGTTCGACCACGAGTTCACCGGCTTGCTGCGGATAGAGAAGATACTCCTTGAGAACCACGGCTTCATACACTTTATTATTGTATGTTTCCTGTTTACCGTTGTCATTGACATCTATCTCCTGCGTCCAGAAATTATTGAACGCGGGCATTTTTACGTTATCTATACCGCGCAGGGATGCACGGGTAAGAAGTTTGAATGTTACCCTTACAGGCTGTCCTTTATAAACGTTTCGCGAACTGACATTGGCTATCAATAAAATATCGTCGCTGGCAAGTGTTGCGGATTGATTCTGGGATGCTACGGATGAATTCTGGCTCGGCTCCGCGCTCCCTCCTCCTGATACAACCTCTATTATTCTCGATTTGGTGGAGTATTTCTCCCCTTTTACTGTTATTTCGGCAGGGCCTATCGTTACATTTCCTGTTTCAGTTGCCTGAAGCACGAAGACATACGTGTAACTTTCTTCACGGGTCACACTACCGTTTATTATATTTACCGATTGACCGGTAGAGATAGTAGGTCCTGCGATAACATTAAATCCTTTAAAATCCGGAGGTAAAAAATCCTGTGGTTTGGCATTGCTTTTAAATTCCACTTTAAAAGCAGATCCCACTTCCACTGCATTTGGTGCTCCGATTTCGAATGTAACCTGAGCAAAAGAATTTATTGTCAGAGCAAAGAGAAAAATAATTAATAATAAAACCTTCTTCATATTACACGATACGATTCCTTTTTGTTTTTTCATAAAAACATTACTCTTCATCGGTTATTTCCAACAGTTGTTCCCGGTAGGCTGAAAAAATTTTCGATTTCGAAATGAAACCTACGTATTTTTTATTATTATCAACAACGGGAAGATTCCATGCTTTAGTATTTTCGAATTTCTCTAAAATTTCATTCATCGGTTCATTTACGGATATGACCGCCGGCGGCAAAGTCATATAATCGGATATGGAACTCTCATATTTACTTGTATCGAACATATCTTTTCTTATATCGTCGAGAGTGATAAATCCCCTGAGGCTGTCGTCGAAATCCACGACAGGAAAAATATTCCTCCGGCACAAAGGTAATTTCTTAACGACATCTTCCAAAGTGGAATTTTCATAAACGGGAGTAAAATCGTGCTCGATCAGTTGTTTCATATCGAGGAAAAGAAGTACGGCTTTGTCTTTATTATGAGTTACGATGTCTCCCCTCTGCATCAATTTCTTGGTATATATCGAATAGGGTTCGAGATAATAGCATATTGCAAACGAGAGAGCGGCTACGAGCATCAGTGGAACAAAGAGTTTATATCCTCCGGTAAGTTCGGCTATCAGGAATATAGATGTCAGCGGAGCATTCATCACTCCCGACATTACCCCTGCCATTCCCACGAGCGTAAAACCTACGAGCGGGAGCTCGAGATCAAAAACCGTATTAAGGATAAGGGCTATGACCGTTCCGGAGAGCGCACCTACGAATAATGACGGAGCAAAGCCTCCTCCAACGCCGCCGGCGGCATTAGTTGAGGACATGGCGACGACCTTGAACAGCATCGTGGCAGTAAGGTATGCAATAATTACCCAAACCTCCGTCCTGTATTTATAGAATAATGAATTATCGAACACGGCGGCGGTATTACCATTCATAAGCGCACGCAGGGTATCATATCCTTCGGCATAAAGCGGAGGGAACAAAAATATAAGGATACCGATCGCTCCTCCTCCGACGATCCATTTGACGTATTGTTTATTTATTTTCTCGAAAAATCCGGATATAGCAAGATTCGTCCTCAGGAAATAAACAGAAATAAGTCCGCAAAACGCTCCGAGCAAAGCGTAATAAGGAAGATGCCGCAGGCTGAAAACATTATTCACTTCTACCGTAAACAACGGTTCGAAGCCATTCATGAAGAAAGTTACAGATGTTGCGGCAACTGCTGAAATCAGTAATGGAATGATAGACATAGAAGTTATGTTCAGCATTAGTATCTCCAGTACGAACGCAACTCCGGTGATAGGAGCTTTAAAAATAGCGGCAAGGGCACCGGCCGCACCGCAACACAGCAGTATAGTGGTGTTTTTATAATTCTGGCGCATGAACGTTCCTACATTGGAACCTATTGCGGCTCCGGTCATAACTATAGGTACCTCGGGTCCTACGGAACCTCCGAATCCTATAGTTGTGGCGCTGGCCACCATGGAAGAGTAGCAGTTATGCGGTTTTATTTTCGAGTTTTTACGTGAGATCGCATAGAGAACCCTCATGACTCCTTCGCTGATATTATCTTTTATGACATATTTAACAAACAAGGTTGCCAGAATAATACCTATCGCGGGATAAATAAGGTAGAAAAAGCTTGCCGAGTCTACCCGGAACCAACTGGTAAGTGCAAATTTTATGAAATGAAGAAGACTCTCGAACAGATAAGTCCCGAATCCGGCTATAAGTCCTATAACAAGGGACAAAAATATCATAAGCTGTCTTTCGGACAACTTATTCGCCTGCCGGGTAATATACCTGTGGGCAAGATCTATTTTACTGTTTCTGAACACAAACGCAAATTTAAATAAAAATATGATACATTCATATAAAACGACACTGCCAAAATAACTCCGGCAGGATCGATTATTTCTATAATTGGTCGGGATTATTCCGGACTCTTCATATTATGGAACACATTGGTTACATCGTCGTCGTCCTCGAACTTTTCGATAAGTTTTTCCAGCGTTGCCCTTTGTTCTTCTGTAACTTCTTTCGTGTCGACAGGCATTCGTTCGAATTCTCCATTTGTAATCTCGAATCCTTTATCTTCAAGATAGTTCTGAATTTTTCCGAAGGCCTCGAAGGCTCCGTATATCACAATGCTATCTTCTTCTTCAAATACTTCGTCCGCACCGAAATCTATCAGTTCGAACTCGAGCTCTTCAATATCTATCCCTTCTTTTTTATTTACTTTGAAAACACATTTACGGTCGAACAGGAAATCGAGGCTTCCTGAGGTACCTAACGATCCGCCAGCCTTATTAAAATAACTTCTCACATTGGCAACGGTTCTGGTTGTATTATCGGTAGCGGTTTCGATGACCATAGCGATCCCGAACGGGCCGTAGCCTTCATATACCATTTCCTTATAATTCTCGGTATCTTTAGATACGGCACGCTTAATAGCCCTTTCGACATTCTCTTTTGGCATATTTGCCGCTTTGGCATTGGCTATTATGGTCCTGAGTGCAGGGTTATTTTCAGGATCAGGGCCTCCAGCTTTTACTGCAATCGATATCTGCTTACCTATACGCGTAAAAGTACGCGCCATATTACCCCATCTCTTAAGTTTTGCCGCCTTGCGGTACTCAAATGCTCTTCCCATTTTCAGTTAAATACTTTATAATATTAATGCTGGAACTCAGCAAAGAAATCATTTCCTTTATCATCGACGATTATAAACGCAGGGAAGTCCTCTACGTAAATTTTACGTATCGCCTCCATTCCAAGTTCAGGGAAATCGACGACCTCCACGGATTTTATGCTGTCTTTAGCAAGAATCGCAGCAGGTCCTCCGATAGAACCGAGATAGAAGCCACCGTGTTTTTGACAGGCGTCGGTAACCTGCTTCGTACGGTTTCCTTTGGCAACCATAACCATAGAGCCTCCGTGGAATTGGAACAGGTCGACATAAGGGTCCATACGTCCTGCCGTAGTCGGTCCGAAACTTCCCGAAGCATAGCCTGTCGGGGTTTTGGCAGGACCGGCATAATATATAGGATGTTTTTTGAAATACTCGGGCATAGGCTCTCCGGCATCGAGCATCTCTTTAATCTTGGCATGCGCGATATCTCTGGCAACAATAAGGGTACCTTTAAGGTTGAGTCTGGTTTTTATCGGATGTTTTTTAAGTTCTTCCAGAACCTTATCCATACCTTCGTCAAGGTCGATCTCAACGGCAGGCTTCATATTCGGAGCGGTCTTAGGAACAAATCTGGCAGGGTCTTTTTCCAGTTGCTCCAGAAATATACCGTCTGCTGTTATCTTCGCCTTTATATTTCTGTCGGCGCTACAACTTACTCCGATTCCTACGGGACATGAAGCTGCATGACGAGGAAGTCTTATCACACGTACATCATGTACCAGATATTTTCCTCCGAACTGGGCACCGACACCGCTATCCTGGCATATTTTCCTGATCTTCTCTTCCCATTCGTGGTCGCGGAACGCCTGACCGCCGTCGTTACCGGAAGTGGGCAAATGATCCCAATAGCCTGCGGATGCCTTTTTAACTGTCGAAAGGTTAACTTCTGCCGAAGTCCCACCAATAACTATCGCAAGATGATAAGGAGGACATGCGGAAGTACCCAAGTCCTTTATTTTATCTTTTATGAATTTGGTCAATGTTTCTTCATTCAACAACGCTTTGGTTTGCTGATACAGGAATGTTTTATTAGCTGAACCTCCTCCCTTCGTCATAAAAAGGAATTTGTACGACATGCCCGTAGTCGAGTAAATATCGACCTGCGCCGGAAGGTTATTCCCACTATTTTTTTCGTCGAACATAGTATAAGGGACAACCTGCGAATATCTCAGATTCTTTTCTTTGTAAGTTTCATACACGCCCTTCGACAAATATTCCGCATCGTCCACACCAGTATAAACGTCTTCACCTTTTTTTGCCATAACTATGGCAGTACCGGTATCCTGACAAGTAGGGAGTTCCCCTTCAGCTGAGACTACCTGATTAAGAAGAAGCGTGTAAGCTACGAATTTATCGTTGTCCGACGCTTCCGGATCATCCAGAATCGAGGCGACCTGTTTGAGATGCGATGCCCTGAGGTAGAAAGAGACGTCATAAAAAGCCTCTTTAGAAAGGAGTTCGAGACCTTCAGGTGCCACTTTAAGTATTTTTCTTCCGTCACACTCCACTACAGAAACATGATCCTTGGTTAGTAGCCGATATTCAGTAGTGTCGTCTTGGATAGGAAACGGTTCTTGATATTTAAAATCCGACATAATTTCAGCGATTTTTATTTGACCCACAAATATACAGAATTCCTTGAAAGTCTGTCCGGCAAACCGTAAGTTTTTATTTTCTACTAATACTTTT
>JAJQEF010000028.1:15272-17234 GCA_021201795.1 Rikenellaceae bacterium
CTTTTTTTAATATAAATATGTGTTAAAACAAAAAGTGATATTTTTTTTATATTTTTGAAGTCAATAAAACCTTACTGCTATGTAGACCAACATAATTAAAAATATACGATTTATAACGTTGACTTTTATTCCGCATCTGGAACTTAGGACCTTTCAATCGTGGTCTGGAATGAAGTTTGACGTTCGCGTTAATTGACGTGGACCTCTTCCTTATTTCGACTACAGGTTTCCTAAGACCTCAGATGCAGAATGGAAGAAGGTCCACGTTCATTATATGTAAAACTACAAAACTAAAAAGCCTATGACAAAACAGTGTTAAAAATAAATTAAAAACAAATTAAAAAAACGTCGGGTTACAAAATCTGCATCTGAAACTTAGGAACTTTCACATCAATAAATACATTAATGTCTTTATTGTACATATGCAATGTAACTGCGTTTTTTATATCCATAATTGTAATCTAACGTGTTATATGGAAATAAAAAATTATAGTTATGATAAAAGCAGGCGCTGTACGTGCACTTTACTTATTACCGAAGAATGTAATCTTAATTGTACATACTGTTACGAACATAATAAAAAGAGAAGCCTTTTATCATTAGACACAGCAAAAAACGCAATAATAGAAACTTTCGAAAAAGCAGTATCGAAAAATGTCGAGTTCGTAGAAATATTATTTCACGGAGGAGAGCCGTTTATGGCTTTCAATCTTATAAAAGAAATATGCGAATGGCTTTGGAGAAACAAATGGCAAAAAAAATATATCTGTTATGCTACCACAAACGGAACTCTAATCCAAGGTGAGATCAAGAAATGGGTCATAGAAATAAAAGCAGGTTTGCATTAGCTTAAGTTTAGACGGAACGCCTGAAATGCACAATCTCAATCGTTCCAATTCTTATTATAAAATTGACATCGATCTGTTTAAAGCCCATTGGCCGGACCAAGACGTAAAAATGACACCTTCACCCGAAACTCTGGATTCTCTTGCCAAAGGAGTTATTCACATACATAATCTCGGATTCGTAATAAATAATTGTTCATTTGCCAGCGGAGTAAAATGGAACAGTAACTTCATCGAACAGCTTCAGGAGCAACTCTATTCCCTTTCGCTTTATTATATAAATAATCCGGGAATTATTCCTATCGATCTTCTGAATATAAAGTTTATAGCGATAGCAGCAGGTAAAAGCTCAATGAAAAACAAGTTATGCGGAGCAGGAACAATTATGGAGTGTTATGCTCCAAACGATAAAAAATATCCATGTCATCTTTTCTTTGAAGCTGAGAAACAATCTATAAGATATACAACTATCGACTTCAATGATTTAAACTCAATAACCGATTCTGAATGTAAGGAATGCATTCTTCTTCCCATTTGTCCTACATGTTATGGAGGTAATCTAATCACATCGGGTAAACTCAATAAAAAAGACGATTACACGTGTATCATTACCAAAAACAGGGCAAAGGCCGGATCATGGATGGTAGGACAAATGCTTATTCAACAAAACAAATATAAACTATTTGACAATTTAAACAAAGAAGAAATAGCTATGACTGTAAAGGTATTCTTATGACACAAAATTCCGTTAACGATTTGTTCGTTCCAGGAAAGGTAAAAAATAAAGGTTAAAAGTTCTTACCTTAAACAGAACTTAAATTTAATATCTTTAAATTATGTTTAATTTATCATCCGAGGCATTCTCATTGTTGACTGAAAAATTTTCTAAAGAAATTTCCAAATTAGAAAAATTCAAATGGGAAGTTGACATCCTTTGTTGTGGATGTTCAGGCGACTGCGGATCGAACTGGATGCGCAGTTAAAAACAGAGCCGGCGCATGCCGGCTCCATTTTTTTAATTGTCAAAACTATCCATTTTATATTAATGCTATCGTTTATTATAACTCTTCTGTCGACCGTCTTACCATGTAATTACGTAGGCTAATATTTGGCTTAG
>JAJQEF010000005.1 GCA_021201795.1 Rikenellaceae bacterium
TGATTTATATACATTGCCTTTATATAAATCGAGTTTTATTAAACTTTAACTAACATAGCTATGAAAAATTTTAACTTAATTAAGCCTTTGTGGCTTACTCTTTTTGCGGGAGTATTACTCCTTAATTCGTGTAGCGACGACAAAATGGACGATGGTCCCAAATTTGATTACGACTACATAATCGAATTTACTTCCTCCAGTCCGGTGGTAAATAAAAACACTATTTTTTATGAGTGGGTGGCTATTGGAGAGAGAGCCCGTACCTATACTGTTGAAATCAGCAGATATGAGGATTTTCAAATCAGCGAACTCTTTTATGTTGAAGACAATTCGATTCTTATCGAAGACTTAAGGTACGAATCTAAGTACTATACAAGAGTGAGGGGGAATCTTAAAAATGGAAAAATTACCGTATGGACAGAGGCGTCTCCTGTTATTACTCCGGCCGAACAATTGGACATGAGTGTAACCACTGATTTTACAGAGGTTGTAGTTGCAGAGAATACCATCAGGTATGTTTGGGAAATTGTAGAAGATGCGGAAACCTATACTATTCAGATAAGCGAGACATCCGATTTCTGGGATTATATTTCTGCTTCTACTACTGCTAATGCATATCCGTTTAATCGAGAATTGGATTATAACACTACTTATTATGCACGTGTACGTGCAGAGCTGGAAAACGGACTTCCTACACAATGGGCATATTCAGGACCGTATACCACTGAAGTTAGAAAACCAGACCTTATTTACAATATGGAGGTGGAAGGTAATTCTGTAAAACTTTATTTAACAGAGGACGAAGAATTCGAGATGACCGAAATCCGTATCGCAAAAAGTTCAGGAAGTATTGATAATCCTGATATAACAATAGAGTTAACAGAGGAAATTATTTCTTCCGGAATCATTACTATTGAAGATCTGGTGCCGGTACTTTCATATAATGTAGCTCTTTACGGAGTATATGAAGATGAGGAAATATTAATAAATTCATTGAATTTTACAACCGATTTCGTTTATCTTAGGGATTTTTATGTGGATGAAGAACAGTATCTCGGAGAATTATTGAATTTGATGACTTCCGATATGGGAGCGATTACTTTCTATCTGCCACGAGGATATAGTAAAAATGTTACTTATTTAAGCGAACCGGTAAATATAATCGGTACAAACATAAATATTACCAGTCTGGATGAAGATAACAGAGCATCTGTAAATATTAATTCAGTAATGTCGCTTAAATCAGGATTAAATTCAATTACTTTCAGTAAAGTTGATTTTACTTCATCGGATAAAAATTTCTTATTCGAGTTCTCTGAAGAAGGAGTTAATAAACTCGAAATAGATGATTGTAAATTTACAGACTTCCCTAACGGATTGGTGACCGGAGCGCGGAATTATCCTGCGGAAATAATTCTTAAAAATTCTTTATTGATTTGGACCAATGCTTCATCTCCTAATAATGCCGGATATGCTCTATTCCGCAACTCAAATACAACTAATGCGGATTATGATTTTTCTATAAAAGTAACGAATTGCACTTTGGTAAATATGCCAGTATCCTTCCTTCAGGGAGGTGATTCTTCAAATGGATCTTATTATACTCTCGATATAGCCAATTGTACTTTTGTTGGTCTGGATAGAGTCCCTAAACAGTGGTTCCGTTACCGTAAGCGTGCATCCACATTCCATAATAATATTATAGTAAAATTACCGGGATACGAGAATAATCCTTATGATATGAGATATTTTACAGTATGGCCTGACGGAGGAACCAATAACTTTGCATCCGGGGATATGTTTAAGGCTTCGAATTATCATTTCGGAAATGCAGCGCGGGATAATACTAAACAGCTCCCGGAAAGCGGAGATGTAATTATGCCCGGAATTTTAAACGGCAATTATACTATCAGCGACGATATCATTTATGACGGCCAACAATTATCCAGAATAGGTATCGGTGATAAGAGATGGTTCCCTGCCGGAGTAACGGAAGCTGATTATTAGTAATATTAACGAAGTAGCTATCGCTGGATATTTTGTAAATTAACAAATTAAGAAAGGGCGCAGGTGATTTCCGTTGTCCAAGAACGAATCACTAAATCCCACATAGCTAATTCATAAAAAAGTTCTTGGTTAAGCACCCTAAAAGGTGCTTAATTTGTGTTTATAATTTTATTTTAAGATTTTTTTTATTTAATTTTATTGTCTAATTATTAAATCGATAATAAAATAATCCAATATTTTAAAATTAATAATTTTATATAGAATAAATTGAACCCTATTTTGGATGAAATGATATAAATTTGCTAAATTGCATCTAAGACTTGTAATTGCCGACAATGTTTTTTAATTAATTATTAAACTTTTTAACTAACAGAGCTATGAAAAATCTAAACTTGTTCAGAATTCTTTGGATTCTTTTTATGGGTGTTTTCGTTTTTGCATCGTGTAGTGACGATGACGACGATGATGTACCTACTGTAATTCCTGAAATTAAAATTACTTCCCCACCAGTAGTGTCGGGAAACTCGATCAGTTACGAATGGACTGATATTCCTGAGGCGGTGAATTATACTTTCCAGTTATCGACTAATGAAAAATTCGCTGAATCCGTTGCATCTTATACTGCTACGGAAAACAACCTAACAATTCCTAATCTGGAATATAACACTACTTATTACGGTAGGGTACGTGCGAATCTCAGAAATAATGTTTGGACCGAGTGGGCCAATGCAACGGCTGCTACCACAGATGAAGTCGTAATCGATGAAGATTTATATGTTGAATTCACTACGGATCCAGAGGTAGACGGAAATACTATAAAATATTATTGGACTGATTTAGAGGATGATGCTTTATCTTATGTATTACAAATAAGTACTGATGAAGATTTTGATCTGGGAAATACTGAAACATATGCTGATATTGAACAGAATTATATTTTAATTGAAGATCTTGAATACAGCACAACCTATTACGCACGGGTTTATGCTAAACTTACGGAAGATAAAATAACTGAATGGTCGGAAACGGTGGAAGCAACTACCGAGGAAAGAATTATCGATCCGGATCAACAAGTTGAATTTACAAATGTTCCCGTAGTTTCTAAAAATACAATCAGTTATGAATGGAGTGTGATCGAAGAAGCTGTATCGTATATATTCCAGATTAGCACGGATGAAGAATTTATCGATGATGAAGATTCGAAAGAACACCAGATTGCGGAGAACACTATTTTAGTAGATAACCTGAAGTATGGTACTACTTATTTTGCACGTGTACAGGCAGTTTTCGAGGACGAGAGTGCTACCGAATGGTCTAAAACCGTCGAGGCTGCCACTGAAGACAGAATTATTCCTGATATTCTGAATCCGAATTACGATGTCGATGGAAATTCTGTTACTCTTTATTTTCAGAATACCTATGAGGAATATGTGTTGACTCATATTAATATTTTTGAATTTCCGGTAAATGAAGGTTCCGAGGTTGTTTTAAACTTGGAGCTAACCACTGAAAATATTAATCAGGGTAATGTGACTATTGAAAATGGACTGGAATATCTTACTGCATATACAGCTACAATCTACGGTCTGGATGGCGAGGAAGAAATTACTTTCAATTCAATAGAGTTTAATACCCAGGAAGAACCTCAACAGGGATTGGATCTTACACAGGACGATATATTTGTTGCGGCCGACGAAGTAATGACATTAGGGGAGATTCTCGCATACTTCTCAGTTGAACGTGTAAATCCGATAACTATTACCCTGGCTTCAGGATATAATAAAAACTTCGTAGCTGAAAATGAAAGTGTTGCGGTAAAAATTTTGGCTAAAAATATAACTGTGTCCACAGAAAATGGAGAAAGAGCCTCACTCAATCTTAATGCTCCGATCACACCGACTTCAAGTGTAGAATCGATTAAGTTTGAATATATTGATTTTACTACTTCTACCGGAGACTATGCAATGTCATTTGAAAGCGCTGACGTAAATATGGTAATGTTTGACAATTGTAAATTTACGGACTTCCCCAAAGGAGTTACAGGTTCTGCTGCTTATCCCAAAAATTTAATTGTTGAAAATACCACAATGATATGGACCGAAGCGTCTCCTGAAAATAATGGTCATGCAATTGTCCATTACACTCCTTCTACCGGAGAATTTGCTTTGAGTACTAAAAATTGTACGTTTGTAAATATGCCGATGGCTTTTGTAAGGGGCGCTAATGCTTCCGGAGGTCCAAGTATCCAGACAGATGTGCATAACTGTACGTTTATCGGTTTGGACCGTGTGCCGGAAATTCTGTTCCGTTTTGATTTTCCATCTTTTAGTATTACAAATTGTATTTTTGCGAAACTGCCCGGGGATGCAGATCCGGACTACTTCCGTCCGTTTGTAGTGACTCCGAGCACCAGAGAAAACAATTTTAAGGCCTCGGATCAATATAATGGCTCTGGCTATACTCTGACAGATAACAACAGGGGAGGAGTAACAAATTTATCAGAATATTCCTCAGAACAGATATTTCCGAATATGTCAAGCGGAAATTATACTCTCAGCGATGAAATTATGTACGAAGGACAACAACTGTCTAAAATGAATGTCGGAGATGCACGCTGGTTCTCGAATTAATTACTTTAAATGTCAGATAATTTATTAAGATATTAAAAAAGGCACCCGGAAGGGTGCTTTGTTATTTAATGTTCTTAAAACCGGATTATAAGTTTCTTGGCAGGCAAAAAATATGATATATCTCGTTATATTTGTATTGACGAACTTAAACTAATTTTATAAATGAAAAAACTTACATTATTATTAATGCTTGTTCTGCCCTTTGCTATATCAGCGCAACAGACCGAACAGCTTTATATTACCGGTAAAGGACTGGGCGATACCAGGACATGGGAATTTTTCTGTACCGAGGGTATGAACAGCAATGTATGGACCACGATACAGGTTCCGTCTCAATGGGAGCTTGAAGGGTTCGGAGCATATTCTTATGGTAGATGGTATACGGATAAAAGTATCAAAAATCCTCCTATGGAAAAGGGATTTTATCGCCATACGTTCACGGTTCCTTCCGAATGGAAGGGAAGGCAGGTCAAGATAGTTTTCGAAGGCGTAATGACCGACACGGAGGTAAAGATCAATGGCAAATCAGCAGGTCCTATTCATCAGGGCGGATTTAATCAGTTCTCATACGATATCTCGGATAAGGTTAAATACGGACAGGATAACTTTATCGAAGTTAATGTTAGCAAAGAGTCTTCCAACAGGCTTGTAAATGCGGCGGAGAGGAAGGCCGATTGGTGGATATTCGGTGGTATATACCGTCCTGTGTATCTGGAGGCTAAACCTGCCGTCAATATCGAAAGGATTGCTGTGGATGCCGCTTCTGACGGAAGTCTTTATGCAGAAATTTATACTACTAATTTAAAAGCCGGTTATACTGTCGAAGCATCGATAAATCCTGTAAATAAATCGGATAATTCTTCTTTTGACAACCGTACAGTTTCATTGGCTAACAAAGGAAACAAACATATTATCAATATTAAATGGGATGGAGTGAAGACATGGGACGTTGAAAATCCGAACCTCTATACTCTGACCCTAAATCTTAAAGATTCCAAAGGCAATACTGTACATACTTACAGTCAGAGAATCGGATTCCGTACAATTGATTTCAAACCCCGCGACGGTGTTTATGTAAATGGAAAGAAGATCGTTATGAAAGGTATAAATCGCCATTCTTTTCATCCGGACGGAGGACGGACGACCAATGCCGAGATTAGCCTTATGGACGGTAAACTCATCAAAGAGATGAACATGAACGCGGTAAGATTCCATTATGCGCCGGATAAGCACTTCCTCGATGTTTGTGACTCGCTCGGTATATTCGTGGTTAATGAACTTGCAGGATGGCAGAACTCTTACGATACGGAAGTAGGCTCCAAACTCATAAAAGAATTTATTGCAAGGGACGTGAATCATCCTTCCATAGTTATCTGGAGTGACGGTAATGAGGGTGGATGGAACAGGGAGCTCGACGGAATGTTCGCGGAGCTCGATCCTCAGAAGCGCCATGTGATACATCCATGGGCTGACTGGAACGATCTGGATACACACCATTATCCTGCATATCAGACAGGGGTGGCGAGATTTACCAACGGATATAAACTATTTATGCCTACGGAATTTATGCACGGAACTTACGATCAGGGACACGGTGCCGGACTGGAAGATTTCTGGAACAAATACACCGCTCATCCATTGTTTGTTGGATGTTTCATGTGGGACTTCTCCGATAATGCGGTTAGGCGCAGCGACAAAAACGGTATTCTCGATTCTGACGGCTCGAACGGTGCCGACGGAATTCTCGGCCCTTACAGGGAAAAAGAAGGAAGCTACTATACCGTAAGGGAAGTGTGGGCTCCGATACAGTTCGAGCAACTGTTTATAACCCCTTCTTTCGACGGAAAATTCCTGGTTAAAAATACATACCTTTATACGAATCTCGATGAATGCCGTATGGAATACAGGGTTATTACTGCTCCTTCGCCTATAAGCGGTGGTCAGTCCCGGGTTATTTCTACAGGTGAAGTAAAACTTCCTTCTATTGATCCAAGAGAAATAGGAACGGCTAAAATGCAGGTTCCTTCTAATTTCTTCGACGGAGATATTCTGGAAGTAAAAGCATGGGATAAACACGGGGAGGAAATTTGTACCTGGACATGGCCTATTCACTATGCTGATGAATATACCGAAAAACATATCGCATCTGTTAAGCAGGAAGGTAAAGCTCAGGTCGTAGAATCAGGTAATAATATTACTTTATCTGCAAATGGCGTGAACGTTACTTTCAGTAAGGAAGACGGATTATTGAAAGGAGTTAGTAATAGTAACGGTGAAATATCATTCAATAACGGTCCTATACCGGTAGGAATGAATACACGGTTACAGAAAACGTTGGCATACACGGACGGTGATGATGCAGTATTCACTGTTTATTACCAGGGAGCTATCGATTCTATCCAGTGGAAGATGACTCCGTCCGGATTGATGAGTATGCGTTCGGTTATGCTTAATAAAGCCAATGGCGGACAAGGATTCGATGATGCGGTTACGGAAGAAAATATTATCAATTTCGGTCTTACTTTCTCATATCCTGAAGAAAAAGTTGAAGGAATGGAATGGTTCGGACGCGGTCCTTACAGGGTGTGGAAAAATCGCATAAAAGGAACTAATTACGGAGTTTGGGAAAAAGAATATAACAACACCCTTACCGGTGCTGCCTACGAATCGCTTGTGTATCCTGAATTTAAAGGATATCATGGCAACTTCTATTGGGGAACACTTCAGACTACCGAGTCACCGTTTACAGTATACAGTGAAAGCGACGGAGTATTCTTCAGGGTGTACACTCCTGAAGAACCTACGGATAATAAAGCTGCAAAAGCAAATCCTACGTTCCCTCCGGGAGATATAACATTCCTTTACGATATTCCTGCTATACGCTGTTTCAAGCCGGTGTCTCAACATGGTCCTCAAAGTCAGCCGGGGAACATACGTATAAAACTCGGGGATGAAGGGATCCAGATGAATTTATGGTTCGACTTTAGATAAATAAATAAAAAGACCTCCGGAAGAAGGTCTTTTTATTTATTAAAATATCAAATCTTAAGCGGAAGTAATGAATGTCCCGTCGAATTCTTTCGCCCAGTTGTTCTGGGATCTGAGAACCTGCTCGATAATATCCCTTACGCAACCTTCGCCGCCTTTATATCCGGAAACATATCGACTGACACTTCTTACTTCGTGTGCCGCGTCCGCAGGACATACTGAAATCCCGACGTATTTCATCGGTTCGATATCCGGGATATCGTCACCCATATAAAGAACTTCATCAGGTTCGAGGTCGTATTTTTCCATGAAGGATTTGAGGTTCTTAAGTTTCTCAAAGCAATTTATGAAGATGTCTTCGACTCCCAGATTTTTGAACCGGTTCATTAGCGTATCTCCCTGTCCGCCCGATATTATGGCTACGTAGTAGCCTTTGGAGATCAGATACTTCGTCGCAAATCCATCCTTGGCGTGATAAGTACGCAAAAACTGATTGTCAGGCATCAGTGTGATTTTTCCATCTGTGAATACACCGTCCATATCGAAAACAAAGGCTTTGATCCTTGTTATATCTTCTTTAAAGTTTCCCATTCAGTTTATAATTAATGATACTGTCGGTTAATAACTCATATATTTTACGAGGATAATCTGTATCCGCAAGTGCCTCGAGGTGTTTCTCAATGGTATTGTAATCCTCCCTTACCGCCGGGCCTGTCTGGGTCATGAAAGGATTGTCAGCGGCCACCATTTTATTTACCGTCTCTTCTACGAGGGGTGCGATTATTTGCGGAGGAATGTCCATTTCTTTGATAATACTGCTGCCTATAGAATATAAGTGGTTTACAAAGTTGCATGCGAATACGGCTGAAATGTGGAGTTTTCGTTTTTTTTCGGAATCCGAATCGAATACCTGGTTCGACATATCCGAGGCGAGTACTTTAACCGAATTATACGAATCCTGATTGCTCGCTTCAATAAATAACGGTATACGGTTGTAATCCAGTTCTCTGCCAGAAGTAAAGGTTTGTAACGGATAGATTACACCGCGGTTTTCTATTGCTGGCGATAACTCGTTTATTCCGCAACCGCCGGATGTATGTACGACGATAGAATCTTTAGCGATTATTTTTTCCGAAATTTCTTTTATAGCATTATCTGAAACGGAAATTATATAAATATCCGCTTTAGGTATTTCATCTATACTACAATAATATTCGATATTATTTTTATCGGCAATGCTTTTACCTTTTATCTTGTTACGGGAATAAATCCCGCAAAGTAAGTTGCCGGAAGAGATGATCCATTTGCAAAGATGCCCTGCTACGTTTCCGCTTCCTAATACTACGATTTTTTTCATATCAGTCCGGAATATCCATTAGGAGTATGTTTTTATCCGAATGGGCAATCATGTTGTCGAGTTCGGAAACAATAGTGTTCACGGATTTCAGGTCTTCATATTGTTTGATATTGAAATTCTGTACACCTGATGTCTCTACGGCTTTAATAATATCGTAAATTCTCATATTGCTTATGTCGCGCATCGGAAGATACACGGCGCTTTTCTGGGAATCGTCGTCGAGGGAAACAATAAGGTTCGCCTGCTCGAGATCATAAAGAACGTCACGTACGATTCTTACAGGTAAATTCACTGCTCTTGCTATCTGGTCGTCATCCATGGGTTTCTTTCCTTTTTGAAAATTCGACGCTATACGGTGCATGACGACAAGCATTATTTTCCGTCTGTAGTCGAAACTTATTTTATATGTTTCGCGTTCGAATTCATACTTCTCTATATTCTGATATCCGAAGGATAACTCCGCCCCGAACATAATTATCTGCCAGCTTATATGTAACCAGATCAGAAATAACGGCAATGCCGCAAAACTACCGTAAATGGCATTGTAATTAGATATACGGGTCTGTGAATAAAAATAACCGGTTTGAAAAAGATAGAGAGCTACACCGGCAATAATTGCCGCGCTCAACGCTGCCCGGAATTTAACTTTGGTGTTAGGCATTACGTAGTAAACCACTGTCAGCATTATCGATATTATCACAAATGGCAGGAGGTAACCGAGGAAATTTACTACCGGAGCAAAGAATGTTCCTGCTACTGCATTGTCTATTGAAGTTCCTATAACGTTCGAGGCATTGTTGGTTACGAACCAGAAAATCGGAGCTACCAGCAATACCGAAAGATAATCGCTGAGTTTACGCGTGAAACTACGTGATTTTCTTATTTCCCATATATGGTTGAACGAACTTTCTATATTTATGAATACTTTAATTACCGCCCACATAAGGACCAATACCCCGATAATCGCAATTATTCCGCCTTTTGTCCTCTCAAGCAATGCGTTGGCAAATTCTATCACCTGTGTTACCAGTCCGGTGTAATTAGGGAACTTAGCATAGAGATAAGCGCTTATGCTGTTCTCGAACATAAATCCTTTTGCAATTCCAAAAATGATCGCAGCAAATGGAACGAGCGCCATCATCGTATAGAATGTAAGTGCAGCGGAACGGATTATTAACTGATCCTTTCCGTAACTTTTTGCTGTAAACAGGAAAATTTTAAGCTGCCGGATAGTAAAACGCAGGGCCTTGGAACTGTATTCTTCCTCTCCCTTTCTCCATATGTCCTCAGTAATGAATTTATGGATTTTTTTATAAATATTTTGGTGCGTCGTATAAATCTTCCCATTATGCAATCGTGCGTTGTTTACAAAAATAACTCTTTATTCCCTAAAAGCATGAAGTATTTTTTCCCATTTACCGTTGTAACGGCGGCAAAGTTATTTCCTCCCGTTCCTATTTTGAGGGCCTTTGTTATTTCATATAGCGGGAATTGAAAATCTTTTTTCAGGATCGTTAGATTTTTTATGCCTTTTCCTTTTAATAAGTTCCTGACTTTTTTAGGATTATATTCAGTTAATTCAGTAATTTTATAAGCCTTACCGCAAAAATCATACGGAACAGACTTTGAGAAAGAAAATCCTGTCGATGAAGGAGTAGATATATCCGTGTCGCTCAAATATTTTTTAAAGTAAGCCACCGTAAGCCTCCCTTTATAGAAGCATACATCAGGTACTAGAAGATAATTATAACTTTCAATATCTGAAATTTTCTCATCTCGGACTCCGCTGTCTTCTATACTGAAATCGTATTTTTTCCCACCGACTGCATTTACGGTAATAGTTACCGGTTTATGATTTGTAGACGAGCATTCTGCGATCACTTCTTTGCATTCGTCTCTAACGGATATAATATCGATTTTATCGAGGCATGTTGAAAACTTTTCCGTAATTTCTTTGATGTCGAACAGAGGGGAGAGTTTTATGACGGTTCTTTCGGATATTTTTAAACATTGCTCGATGATTCCCTGAATATCGGGGGAACAATCTTCGAGCAGGAATTTTTTTCCGCCTTTATCGTCTCTTCTGGCAGGATCTATATATAATACGTCGGCCTTGGGACCTGTGTAATCGGTTATAAAATCTTCAGCGCATTTATTTATAACAGTGATATTTTCTGCACCCAGAGATTTGAAATTAAGTTTCGCTATCTCGGACAAAACCTTATTTTTTTCAATACTGATTACCTGTCCGAATTTCTTTGAAAAAAAATAACTGTCGACTCCGAGCCCGCAAGTAAGATCGATACATAATTTTCCGGAATATTCCTTTGATAAAGCAGTGATACCGCTGCTGGCCTGCTCGAAAGAAATAGGCGGAATAATGCAACGGGCATTAAAGTATTCAGGAATCTTAACCCTGCATTTCTGAAGATACTTTATTTGCCTGCATACTGCCAATGCTAAATTCCTTTCGCATTTTAAGGTAATGGATAATTCGTTGGGATTATCTTCGATATGTTTCTCGAGCAAGAGCCTTGCTTCATCCGTTTCCAGAATCTCCAATTCTTTTGGGTCAAACATGTGCAAGCCTGATTTTCCGGTATTCAAACCACTTGATAATAATCATTATCAATATTATAACAGCGTATGAGATATATAGTCCGATCAGGGAAAGGTTCCCGTATTCTATGGAAGCGACCCTGAAACTGGATGTCCATTCCACGACATTGTTAAGTGCGGAAATGAGGGTGCTGAATATCTCGCCCACGAGTGTGCCTGCCGGAGTATCGAAGATGGTAAGGTATATGAAACCCATAAACATTATCTGCATCATCAAAACCATTATTATGGGATTTATGAATATGTTAAGTAGTGGAAATATTCCGAAAAAATATCCGGCGATAGGTGTTACTCCTATTTGCGCGGAAATTCCGACTAATATTGCACCGGTAACGAACTGGAATCCTCGCCGGGCGCCTAAAAAAATAAACTTTTTAAATCCCTGCTCCCCTTTAGATCTGTTTAAAAGCCAGTATTCAACCTTGTCTGCCCGCGACCATCTCTTTAATCTCGGGAAGAAAAATAATATTGTAAGGATTGCCAGATACGACATCTGGAAACTCATGTCGTAAATAAAATACGGATTAACCAGGATAAGCACGAATGCTGACGAGAATAAAGCGTTATAGGAATTATAGTTCCGTGTGGTAAGGAAGGATATCTGCATAAGGGACAGTATGAATGCCGACCTCATGACCGATGCCGATAATCCTGTAATAAAGCAATAGGTCCACAATATTATGATTATCATTATCGTACGGATGATTTTTCCTTTTCGGACAAATAACAGCGGAGACAGGAAGAAATTCAGGAACAGGAATATTATTCCAAGATGCAGTCCGGAAATGGCCAGAACATGGGAAAACCCAGCCTTAGAATATGCTTCCCGGATATTGCTGTCCAGCAATTGTTTATCTCCAGTGAGAAGGGCCATTGCCACTCCCGAATCACGAGCCTCCTCTTTGTTTTCTATTATTCTGCGGTTTAAAACTCTTTGCACACGTTTCGAGGCAAAAATTATTTCCTGCCAGAATGTTTCCGGCGCATATTTGGTTTTATATAAGATATTTCCGGCAGATACGTATGCCCTTCCGAGATATCCGCGGCTGCGCATGGTCCGTGCGTAGCCACTTTGACCGCCTACGGTGTCGAGAGGATTTACGTATAGATAACAGGTAACATTGTCTCCTATGGACACTTTGTAAGTCGAATCGATATAAAGGATAATATATTCATTACTTTTTTGCCAGACAGTGTCGTAGAGGCTGGCAAGTCGGTATGCCTCTACCTTTGCCGTAGTATTCTGCCACTTCCCTTTATTTACAAGATTGTCGGTAATTTTACATTCGGCAATTATCCTTACGTTTTGTGGAATATCCTCTTCGGGAGCAAGAACTTTAACCGAAGTCATTCCTATAAAAAATATCAGCAGGAAACTGAAAATTCTGTGAGGGGTTTCCCGTCTGAAAATTATGAACCCTACGAGAAATAAAGCATAGACCGCGAGTAGTGTAAGGACGTTAAAATTTACCGAATCTGCGACAATAACTCCGAGAATAAGCGGAGGCAGCAATTTAAGAAAAGGAATTTTGCTGAATTTATCGTATATGTCGTTAGGGTATAGCATTTTATCTTCTGATTCCCCAGGTATCCCTGTCCAGGCTCCTGTAATTTATTGCCTCGGCAAGATGTTGTTTTAATATATTGGTTTCTCCGTCGAGATCCGCTATGGTCCTCGAGAGTTTAAGTATGCGGTCATATGCCCGTGCAGACAGGTTGAGTTTCTCCATTGCAAGCTTGAGTATTTGAATGCTCTCCTGATCCAATTTGCAATAAGAGTCAAGATGTCGTGAGGACATCATGGAATTAGTATGAATGTTTTCATTTTTGAAACGGGCTGATTGAATCTCTCTTGCTTTAATGACTTTTTCCCGGATGGCGGAACTTTTTTCTCCGGTTCGTTTTTCAGAAAGGTCGTTTATGTTTACGGGAGTAACCTCTATGTGCATATCGATCCTGTCCATTAAAGGCCCTGAAATTTTATTTAAATATCGGGCTACCGCACCCTGTGTGCAGACACAGTCTTTGGACGGATGATTGAAATATCCGCAGGGGCAGGGATTCATCGATGCGATAAGCATAAAATTAGACGGATATTTTATAGTATATCTGGCTCTGGATATAGTGATATTCTTATCTTCGAGAGGCTGTCTGAGAACTTCCAGAACATTTCTCGGAAATTCCGGTAATTCATCCAGGAAAAGAATTCCGTTATGCGCCAGTGAAATTTCACCGGGTTGAGGGTTGCCCCCGCCTCCGACTATCGATACAGGTGAAGCAATATGATGAGGGGATCGGAAGGGCCTGCTGGGCATCAATCCGGTTTCCGTTCCGGTTTTTCCTGCTACCGAGTGTATTTTTGTAGTCTCCAGTGCTTCGTTAAGGGTTAATGGAGGCATTACAGTCGGCATACGTTTAGCGAGCATTGTTTTTCCTGAACCCGGCGCTCCTATCATAAGTACATTATGTCCGCCTGCAGCCGCGATTTCCAATGCACGTTTTACATGTTCCTGACCCTTAACGTCGGAAAAATCCAGATCGAAATTATTTAGTTTTGAAAAAAATATTTGTTTATGATCGAACTTGAGAGGTTCTATGATTCTGCTTCCTGTTAAGAGATCAGTTACTTCTCTTATAGACTCTACTCCGTATACTTCAAGATCGTTAACTACGGCGGCCTCCGCCGCATTGGCTCTCGGAAGGATAATGCCTTTGAATTTTTCTTCCCGGGCTTTTATGGCTATGGTTAAAGCACCTTTGATAGGTAGTATCTTGCCGTCGAGCGACAATTCTCCCATAATCAAATAATCTGTAAGATTCTCACATGGTATTTGTTCCGACGCTGTTAAAATGCCTATGGCTATCGGTAGATCATAGGCAGTCCCTTCCTTTCGCATGTCGGCAGGGGAGAGATTTACTATAACCCGTTTCCCGGGTTTTTTGAATCCATTATGTTCGAAAGCGGAAGTTATCCGAAATAAGCTCTCTCTTACGGCATTATCCGGCAGTCCTACAATATGGTATTCTACTCCCGGTGAGACAGAGACTTCGACAGTTATCGTTACCGCTTCGATTCCGTCGATCGCACTTCCGAAACATTTTATCAACATAAATTTTAAAGTAAATTATACAAAGATAATAAAAAAGGTATTATGAGATATAAAGTAACAAATATATCGTTTTTTATATTAAAAAAAGATTGGTTTTATTGATGATTTGGTTAAAAAATCATATGTTAGTGATAAATATAAAGTGAAAAAGATGAATAATTGCAAGTTTATAATTGGTTTTATGATCATATTATTTGTGTGCGGATGTTCCCGGATGCCGGGGAAGTCCGGTAAATATGACGAGCGTAAAAAACAAAAAACCGAAGCTATTCTTACAAAGATTTATACTGATGCGTACGGTGAAAACTGGAGAGAGAAATTAAGTGTTTCTTTAATGTATCTTCCTTATGGACCTGATGGTTTGCTTTATATGGAATATGACAGGAAAAATAAAACTGTTAAAAAAATAAAAAATAAGAATAAATATCTAACAATAAGAGATTTAAATGATTCTTCTGTTTTATTTTATGCATTGAAAGACTGTATTATCACTGATAAATTCGAAGTTACCAGTTTTAAATTTCCAAGAGAACTTACATTAATTAAAATTTCTCCGGAAATCAATAAATTAAAAGGCCTTATAAATTTAGAGTTAAGAAATTATGAAGAAGATGTAAATGTTCTCAACTTAGCATCATTAAAACATTTAAAATCTTTAAAATTAGTAGATTATAAATTTTATGATCCGGATAAGGTGCGGATCGATAGATTAAAAAAACTGAAGAATTTTAGTTTAATAAATGTAAATGTTTCGGAGAAATTTGTGGATAATATATGG
>JAJQEF010000045.1 GCA_021201795.1 Rikenellaceae bacterium
GAATGTCCGGATTGCCATATTTGATACAAATTGTGAGGGTTTACTGACATGAACGGCTTAGAATCCGTTAAATCAGAAATAAATTTAAGGAATAACCAAGAACCCTTTTTTTCCTGAAAAACTAAAATCAAAGGGTTGGCGCAGGGACGGCGGGTAGACTGCAAGAGGACGTTCCTGCGCTTTTTATTTCAGGCTCGCGCCTGACGTCTTCTACGGGCTTGCATGCAAATCCTTTACCGAGTAGTAATATGGCTCCGCGACGGAACCGGAATATTTTCAGGCTCACACCCGAGCCGACCTCCGAATTTTGCGAAATAAAATTCTTATTACGATCAGGCTACAAATACAGAAAACTTTACATTATGGTTCATGCTTTAGTGTAGTAAACAGAATCCCTTCGGAGATTAAAAAATTTACACGAAGTTTAACGTGTAAGTTTTTTATTGTTTCGCAGCAGAGCAAGTTTATAATACCGACTACACGGTTTTACCAAATTCCATAAGGAAACTCTTAACGAATTCACCCAAGTTTCCATCCAAAACATCCTGTACGGAGGACGTTTCACACATTGTCCTGTGGTCCTTAACCATTTTATAAGGGTGCATAACGTAGCTTCGTATCTGGGATCCCCACTCTATCTTTTTCTTCTGCCCCTCGAGATCGTTTTGTAATTCCATCCGCTTCTCCAGTTCCTTCTGATAAAGTTTGGATTTCAGTATCCTCATAGCATTTTCCTTGTTCATCAACTGGGAACGGGTCTCGGTATTTTCGACGACAATTCCGGACGGCTTGTGTTTCAAACGAACTCCGGTTTCCACTTTGTTGACATTCTGGCCTCCTGCTCCACCGGAACGATAAGTATCCCATTCTATATCTGCCGGGTTGACTACAATCTCAATCGTATCGTCCACGGCAGGGGAAACAAATACGGATGCGAACGTAGTGTGCCTCCTGTTGCTGGAATCGAACGGCGACAGCCTTACGAGCCTGTGAACTCCGTTTTCGCTTTTAAGGAAGCCGTAAGCAAACTCTCCCACAAACTCTATAGTTGCGGATTTTACGCCAGCTTCTTCACCTTCCTGAATATCTATAACTTTTACCTGCCAGTTATTGATCTCTCCCCAGCGCATATACATACGCATAAGCATCGATGCCCAATCGAGGCTCTCGGTACCTCCGGCTCCGGAATTGATCTCGAGAATCGCCCCGAGCCTGTCCTCTTCGCTGCGGAGCATGTTCCGCATTTCGAGGTCCTCGATCCCGCCCAAAGCATTATCATAAAGTTCTTCTGCTTCAGATTCTTCAGCCAGCCCTTCTTTTATAAATTCAGGCATGAGTTCGAGATCGCCGATAAGTTTGTCTATCTCATCGTAACGGTCGATCCACGCCTTTATAGAAGCGTTTTTTTTGAGTTGTAGTTCGGCTTTTTTGGGATCGTCCCAGAAATCCGGATCCTGAGTCTTCGACTCTTCTTCTTCTAAAACTATTCGTTGATTATCGATGTCAAAGATACCTCCTCAACGCATCCCGGCGCCTTACAAGATCGGATATTTTTTCGTGTTGTATCATGGTTAATCTTTTATTTCTGTTCCGTTTTTTTATATAAGTCGAACTTCCCGTCTTCGATCTCCTTATGTATCCTTGCCAATTGCGCCACGACAGGGGATATAAGCGCGAGGGTGTCGTCTACAAAGGTTTTATGTTCCTCGTCGCCCTTGATACGATATAAAATCACCGCGTACAAAGCACGCAGGCACAGTTCGATATCGCTCATTGCCACCTTATCCATGCGAGCTCTTATCTGTGGAAGTTCAGCGGCCAAAGGTTCGAATATTTTACGATATTCGTCACCTGCAGGTAGTTTAAGCAATGATTCGTGAAGTTCCTGAAGATCTTTTATCAGATGAAGCGTAAGATCGAGATGCCCGTGTTCTTCTTTACCCTCGCTACGTAAAAGGTTTACAATATCCTGATACCAAAAAAATATCTCCATTTTTTCCTGGTCGGGAACCTGCTGCTTATCCACAAGCTGGCTGTATATCGCTTCCGGACTGAATTTCAGAGCGCGAAGTATATCCTCCAACTGCCAAATATAGATTATATATTCGGCTATATTTTCTTTTCTTTTTTGTCTTGCTATCAGCATGTTATTTTCAAATTATATGCAACCGAAATTTAACAACGATTACGCCATGTCCACTATTGTCCGCAAATCGGAACATTTAACTGCAAAGATAATAAAAAAGAGATCGTTGCGCGTGGGTAGTATAAAACGACCTACCGATCGTTTTTTTCCACAATTTTTTATCTGCGAGGGATTATACATAAAAAGAGTGCAGGATCAGTATTCGTCCGGAGGGCTCGCGTTACCCGTGGACGAATCTTTTCCCGCACTCAAAAACCTCTTGTTCAAAGAAGAAGAGGTCTGGCGATGCCTCTGATATTTCAAAAAAAGGCGCAGAAGCGGATAATCAGGTAGATAACGTGGAAAACCCTACGCGATCCCCCGCTCTGCGCCGTGCCAATTTTATATATTATATGTACACAAAAATAGGGCGCAGTTGCAACACCCAATCTGAAGGCCTTGCAAGCCCTAATCCGGAGTGTTGAACTGCGCCCAAACCTGTCCTACCCAATGCAAAGGTAGGACATAGTTCGGGTTTGAACAACGATTACGCCGAATTATAAACCTATTATCATCCGATAATAGCTGCAAGTTTTCAGATTGGCATAAAGAGTCGTTTACCCTTTATAATATGTCGCGTGCCCGTGGGCACTTTTGTTTCTTAAAAAGCAAAGAAAAGAATAAAAAATTAAAGATGCAACACGTTGATTAATAATTAATTGAATCTCTTGCGGGTCGCAATAAATACTTTAGCGAAGCGCAAATTTTCTATTGCTGGGAAGCGAGGGTTACTATTTTGTTTTTCAGGGTGATAAATCAGACTCAGACTTTATGCAAAATATTTGTGAACTTTTTCTAAAAAATTTCGCTTCCGTCGCCACATCTTATCTTACGTTTGCATTTTATTTTGTGTAGCTAAAGAGTCTTTCAGAGTTTGAAAGATTTACTTATTTTATAAAAGGGGGGATTAAATCAGAAATTATACTGGATCATGGCGTATATCCTGTTTGCCGTGCCATTGTCGCCGCTGAAATTTTTCCGGCGGCCGTAGAGATACTACAACCCTATCTGGCAAGCGGGAAGTATATTATAACAACTATTCACAGCGACATAATCCGCAAGGCGGTACGTATCCGGGGAATTAAAACCTTCGCGTCCATAAACACGCACATATCCGTATGTACCTGAGCAGAACCATTTATCCGTAAAATTATACTGCAACGCCCCGTACCATCCGAAGGTTCTCAAAGTCTGCATTCTTCCCGGATTACGGCCGTCCGCGACAAGATCGAAGCCGTTGCCGTTCAGATCCTGTATATACTGCGCCATGCCTTTACCGTAAACCGTCTCTCCGTAAACCTTAAATTTACGATTAAGCGGAGAAGCCATACTCAGATTCAGCCCCCATCCTAACTCGGAACGGGTTTTATCCGCAACAAGATCGCGGTAATAAAAATTACGGATCACCGATGCAAACCGGATGTGCCCCTTTCCGTTATTCCAATAACGGGTGATCCACATCGGGATATCCGGCATCTTCTGATCCCCCGCGCTATAATTATCCGCATATACGGCACTTATATCAGGATTTTCAACAGCTAGCCCTATCTTCCACTTATCATCGTGATTATATTCGTACCTTACCATGAAAGAATACTTATGTATAAGGGAGTTCGGCCCTTGGAAATCCACAGTAGGAGGTACCGCTTCTGTATCCTTAAGGCTGGTAAAATTCTTTCCGAACATAAATCCTTTGAATTCGATATATCCTTTCCTCATACGCAGATTGTTGCTCGCTCCCCTGAAATCCGTCTCTATATAGGCAGTTACCAGCCCCAAAACAGGAGCGTTGGCAACGGTTTTAAAGAACAGGCGCGAAGTGGTGCCGTCCATAAAAAATTTATGTTTCGAGAGACGGTCGGCGACAGGGATAAGGGAAGTATAAAAGTCGTTGTTATTAACGACTCCGTTAACATCATAACCCACACGGAGATTTACATAACCGCCTATGCCGAATGCAAAATTTTTGTTGTTGTATATTACGAAATTCGGAAGATCGGACGCCCGGAAGCCTTTTTCCTGATTCTCCGAAAAATGCCGGAGCGCGTCATCGTCGCCTACAGGCGCGGTCGAAAGACGTGATACGACCAAGGATGTAGAATCGTTCTGCGAATATGCATTAAAACAAAATATAAAAACTGTGCATAAGAGTATTGACCGAATATAAATTTCTTTTCCCATTATAACATGATTTGAGTTAATTATCCGATTACAATAATCGGTCCGTGGCGGCAAATATACGGATAAAAACAAAAAAGAGGGGACCTCACGGTAACCTCTTTTTTCTGAGGATCGCTCCCCAAAAACTACTAACCCAAACTTAAATAAATGAAGAAACCTTGTGTTTATATCTTATATCCCGAAGTAAAGGATTTGCTTTCTGATATGACTATTGCAATACACGTGCCAGAACTTTAACCGCGAATGGCAGAAAAAAGTTTTTCGGCATTCGATGTGGTCGTTTCCGCAACAGTTGCGACAGGAATATCTTTTAATTCCGCAATTTTTGCCGCTATCAACGGAATATAACAGCTCTCGTTACGTTTGCCCCGGTAAGGCACAGGAGGAAGATAAGGCGCATCCGTTTCAAGTAAAATATCCTCTAATGGAATCAAAGGGATCACATCAGTCAAATCTGATTTTTTATAGGTCACGGGACCGCTTATTCCGACCTTGAAATCACCAAGCGTTTTGATAGTACGGTAATCTTCTTCTGTGCCGAAAAAACTATGAAATACGCCTCTAAGGCTATGCCCTTTGTAATCTTCAAGTACACGGAATATTTCCGCAAAAGCATCCCTCACGTGCAGCACAACCGGAATATCGTATTTCAGGGCAAGTTCCAGTTGAAACCTCAGAGCCTTTTCCTGCTCTTTCTGAAAATCCCTGCTCCAGTAAAGATCGAGACCTATCTCTCCTACTGCAACAAAATCCACCGGTTTTTCTTCCAGATATTTTTCTACAAGGCGCAGATCCTGCATATAATCCGGATTATCGTTTACTGACGTCGGATGAAGTCCCATCATCGCATAGCAAACTCCCGGGAACTCCTTAACGGTCCGTATGACTTTTTCGTGCGTACCGGAATCCGTAGCGGGAAGCAATAATTTTTTAACACCGTTTTCCACCGAACAGGCAACAACTTCCGCCCTGTCGGCATCGAACCTTTCATCGAATAAATGAGTATGGGTATCTATAAAATACATAATTTAAATTTTAGCGACCATATTTCCGGGCATTATCCTGATATACCCCGCAAGCTCCATCTCGAATGCCAGAAATGAAATCTTATAAACAGGCATATTGGCTATGACCGAAAGATCGTCGAATGAGCATGCTGTCTCCGGAATACTTTCATAAAGCGTTTTCATATCCGCCGGCATTTTTTCGGTTACGGAAAAAAATTCCGTTTGTACGTTTTTTTTCTTCTTGTCCGGCACATCCCAGTTCAGAACTTCGAGAACATCTTTATAGCCACGGACCATATAAGCCTTCTGCTTATAAATGAGATTATTAGTACCCTCGGACGTTGCGTCCCCTATTTTTCCAGGAACCGCCATCACATCACGGTCATATCCATGGGCATAATTCGCCGTAGACAGGGATCCTCCCTTATATGCCGATTCGATTATAATGCTTCCGGAACTCAAACCGGCTATTATCCGATTTCTGCGAAGAAAATTAGTAGGTTGCACCGCACACAGGGAATGAAATTCGGAGACTATGGCACCGCCTGTTTCAATTATCCTCTCCGCCTGTCTCTTATGCGCGGAAGGGTATATCCGATTCAACGGATTACCGAGTACGGCTACCGTTTTCAAACCTGAATCCATAGCAGAAACATGTGCACAGATATCGGTTCCATAAGCAAGTCCACTGACTATTACAGCATCCTGCACCACAGACGAAACTCCTGTCACGATTTCCCGGGTCACTTTTTCTCCGTAAGAAGTAAATTTTCTCGTTCCTACGACAGACATCCAGCGTCCGGAATTGAAATCGATATCACCCTTCACGTACAGCACAAGAGGCGCATCACAGCATTCCTTGAGCAATTCAGGATATTTATCCGACGTTATGGAAATAATTTCGATTCCGTTCTTTTCTGCAAACCGTATTTCCGCTTCCGCGTCAGGGAAACCCCTGTTGTTCATAAGTTTATGTATTGCTGAAAGAGGAATCTGCGTTTCAGCGAAAATATCGTCCGGACAGGTTTTCATCGCGGCTTCGGCACTGCCGAACGTTTCTATCAGTTTTCTTCCCCGAATATTTCCTATCTCGGGGATCATGGTCAAAGCTATATCATAAATTATCATCCGGAAGATTGAATAGTAAACTTCAAAAATAAAAATTCCCAAAGTGATTTACAACTGTTTTCATATAGTATAAAAAGTGATATATTTGTAAAGTAAAATTGTTTTAGCTATGGTTGGAGATATAATTACCGATTTTCTGAAAGAAAACAGGAGAATAGTTATTCCGGATCTTGGAGCATTTCTTAAAAAAGATGATTCCTCTGTAGTATTCGTTCCGTTTTTAAATAAGAACGATGGGGTACTGTCGGAAATCGTGGGGAAATTTTACAGCGTTTCCTCTGCTGAAGCGGACTCCATTATATCTCAATATGTTTTAAGCATAAATAATTCTATCTCAGACAACGGGTATTTTTTTATAAAAAACCTGGGCTCCTTGAAAAAAGACCGTAACGGCATATTGTACCTTGATACAAAAGAACCGGATAAAGCTCCCATACAAAAATCAGATCGGACGGAAGATATCAAAGAAGCCATTATTTTTCCACAAGTCGAGGCAGTAAAAGAAACACCTAAGATAATCGAGCCTGGTAAAGCCGAAATTCCGCTGACTTTGAACGACGTGATCAAAACTCAGCAAAAACCTGCGGCATCCCCAACACCTGTAGTTTCCAGTCCCGCTACCACACCTATCGAGGAAAAACGTTTCCCAAAACCAAAAAGGGATATTCCGCAACAACCGGTTAAAAAATCCCGCAAACCGGATTTCATCCTGATAGTTTCGATAATAATCGCAATTATTGCCATAATAGTAATGATTTACAGTTATTATATTACAAAACCTGTCGTGTTCCCGTTAAATTAAAGATTTTGGCATTGTAATTGAACGATAAATGTTCAAAAATGCCATGGATACGAATACGGTTATATTTAGAGGTAAATCTATAAATCTGATCGGCAACCATTTGAAAATCGGGAATCATGCTCCGGAATTCAGGGTTACTGATAAAGATTTGAATATTGTCTCTTCTTCCATCTATAAGGACAAAAACATAATAATAAGTGTTTTTCCTTCAGTAGACACTTCCGTGTGCAGTTTCCAGAATATAAAATTCAATAAGGAAGCAGCCAATCTCAACAACACTGCGATAATAGCTATTTCAGTGGATCTTCCTTTTGCCCAGCAAAGGTTCTGCGCTGCTGAGAGCATAGAAAAACTTCAGATTTATTCAGACTATAATCTTCTGGACTTCGGTAGGAAATATGGTTTCGTAATGGAACCCCTGCGCCTACTGGCACGAGGAGTAGTGGTCATAGACCGCAAAGGAGAAATAAGACATATTGAATACGTACAAAATATAAGCGACGAACCAGATTATGAAAGAGCTCTATCCGTCGCCAGAGAAATAATGTTAATATAAAATAATAAAACCTATTTAAATAATAATTCTGATTATGAAAAAACTATTACTTTTATTTGCTTTCACTGCAATTATTACAGCTGCTTCAGCACAAAGAAATGAAAACTTCCGTTATGGTGTCACCGGCGGTCTCAATGTCACCGGGGTGTCTCACGTAGACGATAGCAAAGCGAAGTTAAGTTTCTATGCAAGTGCGTTCGCGGAATTCAGACTCGGTTACGTAGTCAGCATCCAACCGGAAGTGATTTATTCACGACAAGGATATAAAACAGATATCAACAGCATAGACAGTTGGCACAGGATGAATTACCTTAACATTCCTGTTCTTGTGAAACTATATCTTTTCGAAGGACTAAGCCTCGACCTCGGTCCTCAGTTCGGTATACTGCTTAACGGCAAAACTAAATCGAAGGTCAACGGAGCAACCGTTAAAACAGATATAGACGGATTAAAAGGCGGAGATATATCTTTTGCGATGGGGTTTACTTACAGATTCTACAACGGAGTTTTTGTAAATACCAGACACAACCTGGGACTAACAGACAATCTTAAAAATAACTCAGGCGATAATTTCTCAAACAGAGTATGGCAGATCGGTGTCGGATACGCCTTCTAAATTTTTATTAAATATTATAAAGACCCTCTTGATGAGATGGTTTTTTATTTGTCCCTAATGTTTTCAATATATTAAAAGCATCTCAGTAATTGATAATAAAATTCTCAATTACGTTTGACTTTCATTATATTTGTGGTGAAAATCATAACCGATGGTTAACTTTATCGTTTCAGCCAGAAAATACCGCCCTGCAACCTTTATTTCAGTTGTGGGACAGCAACATATAACTTCGGCCCTTAAAAATGCAATAAACAAGGGACAACTTGCGCACGCATATCTCTTCTGCGGTCCTCGCGGGGTGGGCAAAACTACATGCGCGCGTATTTTTGCCAAAGCGATAAATTGTCTTTCACCTGTGGATGGGGAAGCATGCAACGAGTGCGAATCATGCAAAGCCTTCAACGAAGGAAGATCTTTCAGTATACACGAACTGGATGCTGCATCTAACAATTCAGTAGACGATATTCGCAATCTTACAGATCAGGTGCGAATCCCTCCGCAGTTAGGCAAATACAGCATTTACATAATAGATGAGGTGCATATGCTCTCTCTTTCAGCATTCAACGCCTTCCTTAAAACGCTGGAAGAGCCTCCTGCTCATGCCGTTTTCATTTTGGCGACGACGGAAAAACACAAAATAATTCCTACTATATTATCCAGATGCCAGATATACGATTTCAACAGAATAAAGCCTGACGATGCAGTAGAATATCTCAAATATATATCCGCAGAAGAGAACATCGAAAGTGACGAAGAATCGCTGCATATCATAGCACGCAAAGCGGACGGAGGTATGAGGGACGCACTCTCGATGTTCGATAAAGTCGTTTCATTCTGCGGAAACAAACTCGATTCGGCAACGGTATCTGAAACATTGAACGTACTGGATTATGAAACTTATTTCAAGGCTGTCGACTATATTCCCGAGGGAGATTATCAGGATTGCCTAATTCTGCTGGACGATGTACTCAGAAGAGGATTCTCCGTACAAACCTTCATTGCAGGGTTAAACGATCATTTCAGAAATCTGCTGATGTGCAAAGACAAGAGAACCGCTTCACTTCTTGAAGTCTCGGGAAAAACAGCGGAAAATTATTTCCGGCAGTCCGAAAAATTTCCGGCGCCAATCATCATAGAGAGTATAAGCCTGCTAACGCTTACCGATTCGGGACTACGGGCAGCAACTAATCAACGTTTGAATACGGAACTCGCATTACTCAAACTTTGCGGATTTTTTCAAAAAAAAAATCCTGAAACAAGCGTAACGATCGATAAATTACCGTATCCGAAGCTTCCGGTGATATCTCCAAGGTCAGAAACAAAAACAGATAAGACCGTAGAGAATAGTCCGGAAAAAACCGTTGCGGATAATAAACCTACTGTCGCTGAAAATCCTGAGATCATTGACCAACCGACCCCAAGTCCGGAAAAAATCAAGACTGCTGCTGCAGAATCCATTTCATCTGTTACTGGCCTCTCCCTTAAAAACATTATGAATGGGAAGTCAACTGGGGCAACGAACACAGATGAACAACAAAATAGCACTTCAAGCCAACAGGAACATTCAAAAATAGCATCTGAAAAAGAGATTGTGGACTCATGTGCTAAACTGTCCGAAGAATTGCTTGAGGAACGCCCCCGGCTTGCCGCTGCCTTCAAAGATGTAACAGTAGTCGGAAACTCGGTAAATTTTACCGTTTCGAACGAAACCCTCAAAGATGAAATAGAATGGAACACTATCGACCTTAAGAAGAGGCTTTGCGAAATAGGAAAATTCAGCGGAGAAATCGATTTTGTGATCGAAGTAACAGAAGACGACAGACCCATGAGGCCTATAAAAGCCGAGGATAAACTGAAGTACCTCGTAGATAAAAATCCCCTGTTAACGGAATTCCGGAAATCCCTTAATCTGGATATAGAGTAATACTTTGCAAGGGCATATAATTTACTGTTTAGTGGAAAAAATAAAATAATATGTTTACATTTTTACAAACGACAGCCTCTGCGGCAGCCGATTCATTGTCCGGACGATCCTTTATGGATAAGATCGAAAAATGGACCCAGGTCCCACAGGATCAACTCTGGTCGAAATTATTCCTGGCAGCTATGGATGTTGCAGGGAAAATAATTCTGGCACTTATCGTTTTCTACGCAGGAAGATGGATAATTAAAAAACTAAATGCTATCGTAAATAAAATAATGACCAGAAGACGGGTCGATCCTTCTTTAAGGTCATTTCTTAACAGCGTTATTTCCATCGCTTTAACCATTATCCTGGTAATAATGGTTATTGGCATACTCGGATTCAGCACAACATCTTTTGTAGCGATATTCGCATCCGCAGGTCTGGCAGTCGGTGTGGCACTCAGCGGCACATTGCAGAACTTTGCAGGAGGAGTGATGCTGCTTATTTTCCGTCCGTTCCGTGTAGGGGACTACATCGAGGCACAGGGGCGGGGAGGAACAGTGAAAGCGATACAGCTAACCAGCACCGTAATAAACACCGTAGATAATAAAACAATATATTTACCGAACGGAGCAGTATTTACCGGCGTAATTAACAATTACACCATTGAACCCACCAGACGTATCGAATGGACGTATTCACTTCCTTACGGGCAGGATTATGAAGTAGTTAAGAAATTCTTCGGGGATATGGTCGCACAGGATAATAAGATATTATCTAACCCTAAGTACGAAATAAATATCAGCACCGTAACAGGCGGGGCGATTACAGTAGTAGTATGGGCGTGGGTCAACCATAATGATTATTCCAGTATTTTTTACGCCATGAACGAACGGGTTTACGAAAACTATAAAAAATATAACTTGGAATTGAAATAAACACAAATGAAAGGGATTTTCTATCTGCTTCTTTTTTACGCATTGGGAATGGTATTAAGTCATGTTACCCATAATTTCCTGCCCGGAAGCGTATTGGGAATGCTGTTTTTTTATATCGCTTAAATCAGGACTGATAGACAGCAAAGAAGTAAAAAAAACAGTATCCTTTTTTTTGGATAATATGATCCTTTTTTTTGTTCCGGCAGGAGTAGGCATAATCACCTCCTATGATATACTTGGCAAACATATATGGGCAATACTGGCGGCCTGCACCATCAGTACCGTTTTAGTAGTGGCAAGCGTGGGACTGTTGTTTCAATTTTTAGATAAAAAGAAGAGAAATGAATGAAATTTTAAGCTCCGAGGTATTTCTTCTGACCTTGACTCTCGGAACTTACCTGATAGCCGTATGGCTCTACCGAAAAACCGGATTTAAACTCCTTCACCCCATGCTTTTATCAATGGCGGTAATCATATCGTTCCTAAAATTAACGGACATCGATTATGAAACATACCGCGATGGAACGGCTGTAATCGAACTCATGCTCGGACTATCCGTCGTATGTCTGGGATTACTTCTTTACGAGCAGATAGATATTATTAAAGGTAATCTGTTGACAATATCCGTTTCTGTATTTACAGTCTGCATCATAGGCATAGGGAGCGTAGTTCTTATCGCAAAATACATGGGTGCGACCGAGGACATAATTACATCCATACAGCCCAAGTCGGTTACTACTCCCATAGCGTTATCCATATCCAAAAATTCGGTCGGCATTGAATCCCTTACAGCATTAGTCGTTGTTTACACGGGTATTTTCGGAAGTATCGCGGGGCCAGTAATATTAAGGACAATACGTGTTAAAAACCGCATTGCCAAAGGTCTTGCCATGGGTTCGGCTGCCCATGCGGTCGGCACGGCCGAGGCTGTGAAAATGGGTGCGACAGAAGGTGCCGTAAGCGGATTGGCAATAGGTATAATGGGTATATTTACAGCAATACTCATCCCTGTTTTACAGACGATATTTTAAATTCTGCTGATATGGTTCTTTCTGGAACTATCGAGTTTTATCGCGACGAAGAGTAACATTGTAAATGCCAGCATCGAAGAACCTCCATAGCTGAAAAACGGCAGCGGTATCCCTATTACAGGCATGAGTCCTATTGTCATACCCACGTTAACTATAAAGTGAAAAAAGAATACGGAAGCGACGCAATAACAGTATATCCGCCCAAAAGTCTCTTCCTGCCTCTCTCCCATGGAGATAAGCTTAACTATCAATATAACGAACAGAATAACTACTATCGCGCTTCCGATAAATCCCCATTCTTCGCCCACGGTACAGAATATGAAATCCGTACTTTGTTCAGGGACAAAGTCGTATTTGGTCTGTGTTCCCTGCAAATAACCCTTGCCGGACAACCCTCCTGAACCTATGGCTATCTTGGATTGGTTTACGTTATATCCCCACCCTTTAAGGTCTTTTTCAAGACCGAGAAGATCCAATATTCTTTTCTGCTGATGGACCTGAAGAACATTATCGAAAACATAATCCACGGCATACGTGAACCCTACCGAACCAATGAACATCGCGACGAACAACCATACATTAACAATCTTCTGCCGGTATGAATATATGGCGACCAATATGAACGACAATACTATGGATACGATCAGAGCTATATCCAAAGCCATATCCCCTCCGGTAAATTTCGCTGTAAAAAATACTATGGCAGTCAGCAGCGAGACTCCCGCTGCGTATATTGCTTTGCTTTTCCATCGTCCGTTAACGAATGCTTCAGCTAAAAGACAGAAGATAAAAAGCATAATTATAAGCGGCAGAGGCTCGATTATAAAAGATAGTATGAATAAAGTGATCAACATGAACACCGCTATATATACCCATCCGTTAAATCCTTCACGAAACAGCATAAAAGCAAATGCACCATATACCAATGCAGATCCCGTATCATTCTGCAGTATAATTATTATGGCAGGTAGAAAAAGTATCGTAAAAACAAAGAATAAAGATTTGAGGTTATGAATGCTGAAAGAGTATGAACTCATAGCCCTGGCAATAGCCAACGATGCTGTAAACTTCACGAATTCAACAGGCTGTATACGTATAGGACCTATTTCATACCATACCTTGGCCCCATTTACTTCCTTACCGAATACAAACATCCCCAAAAGAGCAAGAATCGACAGCCAGTATAAGGGATATGCGAGTATATGATAGTATTTCTCCTCTATAAGCAGAATTGACGCAGCTATAAACACGGATATTCCGATCCATATAAGCTGAACGCCGGATCTCTGTGACAAGTCGAAAAATCCGGATGTATTCTCGTCATAAACAGCTGCGTAAATATTTATCAGCCCCAGAAAAACCAGTACCAGATAGATCAATATAACCGACCAGTCTATGCTGAAAAACGTAGTTCCGTCCCCACTATTTCTCATATGCCGGATAACTTAATTTTATTTCCTTCATCCTTTGATAAATATCGTGGCTCTGTATCTCTCCCGTAAGATATTGTTCGAGCAGAAGTTTCGCAACAGGAACTGCAATAGTAGCACCGAATCCACCATTCTCGATATAAACCGATATGGCAATTTTCGGATCATTATACGGGGCAAAACAGGCAAAAGTAGAATGATCCCTGCCTTGTGAATTCTGTGCAGTTCCCGTTTTACCGCACACATCCCATCCGGGAATATATGCACCACGGGGTGTTCCCCATTCATTCACGGCTTTCCACATAGCCTCCGCAACCACATCGAAATGTTTTTTCTCTACTTTCGAATAATGTTTTTCATAAAACCGGCTGTCGATGGAATCCTGTCCCTCGATCGCTTTAACAACATGAGGGATATAATAAAATCCCCTGTTAGCAACCGTAGCGACAAGATTGGCAACCTGAAGCGGCGTAGCGCTTATCTCTCCCTGCCCTATAGATAAAGACAAAATCGTCATAGAGTTCCAGCTTCCCCTGTATGCCTTATCATAAAATTCCCGGGTAGGAATATTACCCCGTACTTCGCTGGTAAGGTCCGAATTCAGTTTCCTTCCGAATCCGAAGCTTTCCACGTAATCGTACCATACATCGAACCCGTTCTTTATTCCTCCGTATTTAGGATTATCTACAAGATTACGGAACGTATAACAAAAGTATGCATTGCAGGAAGTCTGAAGTGCAGCGGTAAGATTTACAGGAGATTGATGGGCGTGGCATTTTACCCCTCGTCCATAAGGATACCCATAATTACAGGGATAGCTGTCGGATTGAACGTTCGTTCCTTCCTGAAGGGATATCAAAGCATTCACAAGCTTAAATGTCGATCCCGGAGGATAAGCGCCCTGCACGGACCGGTTGAGCAGCGGTTTATAAGGATCGCGCAACAGCTCCATGTAATTATTCCCCAACTGGCTACCCACGAGTTTATCGGGATCATAAGAAGGACTGCTGGCCATAACAAGGATTTCTCCTGTTGCCGGTTCGATAGCAACGACACTGCCTACTTTACCCTCAAGCAGTTCTTCGGCAAGCTCCTGCAACCTGCTGTCAATAGTACAGGTTATCGCCGCTCCGGGTACTGCAAGGGAGTCGTACACTCCATCCGCATAAGAACCTTTAGGAATACCACGAACATCGACCATCTGGATCTTCACGCCTTTCTCTCCGCGCAAATATCTTTCATAAGCGAATTCCACTCCGCTTTTACCAATATAATCACCGCTGCGGTAGTATGGATTGCTCTCTACTATTTTCTGGTCGACCTCACTGACATAACCAAGAAGATTGCCTGCAATTTTACGCGGATACGATCTAACGGTACGGTATTGGGTATAAAATCCGGGGAAATTATACTCGTCAAACTTAAGTTTTATTTCTTTAGGCAGTTGCTTAAATAACACTGAGGGCCTCCTTCTGGAAAAATTTTCAGCTTTTTTAAATTCCTTAAGGAATATATTTTTATCCACACCCAGAACCTGGCATAACATTGCGGTATCGAAATCCCTCGCATCCCTCGGGACTACCAGAAGGTCGTAGGCTTCCTTACTCTGTATCAGGAACTCTCCGTTACGGTCATAAACTTCACCTCTCGGAGGGAACTGCACTTCATGCCGAAGGACATTATTATTGGCGAAAACTTTATATCGGTCGTCAAGTATCTGAAGATAAAATAACCGCGCAAGAATCACTGTGGCGACAAGGACCACGAAGATTTTCAAAATCAGGGCACGGGATGAATTCATTATTTATTTATACTTTTGAACGTTTTGAAAGAAAGAGCAATTGACATATATAAACCGTAAATACCGTCCCAATAGTATTTACGATTATTTTAAGAAAAGTGTATGCAATTCCTGCGAAAGACATAGATTCCAACATAAAAAAAGCAGCGGCATGCAGAAAAACCATCAGAAAGGAATAATTCAGGAATTTCACCAACCCCATTTTATCAACATTCGGGATTCCGCCCTTCTCTATATCGTCTTTTACCATAAAAAAGCGAATCAAGGCAGGCCGGCAGAATGAAACCAACACTGTAGCCATAACATTAATCCCCGGAGAGCCCATAAAAAAGTCCATAACAAGACCTGTAAAAAGCCCTAACAGAAGAATTTTATAATCCCGCATATCTATCGGAAGGAGTATTATAAACGAAAGATAAATGAATGGGTTCACGAAATATCCCATGTACAGATGATTAAATAAAAATATCTGTAAAAAAGATACGATCAGGAACAATATAGAATATTCTATAAATCTAAGCATCAGCGGTAATTTTCTTCAAGGGATATTTTTTCATCCATATCATTATAATAGACAAGTACTACGTTGTTCAATCCGCCCATTTTCGCCATGATTTCGAGTCTTGCCTCGTAATAAGTCCCGTTTATCAGCTCGAAACTCTTAACAGTACCGATATGGATCCCTTCCGGAAATCTGGACGAAAATTCAGTCGTTATGACCGTATCGCCTACAGCAATCTCCGCATACTTCGGAATCTCGGTAAATACCATTTCGTCATAATGTTTCGCATCCCAGAAAACAGAACCTGAGGAATTATTTTTCCCTTTCAGTTTCCCGCTCGTTTTAAATTTAGTATTCAGAACGGATATGGCAACCGAAAATTTGTTGTCGCAATCCATTACATAGCCAGCAATCGCTCCATCGGAAATAACTGCGGAATTAATTTTTACACCGTCGCGGCTTCCCTTATTAAGAGTCATAAAATTTTCAGCACGATTCAGGCTGTTATTGATGATCTTTGCAGTCATATAGCTGTAAACAGCCAGGCTTTCGGGAAGTATTATATCCGAAAAAAACCGACTTTCGTCCTCATATCGCGACAATTCAGCACGAAGTCCGGCCACTTCCTCCGTCAATCTTTTATTTTCCTTGCCAAGATAGAAGTACTGCCGTACGTCAGCAAAGGCGGAATATATATTTCCTGTCAGATTATTCGCAATATTAAGCGTTCTCGCCTGGTTATATCCGGAACTGTCGGAGTAATACCTGAAGGCGATAACTTCAATAACGATGAAAAGGAAAACATATCCTATTCTCTTTAAAAACAGAACGAATCTGTACATACATTTTCGGCATTGAGCCGTTTATTTCATAAGGAACTGGAACCTGTTTATATTTTTAAGCGCTATGCCTGTACCGCGGGCAACAGCCCTTAACGGATCTTCCGATATATGAAACGGAATATTGGTTTTCTCCTGTAATCTTTTATCGAGTCCCCTGAGCAACGCGCCTCCCCCTGCAAGATAAACTCCTTCCTTGACTATATCAGCATAAAGTTCTGGCGGAATCTGCTCCAAGACCTTCATGACAGCGGCATCGACCTTAACGAGTGATTTCTCAAGCGCGTAAGCTATTTCCTGGAAAGATATTGCGATAGTAGAAGGAAGAGATGTAAGAATATTGGGACCTGTAAAAACAAATTCCTCTATCGGTTCGTCAAGTTCCTGTACAGCCGCGCCTATAGCGATCTTTACCTGTTCCGCAGTACGCTCGCCAATCCTTACGTTATGTTGTTGTCTGATATAAGTCTGTATGTCGTCGGTAAATACATCTCCCGCAACGTTTATACTTTCACTACAGACTATGCCTCCAAGCGAAATAACTGCAATCTCAGTGGTACCTCCTCCTATATCCACAACCATATGTCCTTCCGGAGCCTCCACATCGAGTCCTATACCCAACGCGGCGGCCATAGGTTCGTAGATCATATATACTTCACGTCCGCCGGCATGTTCCGCAGAATCCCTCACCGCACGAATTTCTACGTTAGTACTTCCGGATGGGATACATATAACCATTCGCAGGGAAGGACTGAACATGCTATTGTGTGATTTTATCATTTTGATCATGCCCCGGATCATAAGTTCCGCAGCATTAAAATCAGCGATCACACCATCGCGCAAAGGCCTTACGGTCTTTATGTTCTGGTGTGTTTTACCATGCATCTGGCTAGCCTGATTGCCTATCGCTACGAGCTTGCCGGAATGCTGGTCGAGAGCCACGATAGAAGGCTCGTCAACCACTATTTTACCGCTATGGATTATCAATGTATTGGCCGTACCGAGGTCCATAGCCAACTCCTGTGTCAAAAACGAAAACAATCCCATATCTTAGGAGTTTTATATTATCTACTAATGTTTAAAGTGTCTCAGACCTGTGAACAGCATACCCATTCCATTGTCATTGCAATAGTCTATGGAATCCTGATCCCTTACGGAACCTCCTGGTTGAACCACAGCAACCACGCCTTCTCCTTTGGCAAGTTCCACGCAATCTGAGAATGGGAAGAAGGCATCGGACGCCATTACCGAACCCTCGAGTTGAAACCCGAACGATTTAGCTTTGGCAACAGCCTGTTTAAGCGCATCCACCCTAGAAGTCTGCCCGATACCGCTTGCAATCAGAGTGTCGCCTTTAGCAAACACGATAGCGTTGGATTTCGAGTGTTTTACGATCTTATTTGCGAAAATAAGGTCATTCATTTCCTGTTCGGAAATTCCTTTTTCTGTCGCGCATTTAGGCTCTCCGTCAACTCCCCCCAACTGGTTGTCGCGATCCATAACCGCTACACCGTTAAGCAAGGAACGGAATTGCACCTTAGGAAGTTCGAACGATTTAATCTTGAGAATGATTCTATTTTTCTTAGTCTTAAGTATATCGAGCGTGCCTTCCGCGTATGAAGGTGCTATAATTATTTCACTGAATACTTTAGTAACTTCTTCCGCTGTCGACTTGTCCATCTCGCGGTTGCAAATCAATACGCCTCCGAATGCAGATACGGGATCGCAAGCGAGCGCAGCAACGTATGCCTCTGCAAGTGTCGCCCTCGTAGCGACTCCGCAGGCATTGTTATGTTTGATGATAACGAACGTGGGTTCTTGGAATTCATTGATGAGAGCAACTGCTGCATCTATATCCAGTATGTTGTTGTACGATATCTCTTTGCCGTTATATTGTTCGAACATCTCGTCGAGATTACCATAGAAAGCAGCCTGCTGATGCGGGTTCTCTCCGTAACGAAGAGTTCTGCCACCGTTAACACTCGATTTGAATGCCGGAATTTCTTCCTTTCCATTAAAATATCCGAATATAGCGCTGTCATAATGAGAACTTACATTAAACGCCTGCGCGGCAAAACGGCGTCGTTGTTCGAGAGTAGTGGCCCCCTCCTGGTTTTTAAGTATATCATAAAGTTCGCCATACTGATCCACTGACGCCACTATTACCACATCTTTATGGTTTTTGGCAGCGGCCCTGACAAGAGAGATTCCGCCTATATCTATTTTTTCAATAACAGCTTGTTCCTCCGCTCCTGATGCAACGGTTTCTTCGAAGGGATAAAGATCGACAATTACCAGATCGATTTCAGGAATTTCGTATTGGCCCAATTGTTCTATATCTCCGGGATTATCCCTGCGGGCAAGAATGCCTCCGAATACTTTCGGATGGAGAGTCTTAACACGGCCGCCCAATATCGATGGATATCCAGTAAGATCCTCGACTGCTGCCGCTTCCGCGCCTATGCTTTTAATAAAATCCAAAGTTCCGCCTGTAGAATATATCTTTACACCCTGCTCCGATAGGGTTTTAACAATCTGTTCCAGTCCATCCTTGTAATACACTGAGATCAGCGCACTTTTTATCTTTTTCACTTCTTTTTGTTTTTTATTTGATTTTGTGCACAAAGATACAAAATCCTTATAATAAATAAGTCATAAAATCTACCATAATAAAACCTTTTTATCAACCGATTTTATCGGATAAATTAAATGTTCTATCTTTACTGTTTGAATTGAACCTCGATTATGCCATATAAAATAAAAAAAGACGCTCGTTTCGCCGTTATAGGACATGGAAGCTGGGCCACCGCGCTGGTAAAAATAATACTTGAAAACGACACGGAGGTTGGGTGGTACATCCGTAACGAAGAGGTACTGGAGTATGTAAAAAAACACAAATCCAACCCTAAATATCTACGGGACGTACATTTTTACACCCCTCACCTTAAAATGTCCAGCGACCTCGACGAAGTGGTCAGGAACGCAGATATAATAATACTCGCGGTACCGTCGGCCTTCCTGAAGGACATAATGGCTTCCATGACCGAATCCCTCCAGGATAAATTCGTTGTTTCAGCAATAAAAGGGATAATCCCGGGAGAATACATAACCGTGGCTGAGTACCTGAATCAGTTTTACGATCTCTCTTTCGACCAGATAGGAATAGTTTCCGGACCGTGCCATGCAGAAGAAGTGGCACTCGAAAGACTCTCTTACCTTACGGTTGTCTGCAAGGACATAGATAATTCGCGGATACTCGGTGAAAAAATCCGCACATGGTATATAAACGTAAGCTACTCCACGGATATTTGTGGAACGGAGTACGCTACTGTACTGAAAAATATATATGCCATAGCGGTCGGAATGTGCATCGGACAGGGATGTGGGGATAATTTTATTGCCGTGCTTATTTCGAATTCAGCGATGGAAATGGAACGTTTTCTTAACGAGACCTATCCTTCGGACAGGAACATCAATGCCTCTGTTTATCTTGGCGATCTTCTGGTTACTTCTTATTCACAGTTCAGCCGCAACCGTACCTTCGGACTCACGGTCGGCAAAGGCTATTCGGTAAAAAACGCACAGATAGAAATGAGCATGATCGCGGAAGGATACTACGCAGCGTATTGCATAAACCAGATAAACAAGAAGAAAAAAATAAGTCTGCCGATAGCGAATACAGTCTATAAAATACTTTATGAAAACGCAAATCCTGCATCGGCTTTACTAAATCTAACCAAATTTTTAATTTAGCATCCAAAAATCAAATAATAAAAAATGGAAAAAATTAAAATCAACATCGACAATATCTACGATTTCGTTTCGAAGGACGAGATCAATGCGATGAAACAGGAAATAGAATCATGTAACGCGCTTGTACATAGCGGAGAAGGCAAAGGAAACGATTTTCTGGGGTGGGTAAACCTTCCGTCATCCATTACTGACGAGGAATTTACCGCTATCAAAAAAGCGGCTAAAAACCTTAGTAAAGATGCCGAAGTGATAATAGTTATCGGAATCGGCGGCTCTTATCTCGGCTCCAAAGCAGTTCTTACAGCCCTGGCAGATAATTTCGACTTCCTGAAACACAAAAAGAAAGATCCGGTGATAGTTTTCGCAGGACAGAATATCAGTGAAGATTATATCCACGAACTGCTAAAGGCGGTTAAAAAAAACGAGATCGCCGCAATCGTGATCTCCAAATCAGGAACAACCACCGAACCTGCGATTGCGTTCCGTATAATCAAAAACGAGATTGAAAAAAGATATGGTAAAAAACAGGCTGCAAAGCGTATCGCAGCTGTTACCGACGCAAAAAGAGGAGCTTTGAAAACCCTTGCGGACCAGGAAGGATACGAATCTTTCGTAATTCCGGACAACGTGGGCGGCAGATTCTCGGTATTCACTCCGGGGGGGCTTCTTCCTTTGGCTGCTGCAGGCGTGGATATCAAAGAGCTCATTAAAGGGGCCCGAGATATGGAAGCGGCAACAGGAGCAGACATTCCATTCGAAAACAATCCTGCATGTATCTATGCTGCTGCACGAAATGCTCTTTACAGAAAAGGAAAAAAGATCGAAATCCTTGCGAGCTACGATCCTAAATTACTCTACATAGCAGAATGGTGGAAGCAGCTTTACGGAGAAAGCGAAGGCAAGGAAGGCAAAGGAATTTTCCCTGCGAGCGTCACTCTTACCGCTGATCTCCATTCGATGGGTCAATACATTCAGGACGGCGAAAGAACAATTTTCGAAACTGTCATAAGCGTAGATAAACCGGACTCTGAGGTTATAGTGGAGAAGGATACCGACAATCTCGATGGTCTTAATTTCCTTGCAGGCAAGCGCATCAGCGAGATCAATAAAATGGCTGAACTAGGAACGCAAATAGCGCATATCGACGGCGGGGTTCCTAACATCCGTATAGAACTTGAAAAAATAAATGAATACACCATCGGGGCACTCCTTTATTTCTTCGAAAAGGCATGTGCAATAAGCGGTTATGCACTCGGCATAAATCCTTTCGATCAGCCTGGCGTAGAGGATTATAAAAAGAATATGTTCGCACTTCTCGATAAACCGGGATACGAAAAAGAAGGCGAAGAGTTGAGAAAAAGACTATAAAATACTACCTTTGCGTTATAATATCAGCAGGCGGAAGCAAATTCCGTCTGCTTTTATAAACTTAGCGGATGAACCTTATAACAGTAATATTACTGGCAGCAGGCCTTTGTTTCGACTCTTTTGCCGTATCGCTTTCATGCGGAATGTCCTCGAACGGCACAGTGGAAAAATCCGTCTATATACGATTTGCATCCATTCTGGGATTATTCCAGGGAGCGATGCCTCTTATCGGATGGTCCATAGCCTACAAATTTAAACCGTATATCGAATCGTGCGATCATTGGATCGCTTTTATTTTATTAGGATTTCTGGGGTATAAAATGATTAAGGACTCGCTCAGCGCGGACGACGATGTTCATTGCAATCCTTTTAATTTTAATCGAAACTGTCTGTTAGGACTTGCTACGAGCATAGATGCCCTCATAACAGGCGTGGCATTGGCTGTGGTATCAGTACAGATAATCCCGGGGCAATCTGAAATTCTCAATATAATGCTTGCAATAAGCATTATTGCAGGTATAACTTTTATAAGTTCTATTTCCGGGCTTTATCTGGGAAAAACAGCATCGCAGGCTCTCGGTAAAAAGGCTGTAATGGCCGGAGGCATTACATTAATTCTTATTGGGACGAAAGTACTTGTGGAGCACCTTTTCTTTATCTGACAATTAATTTATCCGGAAGAACATGTGGAAGGTCGTACCGTTTCCTTCTTCGGATTCAACCTCCATTTTGCCATTGTGAAGATCTACGATCTTATACGACAGCGCCAGACCTATTCCGGTACCTTTATATGTCGCTGTATTTCCCGCACGGTAAAACGGCTGAAAAATATTTTTTATATCCCTGTAAGGGATTCCGATCCCTTTATCCGTTACAGATATTTTATAATTGTTATCTTCCCTACTGAATTTTATATCTACAGGCTGTCCCTTCGAAAACTTTATGGCATTACCAATGACATTTGTAAATGCATGCACCAACAAGGATTCCACTCCGGTTATCTCATATTTTCCATATTCCGGAATATCCATATTTATCTCGGCTCCTTTAAAATTGTAACACGTTTTTTCCACCACCTTACTAAGATCGACCTGTTTCTTATCTACTCTCGAAAAATCGTATCCTGTCTGCGCCAGTGATAACAGATCTCGGATCATATTATTAAGCCTTTCGAATTCATACTGTATAGTCTCCAGCGTCTCTATATATTCCTTTGGCGTCCTTTCTTTGTTAAGGGTTATTTCTGTTTCACCTATTATAGCGGTCAGCGGATTTCTTAACTCATGCGAAGCATTCCTTATAAAGGAATTCTGCATCTCAAAAGCATCCCTTAAACGCAGGATCATATCGTTAAAGGTCCTCGACAACTCGGAGAGTTCGTCATTTCCTTTCTCTTCGATAAGATCGGATTTAAGATTACTCGCTGTAATGGATTTAACGTTTTTGATAATTTTAACTATCGGAGAGAATATTTTTTTAGCATAAAACTCTCCGATCATATAGACGAAAATAGTCGTTATTATAAGTATGATAGTCAACAATTTGAGCAGATTCTTGGCACTCTCCGCACCCTGGGTGTCATGCGCGGAAACTATCACCAGAAAGTCGCCTTCATTATCAGGATAATATACTCCCAAATACTGCCTGTCCCCCATTCTGTATTCTATCGTCTTTCCATTGAGAAGCATTTGCAGGTCGTTCTCGTTAGGAATCATATTTTTTAACGAGTCTATCTCATAAAAATCGTGGGCATTGATGATTTCATGGGACTCGCCCATAAGTTTTTGATTATACCTTTCGACCACATCCTGATAAGCGGATTCGGTCATTTCATCCTTCTCGAAATTATAATGAGCCGTGATCATGGCACGCTTCCAGAGTAGGTCGTAGAATACTTCCTCCGTATTCCTTATCATCAGAATATATACGAATGCAAACGCCCACAGCATTACAAAAAATGTAAGCTGTGTGTAAATCAACGCTATCTTTGTTCTTATCCTCATTCAGGATCGTTATTCTTCGTCTTTCATAACATATCCCATACCTATGACCGTATGTATAAGTTTAGGAGAGTAATTTTTATCGATTTTATTCCTGAGGTAATTTATATATACATCTACCGTATTAGTTCCCATATCGAACTCCACATCCCATACTTTTTCCAATATCTGCTCTCTCGAAAGCACTTTTTTCTTGTTCTGTATGAACAGCATCAAAAGATGATATTCCTTGGCTGTAAGCTGGATTTTATTACCGGCCCTGGTAATGGTCTTTGTTTCATCGTTAAGTTCGAGATCAGCTATAGTATAGACTTTCTCCGGCTCGAGGCTCTTATGCCTTCTGATAGCAGACAGTGACCTTGCATACAATTCCTTGAAATGAAACGGTTTGGTAATATAATCGTCCGCTCCTGCCTCCAGTCCGTTTATTACGTCATCGGTAGTACCCAAAGCAGTAAGCATTATCACCGGAACCTCATAATCGTATTTTTTACGGATTCTTTTACAAAGCTCGATTCCGTTAAGTTCCGGAAGCATCAGATCGACTATGATTAAATCGAACTTGTGCGCTTTGGCTGCATACCATCCGCATATTCCGTCATAAGCAACCATAACACTGAACCCCTGTTCTTCAAAACCTTTTCTTATAAATGAGGAAACATTTCTTTCGTCCTCTACTATTAAAATTTTGTGATTCATAATAATATCGTTTTGGGAGTTATTATTCAACATATAATACTAATCCTTTCAGATACTCTCCTTCATGATGATAGATATTCACCGGATGATCAGCAGGCTGGGTAAGCTGATGAAGAATTCTAACCTTTCTGCCGGAAATGGCAGCAGCAGAAAATACAGCATCTCTGAACTGCTCCTTACTTACGGCCTGCGAACAGCTGAAGGTAAATAATATTCCTTCTTTATTGATCCTTGCCATAGCATTTGCATTAAGTCTTTTATATCCCTGTAACGCATTGCCCAAAACTTTATGGTGTTTGGCAAAGGCCGGAGGATCGAGTATGATAAGATCATAGGTTTTTTCCGTCCGTCTTATAAAATCGAATGCATCGGCAGCAATAGCTTCATGGGATGCATTTTCTCCGAAATTCATCCTGACATTGAGATCGGCAAGCTCGACAGCCCTTGCAGAACTATCCACTGAATCCACCTTTTCAACTCCGCCTCGTAAGGCATAAACAGAAAAACCTCCCGTATAACAAAAAGTATTAAGCACGGTTCTTCCTTTGGAATATTTACGTACAAGTTCCCTGTTATCTCGCTGGTCGATAAAAAATCCCGTTTTTTGCCCGTGCTCCCAGTTAACAGAAAATTTATTCCCGTTTTCAATTACATTCACATCGTGTTTTTGTCCAAAGATATAACCGTCTGACATATCGACACCGGATTTAAACGGCAAAGTTCCGTCGCTTTTATTGTAAACAGCTTCGATCCTGCCTTCGTAAAGTTCTACGATACATTTGGCTATAATCTCCAGATTATTAAATATTCCCGCAGAATGAGCCTGTATGACTGCGGTATGACTATATATGTCCACGATCAGGCCAGGCAATCCGTCGCCTTCGCCGCGTACAAGTCTGTAGCAATCAGTCTGCGGATTGTCAGTGAGTCCGATCGCTTTTCTCAACCCGTATGCCGTAGACAACCTGGACTTCCACCACTTTAAATCTATTTCTTCATTATCGAAAGTAAGTACCCTTACGGCTATGGAACTCGGCTGAAAATGTCCTTTGGCAATAAATTCCCTTTTTGATGATAATACATTAACCAACTCGCCTTCTTGCGGTTCGAAATCACACGAATAGATCGCCCCTGAAAAAACCCATGGATGAAATCTCATCAACGATTCTTCTTTACCGCGTTTGAGAATAATATTTTTTATGTCTTCCATCCTTTTAATATCCGTTTTTCAGTTTTAAATATATTTCCCTGCAAGACCATGCGTCGGTAGCGGCATAAGAGCACTGCGCAGGAGTAAGCGTTTGAGCCTCCCAGTTACTAAGTCTCTGAGCTTTCGAAATTCTGAATCCGAGCACTATTCCCGATATCTTTCTCAGGCTCATATCCGTAATTCCATATTCTGATGCTATATTCTGTATATCCATAAATGAGTTGGGGCTAAACGGAAATTGTTTCTGGATTCCTTTAATATCATCCCTTATCGAGGCTCCGACTTTAATTACGTCCGGACTTTCCAAAAGAGATAAAATGTCGTCCGATATTCGGGTTTTGTTTATACGAAATAAATATGCACTATCTTGAGATGAAAGCTGAACAAGCGACATTTTATTCAAACGTTCTTTCATAAAAGATGGTCTTGTTTCCGTATCAAAACCTAAAATTTTTTCTCCACATAATTCCCGGAACGCCTTTTTCATAGTATCATCATTGTCCACGACGATTATGTTGCCTTCGAAACTTTTTAAAGGCAATAAATTAAGTTCGTCATTTGAAATATTTTCCCTGAACAATGCGACACCGAATTACTATGCCGACAAAGATAACATTTTTTATTATCCGTTAAAAAGTACTATCTTATGTATTATTCCGTTATTACGAATATATAAAATAAATTGAACAGAGAAATATTCCGGTAGAACTCGTTTAGGAGTAATTTATAATTACGTTTGCCCGGATATATTTTTTAATTATTTTTGATATAAAATCAGCAGTATGTTCGAAAAAGAACTATATATAAGCAGGAGGAATGAACTGCGCAAAAAAGTCAGGCATGGATTGGTATTGCTTCTTGGCAATGAAGATTCTCCTGCAAACTATCCTTCCAACACTTATCACTTCAGACAAGACAGCAATTTTCTATATTTTTTCGGAATAAACCGTCCAGGGTTCGCAGCGGTAATGGATGTAGAATCGGGCACCGACTGTCTATATGCTAACGATATCTCACTCAGGGATATTGTATGGACTGGTCCTCAACCATCAGTACAGGATCTGTCTGAATCGTGCGGAGTAAAAAAATCTTTTAAAAAAGACGAATTAAATAACGTAATCAACATAGCATTAAAGAACGGAAGAAAAATACACTTTCTTCCACCTTATCGCGACACTAATGTACTGAGATTAAAAACATTGCTTGGTATAAAAACAGACTGCATATCGAATTACGTATCGGCAGATCTTATCAAAGCCGTCGTTTCACTGCGTGAAATAAAAGGTTCGGAAGAAATAACACAAATAGAGAATGCCTGCAAAACAGCTTATGAAATGCACACTGCAGCAATGAAATTATGCCGACCGGGAATTACGGAAAAAGAAATCGGAGGATATATAGAAGGTATATCACTATCGAAAGGACACGGTGTATCGTTTCTTCCGATAGTTACCCAGAACGGGGAGACCTTGCACGATCATTCCTATAAAAATAAACTCCGTTCAGGTAAGCTGCTTCTTATCGATGCAGGCGCGGAGACCGATATGAATTACTGCTCGGATTTTACCAGAACCTTTCCGGTAAACGGCAAATTTACAGATATCCAAAAAAGTATTTATAATATAGTTCTCGCGGCTAATAACAAGACTTTCGAAATTATAAGCAGCGGGATAACTTTCAGAAGCGTCCATCTGGAATGTGCGAAAGTTTTATGCAAAGGACTTAAAGATATAGGCATCCTGCACGGCGACACCGAAGAAATGGTTGAAAACGGGGTATACGCTCTATTTATGCCGCATGGACTCGGACACCAGATGGGGCTCGATGTTCACGACATGGAAGATCTCGGAGAGGAATATGTAGGGTATAACGACCAGACCGAGAGAAGCAGATTATTCGGGCTCGGTTCTTTAAGGATGGCGAAAAAATTAAAACAAGGGCATGTTTTGACCGTAGAACCTGGAATATATTTTATTCCGGCCCTGATAGACAGTTGGAAAAGCGAAAAAATAAATTCTAATTTTATCGATTACGGTAAACTCGAAAAATTCAAAAATTTCGGTGGGATCAGGATCGAGGACAATGCCCTGGTGACCGATAAGGGATGCCGTATATTGGGAAAAAAAAGAGTTCCGGTTACCGTAGAAGAAATTGAAAATTTCATGGCGATTTGATGAATAACCCTCGATAGCTCGCTAAAAAAATACCGAATAGCTTTTTTTGTTATAAAAAAGACTAATTTTGTAAGTGTTAACTCTAATGTGGAAAGATTTGGCCGATTGCAACCACACAAAAAATTGCTAAAGCAGCGTTTTTTATCTGTATTTACCAATCAACTGAATTTTTCCCGTTTTTAATTGTTTAACTAAAAAATAATAAAAAATGGGATTTTTATTTACTTCGGAGTCCGTATCGGAAGGACATCCGGACAAAGTCGCTGACCAGATTTCAGATGCCATTCTGGACGAATTCCTGAAATCGGACAGCGAATCAAAGGTAGCTTGTGAAACTTTCGTAACTACGGGTCTTACCGTAATCGGCGGAGAAGTCCGTTCGAATGCTTACGTAGATGTACAAAGCGTAGCAAGGGAGGTCATTAACCAGATCGGTTATACCAAGTCGGAATATATGTTCGACGGCAATTCATGCGGCGTGCTGTCTGCGATCCACGAACAATCTCCGGACATCAATCAGGGTGTCGTAAGAGAGGTTGCAGAGGAGCAGGGTGCAGGAGACCAAGGCATTATGTTCGGTTATGCTTCGGCTGAAACCAAAGAATACATGCCTGCATCGTTAATGCTGTCGCATATAATTCTGGAAGTGCTGGCAGATATAAGACGCGAGAACCAAGAGATGCCGTATCTCCGCCCTGACGCAAAGAGTCAGGTTACGATCGAGTATGGAGACGACGGCAAAGCCAAACGTGTTCACACCATTGTTGTCTCGACACAGCACGACGAATTCGTTACGCCATTGGCCGGCGATCTGGATGAAAAACGCGCAGAAGAGGAAATGTGTCGAAAAATTAAAACCGATGTACGCGACATTCTTATTCCACGCGTGAAGAAAAGATTACAGGAATCGGAGGATCATCAACTTTCGGAACTTTTAGGGGACGATTACATCCTCCATGTGAATCCGACAGGTAAGTTCGTTATCGGCGGTCCCCATGGAGACACCGGGCTCACAGGGCGGAAGATCATTGTCGATTCATACGGAGGCAAGGGAGCGCATGGAGGCGGAGCATTCTCCGGCAAAGATTCCTCCAAAGTGGACCGTTCAGCGGCATATGCAGCGAGATACATTGCTAAAAACATTGTCGCGGCAGGAATTGCAGATGAAGTGCTCGTACAATTCGCTTATGCCATTGGAATCGCACGCCCTGTAAGCGTTTACGTAGATACTTACGGAACATCGAAAGTTAATTTATCCGACGGAGATATTGCATGCAGGATCGAAAAAATCTTCGATCTCCGTCCGGCAAAGATCATCGAGAAATTCGGACTTAAAAATCCTATTTTCCGACCTACGGCAGCTTACGGGCACTTCGGAAGAAAACCTTTCATAAAAGAGGTCAAATTCAACAGCAATGGTGAAACGATAACGAAATCGGTGGAATTTTTCGCATGGGAAAAACTCGATTCAGTCGATATTCTGAAAAAAGAATTCGGACTTTAAAACAAAAAATCTTCGGAATTCCGAAGATTTTTTGTTTATTTGGATATGGACAAGATTTTAGAAACCGCTGTAATCTCCGATGCGGCAGAAATACACGAATTAAGAAAAAAAGCCTTCGGAAAAGTCGGAGACGAAATTGGAAGATACGACCTTCCGCTTCTGATGCAGACCTTGGAGGATGTGGGATCGGAATTTTCACAGAGTAAAGTTTTCAAATATGTTGTCAAGGGGAAAATAATCGGATCGATTACCGGGACTCCGGATAACAATTTTTCATGCACTGTCGGCAAATTGGCCGTCGATCCGGAAGTTCAACATTCGGGAATAGGTACCGGGCTTATGAATGCGGTGGAAAAAGAATTTCCTGAATGTGTCCGGTTCAAATTATTTACGAGCAGGAAAACTCCGTACACAATAAAAATGTATAAGAAACTCGGGTATTTCATAGACGGTGAGGATGAAATGAATGGAATGCCCATAGTATTAATGTCAAAAAATACTGCAAAATATATTTTCAAGTCTGGTCCCGAACATCATGAAGCGCTGATAGGAATCTGGGAAGAATCTGTTCGGGCGAGTCATTATTTTATCACGGAAGAAGATATACATCTTTATAGAGGGCATGTCGGTGAAGCCCTCCGCTCAATGGATATATATAACATAACCGATGAATACGGTAGAATAATAGGTTTTACAGGTATCGACAAAAATAAAATCGAGATGCTATTTATTACCCCTGAAGCAAGCGGGAATGGCTACGGAAGCAGATTAATGAAATATGTAATCGCATTTCATAATATCAGTCAGGTAGATGTAAACGAGCAAAACCATAAAGCCGCATTATTCTATAAAAAATATGGTTTTACGGTCACGGGAAGAAGCGAAAAGGATCCTTCGGGAAATCCATATCCCATATTGCACATGGAAAGGAAAAAATAGGATTATTCCATTTACGGTAAAGGCATATTTTTTGCATGATTTATCGGGAAATAAACCGTAAAACATGAAAACAATCATCGACCGCTCTTCTTCCAGAGGCTATGCCAATCATGGATGGCTCAAAACATATCATACTTTCAGTTTCGCAGATTACTATAACCCAAGACGGATGCACTTCGGTGCTTTGAGGGTACTCAATGATGACACTGTCATGCCCGGGCATGGTTTCGACACGCATCCGCACAAAAATATGGAGGTTATTTCTATTCCATTGAAAGGAGAAATGCGCCATGGCGACAATATAAACAATACTGAAGTTATAGGCCGCGGCAAAATACAGGTAATGAGCACGGGTTCGGGAATATTCCACAGCGAATACAACGACAGCGATACTGAAGTTCTCGAATTTCTCCAGATATGGGTAATACCGAAAATAAAGGACACAACGCCGGGTTATCATAATTACGACATATCCGACAAAGTAAATAAACAGGGAATTTCTTTATTTATTTCTCCTGACGGACCTTTTTCTATTTTGCAGGATGCCTGGTTCTCATGGGGAAACCTGGAACGGGATTCATCGACCGAATATAATTTATATGGCAGAAATACCGGAGTATATATTTTCGTGTTAGAAGGTTCCGTGAAGATCGGAGATATCGAACTCGGCAGAAGGGATGGGGTCGGAACAACAGAAACCACAAATATAACGATAGAAGCAATTGAAAAATCCGAGATACTGTTGATGGAAGTAGTTCTTTAATTACTGCATTAGATTAACTTATACGGACCATATTAATCCGGACACCGAATAATGGGGAAAAAAATATTTAAATATTTATTATGGATTCTATTTGCAATCATCGGGTTAGCAGCAATAATATTCATAGCATTATACATACCACCAGTTCAGGACTTCATTAAAACCAAGGCAGTATCTTATGTTTCGAGTAATTTAGGCATACGGCTGTCTGTGGAACGGTTGCGATTAAAATTCCATCTAAAGCTGGCCATAAACAACACGACGATATTGACAACGGATTCCGACACGCTGTTCCACTGTAACACGCTGGAAGCAAATGTGGCATTTATCCCCCTCTTACGGCAGGATGTGGTTTTAAGGTCGTTTCATGCGAACGGGATCATATTGGATTATGTCGATGATACAACCGGAATGGTTCTCACATGAACAGTGGACTCGATATCGCTTAAAGCCAACAGCGTAAATTTAAAAAAAGATTCCATTAACGTGGAATACCTCGACGTGATAAACGGGAATGTACGGCTTAAGTCCGGGACTTCAGTCGTCGACACAACTTCAGGCAACGCCATGTGGACGATTTATGCATGGGAAATCGATATGCGCGAAACAAGGTTCCGCATGACGGATGTAAACGATTCCCTGATAGTCGACGCACATCTGCCGGAAGGATATATTGAAAAAGTACTGGTAGATATTCCAGCTGCGGCAGTTACAGTCGAAACAATATCGCTTGAGGACGGCCATTACATCATAAAGATATATCCTTCCGAAGAACCTGCAACTGTCTTGGATAATCCGGATATTGCGGATACGGAACAATGGGTGGTATCAGCTGAAAAAATTGATATAAAAAATAATAGTTTTGGTTATTCCAATAATTCTCCGCCCAAATCGAAGGGAATCGATTTCAATAACCTTTCATTTTCAGAAATAAACGCAGACATCGATTCCGCGTACTATCGCGGACAAAACATCGGCATCAGGATAAACGACATTAATTTCAAAGAGAGAAGCGGCATTAAAGTTAATACGATGCAGTTGAGTGCGGCAATGGATTCTTCTTATCTGTCCGTCAATAAAATGGTACTTCGGACAGATAATTCAGAGGTCACGGCGGATGCGCAGATAGGAACCGGAATAACCGGTTCGGCCCCGGAGACCCCTGTGAACGCAAAAATATCCGCCGATATCGACATAGATGAGTTTCTTGATCTTTTCACGATCACCGACCCTGAATTGGAACATTCTCTGCGCGGGAAAAATTTAAAAGCCGATCTGAATATCGGCGGACGCCTCAACAGGGTCTTGCTGGATAAAGTCGTTATAAATATTCCCGGGGAAATTAACCTCACAGCGGAAGGTTCGGTCATAGGTTTACCCGATGCCAAAGACCTTGGGGGTGATATCCGGTTCACGGCCTCATTAACCGATGGGGAGATCATCGAACAATTTTTGTTGGATACCGCTGCACGGAATAGAATAAATATACCTCCTTTCTCGACACACGGCACGGTCGCAGCTTCTAACGGTACATATTCCCCGGATATATTATTAAATATCAACGGCGGCAACCTGTCCGTATCCGGAAGTTATAACAGCAATAACGAATCTTACAGAGTAATTGCTGAGGCTAATAGTTTCCCTGTTTACAGTATTTTGCCTAAGGACTCATTAGGAACCACTTCTTTTACCATAACGGCGGACGGGCACGGTTTTGATTTTTTTAACACCAACACCGAAGCGACGGTAGATTTTTCCCTCGACAGCATTTTATACTCGGGATACACTTACAGAAACATTACCCTCGGTGCAGAATTAAAAAATAATATTTTATCAGGAAATATAAATTCCGACAGCGAAGCGCTGGATGTGGGTCTGGAATTTTCCGGTATACTGATGTATACGGATCAACAAGCTGAAATACATGGAGAAATAAAAAATCTTGACCTCTATATACTGAATTTTTCCGAAAGAGAGATGAATATGTCATTCTTTCTCGATATGACAGCAAAGGCTTCCGGAACAAGAATTTTCGATTTTAATGCGGAAATAGATACACTGCGTATTTTCGACGGAAGTCGCGATAATTACATCAACCATACGGAACTTACCGTTACGGCAGATACTGCTCTCCTGAATGTCGATATGACCTCCGGAGACCTTGCATTGAAGTTATCCGTTTACGAATCCCTGGATTCACTGATTTCCCATATAAATTCGATATCTGCAGAAATACAATCACAAATAATTGCTAACGATATAGACATGCGGACGGTCAATAATATTGTGCCTGCATTCGACCTCCAGACCACCTCAGGAAACAATAACATAATCGGTTATTTTCTCCGACAGGCAAACCTTGGTTTCAGAAAAATGGAACTCGATGCGTCAAAATCAATGGATACAAGTTTCAATGTATCTTTAAAAACAGATTATATAACATTCAACAACCTTCTATTCGATACATTATCGGTCGGAATTTCAACTGATAGCGGGAATCTGGATTATAACGTTATACTTTCAAACCTACGTTCCGGAGAGAACAGTAAGGCGCATATTGACGTTTACGGTTCCGTATATTCCGACACCGTAACGCTTACGGCTGTTCATCACGATATGGAATGGAAGACAGGATTCAACATAGAGAGCTATACAGTATGGAGCGATACTTCGGCAGTATTACGGCTTATGGATCGCGGGCTCATACTTAACTACGATAACTGGAACGTAAACGCTGATAATTACATCTCCTACGGTTTCACCAGTGGCAGGCTGGGTGCAGATCTAAGACTAAATAACAACGACCAGTTACTCGCGGTAGAGTCTATAGATAACGGCAGCATACACTTAGAAATCAACAATCTCGATCTCGGCACAACAATGAGTCTTATTCCCTCCGCTCCGGAAATGGACGGCAGGCTATCTGCAAATATAACAGGAGGGATCGATCCGGTTTCCGCAGACGGCAATATTTCTGTTTCCAACTTACTTTACCAGCGCGATACACTCGGCAATATCGACCTTGATCTCAATTATAATAATTCTTCAGAATCATTCGATGCTCTTATGAACGTGAACGGCGACCAAGTACTTACAGCGAACGGAAATTTAGGCGCGGACAGCACCGGAAATCTAAATATAAACGCAGAAATAAACCGCCTTCCTCTGAATCTGGCAAATCCTTTCATTCCGGACGATTATGCTGATTTAAACGGTTATCTTAACGGGAACCTGTCGGTCACAGGTTCTTCCGGGAATACATTGTTCTCCGGTAACGCATCATTTGAAGACGCAGAAGTAAATGTTGCTTTAGTAGGGACTGAGTTCGATATTTCAGACAATAATATTACCATACAGAATAGTGTTCTTTCGATGAACGGGTTCAGCATTATTTCACCGAATAATCAATCTATGGATATAAACGGAACTGTGGATTTCAGTAATTTCTCGAATATCGTTACCGACCTTCGCGTCACGGCAGACAATTTTCAGGCTGTCGACGTACAACGCAACCGCTCTTCCGTCGTTTACGGTACGGCATTTCTCGACATGGACGTAACAGCCAAAGGCTCTGTCAACGAATTGGTAATACGCGGAGAAGTGGATTTGTTGAACAATACGGACGTTACCTATGTAATGCAGAATAATTCCCTCGATATAGAAGAACAGGCACAGGACATTGTTACGTTCGTGTCTTTCAGAGATACGACTTATTATGAACTGCCGGATACCACAGTAAGGCTTAAACTCACAGGAATAGACATGCTGGTGAATATAAATATTGAAGAGGGCGTAGATGCGGCAATAAACCTATCGGCGGACGGACAGAACCGTATCGAAGTAAAGGGCAGCGGAGAGCTCACCTATACATCCAATCAGCTCGGAGATACTCGTTTCACGGGAAGATATAATCTCACGGGAGGTACGGTCAATTATAATCCTCCGGTGATATCGGCTAAATCATTCGCTATACAGGAAGGGAGCTACGTCCAGTGGAACGGCGACATTGCCGACCCTACGGTAAATATAACCGCTATCGAAAGTGTTATCACCAACGTTACGGAAGAAGGACAATCATCGGCAAGGAGGGTCGACTTCAACATAATTATCCGGGTAGAGAACTCTCTCGATAATCTTGAAATAACATTCGATTTAGCGGCTCCTAACGATCTTTCGATACAAAATCAGCTGTCTTCATTGACTGCGGAACAGCGATCGTCACAGGCAATGAATCTTTTGATCTACAACACTTATAACGGACCTGGAACGGTTGCTAAAGGCAACTCTACAAATCCTTTGAATACTTTCGTGGAACGGGAGTTAAACCAATGGGCGCAGGATAACCTTAAAGGAGTGGACATCAGTTTCGGAATCGATACTTATAATCAAGCCACATCCACCGGGCAAACGACACGTACCGATTACTCCTACCGTTTATCTAAAAACCTGTTCAGCGACAGGGTACGTACCGTAATAGGCGGACGGATAAGCACGGATTCGGAGACAGACGACGCCCTTACGGACAATTTTATCGACGACATATCGCTGGAATATTTACTCAACGACAGTGGCAATATGTATGTTAAAGTATTCCGTCATACAGGTTATGAAAGCATTCTCGAAGGAGAAGTAACCCAGACCGGATTCGGTTTCGTTGTACGCAAAAAAATGAACAAATTATACGAGTTGTTCCATTTCGGAAAAAAACGTAAACAAAAGAAGCTCGAAGAACAGCAAAAAGAGGAAGCTGCTGCCGCTACTAACAGCGAAACTACAACAACTGAAGATTATGCGGATGAAGAATAAAATATTATTTATATCGTTGGTTTTCACCGTTTTTTATGTGATTTCAGGATGTTCCACAACCAAACGGATACCCGAAGGAGAGATACTCTATACCGGAGTAAAAAAAATAAAAATTAACGATTCGATCGCATGCGACGTTCCTAAATCGGTAATATCCGACGTCAAATCACCCCTATCGGTCAAACCTAACAATCCGCTTTATTCTCCTTACATAAGAACTCCTCTTCCCATCGGGCTCTGGGCTTGGAACTATCTTTATACTCCCAAACAAAAGGGTTTTAAACACTGGCTATATAACAGGCTCGCTAAAGAACCTGTATTAATATCGGACGTACAACCGGAAGTACGCTTACGGGTAGTATCTCAAATACTCGACAATAACGGCTATTTCGGATCGATATCGAGTTATGAAATGATAAGGAGCAAAAACAATCCCAAGAAGGCACGCTTAAGTTATTTCGTAAATATTCCTGAGCCTAAGTTCCTAGACAGCGTTTTTTATCTTAGAGTAGAGGGGGATATGGGGCGGATCATCGACAGCATGAGACTGATCTCCCCTATCCAACCGGGCCTGCAGTATAATCTGGACACGCTGGCCAGTGAACGGATAAAAATCACTAATACCCTGAGAAACAACGGATATTATTATTTCCGACCGGATTATATCGAATATCTTGCCGATACGACACGAAAAGAGAATACCGTCGACCTGAAAATGAAATTCAGCAGCGGTACACCTTCCGAAGTACTACGTACCTACGATATAGGGGATATTAATATTACCGTCATGAATTATACTTCGGGAGGGGATTTCGATACTATCGAATATAACGATCTGAAAATTATTTATAATACTCCGCGACGTATGCGACCACGGATACTTTCAGAAGCGGTAAACATAAAAAAAGGAGACAAGTATACCGTAAACGCACAGACAAAAAACCAGAACGATCTTAATTCACTGGGAGTGTTCCGGTATGTGAATCTGAACATCGTTCCACTGGATTCGATCGGCGAATCGAATCTGCTGGACGTCAATATCGCAGCAGAAATGGATCAACCGTTACAGGCGGAATTGGAGGCGGACGTATATTCCAAGTCGAACAGCTTTGTCGGGCCGGGTGCCATATTTTCAGTAAGACACAACAATATTTTCAAAGGTGCTGAAGTATTGACAATTCAATTAACAGGATCATACGAATGGCAGACAGGGAACAAAAGACAGATTGAGGGAGATTCAAAACTTATAAATTCATACGAACTCGGCGTGACAGCCTCTTTAAGCATCCCCAGATTTACTCCGCGTATGTTTAACAGACTCACATATCCCACTGGAACAGTGTTCCAACTTGGTGTCGATCTGCTGAATCGTCCCGGATATTTCCGGATGCTTTCACTTAACGGTTCCGCAAATTACAACTTCCAGACATCGCCGTATAGTTTTCATACCGTTACTCCATTTAAGCTCGTATATACAAAACTGCTTAATTCCACCGATTCGTTCAATGAAACGATGGATCAGAATCCGGCAATCGCACTTAGCTTCCGCGACCAATTGATTCCGTCTATGGGATACACTTATACATACGACAGAAGTTTCGGACAAAAACAAAGGGATCGCCTGTTCCGGCAAACGAGCCTCACCTCTGCGGGTAATATAATTTATGGAATATCGAGCCTGTTCGGAGCCAAAGGAGACGACAGGAAAATATTCGGGGTAGAATATTCCCAATTCCTGAAACTTACTACGGAACTTCGGCACTATCACCGTATAGGGAAAAAAACACACTTGCGACAAGATTCCTTGCAGGTGTCGGTTATGCTTATGCCAATTCTACAGTGATGCCATACAGCGAACAGTTTTACATAGGAGGAGCCAACAGCATCCGTGCATTCACGATTCGCTCGATTGGTCCGGGAAGCTACAAGCCTTCGGATTAAACGAACTCACGCAGCTATCTCGATCAAACCGGGGATTTTAAACTTGAAGCAAATATTGAGTTCCGTTTCGCGATTATGAACAGGCTCAACGGAGCTGTATTTCTGGATGCGGGTAATATCTGTCTGTTAAGAAATGATCCTCTGCGTCCGGGAGCACACTTGCGTGCAAAAGGATTCTTTAGCGAAATAGCCCTTGGAACCGGAGCAGGACTAAGATATGACATAAGTTATCTGGTAATCCGCGCGGATCTGGGTATCGGGTTACATACGCCATATTCGAATCCTGACAACGGAGGATATTTCAACACTCCGAGATTTAAGGACAACATCGGATTTTACCTTGCGATAGGCTATCCCTTCTAATACGAAAAAGCCCTGTTAAACAGGGCTTTTTTATAGGTTTATTTTATTCTTTCGTAGTATTCACGTGTGCGCGTATCCACACGAATTTTCTCTCCCGTATTGATAAATAACGGAACCCTTATCGTCGCACCGGTTTCCACAGTCGCTGGTTTAAGAGAGTTTGTCGAAGCGGTATCGCCTTTAATACCTGGTTCGGTATAAGTCACCTCCATATCGATCATAGGAGGAAGTTCTGCTGTTAATACAGATTCCTTTTCTGTGTGGAACATAACCTCGACAATCTGTCCTTCTTTCATTAGATCGGAATTATTGATAAGATTGCGGTCTATCTGTATCTGTTCAAACGTTTCAGTGTGCATAAAATTACATCCCATGTCATCCTCGTAAAGATACTGATACGGGCGGCGCTCCACTCTTACAGGTTCGATCTTTTCACCTGCTGAAAAAGTATGATCTATGGTACGTCCGTTTTCCAGATTTTTGATTTTAGTCCTTACGAAAGCAGGGCCCTTTCCGGGTTTTACGTGCTGGAACTCTACGATAGAAAAAGTTTTGCCGTTAAGTTCTATACACATTCCGTTCTTTATGTCTGCTGTTGTTGCCATTTATTTTATGTTTTTGTTTTCAGAAATGCAAATATCCGTTTTTTTATCCTAAAATACAATAGAAAGCGGATAATACCTGATGTATTGCGGATTTAATAAAACAACCCCTTACGGTTAAATATGGTGTAACCGAAATTAAAGACTACGAACCTGTTTTTTTTTCCTGCATCGAAATTGGTTAGCGTAAGACTTGCCGCACCTATTGGAGTCTGATAGACCAGCGTCGAGTTAAAAATATACCTGATCCTTTGTGATGGCGCCTGCACGAAGTCGCTGTCGAATTTATCGGCCGCAAATGCGTAAACATTGTTCTTGAGATAAAAATTATCCATGAAATGGAACGTCGGCATTATGCCGAGCCCGATATAGCTGTCTCCCCTGAAACGGTCTATATAAAGGGATTTACTATAAGAGGTAGGAGTAAACGACGGTGCGGTAAAATTCGTCAAATGGTAATCATGGAACGACGGTCGTGTAGTAACTACCGCTTCCGCAGATAATCCCAAGGAGAACCATTTAGCCAAAGAAAAATAATCCTCACGACTGAACTTAGCCCCGAACCATATTTTGTTATTTTTTATATGGAGCCCGTTATCTTTATATTTTTCATTTCCATTCACGTATATCACCGACGCAGATTGGTATACACCGTTTGTCGGGTATTGAGAATAATCAAGAGTGTTTTTAAGCAACTCCAACTGCACTCCCACGTAATTGAAATCGGAACGTGAAATAATTTCCGCCAGTTTATCTTCCGTTGTATTGTAATATTTATAATCGTTCACTCCGTAATTTACCCTGAATTGTAAAACGGTGCTTCTTCCCGGAGGCATTCCCAGTGATACTGAAAGAAATTTATCGATACTTTGGTTAAAACCGAAATTAGCATACTGGCTCTTATCGCTTCCTTTGGAATAATTATAATTATTGTAGTTGAAGAACAGGTCGTAATAAAACGGAGACCACAAATAAAAATCGCTTCGAAGTCCCAACGACATAGAAGTATAAAGCGATCCTAAGGTTCCGTCGAAGCGGAAGCTGTAAGCACTCTTATCAATTATTTTGTACTCGAGTCCCACGTATGCCTGGTTGAGATAAGTCGAGGATATATTGCCGCCTACCTTAATCCTGAAACTGGGTTTAGTTTTTAATTCAAGCCCTATCTTAAAATATCCGGTAGTATCATCATAAAAAACATGCGGAAATTCGGAAACGATATCTCCTTCGGACAACATTTTGAAATATTCAGATTTAAATTCCTGAAATGTAAATTTCTCGTCTCCGTGATTAAAACCCAGAAGATTACTGACATAACGTTCCTGTCCCGGATTAAGCCCCTTTATTTCATAATCTTCAAAAATAAGCTGTGGGATAAGGGATCTGAACGCCAGCCTTTTATTATACAACTCCTCGTCACTCACTCTTCTGGGTATCCTCATTTTAATAGAGTCCATAAGCTGCATGGCATCCTGATATCCGGCATCGATAATATACTGGGCACGTGAAAAATCCAGCATACTGACATCCTTGAAGATCCTCTCGACCATTATTCCTTTATCTTCCGGAAGATCGTAATCGGTACGCATCATCATTATAGCCTCAATCTGTTCCATTAGATTATTTTCATCAGGCAATTTAGTTCCTCCGTCGACACACTTCCCTCCTATAAGGATATCCGGATCGAAATCATTCTCAACTACCTCCCACGGGAAATTATTATAAATACCTCCATCATAAAGCAGCACCGAATCTTCTTTTACAGGTTTAAATACGAACGGAATACTCATCGAAGAGCGGATCGCAGTCCCCACGTCTCCGGATCTGAAAACGACCTGTTTCTTATTGTAAACATCCGATGCAACACATCTGAATGGTATAGGCAGATTATCGAAGTCTCCTTCTGCCACAGCAGACGCAGCGGAAAAAATATCGATAAAAGACATATCTATTTGTGTGGAAGGGATTATATTCGTAGGGAGTGCCGCAATATTATTCTTGGATTTAAAATCGAGATTGAGCGTAACCATGGACTGATCCGGATACATCCTCTTGAAATAAAAGAAATACCTGCTCTCAATTTTTCCCGTGAGCCATAATTTTACCTGATCCGAAAGAAAAAGTTTTTCCATTTCTTCCGGACTATATCCGATAGAATACAGGCCGGCAACAATAGATCCCATAGATGTTCCCGCAATATAATCGATAGGTATGTTATTTTCTTCCAGAGCCTTTATCAGACCTATATGATAAAGTCCCTTAGCCCCTCCTCCGCTCAACACCAAACCAACCTTTTGGGCGCTTACCGATAATACCGAAAAAAATACGATTACGGCTGTCAGATACTTCATAATTTATTCTTTTGAACCTAAAATATAAATTAGTACTTTTGTAGATTAACTATAGTTACACGACAGTGTTAACACAAAATATCCTGCAAGTTAATTATTTAAGTTTAATTAACGGCTCTAAACAAAACGAGCCCTTAAAAAAGACTTAGTTTTACAAATAAAAACACTTTAGTAGTAGAGTTATAGCAAAACAATATGATAAACAAGATCGAATCTTTACTTAAGGAAACGAAAGAGTTCAGTCCTAAAAACCCTACTGAAATCGAAGAATTCAGAATAAAAATGCTTGGAAAAAAAGGAGCTGTAACTGAAATTTTCGAAGAATTCAAAACTATACCGGGGGAGAAGAAAAAAGAATTCGGACAAAAAATAAACGCCCTGAAAAATGCGGTTCAGCAAAAAATAGAAGAGATAAAAAATTCTTTGACTGCATCGTACGATTATGAAAAAATGGACGACCCTTCCCGTCCGGGAAATAACGCCCCTATCGGGTCACGACATCCGATATCCCTTGTCAAAAATGAAATAATAGAAATATTTACGCGTCTGGGATACACCGTTGCGGACGGACCGGAAATAGAAGACGACTGGCATGTATTTTCCGCATTAAATTTCCCTCCGGAACATCCGGCAAGGGACATGCAGGATACTTTTTTCATCGAAAAAGATCCGGACGTACTACTGAGAACCCACACCAGTTCGATACAGGTGCGTGTAATGGAAACACAACAACCGCCAATACGTGTGATATGTCCGGGAAGAGTATTCAGGAATGAAGCTATATCTGCGCGGGCACACTGTATCTTCCATCAGGTCGAAGGGCTGTATATAGACGAAAATGTAACTTTCGCGGATCTAAAGCAATCTATTCTATACTTCGCAAAGGACCTTTTCGGAGAGGACGCTACTATCAGACTCCGCCCTTCATACTTCCCGTTCACAGAACCGTCCGCAGAAGTGGATGTTTCATGTAATCTTTGCGGAGGTAAAGGATGTGCAGTATGCAAAGGTTCCGGGTGGCTGGAGATAATGGGATGCGGAATGGTTGATCCGAATGTACTGGAATCATGCGGAATAGACAGCAATAAATATTCCGGTTTCGCGTTTGGTATGGGTATTGAACGTATATCGATGTTGAAATACGGGGTCAGGGACCTCCGTTTGTATTTTGAAAACGACCTTCGCTTCCTAAGACAGTTCGACTCGGTCATCTGATCCGGTTATTATGAAAATAAAGCATTATCTATCAATATTCGCCGTTCTATTTACATTCGGCTCATGTTTTACGGCAAGGCCCGTGCAAAGTATCGATCAGGCATACTCGCTTCCTGAAATACCGGTAGAGTATGACGAATCGATGGCCGCATCTTTTTATTTCCTTAACGGATTTAAATTAATGAATATTTACGGCGATTCGGTTAATGCCCTTAAAAATTACAGAAAAGCTCTTGAATACGATCCGGAACATTCCGCGACGTTTTATGAGATGGCAAATATACAACAGTTCAACAATCTGGATATTGCTCTTGCTGCGAGCCACCGTGCGAATAAACTCGAAAACAAGAATCTGTGGTATCAACTACAGTTGGGTCAACTGCTTATCATGGCGGAAAAATACGATTCGGCACTGCTGGTATATAACAGGATTAAAGAGATCGCACCTAGTAATCCGGATAATTACCGGTATCTCGCAGCTCTTTACGAACAAACCGGCGAAATTAATAAGGCAATAGCCATTCTTGATTCTGCGGAGACAAGATTCGGACTCATCGATAATATAAGTACCTACAAGAGGGTTTTATTAATAAATGCAGGTTTGATAAACGAAGCCATCTCGGAATCCGAAAGAATGGCAGCAAATTTCCCGTACGACGAAAGAAATTACGTTATTTTAGGAGAACTTTATCTTCGTACCAACAAAGATTCCCTGGCTTACGAAGCATTGCAAAAAGCGCTTGAAATAGATATTCACAGCGTAGATGCTCTCGCTTCTTTAACAGATTACTATCTGAAGCAGAAAGACATCGAGAATTTCCTTCTTACAACAAAGAAATTGTTTGATTCGGACAGGATCCCGGTAGAGTTTAAGATTAATTTTTTTAACGGTGTAATCGCAAATTCTCCATTTTACAAGGACCATTATTTAAGAGTGGCGGATCTGATCTCAGCCCTAATAATAAGACATCCGGGCAATTATGGTGTAATGAATCTTTATGCCCACCATCTGCTGAAATCCGGAAATCTGGAAGACCCTGCAAATATATATAAATCAACACTTAACGACAGCATAACCCTTCACGCCTTGAGCATGGTCATCGCCCTGGAACATTTTATGGAAAGAAGGGATTCCGTTTTAAAATACATGGATATAGCTTTGGAAAATTTTCCTAAAGATGTCGATCTTTATCTCCGGAAAAGTTATTTCCACATGTCCCAGCGCGAATTTAAAGATGCGGAAAAAACTTTGGAGAATGCGCTTAAACACGCAGAAAACGATTCCATTAAAAGCGCGATTTATTCATCTATCGGTGACGTTCGATATGGTGAAGACAGTCTGAATTTTAAACGTATCTATCCGCTTTACGATAAAGCCCTTAAATTGAATCCTGAGAATAAAATAACTTTGAACAATTACAGTTATTATCTCTCACTTGAAGGTAAAAACCTTGATAAAGCCTTGGAAATGATAGAAAAAGTTATGGAACTGGAGCCAGGCAATTCGATTTATATCGATACTTACGGATGGGTGCTCTACCGTATGGGGAGATATGAAGAAGCCAAAAAAGTATTGAGGCAGGCTGTTTCGCTCGACGCCCATGCCAATGCGGAACTCTTTTTCCACTATGGGGAAGTACTATTCGAATTGAAAGAATATTTCATGGCAACCATATATTGGAATAAAGCCCTTGAACACGGTTACGATAAAAAAATAATCGAAGAACGGTTAAAAACTGTTGAAGAAATACAAAGACAATGAGAAAAACCATTCTTTTATTTGTATGCCTAATAGGATTTTTCACTGCTTCCGCCCAAACTATCGAACAACTGAAACAACAAATATCGAGAGCGGAACAGGAGATACGTTTAACTAACGATATCCTTTCAAAAACTCAGAAGGAGCAGTCTGTAAACAGCAGTCAGCTGTTGTTGGTAAGGAACAATATAACCAACCGCAGAAATATAATTTCCAATTTGGATAAACAGATTAGCCTTATAAATTCAGATATCAGATCCAAGAACAATAATGTGTCGGCACTCGAAAAGGAACTGTCTGAGTTGAAGGAAGAATATGCTGATATGATATACAGTTCATATAAGAATTATAAGCTCAACAATTTCATGGCATTTCTTTTTGCGGCAAAGGATTTTAACGATATCACAAGAAGAATATATTATATGAAGCGGTATACCTCAATGCGACAACAGAAGGCGGTTCTTATCGACTCATTGTCCTGCAATTTAAAAGAAGAAATACTTTCACTGGAGACTAAGAAATCCAACCTCGACAGTACACTAAATTATAGGAGCCAGGAACTCACCAAATTAAGCGACGAAGAAAAAAATTATCGTATTATCGACACAAAGCTACGCTCGGAGGCTAAAAAATATAACGACGAGATTAAAAAGAAGCAAAACGATATAGCCCAACTCGAAAAAAAAATACAACAGATAATTCAGGAACAGGCAAGAAAACAGAGTACTGTGCAAAGGAATGAGGCTGAGTCGGAATATTTCGTCAAACTATCAGGGAAGTTCGAGCAAAATAAAGGCAAGCTTCCCTACCCTGTCGCAGGAGGTGTTGTAATTGAAAAATTCGGACGCCACCAATCGGCAATGTCCAATCAGATCACGGTCAATAAACAAGGAGTGTCTATTGCAGGAACTAAAGGCGCCAATGTAAGGGCTGTATTCGACGGTGAAGTAAGTGATATTTTTTCCATAGGTATTTGGGAATACAACATTGCCGTAACTCATGGAGAGTACATGACCATATATTGTAATATGGGCAGTATAAGCGTTAAAAAAGGAGATAAAATAGAAGGAAATCAAATTTTAGGACAGCTTTCGACACATAGCGACAACAACTACACATTGGAATTTTCGATAGCGAAGATCAACAAACAAAGTGCTGTTATGCTCGATCCTGAACAATGGCTCAAACGTTAAAAAATGGAGAAATTTAAAATAAGCTGGAGCAGTCAGATAAAGGTTATGACCATTTCTATCGCTACCATATTAATATTATGCCTTGTATACTTTGTCGCACGCGCCTATTCAAGCCCGACCACATACAGCCTGATCTTTCTTTCCGTAATCGGAAGCGCCATAATTTTATTCTTTATAGGATGCGTTATATCCTATCCTGTATCGATAGAAATAAACAATGAAAATATTATTTTAAAAAAATTATCAGGGAAACTTATTATTCCTATAAAAGAAATAACTACAATCGAAAGACGCTCCAATTTCGGTTTCGATTCGAAAAAATTCGGGAGCGGAGGATTTTTCGGTTTCAACGGTTTTTTCGTGAATGATGCAATTGGGAAATACACCGGATATGTTACCAATCAAAACAATATCTTCTGGGTAATTACCGAAAATAAAAAATACACGTTCAACTGTGACGAACCGGACAAATTTATCAGTCTTATAAAAAGTAAGATGAATCATGATTAATTACTTTACTGAAGACTGCGTTTTCAGCTTCAGGAACAGAAGAAAAATAAACAAGTGGATAAAAGATACTGTTTCACGTGAAAACATGGTAACAGGCGATATTTCAATTATTTTCAGTTCGGATGATTATCTATTGGAAGTCAATAAAAAATTCCTGAATCACGATTACTATACGGATATAATCACCTTCGATTATTGTGAAAATAAAACTCTTTGCGGGGATCTTTTTATCAGCATAGACACTGTACGCAGTAATTCGGAAAAATTCAACGTCTCTTTCGACAACGAATTAAAAAGAGTGATCATACACGGCATTCTTCATCTCTGCGGATACGGAGACAAAACAGAAAAGGAAGAAACTTTAATGAGAGAAAAAGAAAACTTTTATCTTTCAATATTAGAGAAAGAGGAAAAATGATTTATAATTACGATATAATTGTCGTAGGCGGTGGACATGCAGGTTGTGAAGCTGCCACAGCTGCGGCAAATATGGGTTCCACTACATTACTCATCAGTATGGATATGGGTAAATACGCCCAAATGTCATGCAATCCGGCGGTCGGAGGAGTCGCCAAAGGACAGATAGTGCGTGAGATCGACGCATTGGGCGGACAAATGGGCATTGTAACCGATAAAAGCACCATCCAGTTCCGTATGCTGAACAGGTCGAAAGGCGCGGCAATGTGGAGCCCAAGGGTGCAGTGCGACAAACACAAATTCTCGGAAGAATGGCGCAGGATACTCGAAAACACAGATAACTTATATTTGTGGCAGGACTCGGTAAATCATCTTATAATTGAAGACGGATATGCCAAAGGCGTAACTACCGTAATGAATATTTCTTTTAGGGCGAAGGCGGTTATACTTACCAACGGAACTTTCCTTAACGGATTAATGCACATAGGACGAAACAGTTCTCCGGGAGGACGTTCCGGAGACAGTTCTTCTTACGGTATTACCGAACAATTGGAAGAGTACGGATTTGAAAAAGGAAGAATGAAAACAGGTACTCCTGCGAGAATAGATGCAAGATCTCTTGATTTTACTAAAATGATCCCACAGCCCGGAGATGAGACTCCTTCTAAATTCTCGTTTTTAAGCCACATAAAACCCGTAAAAGACCAGCTGCCGTGCTATCTGGTATACACATCTGAAAATGTCCATAACGAGCTTAAAAAGGGCTTTAAAGATTCACCATTATTTAACGGAATAATTAAAGGTATCGGTCCGAGATACTGTCCGAGCATAGAGGATAAACTAAATACATTTGCAGATAAAAACCAGCATCAACTGTTTCTGGAACCGGAAGGAAGAAGCACTAACGAATATTACCTGAATGGATTTTCTTCTTCTTTGCCATGGAACGTTCAGTTGAACGCTTTGGAAAAAATAGAAGGATTCGAGAACATACAGATATATCGTCCGGGTTATGCCATAGAATACGATTACTTCCCACCCACCCAACTCTATCACACACTGGAAACAAAGTTTGTAAAAAATCTTTATTTTGCAGGACAGATAAACGGAACTACAGGCTATGAAGAAGCTGGTGCTCAAGGACTTATATCTGGTATAAACGCACATCTTAAAATAAATGACAAGGAACCGTTTATTTTAAACAGAAACGAAGCCTACATAGGAGTTCTTATCGATGATCTTGTGACAAAGGGTGTCGACGAACCATACAGAATGTTTACATCTCGCGCGGAATACCGAATATTATTACGTCAGGATAATGCCGATTTGAGATTAACCAAAAAATCATTTGAAATCGGACTTGCAGATGAAGGCCGATATATGGAAGTTGCTAAAAAAGAAAATAATATCAGTGCACTTGTAGATTTTATTAAAAATTTAAGCATAAATCCTGATGAAATAAATCCGTATCTGGAAAAAGTCGTATCTCCCCCAATAATCCAAAAGCGTAAATTGGTTGATATATTATTACGTAATAATATAAATATCAACGATTTATCTAAAGAAATATCTGGATTAAGTAAATTCTTGAACATCAACAACTTAACCTCGGAAGAAATTGAAGGTGCCGAAATTATAATCAAATATGGAGGTTATATAGAAAGGGAAAAACTCGTAGCTGATAAATTGTCAAGACTTGAAAACATAAAAATAAATAAAGATTTTGATTATAGTAAAATAAAGTCATTGTCAATAGAGTCCAGACAAAAACTCACAAAAATACGACCTGCCACAATCGGACAGGCATCGCGAATTCCCGGCGTATCTCCCTCTGATATCAATGTTCTACTAGTCTATTTCGGACGATAGCAAGTTTCATGTTCCACGTGGAACAATAATTATAAACTAACCTAAATAATGAATAAAAATATTTTTAATTATAAAAAAAACAATTCCAAAAGAATTTACCTTACCTCTGAAAATGGAATAAAAGTAGGTATGAAGGAGGTTTCGTTGCAGAATGGAAATAAAGTAATTATTTACGATACCGCAGGAATGCATGCTGAGGAAGACTATAAACACGATATTAATAAAGGTCTTCCAAAAATCAAAGAAAATTGGATAAAAAGTTCTCTAGAAAAACACGGAGAGTTTAAAACTCAGCTAAGGTATGCCAAAAACGGGATCATCACTCCTGAAATGGAATATGTGGCAATACGTGAAAATCAGGGTAACACTGATCCTGGAAACGCTATAACTGCAGAAAAAGTAAGAAATGAAATTGCTCAAGGACGGGCTATATTACCTGCAAATCCGAAACATCCGGAATGTGAGCCTATGATTATAGGACGTAATTTTTTGGTAAAAATCAATGCCAATATTGGAAATTCAGCACTTGGGTCAAGCATAGAAGAAGAAATAGAAAAGGCATTATGGGCTATAAAATGGGGAGCAGATACTGTAATGGATCTTTCTACGGGAGAAAATATACATCAGACACGTGAAGCTATATTAAGAAATACGCCGGTCCCTATCGGCACGGTTCCCATTTATCAGGCTTTGGAGAAGGTTAATGACGTGGTAGAACATCTCACATGGGAGGTATATAAAGAAACTTTGTTGGAACAATGTGAACAAGGCGTAGATTATTTTACGATTCATGCAGGTATTCTAAAAGAACACATTCCGTATGCTTTAAAAAGAACTACTGGAATTGTTTCCCGCGGAGGTTCTATAATGGCAAAATGGATGGATCACAATAACAAAGAAAATTTTCTTTATACAAACTTTAAAGAAATATGCGATATATTAAAAAAATATGACGTAGCATTTTCTCTCGGAGATGGTCTGCGTCCGGGAAGTCTTGCGGATGTAAATGATGCAGCTCAGTTCGGAGAATTAAAAACATTGGGAGAATTAGCTAAGATCGCTTACGAAAACGACGTACAGACCATAATTGAAGGACCTGGACATGTTTCTATGGAAAAAATAAAGGAAAATATGGATCTTCAATTAAAATATTGCAATGAAGCTCCATTTTACACTTTAGGACCATTAGTCTCTGATATAGGTGCAGGATACGACCATATTACTTCAGCAATAGGAGGCGCAATGATTGCATGGTACGGTACTGCTATGCTTTGTTACGTAACAACTAAAGAACATTTAGCTTTGCCCAATAAAGATGACGTAAGGGAAGGTGTCGTAACATTTAAACTTGCAGCTCATGCAGCGGACATAGCGAAAGGACATCCTGGAGCAATAGAAAGAGATAACGAAATGAGTAAAGCGAGATATGAGTTCAGATGGATAGATCAATTCAATTTATCGCTCGATCCTGAAAGAGCCAGAAAATTCCATGTAGAAATGATAAAGAATAGCGACCAGGATTACTGTGGTATGTGTGGTCCTCATTTTTGCGCAATGAGAATAACAAAGTCTATTAAAAAAGAATAAGTGATTGATTTACTGTAATATAACAAAAAAAGAGAGCTTAAAAGCTCTCTTTTTTATTTAGCGGACAATTTAGCCCAGGTATCTTTTAAAGTAACCGTTCTGTTAAAAATAGGTTTATCCGGTAACGAATCTCTATCCTTACAGAAATAACCCAATCTTTCGAATTGAAACTTATCCCCTACTTCCGAATCACACAATGAAGGCTCGATAAATGCATGGACACTCTTTAATGAATCAGAGTTAAGATTATCTAAAAACGTACCTCCTTCTTTATCAGATATATCCGGATTTTCTTTGCTAAATAAGCGGTCAAACAATCTGACTTCTGCCGTTTTAGCGGTATTTGCATTTACCCAATGAATAATCCCTTTTACTTTTCTTCCGTCTGAAGACCCACCTCCATGGGATTGTTCATCATAAGTGCAGTGAAGTTCCAGGATATTTCCATCTTCATCTTTTATAACCTCCTGACACTTAATAATATATGCATATCTAAGCCGTACTTCGCCACCGGGAGAAAGCTTGAAATATTTTTTAGGAGGATTCTCCATAAAATCGTCTCTTTCAATATAGAGTTCACGACCGAATTCAACCTCGCGAGTTCCGGAATCAGAATCCTCCGGATTGTTAACACAATTAATTATCTCTTTTTTACCTTCAGGATAATTAGTTATCACTAATTTTATCGGATCCAGAACAGCCATGCGACGAAGTACTCTTTTATTCAAATCTTCTCTCACACAATACTCCAACAAACCCAAGTCTATAATGTTATCTCTTTTAGCCACACCTACTTTATCGACAAATAAACGTATAGATTCCGGAGTATATCCCCTCCTTCTCAGGGCAATAATAGTAGGCATACGCGGATCATCCCAACCCAAAACAAAATTTTCCTTTACCAGTTGGAGAAGTTTTCTTTTGCTCATTACTGTATAAGTAAGATTAAGCCTGGCAAATTCATATTGTCTGCTCGGGAATATTTCCAGATTGTCGATAAACCAATTATAAAGAGGTCTGTGGACATCAAACTCCAGGGTACATATGGAATGTGTTACTTTTTCTATCGAATCGGATTCACCATGCGCATAATCATACATCGGATAAATACACCATTTATTTCCAGTTCTATGATGTTCCGTGTGGTTAATACGATACATTATCGGATCCCTCATCAACATATTCGGATGTGCCATATCTATTTTTGCACGAAGAACTTTGTCGCCGTCATTAAATTCACCGTTCTTCATACGTCGGAAAAGGTCGAGATTTTCTTCGACCGTACGGTTCCTGAACGGACTCTCCTTTCCAGGCTCGGTAACAGTTCCCCTGGAGAGACGAATTTCTTCCTGAGTTTGGTCGTCTACATAAGCCTTATCTTTTTTAATAAGCTCTTCAGCCCATTCGTATAATTGGTCGAAATAATCGGAAGCATAGTATTCACCAGCCCAATTAAACCCCAGCCATTGTACATCTTCCTTGATCGAGTCAACATATTCAGTGTCCTCCTTAACAGGATTCGTATCGTCGAAACGAAGATTACATTTACCTGAATATTTAAGCGCAAGACCAAAATTAAGACATATCGACTTGGCATGTCCTATATGTAAGTAACCATTGGGTTCCGGTGGGAAGCGTGTAATTATTTCCTTACAACCGTTGCTAATATCTTCTTCTATTATCTTCTCAATGAAGTTTAAAGAATCTTTATAATCATCTTTAACACCTTCAGTTTCCTTATCCATAAAATATATATTAAATCGTACAAATATAGTCATTTAGCAACAAATCCACATATAGTGAATAAGTGTGAATCAATTATTTTTCATATGTTAACAAACGATTGATAATTAAAAAAGTTAATGTTAAAAGTTTTTAATAATTGTTGTTGAAAAAATT
>JAJQEF010000030.1 GCA_021201795.1 Rikenellaceae bacterium
CTCTGTGCGTCAGCATTGGTGGAGCTCAGCGAAGCTAAAAGTTTTCTCCGTTAAAAGATTTGTTAAAAATTACTCTCGCTCACTAAATTTTATAAAACTCGCCGTTGGCTCAGACAGTATAAAATTTTACGTTCGCTCCGGGTAATTTTCTGAACACAAATCTTTTAAAGCTACGAAGGGCTCCAATAAAACAGCGCAGTCGGCTTCCGCAGGCAGTTATGTGAGTATCTATATGATATGGGACCCGCAGGGAACGGATCTTCCGGATTGGGCGTTCACCAGACTTACAGGTTATAACGGTAAAATTATGGTGCGCTTCAATACCGTTACCCGACCGGGAAATACCGATATCCTGATTTATGCCGGAGATGAGAAGATCAGGTGGATACCGGGATACCGTGTTATCGACCAGTTCCTGACCTCTTATGAAAATTATAAAATGGTCGAAGTACCTTTATATGACGGAATTCTGAAATTCCAGTTTAGCGGAAGCGGATCGGGATATGCGAGGATTTTTAATTTCCAGGATGAAAATTATGTCACTATCGATCCGAACAATAACAGAATAGATATCATATCCGCATATTGACAACCGATTCAAAACACAGTCGCAAACTTATGAAATCCATATTGAAGACACCGATGCAATTCCGGAGAGTAGAATCAGATAGTCCGTTCTTGTAAGATAAACGAAAAGCCCGGAGGACCGGGCTTCTCTTGTGTTGACAGACCGATTGCAAAGTCTGTCCAGTGAAAATTAAAGAAAAGGGTTAATATGCACAAATCTATTTATGCGCGTCAGTTTATTTAGTTATCTTTTTTATATCTTCTATAGTAAAATGTCCTACCAGCCGCAGCACCTCGCACTGGCCGCGAGAGCCTTTACTCGGATAATGGCTCACATTTACCATTTCTTTAATTATTTCCTTATCTCTCTTCGCCCAAAAAGAAATATCTTTTCCTCCTTCATTAACCTGAAGTAAAAGCTCGTACTTCCCTTCAGTAAGTATTTTTTTAGCTTCCCTGTACATGATTACCGATGCAACTACATTCGATGACCCTCCTCCTTGGGTCGACATAACATTGGAATAAACTTCAACCTGCTCAACTTTATTCTTCAGATCTTTTAACATGACATTTCCTATTTTCATCTGAGGTGCCATATCCATCATAGCTTTGGTGACATAAGTGAATTTTATACTTTTATATCTGTCGAATTGCTTTTTAAAAGGACTGTTTTGCGCAAAAACTGAGAAGCTGCATACCATAAGCATGGTTAGTAAAATCAATTTTGTTTTCATAGTATACGGGTTTAATTTTAATTCTTATTATTCAATATTTTATGGGCGTTGTTCACTCCCTCTTCCAACGTTTCCAGTTCCGATAGACCCGAAGACAGTTCCTGGGACGCCATCACCAGTGCTTTGGCCATCTCTTCCAACTCCGTCAAGCTGTTTTTACTCAATCCGGCCGTTTTATCTTCTTCTTCATTTTTAGGAAAAAAAACATACGCTATGATCAGAAGCAGCAGCACGCACGCGACACGTGGAACAAGAAGATAAAGTCTCTTCGCCCTACTAACGAGAGGTACCGGTTCATCTGTCAGAGCGTCAAACCATTTCTCTATATTATCTTGATTATATTCGGGCACCGGAATATCTTTTAAGGCCTTCAATTGAATAAAATAATCCCTGTCTGCCGATAGTTCACTGTCGACATCCGAGCCCGTAAAATAATCGAAAAGTATTTTTTCTTCGTTATCGTCTGCGTTTCCCTCGTAATATGAATCCAACAGTGATTTTATGTGCTCCTTTTTCATCTCTGTTCTGTTTTTATAAACTGTTCTCGTAATTTTTTCCGGGCACGGGAAAGAATAACCCGGAGATTTTCAACATTAGTTCCTGTTATTTCTTCTATTTCTTTAAAAGAATAACCTTCGACATCTTTTAAGGTTACCACCACTCTCTGCTGCTCCGGCAGATCGGCCATGAGTTTCATCAAATAATTCGCATTGTCCAGCGTATCAATCTGCCTGCTTAATGAATTATTTTCGAACATTATCGTATCGTACAGTTCAACCGTAGGCTTCTTATCCCGGATTTGGTTGAAGCACACGTTGCGCAGTATCACTACGGCATAGGCTTCGGGCTCCCGGACATCTGCCAATTGTTCTTTATTGCTCCATATCCTGTAATATGTCTCCTGAACCGCGTCTGCCGACAATACACCATCGTTCAATATATAAAAAGCTATACGGTGCAGCTTCTTATAAAAAGGGTAGTATATTTTTTAAAATTTTTCGGCAGTCATATATCACTCTACCAATATTACTAATTCTTTTCTATTAATCAAGACACAGTGGATTTAAAAACATAACACAAAAACGAAAATTTATTTCATTACTGTAACTTTTTCCGATATCCAGCCGTTTTAGAAGCGTAAGAATTATCTACCCACATAGCTCAGATGTCGATGTCTTTTTAACCCTCGGCTTCGACAAAGATAATTTTTCATCACTTCAAGACAGTTTTGCCAGCCTGTCTTTATTTAGTCTATAATACTTCTGTTATGTGCATGTGCATTCCCCAAAATACTGCTTTCATGATTATGGTAATTCTGAAGGCTGTATTAACACTCATTTGCCCAGACGTTATTACTAAAGAATTAGCTTCATTGAGTTACTGAAGAGGGTGGTTGGTTTCATAACTAAAAGAAGCAACCGGCATAAATAATCCGAATTATCACCACCAAATAAATTCACGCTAAAATCCGTTGTCCGCAAACTGAGCAAAACCAACGGTCTTCGAATTCAATGATTTTCATTGGATAGCCATCGCCTCCCAAATGAAAGCGCTCGAATCCTAAACTGTTAGAGTTGGATGATATATACCGATAGTTCTCTCCGCCACCAAATTGACCCTGAATATATTTTGTATATACTCATTAAGCCATATATATGGCCTCGGCAAATTCCGGAACATGCTGATAAGCGGCCTTTTTAAGTTCAGATCTACCGGAAAGAAATATATCAGTCCCTTCGCACTTGCCAAAATCAACATATTCGACCTTTACCATCTCTATCAGAAATCACCGACTATAACCAGATAATATCCGGGAGTTCACTCTATAAATTGCGGATAGACCCATATTAATACACTGCCGGCGCCACAGCCGTCTATTCTTTTAGTTAATAGTTGTGGTTCACTTAACATCCACTCGGACATGGAATAAAGAGAGAATTATTAATTGGAATAATTTATAAAAAAACGGGCCTTATTATAGGCCCGTTTATAAATAATGGTTAATTATTATTTTTGATTTATTAGATATTCAGCGATCTGAACAGCATTGAGTGCAGCTCCTTTTTTAATCTGATCGCTCACGCACCAGAAGGTAAGTCCATTAGGATTAGATATATCTTTTCTTATACGACCTACATAAACAGGATCTTCGCCTGCGAGATGCAGAGGCATAGGATAAACTTTATTAACGGTATCATCCATAAGTATAACACCGTCCGCTTTCGAGAATGCGTCTTTAGCCTCCTCAACGGATATGGGTCTTTCTGTTTCAACCCATACCGATTCCGAGTGAGCCCTCATAACCGGAACACGTACGCATGTTGCACTTACCTCAATATCGGAATGCATTATTTTACGTGTCTCATGATACATTTTCATTTCTTCTTTGGTATAACCGTTTTCAGTGAAAACATCTACCTGAGGAATAATATTGTATGCAAGCTGGTAAGCGAATTTTTCTACCGTTACTTCTTTACCTTCCACTATTTGTTTGTACTGCTCGACAAGCTCATCCATAGCAGCCGCACCGGCACCGCTCGCAGCCTGGTAAGTCGATACATGTACTTTTTTAATATGGGATAGTTTCTCGATCGCTTTAAGGGCAACAACCATCTGAATGGTAGTACAGTTCGGGTTAGCGATAACGTTGCGTGGACGGTTCAGCGCATCTTCCGCGTTCACTTCAGGAACTACCAAAGGTACATCCTGATCCATACGGAACGCGCTCGAATTATCGATCATTATTGCACCGTATTGGGTTATGGTTTTTTCGTATTCTTTCGAAGTACCTGCTCCGGCAGAAGTGAAAACGATATCTACGTCTTTGAAGTCATCGTTGTGCTGAAGAAGTTTCACAGTGATATTTTTCCCTTTAAAATTATAGACCTTTCCCGCACTTCTTTCGGATCCGAAAAGAAGCAGTTCGTCCATAGGGAAATTTCTTTCTGCGAGAACTCGAAGGAATTCTTGTCCTACCGCTCCGCTTGCTCCAACAATTGCTATTCTCATAATGTAACTTAAATGGTTATACTTTGTTTTGCTGCAAATATAATACAATGATTTTTAAAATCAATCGATTTGTTAAAATTTTGTCTTATTTGTTAAAAATTAACTAATAGTCGAAAAACTCATCGATCATTCCCGGGAACACAACGTTGAAGTCTCCATCATTATCCGAGTAGGATCCGCCTCCGCCGGAACCACAGTTATAATCGACTGCTCCGGGAGGAACATAGAATGTATCCTGTTGGCTCACCGGCAATTTATCGTCATCATACACACTCTGCATAAATCCGGCAAAGGTCGGCATCGCGGAACGCGCTCCGTCCGCCTGGTTATTAAGATGAACACTCCTATCCTCACCTCCTACCCATACTCCGGCAACCAGATTAGGTGTAACACCGATAAACCATGCATCGGAATTATTTTGTGAAGTTCCTGTTTTTCCACCCATCTCACCCGTAAAATGAAACTTCCAGCGCAGACGCCCGGCTGTACCAGAACTCACTACATTTTTCAGCATCCCTAACATGGTATACGCAGTTTGTTCACTGATGGCGTCCGTTGTCTGCGGAGCAAAGTTTTCAAGCACGTTCCCGTGTTTGTCCTCTATTCGTGTAACGAACAGGGGCTCTGTAAACACCCCCCTGTTAACATATGTAGAATAAGCACCTACCATTTCAAATAAGGAGACATCCGCTGTTCCGAGACAAAGAGCCACCACGGGATCGACATAACTCCTGATCCCCATTTTATGTATAAAGTCCGCTACGGCAGCTGGCTGGCGCGCTTCTTTCATTATCCATGCGGAATAATTGTTACGGCTGTTCGCAAGACCCCACGATAATGGATGGTACGCACCGTCATAACTACTTGTCCCCGATGCTTCTCTCGGAGTCCATGATTCACCGTTATATGTTTCGATACTTACGGGCCAGTTAGGTACCATGGTACAAGGTGTCATGCCAAGAAAATCGATCGCAAAAGTATATATGAACGGTTTAACCGTGGAACCTATCTGACGTTTACCCTGTTTGACCATATCGTATTTGAAGAACTTGAAATCCTGTCCGCCTACATAAGCCTTGACCTGACCGGATATCGGATCCATCGCCATGAAGGAACCTCTCATGATCTGTTTGTGGTAACGGATTGAATCCATGGGAGACATAATAGTATCCTTTTCCCCCTCATAAGAGAAGATCTTGAGTTCCGTAGGGGTATTGAAATTCTTCACTATATCCGACTCCGAAACTCCTGCACGATAAAGGGTACGATAACGATCGGTCTGTTTCATCGCGCGATTCATGATAGTATTTATCTCATCCTGGCTGACCTTATTGAACAAACGTTTATTCTGTGCCACCTGTTTATCCAATGAAGGCTGAACGTCTGTAGAAAGATGTTCCAATAATGCCTCTTCCGCATAACGCTGCATAGTGGCGTTAATAGTAGTATATATTTTCAGACCGTCGCGGTACAAATTATATTCCGTACCGTCGGATTTAAAGTTCTTATGACACCAGCCGTATATAGGATTCTCATCCCAGAGCTTTACATCCTGCAAGTAATCCCAATCATTATTATACTGCGATCTCTGCGGACGCTGCATAGTCATCACCAACCGGAGCATCTCCCTGAAATATGTTCCCGTACCAGTATCGTGAGAAATAGGTCTGAAATCAAGTGTTATGGGAAGTGCCGTAATCGAATCCTTCTGTTTGGAATTAATAAAACCGCTTTTTTCCATTCTGGAAATTACCGTGTTCCTTCTTGCCAATGAATTTTTCGGATTACGGATGGGACTATATCGCGTCGGGGCATTTACCACGCCCACCAATACCGCAGACTCTTCGATCGTAAGTTCATCCGGCAGTTTATTGAAGAAGGTTCTCGCAGCGGATTTTATTCCAAACGCATTGCTTCCGTATTCTACCGTATTGAGATACATTGCGATTATTTCTTCTTTGGTGTAATTATTCTCGAGCATTACGGCAGTGATCCACTCCTTCAATTTCGATATCATAAGATTCGATCGGCGTGCCACGACATTACCGTAAACAACCGTATCCCGGGTTTTATACAGATTTTTAGCAAGCTGTTGGGTTATCGTACTACCGCCCCCCTGCTTCTGTCCTAGTGCAACGGTTTTTACAGCTACACGTGCAAGACTGATAAAATCTATACCCGAGTGGGAATAGAAACGTTCGTCTTCTGTCGATACCAAGGCAGCTACCAGATTAGGAGAAAGTTCCTCGTAGGAGGTGTAGGAGCGGTTTTGCACATAAAAACTTCCGAGCATTTCTCCGTCCTCGGAATAAATTTCAGTAGCAAGATTGCTTTTGGGGTTTTCAAGATCCTCGAAAGAAGGCAGCTTTCCAAACATACCCATACTAGTCAATAGCAGTAAAAAGCCAAGGGTTACGAACGGTAAAAGGAATATCACCCAGAAAATGGTGACAGCTTTTTTATTATTGACTTTTTTATTTATTTTTTTTAAAACCTTTTTAGCCATCGGAAAAATATTTCGAATTGCAAAGTTAAATAATTTAAGCGAGTTTTCGTTTTATATTGCCAACTATCTTACAGATAACGAAAAATAAGCATTCCGTTATATACATTTTCCGTACAAAAAATTGGCGATTAAAACAAAAGCATTTATATTTGCAGGCTCAAAGCGGAGGAATCTCTTATGAAGAACACAGGTGTCCGTAATATTCCCCGTTAAACCTTTATTATTTAAAGCAATGAACGAACAACTTATCAGCCTTGCGGAAGATTCTTTCTATGAAGAAAAGAATTATCCCAATTTCAAAAGCGGTGATACCATTACCGTAACTACAAAAATCGTAGAAGGAGCAAAAGAACGTCTTCAAAGTTTCCGCGGAACGGTTATACAAAGAAGGGGAGCGGGCAAAACACAGACTTTTACTATCCGTAAAATTTCCGACAGTGTGGGCGTGGAGCGTATATTCCCTCTACTATCTCCAAGTATTACCAATATCGAACTTAACAAATCCGGACGGGTTCGCAGGGCGCGAATTTTCTACCTACGTAAACTCAGAGGTAAAAAAGCGAGAATCAAAGAGAAAAAATTCTCTTCTGCACAGTAAAAAAATATTTTCATATAGAAGGGGCACTCTACAAGATGTGCCCCTTTTTTACTATCTTTAGAAACAAAAAATCGCATGAACAACAATATAATTTTCGGAATCCGACCTGTAACCGAAGCCATAAACTCAGGCAGGCAAATAGATAAAATAATCCTAAAAAAAGGTGCGGACAGCGTCCAGCTGGCACAGATCAGAGATCTGGCTCGAAGCAAAAAAATACAAATACAGGATGTTCCCGTAGAAAAGCTGAACTGGCTGACACGTAACGGGGCCCATCAGGGAGTTATAGCCGTAGGCTCGGTTATCGAATACCGGGAAATTACGGATATCGTAGAAGAGATAACTGAAAATGAAGAAAATCCGCTTATAGTCGTATTCGATGGAGTAACCGATGTAAGGAATTTCGGGGGAATCGCAAGAAGCGCGGAATGTGCTGGTGTGCAAGCTCTCGTAGTACCTGTAAAAAATGCTGCCCCAGTCAACTCAGAAGCTATAAAAAGTTCAGCGGGAGCTTTGAACCTGATACCGGTCTGCCGTGTAGGGAGTCTCCGAAATACATTGAAATATCTTCAGCAGTGTGGAATGCAAATCGTTGCAGCGACGGAAAAAAGCGAGACCTTGCTGTATGAGGCGGATTTTCAAAAACCGACGGTCATCGTCATGGGTAGTGAGGATAAGGGCATCTCAAAAGAAATATTAAAAATGTGCGATGTAAAAGTTGCCATACCGTTACGCGGCTCGATAGAATCTTTAAACGTTTCAGCGGCGGCGGCAGTGACATTATTCGAGGTCGTGAGACAGAGGAAATAAAAGTCTTTATAGATAAGTATATTAGAAGAGCCTCACTTAACCGAGGCTTTTTTTAATGGCATTTTAACCTGAAATCGGAAACATTTTGTCCGCTACAGTTACTTTTATAATATAAGCATTTAACCTCAACCTATCGATATGAAAAAAATCCTATTTTTATTCTTTGCTTTTATCTTCACTGTCCCGCAAATATTGGCCGAGGCAGTTAACCCCGAATATAAACAAACCATAATTACAGGGGAAGTTAAAGGTGCGGTAAACGAAGAATTAAAGGTTAATTTCTGCGACAGATTTACACTCGGCAACAGCTCCAGAATAGTAGTCATCGACAGTATAAATAATCAATTTTATGCCGAATATCCGATGGCGATCAAGAATAATATTACAATTTTATTTCGGAATAATTTCATAAACTTTATTGCAGGTCCGGGAGATTCTATACATATAAAAATACCGGGCCACATCGAAGACGAAAGTTTTTTCGAAAAAATCGAATTCAGCGGTGCAAATGCCGATGTTAATAATGGCCTCCCAGCCGGATATAAATATTCATCGAACCTTTTAAGAAAAGATAAATCGCTAATTAATTTCGAAATCCCACCCCAGGAATACTTTAGCTATATACGTAAAATCGCAAAAGGATTCTCCGATTCCATTGAAGTATATTGTCGAATAAACAATTTATCCGAAGAAACCAAAGATTTTTTACTTCATAATCTGAGAACCGATATTCTTAACTATGCAGGATATGGGAACAAAAATTATGATAGGCAGGAGATAAACCGGTTGATGAAAGAACTTTACGAGGATCTTCCATTCGATATCAGGAACAATAACAATTTTATATCGATGCTCCATCCATATGTATTAAGCGTTTACCGGAATCTTATAATTTCCAACAACAAAAACATAAATAAAGAATCCGATATAGAAACAGTTATACGATCCCTATACAATAATCCTCCGGGATTCTATAAAGATTATATAATCTTCGCAATTATTTCTGACTTTATAGAAGATTCCGGCGAAGATTTTTTAAACGCATACCTTCCCGAATGGGAAAAATATCTTGATTCGGAATTTTTAATCAACAGGATAAAAGAATTTATTTCTGAAGTCAATACTGTCTTCTCCAGACCGGTACTGGAAAAAATAACCACCCTTAACAGCGAACCGGAAGTAATCCGACCTGACACGGATTTTATCTCTTACTTACAACAGAAACATCCGGGTAAGGTATTGTACATAGATGTTTATGCCACATGGTGCCCACCATGTATATCGGAATTCAAGCAGACAGGATATCTTCATGAACAATTAAAAAATAAAGAAGTGGGATTTGTGTATGTATGTATGGATTCCGAAGAAAAAAACTGGCCGGGATTTGTAAATAAACACGGGATTAAAGGAGATAATTATTACTTCTCCGGAAAAGAGATGCAGATTTTACGGGACACCTACCGCATACAGGAATATCCGTCATATTTTATTATGGATAAAGAAGGCATTATATATCCGACCCAATTAAGACCATCCGATAAAGATAAGTTAATCAATGAACTGGAGTCTCATCTTTAGGTAATTTATTATTCGTAAATTACAAGAAATTTGACATTAAACAATAGCTACTAAAACCCCTTCAATATGAAAAAATTATTCTTAGCAGCAATACTTGGCATGTTCTAAACAGGAAAATTTGGAGCCGGAATATAAAAAGGTAGTTATAATCTGCGATGCGGACGGCCTTAAGAATGCTCATACCCTGCGATTAAGCTTTGGGGATGAGTTCAGACCATCCAGAAGCCAGTTAATGATAACAATGGACAGCATTCATAATAAGCTCCGGTTCGAAGATTCGATTGCGATGCGGACCAATATGACCATATCGTTCGGAGGGCAGTTTCTCAATCTTATAGTCGAACCCGGAGATTCCATATATATAGTCCTTCCTGCGAATACAAGAGACCGGGACTATCTCCGAAAAGTTGTGTTCAGCGGCGACAATTCAAAGGTAAACAGTGAAATAACATATTGGGAGCAGTCTTTCTTTAAACGGCTCTATAACGAGAAGATATTCTTCGACAATAGTATAAATTCCGATGAATTCATCACCAAAACCATTCCGGTAGCAACAAGACGCTATATGGATTCCGTAGATTATTATTCATCCGGGATGATGCCGGAAACCGAAGATTTTCTTAAAAGGCACATAAAAATGTATATGCTTTATTTTTCCGTGAGAACTGATGAGAGCAACCCAACCTGGACCAGGGATGTACAATACGACGGCCTGAGAAAAGTTTTATACGAAGATCCTTTATTCGACTTATGGAACGAAGCTAATTTTACAACCCCTATGTATAAGACGGCTCTCTCTCATTACCGCGGTTTCATCGAAAACACGGACGAAGAGGTGATCGCAAATAAAAATTCCGGCGATAACATATCGTCAACAAGAGCCTTCTTCAAGGCTTTCGACCGGATACCGTCGCAATTTCACCGCGATTACATGAAATTCGAATATTTAACAATGCATCTCAGTCGGGGACCAGAATTAAATGAAATATTTCCGGAATGGGAAGATCATATTAAATCGGATTTTCTGAAAGAAAGGGTGCATGAATTTACGGATTTCTACAAATTCACAGACATAGTATATATGAATAAAAGCGGTGAAACGGAGAAAATCGAAAGCGGAACCGACTTCGATTCGTTCCTTCGAAAAAGATATCCCGGCAAAGTTATTTTCCTCGATCTCTTCGCCACATGGTGCGGACCATGTATCGCGGAATTCAAATACACAGGGTATATACATGAAAAATTCAAAGGCGAGGATATAGTTTTCGTAAACGTATGTAAAACTTCGAATCTACCCAATTGGGAGAAGCTGATAAGACAGGTTATGCCTCAAGGTGAAAATTACTATGTGGAAGGGAAGACTGAATTATCGCTCGTAGACAAATTCCGGATAAGTAATATTCCTGCCTATTTCATCATAACAAAAGAAGGAAATATTGAAAAAATAAACCTACGGCCTTCGAACGGTGATAAACTGGTAGAATTAATTAATAATTTTTTATAGAATTTTACGTTGTGTACATGAATCATAACCTAAATTTTTATTTTATGAAAAAATTATTCGTATTACTGTGCATTTTAGCATCGTATTTACATGCACATGCCAATGAAGAAAAATTACCGAAAGTAATTATCGGAGGAATAATCGAGAACAATACGGATGAAGCCTTAGTGGTACAGTTCAGCGATAGATTCTCACGAGAAAACACTAACTTCAGTATCATTCCGGACAAAAAAGACGGAAGTTTCCGCATCGAATACGAACAGCCCATACCGCGCATAATTTCTGCTGTCCACGGCAATACATTTTTTCATTTAGTAATCGAGCCTGGCGACTCCCTGTTCATATCGATGAACGGAAATGCAGAAGGAGAAGATTTTGTACGTTCCCTCAGCTTCAGCGGAGACCGCGGAGAATTCAATAACCAGTTTACTCCTGCACATTACAGTATAATGAATGAACTGCAAAAATCAGTAACAGATTTAAGAAACTATGATTGTACCCCTGAAGATTATTACGATAAAGTTGTATCCGCAATAAACGAATGGAGTAATAAAATCGAAGAATACTCCAAGAGGTATGGGCTTAATCCGGAAGTTACTGATATTCTATTGAAGGATATGAAGTTTTTCGTGCTGACATACGGCAATTATATAAATAAAAACACTGATTACGACGCAAAACATAAAGACTCCGTCCTTATGTCTCTTCTGGAGAGCCCACTGATAGATATAACCGACGATAAAAATCTTGTGTCTTTTAATGCATTCAATTTAATTAATACTTATGCAGCAGCATACAGAAGAATGAATTCTCCGGACATGAGCAATATTAAGGATATGAGCCCTGTTAAAAGATATATGTTGCCGTACAAAGAACTTCCTTCCGGACTTTACAAAGATTTTATTCTGTTCAGTACTTTATCTTATAATACTACTCCGGGAAATACTATCATGTATGAAAAAAGTCCGGATTGGGAAGAATATTTAAATACGGAATTTGTAAAAGAGAGAATGCGCAAAATAGGAGAAACCGCAATAAACGGATACGGAAAACCTGTAATAAAAGAATGCATCTTAATGAACCCTGACGGCTCAAGTGAACAGGTCTCAATCGAGAACACCGATTTTATTACATTCCTGCAGCAAAGAAATCCGGGAAAAGTTATTTACCTGGACGTGTTTTCATCATGGTGCACCCCGTGTATCCAGGAATTTGCCCATGCCCCGGCATTAGCAGAAAAAACGGAAGGAAAAGATATCGCCTTCGTTTACCTGTGCCTCTCTTCGAAAGAGCCTAACTGGATCAACATCGTAAAAGAACACAATCTTCACGGCGACCATATTTTCATGTCCGGAGAAGACGAAAAAAATTTTATGGAAAATTACCGAATGTATTCTTTCCCCAATTACTTTATTATAGATAAAGAAGGTAACGTCTCCAGGACTACCCTTCGTCCTTCCTCCGGCGAAATGTTAGTAGAGGAACTCGAAAAATACCTTTAAATATATTGAGAATTATTACATTTAAAGCCATTAACTATTAATGGCTTTATTTTTATAATATGAAAAACTTTATTTGTTTATACCTCCTGTTTTTTACGGTAGCTGGTTACGGCCGTAGCAATACCGAACCTCAAAGTTCGAAAAAGTAATTGTCGCCGGAAAAATAATAAACAACACTACAGAAGAAATAGAGGTAATTTACAACGACTTTTTTTCTAACAGGAACCACTACATTGCCATAATCGTAGATCCGGAAGACGGATCGTTCAGTACCGAGTATCCCATGTCAGTTACACAGCTTATAAATATTAACTATAATAATCAATGGATTTATTTCCTTGCAACTCCGGGAGACTCTATTTTCGTCAATATCGATGGAAGTGCAACATCGAATCTGTTTATAGATAATATAAAGTTCAGCGGCGGAGATAAATTCGAAATTAATAATCAGCTGGCACCGGTACATTATTACAAATTCTCCGACCTACGGGATTCTTTTAAGAAGATTCATAATTATAAATTGCCCTACGAAGAATATTTCAAATCAATTGCCACACTTATAGACAATTATACGGATAGCATAAAAATATATTCGCACGAGAACAATCTCTTATCTCCGGTAGAAAATTTTTTAGTCCGTGAAATGAAACTGACTATTTTAAGACATGCCGTGTACTATAATTTCCCTCCGAACATTGTTACAATGGACAGCAAAGAAAGATCAGCGATCAATGAAAACATTTTGAATTTAATCGAAAGCCCGGCAATAAACATAACGGATACTGAAAATTTTATTTCGGATATTTATCCGGTTATTTTACTTCATTACGGAATGAAAATCTCTTCAGCATTTGATTTCGACGAATGGGGCCGGGACATATCGGAAAAACCAGAAGGTCTTTACAGGGATTATATAATTTTCAAAGCCCTCAAGGATGAGCTTTCGAGAGGAGATATGTCTTCGTTCCAGAAGAATCCGGATTTGGAAAAGTTCATCAGGGCTGAATTTTTAAAAGAAAGTCTGAAAAACGAAATGGCTAAAATCACCTCTGGTTACGGCACTATATCCTTGAATGAAATCAATTACATCTATAATGATTTAAGTATTGAAACTATTAATCCGGACCCCGATTTATAACTTTTCTGCAAAACCGTTATCCTGGAAAAATAATTTACATAGATGTATTTTCAACGTCTTGCGCCTCATGTATGTTGGAATTCGGCCACGCTAAAGAATTACCGGAAGAATTAAACACGGATGTGGCATTTATAAATATCTGCCTTGATTCCCATATCGAAAGTTGGAAAAAGATCATAAATACACACCGGCCGGCCGGGGAAAATTTTTTCCTGAATAAATCTAATGGTACCATTTTTAAGGATAACTATGATGTTTATTCATATCCCAACTACTTCATAATCGACAAAAACGGAAGAACCCATCCGGCAGCAAGACCTTCACATCAGGAGAAATTGGTCGATGAACTAACAAACCATATCAATAAACAGTAAATACTTTTTGAAATCGGATAAAAAACCGACCAGCTATACACACAACATTTTTATTTTCAATTTGTTAATATATAGATATGTTCATTTAGACATCGTAATAAATAATTAATGACGGATTATCCATAAAGATTTTTTTTTTTTTTTGAGGAAATATAAAATGATACAATATTACACATATACCCATCACACCCAACAGAATAGTGATGAAGTCGGGGTGGC
>JAJQEF010000033.1 GCA_021201795.1 Rikenellaceae bacterium
TGTTAGGCCTGCCGCTAGCGTTTATCCTGAGCCAGGATCAAACTCTCCATTGTATTAAAATGTTTCGTATAAATATCTTAGCTCAAAGGTAATTGTTTTAGTTTATCTTGTCAAAAATAAACTGTGCTGCTTAAACTTGTCAAAGAACTTTTTTATCTTATCAATAACGCAGCTTCGACTGCTTTATTGCGCGATGTTCTGTTTCTACTTCTTCAAAATCTGAAGCGTTTCGAGTTGCAAGGGTAATCAACATTTTTTAATTTCCAAAAATATTTTTAACTTTTTTTTCGCAACCTGAAATTCACATTAAGAATTTCTGAAGCGTTTCGGGTTGCAAAGGTAAATTGTTTTTTCAAATTTCCAAAAACTTTTTAAAGTTTTTGTTATTTTTTTCGATTGCCTTCCCTATATAAAGAACTTTTTGTTATATTTACAGTCTTGTTTGTTCCTGATTGCGGGTGCAAATGTAGGGAGTTTTTTATTACTTCCAAATCTTTTCCCGATTTTTTTTCAAATATTTTTCCGAGGTTTTATTCCTTCCGCTTGTAATCAGGCAGATAGCAATTCTATTTTTTTTCAGAACTTTTGTCAATACAATCGCAAATACGTCCGAAAACCTCATCGATGGTTCCTATGCCATTTATTGGAAAATATTTTCCCTGTTTAGCATAGTAATCGGCAACAACTGCAGTCTGTGCTTTATATACCTCTATCCGGTTTCTGATAACATTCACGTCGCTGTCATCTGCACGTCCGCTCACTTCTGCGCGTTTAACTATACGCTGAACAAGTTCTTCGTCAGGCACATCGAGTGAAACCATGAGATCGATCTCCAGACCTTCGGAAGCCAACATTTTATCGAATGCTTCAGCCTGAGCTGTCGTGCGGGGGAAGCCGTCGAAGATATTTCCGTCCACATCCTTATTATTATTGATATAATCTGCGATAATATCTATAACGAGTTCGTCCGGGCAAAGGTGTCCTTTTTCTATGAAGCTGGTAACTTTTTGTCCGAGTTCACTTCCGGCTTTAATTTCCTGTCGGATAGCATCGCCTGTTGAAATGTGCTGAATACCGTATTTTTTTTGCAGGAGTTCCGCTTGGGTTCCCTTTCCGCATCCCGGAGGGCCGAATAAAACAATGTTAAGCATTTTTACTGTGATTAAAATTTAACGAAATGCAAAAATAAATTATTTTGGCGGTTCCTCCTATGATTTTACGTATTTTTGCACATTAAATGAATTGTAACATAAAACTTAACATTTATGGCGACTGAAATTTCGGAACTCGGTGAATTCGGACTGATCGAGAGAATCACTGGAGATTTTAATATAAAGAACGACAGCACGGTAAAAGGCGTGGGCGACGACGCTGCGGTTATCGGTAACGGAGATAATAAAATCATTATCTCCACGGAACTACTTCTGGAGGGAATACACTTCGATCTTATATATACTCCGCTGATGCATCTTGGCTACAAAGCGGTAATCGCAGGAATATCGGACATTTATGCGATGTATGGAACACCGAGGCAGATAATGGTAAACATAGGGCTGTCAGCAAAATTCACGGTCGAGCAGGTTGAAGAGCTGTATAAGGGAATAAAAATCGCATGCGGGAATTACGGGTTGGATCTTATCGGCGGGGATACGTCCAGTTCGATGACGGGACTTACTATTAACATAACAGCCATCGGCCATGCAGATAATGATTCGATAGTTTACAGGAACGGCGCACAACTGAATGATCTTATATGCGTAACCGGGAATTTAGGTGCGGCATTTATGGGGCTGCAATTACTGGAACGGGAAAAAATCGCACTTCAAGGTATAGACAACCCTACCCCGCAGTTTGAAGGATACGACTATATATTAAAGCGACAGCTGAAACCGGAAGCAAAAAAAAAAGTAATCGGGAGGATGCAAGAGATTGGAATAGTACCTACCTCCATGATCGACCTTACGGACGGCCTGGCATCAGACTTATTGCATATATGTAAACAATCGGAATGCGGCGCGAGGATATACCTGAACCGGATACCTATTGCTAAAGAAACTTTCACTATAGCGGAAGAGTTGAACTTCGATCCGGTTGTTGCGGCATTGAACGGAGGAGAAGATTATGAATTACTTTTTACGCTTCCTATCTCAAAACAATCCGAAATATCGAATCTGCCGGACACGGAAATAATCGGGCACATCACAAAAAAATCCACGGGAGTTGCATTAACGACGCCGGACGGACAGGATATCCAGATACAGGCTCCGGGCTGGAAACAGGAATAATACATATATATATGAATAAAAATATAGATAAATTAAAAGCTATAATCGGCAGGTCATCTAAAGTCGCCATTTTTTCACATACTAATCCGGACGGGGATGCTCTGGGCTCCGGCATAGCATGGAGTAATATCTTAAAAAAAATGGGACATGATGTAAGATTCTTTGTTCCTAACAGCTATCCGTCGTTTCTCGAATGGGTTTCGAAGGAGCTGGGAGAGACTGATATATTTTTCGGGAAGGAAGATCAAAAGGATTTTATAAAAAATGCCGAAGTTATGTTCTTTATGGATCTGAATAATTTATCACGAACGGACGGAATGGCTGAAACTATATTTCCCAATAAAGATGCGAAAAAAATTCTGATAGACCATCATCCGGAACCGGATACTGATTTCGATATAAGTTTTTCTCATCCGGAAATGTCGTCTACGTCGCTGATAGTTTATAACTTAATTATCGAGGGCGGACTCGAGCATTTACTGGATATCAATATAGCTACGGCATTATATGTAGGCATGAGCACGGATACGGGGAATTTTACCTTCGGCAACCTGAACCCGGAACTTTACAGCGCTCTGGCAAAGATTGTAAATCAGGGGATCAATCCCGCACTCCTGAATGTTCGCCTCTATAACAATTACACTAAAGATAGGATGAAACTATTGGGCCATTTATTGGATAACAAAATGGTTTTTATAGAAAACACTGAGGCTGCCTACATATATTTAAGCAAAGCTGATCAGCACGCCTTCAATTTTAAGCAGGGCGACAGCGAGGGTTTTGTAAATTATCCGTTATATATCGAGGGGGTAAATTTATCGGCAATGTTTATCCAGACGAATGAATGCATAAAAATTTCATTGCGCTCGAAGGGAGATATCGATGTAAACAACCTCGCGCGCAAATATTTTAACGGAGGAGGGCACAAGAATGCTTCCGGAGGCAAATGTTTTGAAGGAATGGAGAAAGCTATCGAAACTTTTGTAAATGCCGTGAAAGAAAAGTAAATTAAATAAATAAAACTTTCCTTTATCCAGCCTGCTTAAGCAGGCTTTTTTTACGCCCAAAATCCATAAATTGAATTTTTGTTTATTTTATTTGTTTTTTGAACTTTAGTATATTACATTTGTATACACAAATCCAAAAATTTAACCTATGAATGAAGTAACTAAAGAAACCGCCATTGTTGCCATAAACGAGTTAATGCAGGCAAAGGAAGCTGTTTACAACTTAGTATGTACCAGAAGAAAGAATAAATTCTCCTTCAAACGATCGTCTAACGCATACAAGGAAATAAATGATCTTATTAAAATATTACGTCAGGAAAATAAACTTTAAAGATGATACGAGACATTCTACATAAAACAGCTATTGAAAACGGGTTCAATTTTAGAACCGGATTCAAAGAAGAGATCATCGAACACACCCTTTCGTTCCCTCTTTTGTGGTTTGAAGAGCCGGAAATATCCATAAAAAATGGTAATACGAATTTATGCACGTGTAAAATAAACGGTTACATTATCGATGCTGATTACGGAAATAATAATTTCTCCGACCTGACCGATTCCGTATTCAATATACTGGAATCTATAAAATCTTCTCCGCAATTATTAAAACTTAATAATATAAAAGTCACAGCCAACAAATATCCGTTGACAAATTTCGGTGATATATCATTGAATTTCTCATTGGAATTAACAATAATCAATAGCTGATATGGAAATTATAATACCACAAGATTACATCCCTGCAAGAGATTGTGTTTTATATAATATTATTAATGACAACGATACTATTCAAAACTTCGAGTTTGAGATACTGGATAATAATGGTGATCTTATGGGAACGAAATCTTTTGAATCGGATACGTCATTCGGGGTAAATGTTTCCGCTTATCTGAGAACACAATTAAAATTAACCCCGGCAGTATTACAGAGAAGTAAAATTTCGGTCGATCGGGAGAAGTCCATAAGAATCGGTATAAGGTTTCGATCCGAGGAATATTTTTCCATACATTTAATGGGAAATAAGCCAGTCGGTGATAAGATAATTCTTTCCGACCAGCCGAAGATCAGACATATACATTTGGATCAGCAGGATGAAATAACATTTATGGCTCCGGAAGGAAGATTAAACGCCGAAATTTTCATCCACAATACAGGAAAAAAGTTCATATTGGGAAGCATCGATATCGATGAAAAAGTTCCCGTGACGATTATAATAAACGGTAATGATTTGAAAGACTTTATTCAGTCGTATGATTACAGAAATTCCGGATTTCAGCCATCCTTTACGGTGAATATTATTCATGAAGAAACTTTAATAGATCAGGTTAATTATCACATCATTTCACTTTCAGGCTTAAGAGTCGGCTGGTGGAACGTTTACGGTGCAATAGATTACGCTTCCTTTTCTGTGATCGACGAAAAAAAAGCGATCATTAGCGACGGCTCGCTCAGATTATATTATTCTGTCAGTTATCCGGCTTTCTCGGAAGAAAAAAATCTATGGATTACCCAATTATTGGATTCGCCGAAGATATGGATGTTATATAATAATGCTTATCTACCTGCTTCCATAGAGGTAGACTCGATAAATATCGACACGTATAATTCACCCCAGAAACTCATATTCAGCAGTAAAATCAATTATTTATGATAGAATTGGCGATAGACGCTAAAAGAGCAGATATCGAACTTTTCGATATCCGGATAGATCGCTCTTCGGGAGATCTTATTAATCCGTATAGTATGAATGTTCAGAATTATATGTTGAGTTTGCCAAAGACAAATAACAACAGGAAGATATTCGGCTTCACGGATGAAATAAATGAAAGCTATCTTTTTAATTCCGAACAGCATACGTGTGAAATATACGAGGATGGAATAATATTGATTTCCGGCAATATAGTTTTATTATCTGTGTCCAATAACTTTTTTTATACACGGATCTCCGAAGGAGTTCTCGAATGGATCACTGCAACCTCGATTAAAAGTTTAAAAAATATCGATATCATTTACGAGCAAACCATAACAGCAAGTTTAATATCGACCAGCTGGACAGATAACAGTACGGTGAAATTTCTGCCTGTCGCAAGGGATGTTTATGAAAAAACCGAATACTCGAACGAATTCGCTCCGGTGAAAATATTAACTTACGAGGATTACCATCCGTTCTTTCATCTTGATTCGGTTATCAAATGTGCAATAGAATCTTCCGGATATAAGATCGCTTCGGAATTTTTAGATAATGAAATTAATAATTTGTATATAAGTGGAAAATATCCGGAAAAAGATGTCTATGCACTGAAAAAACAGATGGATTTTTTTGCAGTAAAATTGAAAGACAGTACGGCGTCCGCTAACAGGTACGGCGTTATCTATGCCACACAATACCGGGATAACAGCGTAGGTAATATCGTAGAATGCGCAGATCCGACCCTTACAAATCAATATAATGCATTCAGTAACGGAGGCAGATTCTCATTAGAGAACGACACACCGGTTTTCACTCCGTCGCAGGATGTTAATATGTGTTTCGAATATTATTTCCATTATATATCGGACTATAAAGTCCTATCCGCAACTGAACTTCACGGAATCAGTAAGGTAACACTCGAGGAGGGATCGACCAGGGAATTTACCGTTACTAATAAATTGTCCGACAGCAAAAATAATTACACGTCCGGCAAATACATAGTGTGCATATTCAATTACGAAACCGCTGACGAATATTACATCTCATATTACGACAGGAACAATAAAAATACAACGGAAACCCTACGGGAGAGTGAGTACATAATATCCGACATAACAGGTGTAACTGATATAAAAATTTATATGTATCAGTTTGGAAAATATTCGGAAACAAAGGAATGGGGGTTGTATAACTATCTCGAATATATGGAAAAAACCAAGGATATCGAGGTATATGCAACGGTTAGAAGCAATCCGTCTTTAAGAAAGAGTGGCGAAAAAATATACTTTAACGTTATTACATTTGCTGGAGCTGTCGAAAATACTGCTTTTACCCTTAAAGAAGGGACATCCGTAAAACCGGTATTTTATGCCAATCCGATGGAAGGTTCGAACGTAACGACCGAAGATATTTTCGCATATACGCAAAAACAATATGTACTTATAGATGCGGTAAAACATCTTTTCAACCTGAGGTTTCTGTCGGATAGAATAAATAAAACTGTTTATATAGAGACACTGGTCAACTTTTATACCGACGAAATAATCGATTGGACGGAAAAAACGGACGAATCGATAGAAGTAATGGTAGAAGAATGCAATCTCGATCTTCCGGCAAGTATGGCTTATAAATATTCCGGTGAAGACGGTACGGTATCCCGCTGGAACATTCAAAACGGGGAAACTTACGCATCATATACATGGACCAATCCTTATTGGACAACAGAAGACAGTACATCAGAATCCGTGAACAAATTCTTCTCCCCTACTATAAACGAAAAAGGAACTTTTATTTCAGCAAAGAGTGCATCGGTTATTAAAGTCGGAGACCGGGACAATGAAACGGATGGAAATCTGAATTTCAGTCCAAAAATAATTCATTATGCGGGAATGAAAGAGAACAGGGAAGCCGAATATTGGGGATATCCGTCTTACCGTAACAATTATCCGTATGCATGCTTCATGGATGATAACGAAGGTGTCAATCTGGGATTCGGTCAACCGGGAAATACAGAAGGTTTATTCAGATATTATAAAAATAACCTTCAAAGCTCCCTGGCAGGAAAAAGAATAACGGTTTTTATGAATATCGGTCCTGTCGAAATGAACAGTATAATTTACCCGGGCGCCTTCGGGCCCGACTTCAGGAAGCGGTTCAAACTTTCCATCAACGGTGAAACTGTTTTCGCGCGATTGGAAAAAATAAATAATTACGTTCCCGGAAGAACCGGGTCGACGGAATGTGTATTCATAAAAAATTAAGGTTTATGAACATTTACCAAAAAATATTCAGGAAAATAATTTCGGAAAGTTATAATAATCCGGAAACCACGCAGCTCATAGAAGCCCTCATCGAAAGCGGGATTTTAGACGATACATTACTTAAGGTCTTTATTATCCGTCGATTTGTCTTCAACAAAGTGGAAATGGGCGTCACAAAACTGAATGCAATGTGGAAGGCAACGGAAGAATTCTGTTGTTCATACGAATACGTGAGAAAATGCGTATATTATTATAAAGACGTAGAACATAATTTATTATAAAATTATATAAAACGATTAAAAACATTCCGGTGTATTTTTCCGTAAAAAATGAAAAAAAACAAAATTTACGAATTCAATATTTGCGGAATAATCGGAGAAACCGGGAATGAGCAGGAAAATAATTTTTCTTATGACGACCTTGCCGGCATTATCCGGTACATAAAAAATGACAATTCGATAGAAGAATTGGTAATCAATATAAGATCGACCGGAGGGAATGTCAACGATGCGCTTCTTATATACGACGATCTGCTATCACTCGATCTTAAAATCACGACCAGATGTTACGGATACGTAGCTTCTGCAGCAACGATAATCGCACAGGCAGCTACGGAAGGAAGACGGGAAATTTCCCGGAACGCTATGTATCTTATCCACAGAAGTTCCACGATCTCAGAGGGGAATCACTCGGAATTAAACAGGACCATCGACCTTCTGGAAAAAACAGACGAAAGAATTGCGGAAATATACGCCCATAGGTCAGGATCAGAAATACAGTCGTTTCTTGAAATCATGGATAAAAATAATGGAAAAGGCGAATGGATGACTGCCCGGGAGTGTGTTGAAACGGGGTTAGCCGATAAAATAACCGGAGCAGAGAAAATAAAGAACAGCGCTTTGAAAGAATTAAAAATACTGAATCTTCCGCAACTTCCTGAAAACGACAAAACAGCACTCTCAGTAATTAAAAATATAAAAAAATTATTGGCTAAAATAAATTATATGGACGGTAATGAATATTCGCGGAAACTAACCGAAATCGAGACCAAACTGGAAACGATGGAAGAAAAAGCCAAAAGAACCGAATTACTGGAAAATAAAATTCGTGAACTGGAAAAAATAAATAAAAGAATAAGTATCCAACCCACTAAAACAAGCCCGAAAGAAGACCCATCGCACAGAGATCTCAATAATTTCGGAAACAACCGATCTTATGAAAATGATATGAAGAACTTTAAATATTAAACAATGGCTAAAATAATTGAAAACCCCAAAACATATTCCGGAGAAGAACTCTCTTCAATATTTTTCCGTCCGATGCTCACGGGGCCGGACGCAAAGGAACTAGGAATTAAAATAATGTACAATATGCCCGTTCCTACAACAATATCTTTTTGGGAGCGTTCTACGGATGTCCTTAAAAATTATAAAAGCGGATGGACGGGATCCGATAAATCGAAAAAATACCAGAAAAAAATAGATCTCAATAAAGTCAAAGCAGAACTGGGTTTCTCTGCCGAGGATTATTTCAGTATGGTTTTCGAAAAACTAACGGGAAATCCGGAAGTAAATATGGAGGATCTATCCGGAACACATCTCGAAGAGGCAGAAACAAATCTTTTTAAGGAGGCTATCCGTGAATCCATAAGAGCGACGATGTGGGTAGGCAACACCAAAAGAACAGAAGGTCATAACACTTTCGACGGAATAATCAGAAAAATTACCGATGATATCGAAAATAACGGAGAAGACAATATTACCGAAATACCGGTTCCGGATTTCAGCTCGGGAGATACCGCTGAAAAATTATTAAAAAATATGTGGGATGAAGCTCCTGCTTTTTTACGGCAGCTAAGATCGAAAGGAGAATTAGTTTTCCTCGTTACCACGGATATTTATGATAATTATGAAGAAACTTTGGACAATTACATGCTGGAGAACTCTTATCTCTCTATGCAGAATGGAAGGAGCGAATTGAAATACAAAGGAATACCCGTCGTAGATGCACAGATATCGTCTTATCTCAAAATGTATTCCGATATGCCGGAATCCTTCGCGGTTCTTACGGATCGAAACAACATAGCACTTGCGGTAAACACAGCAGATTATCACGGTATGGAAATTAAAATGTGGTACAACCCTGATCAGATGGAGAACAGACAGCGCGCCGTTTTCATGGTCGGTTGTGATTATCTTCTTCCGGAACTTCTTGTCGTCTCTTACAGGTAACAACCATGGCTAATTTTTCCCGCAGAAAAAGGTCCGGCAATAAAAAAATGTTCATATCGAATAATACCAACGAAAATTTCAGCCGATTAAATAACCCCTGCAATTACGACGGATCGTTCTGGAAATGGGGAAGCGACAATCTTTTCCCATATGCTTTGGCTTCATTATCCAGAAAATCCACTACTCACCGCAGGATTATCAATGATAAGGCAGATTACATCTCCGGCAAGGGAATATCCTACGATAAATCCGTTCCCGATTTAAAAGAACTTATCGAATGCGTGAACGGTTACGGCGAAACGCTAAGGCAGATGTTGAATAAACTGGCATTCGATAAATGTCTGTTCGGAAATGCTTTTATGGAAATCATTACAGATGAAACATTCAGCTCGTTAATACTTTTCCATCAGGACTCTACAAAATGCCGGGTAGGCAGGGATAAGAAACATATAATTATTCACCATAACTGGATGGAATATAATCCCTCAAAATCACAAAAACTCCCTTTATATCCTGTTTTTGAAAAGAGAAATGACGGTACCGTAAGATCGATAATCCACTACAAAGATTATGAACCTATGTTTGAAAATTATGGGGTCCCCGGTTATATCGCCGGAATGAATGTTTCAGCGATAGCCTATAAAACAGACAAATGGAACATCAGCAGGCTGGACAATTCATTTCAACTTTCCGGCATAATGATGCTAGATGCCGATGTGGATACGGAAAGCGAGGCTTTTACTATAATAAAGAAGGCCGAGGAAAAGTTCGGAGGCAAGCCGGGGCAGGTACTTTTTATGCTTAAAGGAACGAACGGGCACGAGAATTCAAAATTTATTCCGGTAACTTCTTCCAATGAAGGCGACTGGAAAAATCTTCACGATCAAGCTACCACAGATATTGTTGTAGCGCACTCGTGGTTTAGATCATTGAGCGGCTTGGATTATTCCTCCGGTTTTTCTTCAGAGAGAATATTGAAAGAATATGAAGTAGCGTTGAACACGGTCATAACCGGACAACAGGAAGAACTTCTGGAACCGATAAGAAAAATAATCCGGGATATTCTCGACATCGATTCTTCTTCAATACAGATTATCAACCGGCCGCCGGCTAATATAAAACCTTCATACATGAAAGTCTGGGAAGCCCGTAAAACAGACGGACTGGAATACGATGAAAACGATCCGCAACAACAAAAATTTATTGCAGAGCTATGAAACTACTGATAAGTTCCGAGGAAATAATCGAAATCGCCTTCAACTATAAAGATCAGTTCAATAAGAGGGTTATTACGGATCACCTGATAAATACGGCCCAGCTTAAATTTTTAAAGCCAACATTAGGGTTATTGTACAACGACTTATTGAAAGGTAATTATGTTTTTTTATTTCCGAACATATTAAGCCGTCGTTAGCATTTTATGTAAAATATCTTACATTTCCCGAACTGGCAGCAAGCATGGGTAATATAGGAGTATTCTCAAATAGAAATAGCGGCAGGCATTACCTCACCTATCAGGAAACTTTACGGTACCGGAAAGAAACGAAAAAAAATGCCGATCTGATTTTGAATAATGCTCTCGATTTTATACATGATAATCCGGAATTATTCAAAAGTTATAAACTACCTGAAAAAGAAAATATTTTTGCCGGATGATTTATAATATAAAAAAAGCTGTCTCAATTGAGACAGCTTTTTTTTATTTGGATAATGAATTGTATTCATCTCGAGATCCGACCAGAAGATTATCATAATCCCTAAGTCCGGTACCTCCGGGTATAAGGTGCCCGCAGATAACGTTCTCCTTAAGTTTTTCGAGCGGATCGACTTTTCCTAAGATCGCCGCTTCATTAAGAACCTTAGTTGTTTCCTGGAACGATGCCGCAGACATAAAACTGCTTGTCTGAAGTGCTGCACGGGTTATACCCTGAAGTATCTGATTAGAAGTAGCAGGAATAACATCACGGACTTCAGCCAACTTAAGATCTTTACGTTTCAAAATAGAATTCTCGTCACGTAGTTTTCTCACTGAAACGATCTGTCCCGGTTTAAGTTCAACCGAATCGCCCGCGTCCATAACGACTTTTTTATCGTAAAGTTCATCGTTTACTCTCATGAACTCCCATTTATCTACAATCTGCTCTTCAAGAAATCTCGTATCTCCCGGATCCTGTATCTGCACTTTGTTCATCATCTGGCGAACAATCACTTCAAAGTGTTTATCGTTGATCTTCACTCCCTGCATACGATACACTTCCTGAATCTCATTTACGATATATTCCTGAACCTTGGTAGGCCCCTGAATAGCAAGTATATCGTCGGGAGTTATAGCTCCATCTGACAACGGCATACCTGCTCTTACATAATCGTTCTCCTGAACAAGAATCTGTCTTGACAAAGGCACGAGGTATTTTTTCTCTTCCCCTGTCTTGGATGTAATGATAACTTCCCTGTTACCGCGTTTGATCTTACCGAACGAAACTTCTCCGTCGATCTCGGAAACAACTGCCGGATTAGAAGGATTACGCGCCTCGAATAATTCGGTAACACGCGGAAGACCTCCGGTGATATCGCCCGCCTTACCTACAGCACGCGGAATCTTTATAAGAATTTCGCCAGCTGAAATTACGGCATCTTCTTTAACAACTATGTGCGCGCCTACAGGCAGGTTATATTGTCTTTGCTCTTCTCTCTTCTCATTAAGAATCTTAATGACAGGATTTCTGTTCTTATCTTTCGATTCCACAATAACCTTCTCACGGAAACCGGTCGTTTCGTCCGCTTCTTCCCTGTAAGTTATACCTTCTATCACATTTTCGAACACTGCAAGACCGTTAAATTCGGAAATAATAACCGCATTATACGGATCCCACTCACAGATCAGATCGCCTTTCTTCACGATAGTTCCATCCTCCATAAAGAGCGAAGCACCGTAAGGAAGAGTATGTGTATATAATGTAATTCCGGTATTTACATCGATTATTTTAATTTCCGCAAGTCGGCTGATGACCACCTGGAATTCTTTTCCTGTTTCATCAGTTTTGCGAACCGTACGTAATTCTTCTATCTCAAGACGTCCGTCGTAACGTGCCACGACCTGACTGTCAGCAGCGATACCGCCTGCCACACCACCGACGTGGAATGTACGGAGTGTAAGCTGGGTTCCTGGCTCACCAATAGACTGTGCTGCAATAACTCCTACAACCTCACCTCTTTGAACCATGCGTCCGGTTGCAAGATTTCGTCCGTAACATTTGGAACATACTCCTTTCTTGGACTCGCATGTTAATACCGAACGTATCTCTACCTGTTCAATAGGCGAGTTTTCAATAGTATCTGCAATTTCCTCGGTTATTTCTTCTCCTACTCCAACGATCATTTCTCCTGTCAAAGGATTATATACGTCGTGCACGGTATAACGTCCGAGTATCTTTTCATAAAGAGTCTGCACTGTCTCCTCATTGCGTTTAATAGTCGTCGCTGTTAATCCTCTCAACGTACCGCAATCTTCTTCAGTAATGATTACATCCTGAGCAACATCCACAAGACGACGTGTAAGGTATCCCGCATCCGCCGTTTTAAGCGCGGTATCCGCAAGACCTTTACGCGCACCATGGGTAGAAATAAAGTACTCCAATACCGACAGTCCTTCCTTAAAGTTGGAAAGGATAGGATTTTCGATAATCTGTGCGGAATCTGAACCGGATTTCTGCGGTTTCGCCATAAGACCACGCATACCGGATAACTGACGGATCTGCTCCTTGGAACCACGGGCTCCTGAATCGAGCATCATGTATACCGGATTGAACCCTTGATCGTCTTCGGTCAACTGTTTCAATACGGTTTGCGTCAACTTGGAGTTGGTATGTGTCCAGATATCGATAATCTGGTTATAACGTTCATTATTCGTGATAAGGCCCATGTTATAACTTTCGATTACTTCCGCAACCTGGTCATAACCATCCTTAACCAGTTCTTCTTTTTCTTTCGGTATGATCACCGCGTCGAGGTTAAATGAAAGTCCTCCACGGAATGCCATATTGTATCCGAGAGATTTGATATCGTCAAGGAACGCTGCTGTTCTCGAAGCACCGGAAGTTTTCATTACGTAACCTATAATATCACGCAATGTTTTCTTCGTAAGTACGACGTTTATATATCCGGCCTCTGTCGGAACAAACTGGTTGAATATAATTCTTCCTATCGTAGTGTCGACAAATTCTCTTGTTTCCTTACCGTCGTTATCGGTTTTCGTAATCGGTAGTTTTACCCTTGCATGAAGAGCTGCACTACCCTCGTTGTAAGCAATTATCGCTTCCTCGGGACCATAGAATACCAATCCTTCTCCTTTTGCTCCCGGACGTTCTTTAGTAATATAATAAAGTCCGAGTACCATATCCTGTGAAGGGACGGTAATAGGAGCACCGTTCGCAGGGTTTAAGATATTGTGTGCACCCAGCATAAGTATCTGAGCTTCCAATATAGCTGCATTACCCAACGGAAGGTGAACAGCCATCTGGTCACCGTCGAAGTCGGCATTAAATGCCGTACACGCCAACGGATGCAGCTGCAATGCTTTACCTTCGATAAGCTTAGGCTGGAACGCCTGTATCCCCAGCCTATGAAGGGTCGGGGCACGGTTCATTAATACAGGGTGACCTTTGAGTACGTTTTCAAGAACATCCCAAACGACCGGATCCTTGCGGTCTATTATTTTTTTAGCTGATTTTACAGTTTTAACAATACCTCTTTCAATGAGTTTACGGATAATAAACGGCTTGTAAAGTTCCGCTGCCATATCCTTAGGAATACCCATTTCATGCATCTTGAGTTCCGGACCAACGACGATTACCGAACGTGCAGAGTAATCCACACGTTTACCGAGAAGGTTCTGGCGGAAACGTCCCTGTTTACCTTTAAGACTGTCCGAGAGCGATTTCAGAGGCCTATTGGATTCGGTCTTAACCGCATTCGATTTTCTCGAATTATCAAACAGTGAATCTACTGCTTCCTGAAGCATACGTTTCTCATTTCTGAGGATAACTTCCGGAGCTTTGATCTCGATAAGTCTCTTAAGACGGTTGTTCCTTATAATAACCCTTCTGTACAAATCGTTAAGATCGGACGTAGCGAACCTGCCACCATCGAGAGGAACAAGCGGACGCAATTCCGGAGGAGTTACAGGAATAACCTTAAGTATCATCCATTCCGGTTTATTTATCTCCCTGGACTCCCTGAATGCTTCCACAACATGAAGTCTTTTGAGAGCCTCGCTTTTTCTCTGTTGCGAAGTTTCAGTGCTCGCTTTGTGCCTCAATGAATAGGATATTTCATCGAGATCAATAGTCTGAAGCAGAATGTAGAGGGCTTCAGCACCCATCATCGCGATAAACTTATTCGGATCGCTGTCATCCAACTGCTGGTTTCCTTTAGGAAGGGTCGCGAGAATATCGAGATATTCTTTTTCCGCTAACAGGTCGAGTTGATTAACTCCATTAACCGCAGCGGCTCCAGGTTGGATCACAACGTAACGTTCATAATAAATAATTGCGTCAAGTTTCTTTAAAGGTATACCCAACAGGTAGCCTATTTTGGTCGGAAGCAATTTGAAGTACCATATATGGGCAACAGGAACCACAAGCGATATGTGTCCCATTCTCTCCCTGCGGACTCTCTTTTCAGTAACCTCCACACCGCAACGATCGCAGACGATACCTTTATAACGGATTCTTTTGTATTTACCGCAATGACACTCGTAATCCTTAACAGGACCGAATATCCTTTCGCAGAAAAGTCCGTCTCTTTCGGGTTTATACGTACGATAATTTATGGTTGCAGGTTTTAAAACCTCCCCGTTCGAATTTTCAAGAATCTCTTCGGGAGACGCAAGTCCGATAGTTATTTTTGAAAAACCGTTGTTAACCTTATTGTCTTTTCTGAATGACATATTTATTGACAATTATTTTTTATCATAAGGTAAAAGTGCCGCTGCTGCAAGAGCAGCGGTCTCATATATTATTCCAGTTTCACGCTGAGGGCAAGTCCTCTCAACTCATGAAGGATAACGTTCAATGCTTCCGGAATTCCGGCTGAAGGTAGATTATCGCCTTTTACTATCGCTTCGTAGGCCTTGGCCCTTCCTATTACGTCGTCAGACTTAATAGTAAGGATCTCCTGAAGGATATGCGCTGCTCCGAATGCTTCGAGAGCCCATACCTCCATTTCACCGAAACGCTGACCTCCGAACTGTGCCTTACCTCCGAGCGGCTGCTGCGTGATAAGCGAGTAAGGACCGATCGAACGGGCATGCATTTTATCGTCCACCATGTGCCCGAGTTTGAGCATATAAATAATACCTACTGTCGCAGGTTGGTCGAACCTCTCTCCGGTTCCACCGTCGTGAAGATACGTCCGTCCGCTTCTAGGCACTCCTGCCCTATCGGTATATTCATTTATTTCATCGAGTGAAGCACCGTCGAAGATCGGAGTTGCGAATTTCAATCCGAGTTCCTTTCCTGCCCAACCGAGTACAGTTTCATATATCTGTCCAAGGTTCATACGAGAAGGTACACCGAGCGGATTTAGTACGATATCCACTATCGAACCGTCTTCCAGGAACGGCATATCTTCATCCCTTACTACTTTGGCTACGATACCCTTGTTACCGTGGCGTCCTGCCATCTTATCACCGACTTTAAGTTTACGTTTCTTAGCGATGTAAACCTTAGCCAATTGGATAATACCAGCCGGAAGTTCGTCTCCGTTAGTTATATTATACTTCTCTCTTTTAAGAATGGCATCGTACTCTTTATATTTTACGATGTAGTTATTTATAATCTTCTTTACAAGATCGTTTCTGTCCTTATCGGCGGTCCACTTACTTGGATTTACGTTATTATAGTCCAGATCAGCAAGCGATTTCATCGAGAACTTAGCACCTTTTTCAATAAGCTCCATTCCGAAATAATCGACAACTCCCTGAGAAGTCTTACCGTTAAGTACAGTGAAAAGTTTCTCTATAAGCTGACTCTTGAGCTCATCCGTTTTTTTCGCAAATCTTGCTTCAACCTTTTCCACGAGATTTTTCTCAATCTGCTTGATCTTTTTATTATCCTTGTTGGCACGGCTGAAAAGTTTTTTATCAATGATAACCCCATAAAGAGAAGGCTGGGCTTTTAAAGAAGCATCCTTAACGTCGCCGGCTTTATCTCCGAATATCGCACGAAGAAGTTTTTCTTCCGGAGAAGGATCCGATTCTCCTTTCGGAGTGATCTTACCGATAAGAATATCTCCAGGCTTAACTTCGGCACCTACTCTGATGATACCGTTTTCATCAAGGTCTTTCGTAGCATCTTCGCTGACATTAGGTATATCGGCTGTAAGTTCTTCAACACCGCGTTTAGTGTCCCTTACTTCCATAATATACTCATCTACATGCACCGAAGTGAATATATCGTCCCTGATAATTCTTTCAGAAATCACGATCGCATCCTCGAAGTTGTATCCTTTCCATGGCATGAACGCTACCTTCAGGTTCCTTCCGAGGGCAAGCTCGCCCTTTTGTGTAGAGTAACCTTCAGTAAGGATCATTCCTTTGGATACCCTATCTCCTTTTCTCACGAGCGGTTTAAGGGTAATCGATGTATCCTGATTCGTTTTGCGGAAACGAGGTAATTTATAAATCGTAACTTCAGGATCAAAGCTTGCAAGTTTGTCATCCTCTGTCATATCATATTTGATATGAATCTCATTAGCGTCTGAGAATACGACTTCGCCTTCGCCTTCAGCAGCAATATGAATACGGCTGTCCCGGATCATATCTTTTTCAAGTCCGGTTCCTACAATAGGTGCCTCGGAATTGATCAACGGCACTGCCTGACGCATCATATTTGATCCCATGAGTGCACGGTTGGCATCATCATGCTCGAGGAACGGAATAAGGGATGCAGCAATGGAAGCGATTTGATTAGGTGCAACGTCCATTAACTCAACTTCTTTATCCGTCACCGTAGGGAAGTCACTGTCCACTCTTGCTTTTATTGCTTCCTTATCTATAAATTCTCCATCCGTAGTGATCGGAATATTTGCCTGGGCAATAATTCGTCCTTCTTCCTCTTCCGCACTAAGGTATTCAATTCCTTCCGGAGAAAGATCGACCTTACCGTTTACAACTTTACGATACGGGGTCTCCATGAATCCCATATTGCTGATTTTAGAATAAACACACATCGAGGAGATCAAACCGATGTTAGGTCCTTCCGGCGTTTCAATCGGACAGAGCCTTCCGTAATGTGTGTAGTGTACGTCACGTACCTCAAAACCCGCACGATCACGCGATAGTCCACCAGGACCGAGAGCAGACATACGTCGCTTATGCGTCATCTCTGCAAGGGGATTCGTCTGATCCATGAACTGGGACAACTGATTTGTTCCGAAAAATGAATTAATAACGGACGACAGTGTTTTAGCATTGATTAGGTCTACCGGAGTAAATACCTCGTTGTCCCTTACGTTCATCCTTTCACGGATAGTCCTCGCCATACGTACGAAACCTACGCTGAACTGATTCGCCAACTGCTCACCTACTGTACGCACGCGTCTGTTGCTAAGGTGGTCGATATCGTCGACATCAGTCCTTGAATTAATAAGCGATATAAGATATTTTATAATCGCTATTATATCTTCTTTGGTAAGGACACGGTTTTCCCTGTCGATGTCCAAACCTAATTTTTTATTTATCCTATAACGTCCCACGTCACCGAGATCATATCTCTTATCAGAGAAGAACAATTTGTCGATAACGTCGCGCGCTGTAGCCTCGTCAGGTGGTTCAGAGTTTCTCAACTGACGATATATATATACAACTGCTTCTTTTTCCGAGTTACACGGGTCCTTCTGAAGTGTATTGTAAACTATGGAATAGTCACCACCATCTTCCGAGTTCTTATGAAGAAGTATTGATTTAACTCCGGAATCTATTATCTGGTCTATATGGTGATCCTCCAAAATAGTCTCGCGGTCGATAATTATCTCATTACGTTCGATGGATACAACCTCACCAGTATCCTCATCCACAAAATCCTCGATCCATGTTTTAAGTACACGGGCTGCGAGTTTGCGGCCAACGGCTTTTTTAAGGTTAGCCTTATTAACCTTTATTTCATCTGCAAGGTCGAATATCTCAAGGATCTGCCTGTCGCTCTCGAAACAGATCGCACGTAACAGCGTAGTAACCGGTAATTTTTTCTTACGGTCTATGTAAGCATACATGACATTATTGATATCCGTAGCGAATTCGATCCATGAACCTTTGAAAGGGATTATACGCGCTGAGTATAATTTAGTACCGTTCGAATGCATGTTCTGTCCGAAGAATACACCTGGAGATCTGTGGAGCTGGGATACAATAACCCTTTCAGCACCGTTAATTACGAATGTTCCGCGCGATGTCATGTATGGAATAGTACCGAGATACACGTCCTGTATGACGGTATCGAAGTCCTCATGCTCAGGATCGGTACAATATAGCTTAAGTTTAGCCTTAAGCGGAACACTGTATGTCAGTCCCCTTTCAAGACATTCCTCTATCGAATATCTTGGAGGGTCAATGTAGTAATCCAGAAATTCCAATACGAAATTATTTCTTGTATCCGTAATAGGGTAATTCTCTAAAAATACTTTGTAAAGTCCTTCGTTTTTGCGATTTTCGGGAGTTGTATCCAACTGAAAGAAATCGCGGAAAGATTTCAGCTGCACTTCGAGGAAGTCAGGATATTCCATCCTGTTTACCACAGAAGAAAAACTTATGCGTTCATTTTGTGTGCTGAGTGACATTTTACCCAATTGTTATTTGAGGTTAAAAATTTTTAAGTAACCGGGTTACTTTTGTTGCGTGTTACGGCAGATACAGACTGGGTGCTGTATTTATTACTCTGTATTACTAAGGTCAATCCATTGATTTAGTTCGAGTTAGCTTCAAAACAACCTGTAAAATCAGAGCAAAAGGGTGTTAAACAAGAAAAAGGTATAGAACATTTTTCGAGGTTCTACACCTGTTATGTCGTCAAGACTAAGCTATGTTACTTAAGCTCAACTTCAGCACCAGCTTCTTCAAGTTGTGATTTGATTGACTCTGCTTCTTCTTTAGAAACACCTTCTTTAACTGGTTTCGGAGCACCGTCAACGAGGTCTTTTGCTTCTTTAAGACCGAGGCCTGTAAGCTCTTTAACAGCTTTCACAACCTGCAACTTAGCCTGACCGCCTGAAACTAAAATTACATCGAAAGATGTTTTTTCAGCAGCAGCTTCGCCAGCACCGCCAGCAGCAGGTGCAGCAACTGCAACAGCAGCAGCAGCAGGTTCGATACCGTACTCTTCTTTAAGGATATTGGCTAATTCATTTACTTCCTTAACTGTTAAGTTTACCAACTCTTCAGCTAATTTTTGGATATCTGCCATTGTATTTAAATTTTAAAAATGTTTAACGAATTAATTTGTTGTTTTATTGTTTAATTTAAAGGCATTGCCGGGCTATTAGCTTTCCCTTTCTGACAGTGCCTTAACGAGTCCTGCAACTTTACCGCCGCCACTTGCTGTAAGAGCGGAAATAACGTTTTTAGCAGGTGATTGAAGAAGAGCAACGATATCTCCGATAAGTTCTTCACGGGATTTAACGTTAACAAGATCTTCAAGCATATTATTGCCGAGATATACGCATTCTTCAACGTAAGCGCTTTTAAGAATAGGTTTCGTATCCGGTGTAGGATTGCTCTTCCTAAAATCCTTAATGAGCTTAGCAGGAGCATTACCTGCCTCAGCGAACATGATCGCAGTGGATCCGGTGAGGGTTCCGACAAGATCAGCTTCGGCTTTTTCAGCTTTTTCAAGTGCTTTTATGAATAGCGTATTTTTAACTACGATGAGTTTAACGTTCTTTTCGTAACAGTCTTTTCTCAGTTTAGCAGTTTGTTCTGCATTAAGTCCTGAGGCATCAGTTACATAAAAGTGCGGGAACTGCTGTAGCTGCTCGGCTAAATTTTCAATAATTTGTGCTTTTTCTTCCCTGTTCATGGTTTAATGCGATTATTTATTATCAACCGATTTCGGGTCCAGCTGTATTCCCGGGCTCATAGTAGTGGAAAGGTAAATGCTTTTTACATAAGTACCTTTAGCCGCAGAAGGCTTAAGTTTGATTATCATAGACATAAATTCTTTTACATTGTCTATTATCTGCTCGGGGGTAAATGATATTTTACCGACAGCAGCGTGAACAATACCGAATTTATCAACTTTGAAATCTATCTTACCTGCTTTAACTTCGGTAACAGCTTTACCAACTTCCATGGTCACGGTACCGGTCTTAGGATTCGGCATGAGGCCTCTTGGACCTAAAATACGTCCGAGTGCACCGACTTTAGCCATGACGTTAGGAGTCGTGATTATCACGTCAACATCCGTCCATCCCGCTTTAATTTTGTCGATATATTCATCAAGACCGACATAATCAGCTCCGGCCGCTTGTGCTTCAGCCTCCTTATCAGGAGTACAAAGTACAAGTACTTTCACTTCTTTACCTGTTCCGTGAGGAAGAGTAACCACGCCTCTAACCATCTGGTTAGATTTACGCGGGTCAACACCCAGACGCACGTCAACATCGACAGAGGCATCGAATTTCGTAAAGGTAATTTCCTTTAGCAATGCTGCTGCCTCGGAGAGCTTGTACGCCTTGTTAGGTTCAACCTTCGCCAGGACAAGTTTTCTATTTTTTGTCAGCTTACTCATTTTAAGTAATTTTTGTAATTACACATTAGGAAATTCACCTGTTACATTGATACCCATACTGCGGGCTGTCCCCGCAACCATGCGCATCGCTGCCTCAAGAGTAAAGCAGTTCATATCCGGCATTTTATCCTGTGCGATCACTTTTATCTGATCCCAGGATACAGAACCAACTTTGTTACGGTTAGGTTCAGCTGATCCGGATTTTATATTAGCTGCTTCTTTGAGTTGAACGGCTACCGGTGGTTGTTTGATGATAAAGTCAAAAGACTTATCACTGTATACGGTGATAATCACAGGAAGTACCTTGCCCGCTCTATCCTGAGTTCTTGCATTGAACTGCTTACAGAACTCCATAATGTTCACACCTTTGGAACCTAATGCAGGTCCTACCGGAGGTGATGGATTCGCGGCACCGCCTTTGATCTGCAATTTAATAAATGCAGCAACCTCTTTTGCCATAATTTTACTTAAGTTTTTTAATTAACGAGCAGCCAGAGCTACTCTTTTTCAACTTGTACAAAACTTAACTCCATAGGAGTTTTTCTTCCGAATATTTTTACAGAAACGGTGAGTTTCTTACGCTCTTCGTCGATCTCTTCGATCGTACCGGAAAAACTTGAGAAAGGACCGTCGATCACTTTCACTGTTTCGCCCACAACGTAAGGCACTTCGTTTTCTTCTTCGCTCTCCACTAGTTCGTCGACACGTCCCAATATTCTGCTTACCTCTGCAGGGCGGAGAGGGGTAGCTCCATGCAAAGTATCTTTTGTGTCGCCGAGAAATCCCAATACATCGGGAGTTTTACGAAGAATATACGGAACTTCGCCTACAAGTGCTGCTTCAACCAACACATAACCCGGATACGATACTCTTTCTTTGCTGATCTTTTTACCATTTCTGATCTGGTAAATTTTTTCAGTAGGAATAAGTACCTGGGTGATATAGTCCTGAAGATTATTGTTACGGGCAGCTGCCTCGATGTATTCCTTAACCTTCTTTTCTTTACCACCGATGGCACGTATAATGTACCAATTCTTTTCCGTTTTTTCGCTCATGATTTAATTAATCTTTAAAAGAAATTAATAGAGCAAGCCATAGATGGTTGCCATCAGGGTCTCAAACACGAGATCCATACAAAGTATAACTATGGCAAATAATAGGGAAGATATCATAACAACTATTGCCGAACTTTGTAACTGGCTCCATGTTGGCCAAGACACCTTTTGAACTAGCTCAATATAGGCATTTTTGACGTATTGAATAAATCTTTTCATGAGAATTTGTATTGGCACGAGTGGAGAGATTCGAACTCCCATCAACGGTTTTGGAGACCGCTATTCTACCCTTGAACTACACTCGTAAAAAGGTGAGAGATTTTGTTCTCTCACCGAGTCGTTATATCGTATTATTCGATAATTTTAGTAATCTGTCCAGCACCTACTGTACGTCCGCCTTCACGGATAGCGAAACGGAGACCGAGGTTAATAGCAACAGGGTAGATAAGTTCTACTGTGATAGTTACGTTGTCACCTGGCATTACCATGTCGACACCTGCAGGAAGTTGTATTTCACCTGTTACGTCAAGAGTACGAAGGTAGAACTGAGGACGGTATTTGTTGTGGAATGGAGTGTGACGTCCACCTTCTTCTTTCTTAAGGATATAAACCTCAGCTTCGAATTTAGTGTGTGGAGTGATCGAGCCTGGTTTAGCGATAACCATACCACGTTTAACATCTTTTTTATCGATACCACGCATAAGAAGACCTACGTTGTCGCCTGCTTCACCTGAATCGAGCAGTTTACGGAACATTTCAACACCTGTACAAGTTGAAGTCTGAGCTTTTTCACCAAGACCGATGATTTCAACAGGGTCGCCCACTTTAATGATACCTGTTTCGATACGACCTGTAAGAACGGTACCACGACCTGTGATTGAGAACACGTCTTCAACCGGCATAAGGAACGGTTTTTCGTTTTCACGTGGAGGAATCGGAATATATGTATCAACAGCATCCATAAGTTCCATGATTTTGTCTTCCCACTGTGGATCTCCGTTAAGGGCTCCAAGTGCAGAACCACGGATTACCGGAGCGTTGTCACCGTCGAAGTTGTAGAAACTCAGAAGTTCACGAACTTCCATTTCAACAAGTTCCAACATCTCTTCGTCGTCAACCATATCGCATTTGTTAAGGAATACGACGATTCTTGGAACGTTCACCTGACGAGCAAGAAGAATGTGTTCACGAGTCTGAGGCATAGGACCATCAGTAGCAGCTACTACGATGATAGCACCGTCCATCTGAGCAGCACCTGTCACCATGTTCTTAACGTAGTCGGCGTGACCCGGACAGTCTACGTGAGCATAGTGACGAGTTGCAGTCTGATACTCCACGTGAGAAGTGTTGATTGTGATACCACGTTCTTTTTCTTCAGGAGCGTTATCGATAGAATCGAAAGAACGCAACTCAGAAAGACCTCTTTTTGCAAGCACTGTAGTGATCGCAGCAGTAAGTGTAGTTTTACCGTGGTCTACGTGACCGATCGTACCGATATTCACGTGGGGCTTGGACCTGTCAAATTTTTCTTTTGCCATCTTTGAAAATTATTTAAATAAATTTAATTTTTTAAACCTTTTATCAAAACCGGCCGCTGCCGGAATTTTTCACTTTTGAGCGGAAGACGAGGTTCGAACTCGCGACCCTTAGCTTGGAAGGCTAATGCTCTACCAACTGAGCTACTTCCGCAAATTTATGGTCTCGTTTTTGGATGTTTTTACGGTTAAAAACCGGATTAGTTCGCGTTGCTCACTGATCCAAAACAGGATACCCTAACAAATATTTTTATACTCTCTGTTAGATTTCGGAAACAACCCGAATATTTCTGTAAATAAATACACTCCAAATATTCCTGTCGATTTCCGACTCCTTAACGGAATTCTAAAAATCTTTGTGGGAGAAGATGGATTCGAACCACCGAAGACATACGTCAGCAGATTTACAGTCTGCCCCATTTGGCCACTCTGGTATTCTCCCTTATTTTAAAGAACTTTTTTGCTACCTATCCCTTGTGATTAACTCGCTATCGCTACGTTGATCAATGTAGAGAGTGAAATTTGGAGCCGATGGAGGGATTCGAACCCCCGACCAGCTGATTACAAATCAGCTGCTCTGGCCAACTGAGCTACATCGGCATAATCCCTAATTTAGGACTGCAAATATATTAATTAATTATCATTAAACAAAAAAAACCGTCTTTTTTGAAAAATTTATGGTTCTTCATACCGGTTTTTTGTAAAACGGTAATCGGCGCGAAATTACATTTAATTTTTTAAATAATAAAATTTTCGGTAAAAAAATACAAGAAATCCATTTCAATCCTCTTCATTAATCCATCAAAGCCGCCATATCCTCCCAGAATCGGGGATATGATTTATTAACCGCTTCTGCCCGTTTTATAAGTACGCTACCGTCCGAAGCAACACCGGCAACCGCAGCAGCCATAGCTATCCGATGATCGTTAAAACTATCTACCTCTGCAGATTGAATACACCCTCCTTCTATCTTCATAAGATCGATTTCCGATATATCGATTTTAATTCCCATCGCCCTTAACATAGACGCAATAGTTTCCGCCCTGTCACTCTCCTTGTTAGTAAGACGCGTAGTACCTTTAATAGTAGATATGCCCTTACATTTCGCTGCAAGAACTGCAAGAGCAGGAAACAGATCGGGACAATCCGTTGCGTCGAAATCATAAGACTTTAATTCCGCTCTACGAACGGTTACCTCATTATTTTCTATGCTTACAGAAGCACCGGATCTTATTAAAGCTGTAATAATCTCCTTATCGGCCTGAGTTGATTGAGGGTTCAAATTACCGACAGTTACTTCCCCGGCAATGGCTCCGGCAACAAGAATACACGAAGCTCCGCTCCAGTCGCCTTCGACATTATAAATCAATGGTTTATATTTTTGCCTGCCTCTTATTATAAATTTTCGATAATCCTCATTCAGAATATTTATGCCGAAACTTTCGGCAACCTGAAGAGTCATATCGACGTAAGGTTTGCTGTTTAAAACAGCTATGTTAAGAATACTGTCCTTTTCAGCAAGAGGCAACGCCATCAGAAGGCCCGTAATAAACTGGGAACTCATGGAACCGTCGACCTCTATTTCACCTCCTCTCAGCGGACCGCATACAGTAAGAGGAAGATATCCGGCATTGGTTTCCACCTCAACGCCAAGCTGTCGAAGCGGTTCTTCCACCATTGTTACAGGCCGATTAAGTATCGAACCGTGGCCCGTGATTGTCAAAGGCTTATTATAAAGTGACGCAATCGGAGTAAACAATCTTGTAGAAAGTCCTGATTCTCCGATATTGAGTTCATACGCTTCGGGGGATATTCCTCCTTTTACCGTATACTTACGTCCTTGATTTTCAATTTTTGCACCGAGCCTTCGTGCGGTATAGATAGCGGCTTCCGTATCATCGCAAAGAGTGACATTCTCAAGAATTGTGGTCCCATCAGCAAGCAATGCTGCTGCAATGGCCCGTTGAGCAAAACTTTTGGATGCAGGCGCTGTTATGTCTCCGGTTACGGAGCTCTTTTTTATTTCTTTAATCATTAACGTTTCAATTGGAAATCTTTTCCCAGATATACTTTGCGTACCACTTCATCATTGGCAAGGTCCTCGGCAGTACCGGATTTAAGTATTTTCCCCTCGAAAAGGAGATATGTACGGTCGGTTATATCCAAGGTTTCGTGTACATTGTGGTCTGTAATAATTACTCCGATATTCTTATTTTTCAAGGTGCTTACAATGCTCTGGATGTCTTCCACGGCGATCGGGTCCACCCCGGCAAAAGGTTCGTCAAGAAGAATAAACTTCGGATTTATAGCTACGGCCCTGGCTATCTCCGTACGTCTTCTTTCTCCTCCTGACAACTGTATACCGAAACTTTTACGAACCTTGGTAAGACGAAATTCTTCGATAAGGGTTTCCAGGCGTTCTTTCTGATATTCCTTCGAGAATTTGGTCATCTGGAGAACCGCCTTTATATTCTCCTCGACAGTCAACTTCCTGAAAACAGAAGCCTCCTGCGCAAGATAACCGACGCCTCTCTGCGCACGCTTATATACAGGTTCTTTAGTAATATCGTAGATATTATCACCATCATCCAGATATATCGTACCTTCGTTGGGTTTTATCAGTCCCACGATCATATAAAACGACGTGGTCTTACCTGCTCCGTTAGGTCCCAGAAGTCCCACAATCTCACCTTGCTGAACCTCTATGGACACATGGTCCACAACGGTACGGGTTTTATATCTTTTTACTAAATTTTCAGTATACAGTCTCATGCAATAATTCTTAAACTAAACCTTCTCTCAAAATATCGTGTATGTGGATCATTCCGCAATACTTACCGTCATCCATAACGACAAGCTGTGTGATTTTATTTTTCTCCATTTTATTGAATGCCTTAACTGCAAGTTCATCCTTATCGGTATTCTTCGGATTTAAACTCATAATGTCGCGCGCAGTAAGTTTATCGAAGTTTTTATTTTTCTGGATCATACGCCTTATATCTCCGTCCGTAATAATTCCGGCCAAATTTCCGTCTTCTTCTATTACCGCAGTGGCACCCTGGAACTTGGAAGATATCTCGAAAATTATTTCGTCTATACCGCTTTCAGGACTGACTCTGGGTGCTGGCTCAGAAGATAGAATATCACCAACCCTCATATATAATTTTTTCCCGAGAGCACCTCCTGGATGCACCTTGGCATAGTCATCCGAAGAAAATCCGCGCATACGTAGAAGCGTCATAGCTATGGCGTCTCCCATAACGAGTTGTGCCGTCGTACTCGAAGTAGGCGCAAGGTTATTAGGGCATGCCTCTTCGTTAACATGGGTTATTATAACGTAATCGGAGAGTTTTGCCAGGGTCGATTCTCGCCTTCCGACCATCGCAATTATTTTATTTTCGCCGATATTACGGATCAGCGGCACTAACATCTTAATCTCCGGTGAATCCCCGCTGTTGGATATACATATTACTACATCGTTCTTTTGGATAATTCCAAGGTCTCCGTGTATGGCATCCGCTGCATGCATAAATACTGCCGGACTACCGGTGGAATTAAGAGTGGCGACTATTTTAGTAGCAATAATGGCGCTTTTACCTATACCGGTTATTATGATTCTGCCTTTGCTATTAAACATACATTCCACGGCAGCGGCAAACTCATCGTCTATAAACGACGGGAGCCTTTTAACTGCTTCGATTTCCGTCTGTACAGCTTCAGCTGCAAAATCCTTTATTTGCTTTAAATCGGACATTTAACAATATGATAAAAAAATTTCTACAAATTTAGTTTTTTTTCAAAATTGTTGTACTTTTAATATCGGTTAATATATGGCGATACAACCGCTAAACAATCTAAATTTCAGATAATTAATTACATATAGATATAAATTTGCTATAAAATGGCTAAAACGGATAGAAACTCTTTACATGACGCACTAAAAAAACATTTCGGTTTTTCTCAATTCAAAGGTAATCAGGAGGAGGTTATAAGAAATGTGATGTCGGGTAAAGATACATTTGTCCTCATGCCCACGGGCGGGGGCAAATCCCTCTGTTATCAGCTTCCGGCATTAATGATGGAAGGTACCGCTATAATCATATCGCCTTTGATCGCATTAATGAAAAATCAGGTAGACGCCATGCGTACATTCAGCATGGAAGAAGGAGTTGCCCATTTCCTGAATTCTTCGCTTAATAAATCTGCGGTCAATAAAGTGAAAGAAGACGTTCTTGCCGGTAAGACCAAATTGCTTTATTTTGCTCCGGAATCCCTTACGAAAGAAGACAATATATCGTTCCTCAGAAATATAAAGATTCCATTTTACGCCATAGACGAAGCACATTGTATATCCGAATGGGGTCACGATTTTCGTCCGGAATACAGACGCATACGTCCGATAATAAACGATATCGGAACAGCTCCGCTTATAGCTTTGACGGCAACGGCGACACCTAAGGTACAGTTGGATATCCAGAAAAATCTGGGCATGAGCGACGCTTCTGTTTTTAAATCCTCTTTCAACAGGGCGAATCTATATTACGAGATACGCTCCAAATCTAATGCGACAAAGGAAATAATAAAATTCATAAAACAAAACGACGGAAAATCCGGAATAATTTACTGTCTCAGCAGGAAGAAAGTGGAGGAACTCGCCGATTTACTGAAAGTTAACGGGATCAAGGCCCTTGCATACCATGCAGGAATGGATGCCCAGACCCGTGCTGAGAATCAGGATAAATTCATTATGGAAGAAGTCGATGTGATAGTAGCTACTATCGCATTCGGGATGGGCATAGATAAGCCCGATGTACGCTATGTAATACATTACGACATACCTAAAAGTCTCGAAGGATATTATCAGGAAACCGGTCGTGCCGGACGCGACGGAGGAGAAAGCAGATGTATAACGTTTTACAGTTATAAGGATATACAGAAGCTCGAAAAATTTATGCAGGGCAAGCCTGTGGCGGAGCAGGAAATCGGGAAACTTCTTTTATTGGAAACAGTATCCTATGCGGAATCTTCCGTATGCCGCAGAAAAAAACTGCTTCATTACTTCGGAGAAGAATATCACGAAAAAAATTGCGGCAACTGCGACAATTGCCTCAACCCTAAAACACAGTTCGAAGGAAAAGAATATGTTCAACAGCTTCTGGAGACTTTACAGGTAATCGGGGATAAATTCAAAAGCGATTATCTTATAAACGTCATCATAGGAAAAAGCAATTCATTAATAAAATCATATAAACATAACGCAATCCCTCAATTCGGGATAGGCTCGGACCAAACCGATAAATTCTGGAACGCAGTACTTCGTCAGTCTCTGGTTATGGGACTTATCGATAAAGACATCGAAAATTACGGACTTCTCTCTCTCAGCAAAAAAGGTAAGGAATATCTTGGAAAACCGTACTCCATTATGCTTACCAAAGATCACGAATATGAAGAAGTGGACGATGAAGATGCTGCGGCAATGCCGTCGGGGAAGCATGGCGGAGGAGTTGCGGACGAGATGCTGTTCTCTATGCTGAAGGATCTGAGAAAAAAGGTGGCTAAAAAACATAACCTTCCTCCGTTTGTAATTTTCCAGGATCCGTCGCTGGAGGATATGTCAGTGCAATATCCGATCACTATCGAAGAAATGCAGAATATTACGGGCGTCGGCTCTGCCAAGGCCCATAAATTCGGGAATGAATTCATACAGCTTATCAAAGCCTACGTTGAAGAGAAGGATATCGTACGCCCACAGAATATGGTGGTTAAGAGCGTCGTAAATAAAAGCGGCAATAAAGTATTTATAATCCAGAGCATCGACCGCAAAATGGATTTTGAAGATATTGCCGATGCTAAAAACATCAGTCTGGACGAATTGCTCACAGAAATTGAAGCCATTATAAATTCCGGAACTAAATTAAACATCGACTATTATATCGACACGGTAATAGATGAAGATAAGGTGGAAGATATATATGATTATTTCCAGAAAGATGCGGAAACCGATTCTATAGGCGAAGCACAGAAAGAACTGGGCCCTGATTACACGGAAGAAGAGATTAGGATGGTACGAATAAAGTTCCTGTGTGAGAAAGGGAACTAAATGTTCTTCTTTCCCACAACAACTTCGGTAAAACTTCCCGGCTTAAGATATTTCTTCGCCAAACGCATCAATTCTTCAGGTGTGGTATTTTTAATTTTTTGGAGTGAGTAGTTTATATAACTGTTATCAACACCATTCTGTATATTTTCGATAGTCACATCCGCTATACCAAACGGTCCGTCGATTATTCTGAGATATTCACCTGTAAGAATATTTTTTACGGTATTGAGCTCGAATTCTCCTATCGGTTCATTCCTTAGCAATTCTATTCCTTTGTATATCTCGGATAAGGTTGCGTCGGTAAACTCTACTCCTACTTCGGTCGCTATCGCCATATAACCTGTAGCTTCCAGATTCACCATTGTCGAATAAATCCCGTAAGTATATCCTTTTTCTTCACGAATATTCGATATTAACCGCGAACCGAAATATCCACCGAGTATCGTATTGAGTACCTGCATACCGATATAATCCTCGTGATTCCTGTTAAACAACAACTTGCCTACCATTATTGCCGACTGTACCGCATTTTCTTTTTCAAGAAACTCTTTGTGGGGAATAGTATTAAACAATAAAGGTTCGAACAGCTTAGGGGCACCTGATTGTATATGGGAAAGAAAATCCTTTACATTTTTAATATCGGATACTGAAAACTTGCCGCTCATTACTGCAAAACAATTTTCAGCTACAAAGGATTCCTTGTGAAAATCACGTAGCATACGGGTTGTTACTTTTTCATATTCTCCAGATGGATAAGTAACTCCGTAAGGATGGGTCGCACCAAAGAGTAGTTTCCCTAAAAGTTCCCTTGCATTAAAAGATAATTTTTCCCTTTCTATGTCCAGATGCTGTTTTCGTTTGTCCGCGAAAATTTTAAGTTCTTTTCCCGGAAAAGTCGGCTCTGTTATGATTTCAGTAAATAACTCCAGAACCTGGCCCAAAAATTTAGTTAGAGTACAGACAGTTACGACGCAATAATCCCGGTCGATCGAAGCATCATAATATGCTCCGTAGAAATCCATTTTTTCCGATATCTCTGAAGAAGTAAAATTTCGCGTACCTTCTTTTAATAAATTAACCATGGAAAAAGCCTGAAACGGGAAATCCTGAAATCTGGTACCGGCTTTAAACACCAGGCTCACCCTCATAACATCCTGATTATCATCGATATTTATCGCATGAAGCGGAATTCCGTTTTTGCAGACCACCATTTCTGCAACAGGAATATTTATGGATTCGGGAACTTTTATATCCGGTTGTATAGCTCTGTTTATCGTCATTATTTACCTTTATAAATTAAAGTATTACTCTTTTCCTTTCGAAAGACCCTTACGGCAGCGTCCCGTATCTCCTCTTTCGTTACACTATTATGAATATCCACTTCGTTATTTATCAGGTCTATATTGTTAATCATTTCATAATATCCCAGGTTCATAGCTTTATTCATAACGTTCACTTCTCCGAAAACAACTCCGGATTCGAATTTATTATTTATCTTCTCCAGTTCATAATCGCTTACGTATTCCGTTTTAATCATATCTATTTCATTCCAGAACTCATGTTCAGCCAATTCTGGATCGATCCCCGGTAAAAGATTTCCGGAAAAAACGAATAATCCGGGATCGACTTCACCTGTGAGATAAGCATTTACTGACGAAAATATGTTCTTTTTCTTAACAAGATTTTGATAAAGCCTGGAAGAAGAGCCGTTTGACAAAACATCCGATATAACGTCGCAAATATAAAATTCTCTGTCCGTACGGGCAGCTATATGAAAAGATATCATAATTACCGTTGCCGGAACATTCCTTAATACTTCACATCGACGGGCTTCATGTTGTTCCGGTTCTTGGGGAATGGATTCCTTAATTAATTTTCCGGCTGGAATATCCGAGAACCATTTCTCGACAAAATTAAAAATCTTATCCGGATCAAGTCCCGATGCAATACTCAACATGGCATTATCCGGTCGATAATATTTATTATAAAACAATTTTACGTCTTCAAGGTTTGCTTCACGTATATGATCAGGCGACATTCCTATAGTTGCCCATCTGTAAGGATGAACTTTATAACATAATTCCCTCTCCAGCATCCAAAGATCGCCATATGGTTGATTAAGATATCGCTGGTTGAATTCCTCTATCACAACTTTGCGTTGAACTTCCAAAGAATGCTCGTTAATAACCAGCCCGTTCATCCTGTCGGATTCTATCCAAAATGCCGTCTCAATATTATCCTGGGGAAGCGCCATATAATAATCCGTATAATCGTTATTAGTGAAAGCGTTATTTTCTCCGCAGGCAAGCTGCAACGGAAGGTCGAAATCAGGAACATTTTCGCTTCCTCCGAACATCAGGTGCTCGAACAGGTGAGCAAATCCTGTTTTGCCAGTATCTTCATTTTTCGCCCCGACTTTATATATAAGATTTACCGCAGCCATAGTAGTCGATGCATCCTTGTGGCATATCACGGTCAATCCGTTACTTAGTTTATGTTTTGTATATTTTATCATCTAAATCATTTTTTCTTGTCGAAATCCACACTCCCCGTTTTATTTATCAATAATCTTACATCGGACGCCCTTCGGTTCATATAAGAAGAAGGATTCATTATGTTCATCACGTACGGATTTGGCAGAACGGTAGCAATCATAGCTGCTTCGTACACATTCAGCTCCGATGTTTTTTTATTATAAACAAACTTTGCCGCTGAACCTACGCCATACATTCCGGGCCTGATCTCAACGACATTGAGATAAACCTCCATGATACGCTTTTTACTCCAGAATGTTTCTATAAGGACAGTAAAATATGCTTCAATTCCTTTTCTAAACCAGTTTCTGTGTGGAGTGCAGAATACATTCTTTGCTGTCTGCTGTGAAATAGTACTCGCTCCCCTGAATCTCTTGCCTTTTTTTCTTTCCTCCCTGGCCTTACTTATAGCATCGAAATCGAAACCGTTATGATCGACAAATTTCGCATCCTCGGTACTAATAACCGCACTTACCACGACAGGACTAATGTTCTTTACCCTGGACCATTCAACTTTTACTCCGAGTCCGTAATCCTGCAAATTCCCTACCATGCGGTAAACCTTATAAGGGGTTACTATTACTGGTATATACCTTGTAAAAAAAACGGTAAAAACAGAAGTAGTAAGCAGGAAAATAAAAAAATAAATACCTAAACGCATGAGATATTTTAACGGAGAAATCCTCATAGTTAACGTCCGGTTTCTATTCTACTTTTTAAGAAAATATTTTTTGAAGATTCATTTATAGAAGTAATGAGCCGCATATTCTTAAGCTGGGTCCCGGATTGATTGCGGCTGTCGTAACTCATGGTTACATCCGAATAACCGCCAGGCATTACCGGTTTTTTATCAAATACGATCGCAGTACATCCGCAGTCGGGAATTATATCTATAATTAAACGAGGAATAGTGTCTATATTTATCAGTCTTACGGTAAATTCCGTAATAACTCCTTCTTTTAAGTTTCCAAGGTCGATGGTATCTGGTTTCTCATTAAACGTGAGTTCCATTATTTTATCAAGCACGACCACAGGCGGCCCTTTCGGCTCATTTTTACTATTACCGCATCCGAGAATTAACAGTGCGAGTATTATGATAAAATAAATCTTTCCCATTTCAATTTTCAATAAGACCCCGCCCCTGCTTCTGTATACGGTTTTCTTTTTTCAACTTATCTACTATTTTATCCAATACTCCGTTGATAAACGTTCCACTGGACGGCGTCGAATAATATTTCGAAATTTCTATAAATTCATCCAGTGTAACTTTTACCGGTATTGTCGGACATGCCAATAATTCGGCTATCGTAGCTATCATGATTATCCTATCCATATAAGCTATACGATCAAGTTCCCAGTTCTCCGTGAATTCGTCTATATATGCAAAATACTCTTTGTTATTAACCAGCGACGCACGGAATAACTGTTGTGCAAATACCTTATCGTCGTCATTTTTATATTTAGGCAGCAAACGGAACTGCTGTTTATGTTCACTCATATTCTGAAGCGTCTTCACCACCAATATCAGGCCAAACGCAACATCGTCAGCCCAATAAATCGATTGCTCTTCAACTACGTCCTCGAGTTCCTGCATGTCTTCGAGATCATTGGAGTAAAAATTTATAACGAACTGCATATCCTCGGCAAAACTGTCTTTACCGGAATCCATATAATTTTTATAGTAATCCTTAACAATCATATTACTATAAATTTTTTTAATAAGTTCCGGATAATTCGACCAGCTCAGTTTATTCACAGTAAGATAGGATAAAAGTTCGTCATTATCTGCAATACGGGCAACGACTCTGTTCTCGACGAATTTTAAATTAGGGTTAAGATCCTCCGTTGTCGGAAGCATTTTGTTTTTTCCTATTTCTATTTTCTTTTCTGCATACTGCTGTACATCCACGATTAGCGATAGAAGAAGATGGTAGAGCTGATATGTTTTATCGATACTGAATCCGAGATTTTTTTCAGAAACGATCAGGGTGTCGCTTTCCGATTTGAAATGTGAATATAGAGCCTTGATCACCTTGATCCTCAACAATCTTCTGCTTAACATGTCAATGAAACTTTAAATTTAAACAGCACTAAACGTGCTATTATAGATTTGCAAAGTTACACAGTTTTTATAATTTCGCAAAAAAACTCAGATATGCGGGATTATGACGTAGTTGTTATCGGTGCCGGTGCGGCAGGCCTTATGGCGGCGGCAACATCAGCACGTAACGGGAACCGTACCGTTATTCTTGAAAAAATGGAGAAGCCCGCAAGAAAAGTCCGGATCACCGGCAAAGGACGATGTAATATTACTAATACCAGATCGTTAGAAGAATTCAGACAAAAAATAAAAGTCAATGCCGACTTCGTGATGCCTTCGCTTATTTCTTTTTCAAACGAAGACACGGTTAAATTTTTCGAAAGCGAAGTGGTCAAACTTAATTTCGAAAGAGGCGGACGTGTATTTCCAGCATCCGGCAAAGCATGGGATGTTGCGGATGCACTTGTGAATTTCGCACGTAAGAACGGCGCTGAAATAAAAACATATTCACGTGTTAATAAGCTTAAAATCAATGACAATAAAATATCGGGGGTTGAGGTTGTAAATAAAAACGGTAAAAAAAGTATTTTAACCGCTGCTAATGTAATTTTAGCAACGGGTGGAGCCTCTTATCCATCTACCGGATCGACTGGAGACGGCTACACACTTGCACATGGTGCAGGTCATAACATAATCGACATCCGTCCCTCATTGACTCCGTTGGTAATCGCAAACAAATACAAAACCTTAAACGGACTCCTTTTAAAGAATATATCCGCTTCCCTCATAATTGACGGCAACAAAATATGGTCGGAATTCGGCGAAATGGAATTTATCGACGGCACCGCATCCGGTGCTGCAATACTTAAGTTGAGCAGGAATGCCGTAGATGCTGTTTCAGAAGGAAGCGATGTATCTATTTCCCTGGATTTAAAACCGGCCCTGTCGATTGAAAAATTAAAAGGACGGATAAAAAGAGAACTCGAGAAACTACGGAGCGGAGGCAGCCTAAGAATTATAATAGAGAAGCTCCTTCCCCGGAAGATGGTAAATTTATTCATCTCCGAATGCGGGTTCCGCCCGGATATTAAACCGGATCTAATTAACGAGACTATAATTGAGGGAATAGTTAGTAAATTGAAAAACTGGGAGATACGGATAGTTGATTATTGTCCATTCACTCACGCGATAGTAACGGCAGTCGGCGTGGACACAGACGAAATAAATCCGGATACAATGCAGTCGAAATTGGTAGAAGGACTATATTTTGCCGGGGAAATTATCGATGTGGATGCAGACACGGGAGGCTACAATCTCCAGATTGCATTCTCTACAGGAAAACTCGCAGGAGAATTAAAAAAATGAAAGCTATAAAATACAGGATCGAGAGGAGGGTCAGCCATTTAACCCATATATTCAGATTCAACCATTGGCGGGGCCACGGCATTCATTCCCCGTTTATTTATGGAATGGTTCGTGAGATAATTAGTAAAAAAGATTACAGGGGAAAAGAAACCATATTACCAGACACGGATTTCAGTAAAAGCGACAGGTATTTACTGGATAGTATAAAAAATTATCTCGGGTATAAATTATGTTATTGCTTAGAAGATATGAATCCGAAAGAAAAAACTATTTATGTAGTAACTTCCGGAACAAAATCCAAAATTATCCGTCGACTTTACGAAAAATGCCAAGAGGAAAAAGCGGAATGTTGTATTGCCGTACTTCACGCCGTACGCAGCAAAAATATATTTTATTTGTGTAAAGAATTAAGCAGCAAAAATGAATGTGTTGTACTTGATTTTCATAAAAACATATTTTTTCTGTTCCACAACGACCTGAATAACAAACATTACAGAATCAAAAGAAATCTGTTGTCATGAAAATATATACAAAAACCGGAGACGGAGGAAAAACTTCCCTGATAGGGGGACGACGGATCGACAAAGACGATCCACGCGTTGAAGCATACGGGGCTATAGATGAACTTATGGCACATACGGCACATCTGATGGACAGTATAGAGGAGGAAAAATTATTCTGTTTCAAACCCGAACTAAAAAAAATAATCGACAAATTGATGGTTGCATCTTCGGTTTTTGCCTGTGATGAAACTGCTCGGGAAAAAATTCCTTTAATCTCCGGAGATGATATAAAATTGCTGGAGAAAAGAATCGATGAAATACAAGACAGTCTGCCAGCTATTGAAAAATTCACTATTCCCGGAGGACACATTCTCGTTTCTCTATGTCATATTGCAAGAACCGTATGCAGGCGTGCAGAAAGAAGAGCTGTAAAAATCGCGGATAAAGATTTTAATGGCTACATTTTTGCATTGGGCTATCTCAACCGGTTGTCGGATTATTTTTATGTCTTGGGCCGAAAATTCACTTACGAACTGGGAGTCAAAGAGATTTTATGGGAACCTTAATCAATAAATAAAAATATAAATGCCACATAACGTAATATTAATATGTGAAAATTTGTAATTATATATTTTTTTTTACTTTTGCGGAAGTTATACAGGTAACAAAATTTAAATTTTAAACTATGTACTGGACATTAGAGTTAGCCTCAAAACTGGAAGATGCTCCATGGCCTGCAACAAAAGATGAACTGATCGATTATGCTGTTCGGTCAGTTGCACCACTCGAGGTTATAGAGAACCTGCAAGAGATCGAAGACGAAGGAGAGATATATGAAAGTATAGAAGATATCTGGCCGGATTATCCTAGTAAGGACGACTTCTTTTTCAACGAGGACGAATATTAACCATCAGGCTATTACGGCACAGGCGATTTAAAAATCGCCTTTTTTATGCATTCTACCTTACATTTTCTGATAATTCAGCTGAAGTGTCGAAAATCCGCTGTAATCCTTCCGCCCATACTTTTTCCGTAAGCCATTTTTCAAAATTCAGGTCATGGTTGTGGTCTTCGAAAATATGGCAATATAAATTTGTCTTACCCAATACCCTGAAACGTTCCTGAATGTCATACACTCCTTCTATAGGAGCATTAGCGTCATGCGTACCATGAAATATGTAAATCGGCAAATCCAACATTAATAACCGGGTTTTATTCGGCTCAAGGGCAAAATGAGCTTTAAACCAGTTAAAAGTCAATTCCATGTAATCATCACTTATCCATTTATTGTCGTCCCTGCTTATAGCATCCATTAGATTTTATAAAATCCCGACCGTAAAATGCAGATGTCTTCGACCGTAATAAAACCATCCTTATTAACATCCAGAAATTCAAAAGATATATTTTGAAATAAATAATTTCTATACATCGTAGCATCAGAATTATCGTCCGTATACTCTTCTTTACTTATTTTTTTGTCATTATCTTTATCAAGGAATTGATTGACCATTTTCATAATACCATGTCCCTAATTCTGCCATACAAGAATATCATACATATTTTCATTAACATATCCATGCAGGAATACCGCATCGACTTTAACGAAATTACGCTCGGCAACCATTCTTGCAATGATTGTCCCCTTCACTTAAACCGTAAAGAATAACATTGCACGCCTTGAATGACTCCTCACGTTCCAAAGCAGCAAGAATATTCTCTACATCCTCAACTTCACGATCCGGAGTATATTCGGGATACTTAAGTGAGTCTCCTTTTGCAAAAAAAGGAGGTTACCATTCTCCTCAACAGTAACACCCCACCTGTCGTAAGTGAAAAAAGCTACTCCACGCGAGCAAAACTCGTTTGCTAAGTCCTCATGAAAATTGAAATTAATTTCCCTTTTCTCAGATTGAGATGGGTGTGGCCCTGTTTTATGAATTGCAAAAACAACGGTTATGAATACATTATCGACAGGAACACATAATCTCCCCGTAACCTCTTCTCCGTCTGAAAGTATATACGTTGCTACCTGCGATTGAAAAGCAAAGCATGAAAACGCTAAAAAAATACAGATTATTGAAACCAGCAGTTTTTTCATTACAGCAATATTTTTATGAATATAAAAACCTTATATCCCTAAAGTCAAAAATATGATTAGAAAGATAATAAAAAAAACCTCATAACAGAGACTTTTTTATTATCTTATTAATTTAATATTAAAAATCGTCAGGCCCCAGGACATGAATGTCGAACCACAACGGAGAATATGGCGGAATTGCTGCTCCTCCTCCGCTTTCACCATAACCGAACTTGGAGAGGAATGCAACTGTTGCCTTTTCACCGTATCTCATATTTAATACCGCCGTCAACATTCCTTCTATCACATCCGCGTCTTGATTCGGATAAAATTCAAAATACCCGTATTCACCAGAAGAATCATAAGTACCGTTCTCCAAGGCAGCATACTTGTCGTTAGTATCGAATAAAAATCCATCCAGCAATCGTCCCGTATAATATATAGACACAAAAGCATCTTCGCTAACCATATCCGCATCAGGCAGCTCTTTGGTTTTCTTCATATATAACCCTTCCTCCAGATAATCGTCAAGCTCCATTTCCATGTAATTAACAACAAAATCCTCCAACTGGTTTCTTTCATGAATAAATGGATCAGGGATTATTTCACTAAGTTTCATTTCCGTTATAACCGAAGAGGACCATGTAACACTGGCAGTAGTAACCGCATATCCGGTTAATAAGCTGTATCCGTAACGATAACCTTCATCCGCATAAGTATATATTCTGACAGAGTCTCCTTCATTCATATGCCTGAGAACTTCAGCCTGCGCCCAAGTCATGTTAGCGGTGGATGGATAATTTTCCGGATCGAGGGTGCTAGGATAATACGGCAGATATTCAGGTGCATAATAATTGGATGTACTAAATATACCTAATTTCTTGGCTAATTCTTTATTTCGTGTCACATAAACACTCTGATCCAATAATTTTCCTGTATAATTTATTTTGATCCAATAACCGTCGTATAGTTTATTTTCCTCAGCTCCGTATTCCAGCCACTCCACATATACTCCTTCATAGAATTCTGGAACATCCGGATGATATTTCTGCATCCAGGCTTTGAATGCTTCCAACTTCTGTTCAGAATTGTCTTCCGATTTCTCCTTAGCACATGAAAACAGCAGACTTGAAAATATAATTAATAATACGATGGAAAAATATTTTTTCATAGTTAATTCTTTACAATTTCGTCAATAACGATTTTAAATGCGAGTGGTGTTCCAGGATCGATAATACCGACAGCCTCGTCTATATATCCCAGATCGGAAGCCATAAATATATAGAGCGAATCTCCTTCTCGACTCCCGGGAAGCCCCAGTTCAAGCCCCCTTACAAGATCTCCGCTTCCGAGCCTGGAACCATATCTGGTCTTATCCATATATGTCCAATCCATCCCTGCAGATTCAGCCTCAGATTGAATATTGGTAGTAAAAATATTGTTCAGATTACTACTGCTGAAATTATAACCCACATAATATATGTACAGAGAATCGCCGGTCTGCAGAATCTTATCGCTGTTCCTTGTATAAAAAGTATATTTGTAGGCTCCCAGATTGTAGTCGTAGTCTCCATCAAATGAGTTAAGATAATTCTCTATACGGGTATTTTGGGAGTCTATATTATAATCCGGCTTCCCGCATCCGTACACTCCCACAAAAACTGCAATAAGCAGTATATAAACCTTGCTATATGTATTCAGAGCTTTCAAAATTTAAACAACAATATTTGTGCGAAGGTATAAAATTTTATTGGTTTTTTATAATTAACTACCCATTACGGGTTTTATTGTGCAGTAACGGAAATTATTTGCAGAAAGAACGGGGCCTTTGCCCCGTCCGTTATTTATTTTTTCTCATTTTTCTGAAAGAAACATTTCTTTTTCCTTTGCTGCCTCCCGAACCTTAATCGTCATTCCCACCTCCACGCTTATCTTTGGCAATCTCAACCAGAGGTTTATTTCCCTTGCTGAGTTTATTAAGTTTCTTCGCAACAGCCTCGGCCTCGATATACGGAACCGTAACGAACGAAAAATTATCGAGTATCTTAACGTCATCTATTTTGGAGTCGTTCAATCCTGTTTCACGTTTTAATAATTCGACAAGTTTAGCCTGCGTATATCCGTCCACACGGCCTACAGCAATAAATAAACGACTGGTTCCCTTTCTGTCGACTGAAAAAGTTCTTATTTCAGGATAATTGCCTTCTTCCAGATCATTTTTAAAGGCTAATTTCAAAAGTCCCGCCATAGCCTGTTCTGCTGGATATTCCGCAAGAATCTCCCTTGCCATAGTGGTATAATTTTCAATTACCGAATCTCCGCTGAGAACTTCGAGTAAATCTTCTTTTATTTTATTACGTTTTATGGCAATAACATCCTGTGCCGTAGGAAGTTTTTCTTTACGAATTTCCGTTTTGACTTCCTTTTTCATGAGCGTGAACTGCCTGAATTCGGAATTAGAAATAAAAGTGATAGCAGTACCCTGATTACCGGCTCTACCCGTACGTCCGATTCTATGAACATAGAATTCAGTATCCTGCGGTAAGGAATAATTTATTACATGAGTTAAATTATTTACATCGATACCCCTTGCAGCAACATCCGTTGCTACAAGAATATTCACAGTTTTCTTTTTAAATTTCCTTAGGATTTTCTCCCTTTGTGCCTGGGAAACGTCCCCATGGAGACCTTCTGCCGCATACCCCATATCCAGCAATTTGCTTACGACCTCATCGACTCCAACCTTGGTCCTACAGAATACTATTCCGTAAAACTCGGATTCGACATCGATGATACGAGTAAGAGCATCAAATTTATTGCTTTCTTTAACTTCGAAATAAATCTGGTCGGTAAGATCTGCCGTAATCTGCTTGGATTCCACTTTAAGTATTTTCGTATCTCTCATATATTTTTTAGAAAGAGAGACGATACGGCGCGGCATAGTGGCAGAGAAAAGCATCGTTCGTTTTGTTTCGTTGGAAGCTGACATAATTTCCTCGACATCATCGATAAATCCCATGTTCAGCATTTCATCGGCTTCGTCGAGAACGAGCCATTTCAATAAGGAGAAATCTATCGTTTCTCTTCTTATATGATCCAATATACGTCCCGGAGTACCGACGACAATATCCAATCCTTTTTTTATACGTCTGAGCTGTTCGCTCATAGACGCACCGCCATATATTGCGGCGATGGAAACTTTTTTCTTATTAAGCGATATTAGCTCTTCTGTAACCTGAATGGCCAGTTCCCTTGTCGGAACAAGTATAAGAGCCTGAGGAGCGGTTTTTTCCCTTTTGATCTGTTCAAGGATGGGCAGTCCGAAAGCTGCTGTTTTACCGGTACCTGTCTGCGACTGAGCGATTATGTCGTTTTCGTTTTTTAACAAAGCCGGAATAGTGAGCACCTGAATCGGCGAAGGCTTTTCAAAACCTTTTTCACGGATAGCTTCAATAGTTACTTCAGTCAACCCAAGTGCCTGAAATTCTTCAATTTTGGTCATTTTTTGCGTTTAAATTGACCGCAAAGATAATGTAAATTTTCTACAAAATACTATTTTTTACTTCCAATAGAATTGAAGACACAATCCAGCAGATATATATTTGAATCTTTGAAGCATACATTGAAGAAAAACATGACGGAAGATAACGGCATTTGCGCCTAAATTCACATCATCCGTATCGTACTCCACAATTACATTCATTTTCCTATAAAAACCCGGACTAAAGCTGACTCCACATGAAATAGGAAATTCCATTGTCGCCTTATCGTTACTTAAAAGAACGTTATAAGCTGCATGAGCACCAATATCGCTGTTACCAAGGGCAAAATGTTTGGATAAAGCCAGATAAGTGGTTCCAAAATATTTATTCCCTTTTTCAGAACTGGTGAAAGCTCCGCCCCAAACCTGGGTAAACGCATCGTTTGAGCCAATAGCTATAGACGGCCAATATTTCCGTTCTTTTAATAATCGAAGCCTAAGACATATAGCCCTATCCTGATTAATAAATTTAGTCCGTGCGCTATTTTTCAGAGCGGTATTTGTTACAGCAACTTCAAAGAAAGGTAGAAAAGTAGCGTTAAGATAAAAATTAAATGTGTTATAAGAAAAAGCTTTATGTGTTAGTTTTTCATTCAAAAAATTCCCCCCCCCCACCTTAACAGTCCGTCCGCAGATTTTTCTGCGGACGGACTGTTCAATAAACCCGTCATTCCCAGGGTCGACTGAGAAAAACCATAGCACCATAAAAGGGACATAGATATCGATATCAAAAGCTTTTTCATATATACGGACTTGAGACCATCTTAAATTAAATAATAAAAATAAGTTACCGGATACTCCAAATAATTAAACCTGTACGTTAAATAGATCGGACAATAACGTCCACAGCCACATAATCACCTGAATATCTGTACATTTACTGTAAATATATTATTTTTTCCGAAAATTAAACAACCGGATAATTTTAATAAAAAAAGAGGCCTTCCGACCTCTTTATTTTATTTGATATATTTTTTCATCAACCGTGTTATATACTTTCCTATAATATCGAACTCGATATTGACCTTAGTCCCGGATTTTATGTTATGAAAATTTGTATATTCGTAAGTATAAGGAATTATAGCTACCTGGAACGAATTATCTTTTGAGTTTACAACCGTAAGACTTACTCCGTTTACAGTAACAGATCCTTTTTCAACCGTAACATTTTCACCTGAATCTTCGTACTCGAAAGTAAAGTACCAGCTTCCGTCTGCTTCCTCCACAGCTGTACAAACAGCAGTTTGGTCGACATGCCCCTGAACTATATGTCCGTCCAATAAAGCATCCGGTTTCATACTGCGTTCAAGATTAACTTCATCTCCGATCACCAAACTGCCAAGATTGGATTTAAGTAAAGTTTCTTTAATCGCGGTTACCGTATAGCCTTTATCGGAGATACTGACTACCGTCAGACAAACTCCGTTATGGGCTATGCTTTGATCGATCTTCAATTCATCCAGAAATGGACATGATAATGTAAAATGGACATTTTCCTTATCTCTGCCAATATCCAATACTTTTGCCGTAGCTTCTACTATTCCTGAAAACATAATAAAAAAATTCTTCCCAAATATATAAAATATTCAGGAAGAATCTGCAAATTCTGTAATTTAAAGAACTTTACTTACCACATACCCCTTAATAAGGTACAATACTTCTATTTCGCTTCTGTCAACTATCATTTCATCATAGTCCGCAGAATTTTTAGGGACTAAACGAAGTTTTGTATTATCGTCAGTATAAAATCTGATACTACGAATACCAGTAAATGTCTTTATTGTAATAAGATAAGCCTCTCCAGGAAGAATCTTCGCAGGATCGTGTTCCTTGAGAAGAACGATAGCACCTGACGGTATATACGGAGCCATTGCCGTGCTGGTACTGAGCACTGCAAGCTTACAGTCGCTGAATGTCGGTATATCAATATAATATACAGGCTTTACGGGTTGTTCCCCTAAATCCTTGATAGCAGAAATATCTACATTATAGAAAGGAACTCCTTTTTTCTGCTGCCCCCAAACATCGCTGCCGTCTTTAAGCATAGAACCTTCTCCCGTAAGGAGCCATGATTTGCTGATAGCCGGATACTTTTCGGTAATTACACGAGCAAGTTCCTTACTTATCCCATGATTACCCTTTTTAATCTGATATAGATTCTCGGATCGTTTCAATCCGATATGCATAGCGAAAGCATTGACCGACATTCCGGACCACCTCACTACCTTTTCTAATCTTTGCCAATTTTCCATAGTAATTATCAGTTTTTTTTTAGAAATTATACAATTTTAAAATTACAATTAACATACAAAAACGCCATTAAAGATTCATTAAATATTAGGGCTAATTTGCTTAAAATTTCAGTTTTTGAATCACAAATATAGTTTTTTTATCACAAATAACTCTTTGCAAAATATTTTAAACCAAAAGTTCGATAAAACAACGCTTTTTTATACTACAATATTGTGTAAGGTTCTTTTCATTAATAAACAAAAGATTTTAAAATGTACAACATTTTATTACCCATACCCACCATAAAAAAGGCATTCTGGTTAAGAATGCCTTTATATAAAAGAAAAAAATCCGTTATTTCCTCTCGTTCTCTTTTACTTCTATACGCAGAGTTGCGTGCGGAACGATCTTCAATCTTTCTTTAGGTATGAGCAATCCGGATTCCCTACAAATACCGTAAGTTTTATTTTCAATCCTTACAAGGGCTGCTTCCAGGTGTTGAATAAATTTCAACTGTCTTTGGGCAAGTCTGCCTGACTCTTCTTTAGAAAGGGTAGCAGCACCTTCTTCGAGGATTTTAAATGTCGGAGATGTATCGTCCGTTCCGTTACTTTCAGTATGTGTTATGGTAGCGCGCAGAAGGTCATAATCCTGTTTAGCTTTTTCCAGCTTTTTGAGTATTATTTCTTTAAACTCCGCCAATTCCTCATCCGAATATCTTGTTCTTGTATCTTCTGACATAGCCTTAAAATTTTAGGATTCTTATATAAAGATATAGTATATTTGCATATATCACAACTTTAAAAGAACAAATTAATAATTGACATTACATCACTAAAGTCTTGATATTTTCAATTTTAGTTCGATTCCATTGATATCCACAATAACGTACCCAGGGTCAGAAATATTATCGGAGAACTCAATATTATTCGCAAGAGTCTGGGAAGCAATATAACTTTCATACGATCTCACGGCATCGCTTATTTCCTCAATACTCTCAATCAAAATATTTATCCTGTCTGTTACTTCGAAACCTGAATCTTTTCTAAGATTCTGAATACGGTTTATCAATTCCCGTGCAATTCCTTCTTTTTTGAAATCTTCCGTGACGGTTATGTCCAATGCGACAGTAAGTTTACCCTCATTTGCCACAAGCCATCCCGGCATATCTTCCGTAGTAATATCGAAATCGTCAATTTCCAAGGACGCTATTACTCCGTCGATATCCATATCCCATTTCTCTTCACACTCGAGCTTGAGTATATCTCCCTGCGAGAATTGAGCCACAGCAGAAGAAATCTGTTTCATATTTTTCCCAAACCTTGCACCGAGCGTCTTAAAATTCGGTTTGATCTTTTTGGTCATAATCCCCGTGGTATCTTCTATGTATTCGATACCCTTCACGTTCACCTCCGAAAGAATAAGCTGTTTAACCGCTTCTATTTTATCTTTCAATGACGGATCAAGCACCGGGACAAGGATACGCGACAAAGGCTGACGCACTTTGATATTGACCTTTCTCCTCAACGCAAGTACCATCGAAGAGACTCTCTGCGCAATCGCCATAGTTTCCTCCAGTTCCGGATTTATCTTCGAAGTATCTGCAACAGGAAAATCTGCGATATGCACCGATTCGGAATGTTTTCTACTTATCGCATTGAGATCCCTGAATATCTGTTCTGTAATGAACGGCGCAAACGGCGCTGCTAACTGAACAACTGTTTCAAGACAAGTGTACAACGTCTGATAAGCGGCCAATTTATCGTCATTCAAGTCGCCTCCCCAGAAACGTTTCCTGTTAAGTCTTACGTACCAGTTCGAAAGATTTTCATTGACAAAATCCTGAATCAGCCTTACCGCAGGTGTTGGATCGTAATCCTCGAGATAACGTGTCACATCAGATATAAGCGAGTTAAGAAGCGACATTATCCATCTGTCAATCTCCGGACGATCCTCAACAGGAATTTCTTTTTCCTGTCCCGTAAATCCGTCTACGTTCGCGTATAGGGCGAAGAAACTATATGTGTTGTAAATGGTGCCGAAAAACTTCCTGCGTACCTCATCAACGCCTTCGGTATCGAATTTCAAATTATCCCACGGCTGTGAATTGGAGATCATATACCAACGCACTGCATCAGCACCGTATTTATCGATAACTTCGAATGGATCCACACCGTTACCCAGACGTTTACTCATTTTATTGCCGTTCTTGTCGAGGACAAGTCCGTTAGAAATAATATTTTTGAATGCAACGGAATCGAACAGCATAACTGCAAGCGCATGAAGTGTAAAAAACCATCCGCGTGTCTGGTCCACTCCTTCCGCAATAAAATCAGCAGGATATACATCGCAGAATTCATTGTCAGTTATTTCAAAAGGATAATGTACCTGGGCATACGGCATAGCTCCCGAATCGAACCATACGTCGATAAGATCCGGCTCCCGGAACATTTTTTCTCCGTTTGCACCCACCAGCACTATATTGTCGACATACGGACGGTGCAGGTCGAATCTGTTATAATTTTCCTGTGAAAAATCTTTTTCATCAAAATCAGCGAGCGGATTAACTTCCATATATCCTGCTGCGACAGCTTTTTCTATTTCCGATTTGAGTTCGCCAACGGAACCTATACATTTTAACTCCGTATGATCCTCGTTAGCCCAGATCGGAAGCGGAGTGCCCCAATAACGTGTTCTCGACAAGTTCCAATCCACAAGATTTTCGAGCCATTTACCGAATCGTCCTGTTCCTGTAGACGCAGGCTTCCAGTTTATGGTTTTATTAAGATCTATAAGCCTGTCCTTCAAGGCAGTGGTTTTAATGAACCACGAATCAAGCGGATAATATAATACAGGTTTATCCGTACGCCAGCAGTGCGGATAATTATGAACATGCTTCTCTATCTTAAATGCTTTATTTTCAGATTTCAACATTACGGCTATATCTACGTCGAGAGTCGGATCGTCATCTGTAAGGTTCTCATCATAAGCATTTTTAACATAACGTCCCGCAAACTCAAGATAAGCATGAAGATTGACATTCTCCGTCACAAATTCCGGATCCATATCCTCCACGATAAAGAATCTGCCGCTGCGGTCAACCATAGGCATCCTGCGTCCATTCCTGTCCAGTACGGTAAGCGGAGAAATTCCGGACACCTTAGCTACACGGTCGTCGTCGGCACCGAATGTCGGAGCTATATGAACTATACCCGTACCATCTTCCGTCGTAACGTAATCTCCGAGTATCACCCTGAACGCATCGCCTTCAGGCTTCATCCATGGAATCAACTGCTCATATCCGATACCCTCCAGTTCTTTACCTTTATATTCACCTAAAATTTTATAAGGAATTACTTTACCATTTTTGTCGTAATCTTCCAAATGCAGCCCTTCCGCTTTCTTGCTAAAATATTTATCAAAAAGATCTTTCGCAAGTATAACGGTCTCCGGTTCTGCAGTATAAGAATTGTAAGTAGCTACTTTCAAATAAGTTATACCTGCTCCAACGGCAAGCGCAGTATTGGACGGAAGCGTCCATGGCGTTGTGGTCCATGCAAGGAAGAAAACGTCACCAAATGAATTTTCGAAAAGTTTTTCGGAATTTTCCTTTCGGACAGCCTTGAACTGAGCGGTACATGTTGTATCCTTAACATCCCTGTAGCATCCCGGCTGGTTTAGTTCATGGTTACTAAGTCCGGTACCTGCCGCAGGAGAATAAGGCTGAATAGTATATCCTTTATAAAGAAGACCTTTTTCGAATAATTGTTTAAGCATCCACCAAAGGGTCTCTATATATTTATTTTCATAAGTGATATAAGGATCGTCCATATTTACCCAGTATCCCATCTTACGGGTAAGTTCTTCCCATTCTCCGGTGAACTCCATAACAGCTTCACGGCAGATACGGTTATATTCTTCTATGGAAATTTTCGTACCGATGTCTTCTTTGCTGATTCCTAGTTTTTTCTCCACACCAAGCTCGACAGGAAGTCCGTGAGTATCCCATCCTGCTTTACGATGAACAAGAAATCCTTTCTGGGTTTTATAACGGCAGAAAATATCTTTAATGGTCCTCGCCATAACATGGTGTATACCTGGAGTTCCGTTAGCAGACGGAGGACCTTCATAAAATACGAATGTCGGACATCCCTCACGGGATTCAACGCTTTTGCGGAATGTTCCTTCCGCATCCCATTGTTCAAGAACCTCGCTGTTTATACCGGAGAGGTTCAGCCCTTTGTATTCCTTAAACTTTTTCACTTATTTAAGTTTGTATCATTCAACAATTTTAGTGTGCAAAGATAGTCCTTTTTACTACAAAAAAAAACACGTGAAATTCACCTGTTTTAAAAAAAAGAAAAGGTGTCCGGAGACACCTTTTCCACCATTTCCAACTAAAACTACATCCTGCCGAAACCGGGAATGTTCCGGCACGAATGTTCCTTTAAATTCCCTGTTTAATTGCCGCCCTTGCAGCTGCCAACCGCGCTATAGGCACACGGAACGGTGAACAGGAAACATAATTCAAACCTGCATAATGACAAAACTCCACGGATGACGGTTCTCCGCCATGCTCTCCACAGATTCCGCATTTAAGATGTTCCTTGGTTGTGCGTCCTTTAAATACCGCTTCTCTTACCAACTGACCTACTCCATCGACATCCAACACTTCGAACGGATCGTGTTTCAGCAATCCCTTCTCGAGGTAGACCGGCAGGAATTTGGCCACATCGTCTCGTGAAAATCCGAGTGTCATCTGCGTCAGGTCGTTAGTTCCGAATGAGAAGAACTCGGCATACTCCGCTATTTCATCTGCAGTAACAGCTGCACGGGGAACTTCGATCATCGTGCCCACCTGGTATTTGATTATCCTGTTTCTTTCAGCAAATACCTCAGCAGCAGTCTTGTCTATTATATCTTTCTGGTATTTTAATTCTTTATTGTTGCCAACCAACGGCACCATTATTTCAACATGCACTTCTCCGCCTTTCGCCTCAACGTTCATTGCGGCTTCTATTATCGCACATGTCTGCATTTCCGTTATTTCAGGATAAGTATTACCTAACCGGCACCCTCTGTGTCCGAGCATAGGATTTGTTTCCGATAGAGATTCGATCCGGGTTTTAATTTTCTCAAAAGAGACGCCCATATCTTCTGCCATCTCACGCATTTCGGCCTCGAAATGCGGAACGAATTCATGCAGCGGTGGATCGAGCAGTCTTACCGTGACCGGATATCCGTTCATGGTTTTGAACAAACCCTCGAAGTCGCCTCTTTGAATAGGCAGAAGTTTAGCAAGAGCTTTGCGTCTACCCTCTTCATCATCGGCAAGTATCATTTCACGAACCGCTTTTATCCTGTCTCCTTCGAAGAACATATGCTCGGTACGACATAGACCGATACCCTGTGCTCCGAATCCCATAGCGACCTCAGCATCACGCGGAACATCAGCATTGGCACGAACTTTAAGATGGGCATATTTATCCGTAAGTTTCATAAGCTCCGCAAAATCGCCGGTCATTTCCGGATCCTTGGTCGCTATTTTTCCGGTGTATATCAATCCTGTGGAACCGTTAAGAGAGATCCAGTCGCCCTCCTTATATATCTTGCCACCAACCGTCATAGTACGATCCTTGTAGCTTATTACAATCTCGCCTGCTCCTGAAACACAACACTTTCCCATTCCGCGTGCAACCACGGCAGCGTGCGAAGTCATCCCTCCGCGGGCGGTCAATATACCTCTGGCTACTGTCATTCCTTTAAGATCCTCCGGAGAAGTCTCCACCCTTACGAGTATTGTATTTTTTCCTTCTGCAGCCCATTTTTCAGCATCGTCGGCAAAAAATACGATTTGTCCTGTCGCGGCTCCCGGGGATGCAGGAAGTCCTTTAGCTATCATATCTGCTTTTTTCAAAGCGGCAGGATCGAATACCGGATGAAGAAGTTCGTCCAATTTTTGCGGCTCACATCTCATAACAGCAGTTTTTTCATCTATCTGTTTTTCCCTGAGCATATCCATGGCTATTTTTACCATAGCAGCTCCGGTACGTTTACCGCTTCTGGTCTGAAGCATCCATAACTTTCCCTCCTGAATAGTAAATTCAATATCCTGCATATCACTGAAGTACTCTTCCAAATGCTCCTGAATTTCAAATAATTCCTTATATGCTGCAGGCATCACTTCTTCTAAAGAAGGATATTTGCGGGCTCTTTCTTCTTCTTTAATACATTGTAGTTCGGCCCATCTTCTCGATCCCTGCATAGTTATCTGTTGCGGCGTTCTTATACCTGCCACCACATCTTCACCCTGTGCATTTACCAGATATTCACCGTTAAATACATTTTCACCTGTGCCGGCATCTCTTGTGAAAGCAACTCCCGTAGCGGAATTGGTTCCCATATTACCGAATACCATCGCCTGAACATTCACAGCAGTCCCCCATTCCGCAGGAATATTATTGAGCTTTCTGTAGAGTACTGCCCTTTCGTTCATCCAGCTACTGAACACGGCACATACAGCTCCCCATAATTGCTCCCATGGATCTGAGGGAAATTCTTTTCCGGTTTTAGCCTTAACGGCATTTTTAAATTCCACTGCGAGTTCTTTAAGATCCTCTGCTTTAAGATCCGTATCCAGTTTTATATTTTTTCTTTCTTTAAGATTATCTATGATCTCTTCAAAAGGGTCATGATCTTCCTTGGATTCGGGTTTCATTCCAAGTACCACATCGCCGTACATCTGGATAAAACGCCTGTAAGAATCCCATGCAAACCGTTCATTACCGCTGAGGTCCGCGATGGATACGACCGTCTTATCATTTAATCCGAGATTCAGAATAGTATCCATCATTCCCGGCATAGACGCACGGGCACCGGAACGAACAGAGACAAGCAGCGGATTTTTTTCATCGCCGAATTTTTTACCGATCAGTTTTTCCACATAAGCCATTGCCCTCTCCACTTCATTTCGCATTATAGCTATAGTTTCAGTCATTCCATGTTTATAAAACTCGGCACAAACTTCGGTAGTTATGGTAAATCCGGGAGGCACGGGAATTCCTATAAGATTCATCTCTGCGAGGTTTGCTCCTTTGCCGCCTAACAGCTCTTTCATTTTACCATTACCTTCAGCACATTTATTTCCGAATGTATATACTCTTTTTCCCTCCATAATCCGAAATATTAATTTAGAGTCATTTAAAGTTCAAATATAGCAATTTCCTGTAGTATTCCAAATAAAATTATTATTGTGTTTTAATTTTTTTTTTTAATAATCGATTCAATAA
>JAJQEF010000046.1 GCA_021201795.1 Rikenellaceae bacterium
GTATTATACCCTTTTTAAAACTTAATATGAAAAAAATCCCTCTTTGCGTTATTGAAGAACATCATGAAGCTTTTATAGTTTGGAACCTTGCTATCCGGAGTAAATTAATGTCTTCCACAGGCAATACACTGCTTCATGTCGATGAACATTCCGACTTCGCTACATCTCGCTTTAACCGTTCCCTGAATTCGTTGACAGATATGAACGTGGACGAGATTAAGGAATTCACCTATTCCGAACTTGGCATAGCCTCTTTTATCCAGCCAGCGTGTTATCTTGGCATTTTTGATAAGGTATTCTGGATACGCCATAATCATAAAAAACAAAATGACGACCCAATTGAAATGATGATCCGCTCCTACAACCGTGGAGGCAAACGGCTTGTTTCAGGAAGACTGGACAGAATGAAAAAAACACAGATAGGAGACGTTAGAATATTCGAATATTTTCTTATTGAAGAAAAAAAACTTCCTCATAGAGAAAATTGTGTTTTAGACATCGATCTAGATTATTTTTCATGTGCTGGAAATACCAACGAAAATGAAGAGATTTATATCGAAATATCTAAAGAAGAATACGACGGTTTTAATCGGGATTATAAATATCACCGTTTGAACTATGTAGGATTCGGTAATATACGGACCATGACACGCGACGACCGTTATTATTATGTAGTAAATGATTATAACGAACTTTAACCTTCCAATACCCTGGTTGATAATAATAAGGTTCTTACCAGGATTGAAAATTTCGCTCATATTCTTAAAGAAAAAAATATCGAACCGAAAATCATAGATATATGCCGCTCCCGTTTTAGCGGTTATACACCAAAGGATCAATGGAGTTTTATTGAAAATAATTTAATAGAGGCATTAAAGTCATTATATGAAATTCAACTTACGCATTTTTGATTTGCCCGAATTATCCACAAATGGAATCATTGGCATAGCGCGTATGTTTGCAACAATCATGATTAACCGTTAGTACCAGAAATCAAACCGTTAATATATTTAATTAAAAATTTATTGCAGGCTCATGTTAAGTATGGCAACAAGGTGACAGTTAAAAGTAACACCGGTAATTTTAAGACAGTTTTTTACCGGATATTAACGATTTTTATCAAAATCCCGAAACCGTTATAAATTAGATACGATTTACTGTCGTATATTTGCAGAACGCAATACATCGGAGTTCAGACAGGTACATAAAAAAACTCTGATTATCAACTGATAGTCAGAGTTTTGTATGAAAAAAGCCAGAATTGTTACCGACTCTCTGTGATCCCGCTGGGGCTCGAAAACAGGACCCCAACATTAAAAGTGTTGTGCTCTACCAGCTGAGCTACGGAATCTCCTTTGTTTTGCGGTGCAAAGGTAATTATTATTTATTTATTTCCAAACTTAAAATAAAAAATGAAAAAAAAATTAACCGAAGAATTAAACAGAATAAGTATAGAAGAATATAAAATCATGCCGAAAAATAAGATTATCATCGTTGCAGATAACATAAGGAGCCTCAACAATATAGGTTCTATGTTCAGAACCAGCGACGCTTTCGGCGTGGAAGCCATTTATCTTTGCGGAATTTCCGCTACGCCCCCCAACAAAGAGATTCATAAAACCGCTTTAGGAGCGGAGTTAAGTGTGGAATGGAAATATTTTAAAAATACCGAAGACGCTGTAAATTCCCTTAAAGAAAATGGATACACTATATGTGTCGTCGAACAGGTGAAAAACTCTGTTCCATTAAATGAGATGCTTCCTGAAAAAACCAAAAAATACGCATTTATTTTCGGCAACGAGGTAAACGGCGTTTCCCAGGAAGTAATAAATATGTCGGACCTAGCTCTTGAGATTCCTCAAATAGGAACTAAGCACTCTCTCAATGTTTCTGTTACAACCGGAATAGTAATATGGGAATTTTTTAAGAAATACAAATAGAACTTTTGCAGTTTACATACTTTTGAAAAACAGCACTGCAACGATAAGACACAGAATAAGAAACAAAATCCACCACAATATCTTTCATAAGTTTTTCTCCATAATGTAATATTATTAAATACCGATGCAGCACTTTTCTGTTTAACTCTCCGGTACCTCCAAACACCTTACTAACCTAAACAAGTAAAGCCCGCATGGTGCGAGCATTTACTTCTCCACAGGATGCCTGATTGAAATTGGCGATTTCCAGAGTTTCCCACAGAAGTAAACACTTCGTATGTTACTTATTCCAAAGATATCAATTAAATCTAAATTGAAAAAATTAAATTTTTTGTTATTAGGATAATCATTTAAACAACCTGAATCATTACGTCGGAACCAGAAAAATGCCGGAATCAAAAGAAGCCACCTTCCGGTAAACTCATCATAATATCTGATATTTTAAAAGCACCAAAGTCCAAGTCATGGAAAAGAATTCAGAGGTTTTGGGCTGATAATCAAAAACCGCACACAATGATAAGAAATATGAACACGTATAGATAATTATCATTCAAAAAACTTACAATTTTTGCCGGTTTAAAAGATTTGCATATATTATAAAGCTAGTTTATTAACCTTTTAACTATTTTACAACTATGGGACTATTAGATCATAATGGAGAATGCAGCTTACCGTTCACTAAAGAAGTTGTATTCAACGCAATTTGCAAAGCCATTCCTACAATAAAAGGAATGAAAGTTACCAATCATGACAAATTACTCGGAAGAATAATGGTAGAAGCCGGAGTAAGTTTATTTTCTTGGGGAGAAAATATTCCTATTCAACTTACCGAATCGAATGAAAATAAAACGATCGTCAGAATAACTTCGACACCCAAAACAGGAGTTATGTTCGGAGGGGATTCCGACATGGGCAAGAACAGACAGAATATCGAAAAGATCATAAGTGCTACTTCTGCAACCCTTCAGAGCAGATTATAAAAATAAATCCCGACTGTAAGAGTCGGGATTTATTTAATAAGCACCCATTTTTTAAATAATATAATTCATTCATTTGGGCATTTTACCCCAATAAGTATAGCGCCAGTAAAAATAATAGTTCTTCATTATGTAATCCAGACCAAAGGAGATAAAAATGATTCTACAGAGGAGGCATTAGCCGATACAAATTGTCACAAAGAATTTTCACTGATTTTTATCTTGAAAATCGGGAGTAAAACAATTCTTCGATTTCGGGTTTCTTTCCCCAGTAAGTATACCGCCAGTAAAAATATTCGCCCATGACATCCGGGTCGTGTCCACTCGGGGAAATGCTTACATATTTATTTTCCATTACATTAAAATTCGCATAATGGCCTTGTGTAGGTTCGAATACTACCCATCCTAATCCATCGAAATATACCTCGACCCATTCATGTTTAGGAGTGGTTCTCCAAGTGGCGGTCAGCCCGGAAATGCTTCTTGCCGGGATCGAACTGGCTCTACATAGAGCAACCATTAAATGCGAATAATCCGTACAATCCCATTTTCTGGTTTTAAGGGTTAATAAACTGCCTTGAGCTTCAAGAATGTATCCTCCGTATTTTATATTTTCTTTACAAAATTATAAATATTTTTTACTGTCGAAAGTTCATTTTTACCCATAAGTTTTTGAGCTCTTTCCAATATTTCCGGATGTTCGCTATCAATCCATCTTTCACTTTTAAGATAACGAGACAAATCGGTCGTATCCAATATAGGCGAACCTTGAGCAACAGTTTTGTAATCATTGTTAAATGTGGTTATATTGGATATTATTTCTATCGACTCCGGTATTGGTTTCATAAGATTGAACTCCGCATATTTATTATTTCCACGAAAAAAAACGGTATCAGGTTGGACGGAAAAATAAATGTCGTTTATCTTTTGTTTGTTTTCAATATCATTAGGAATCAATGTTATAAACCTGATTTTTGTGGTGGAGTCTGAATCTGTTATCGCATATACCATAAATACATCCACCTTCCTTGTTTTCTGGGCAAAACCGGAATAAGGGTTGAAAGCAATGAATATATAAAAAATAATTATTTTTCTCATAATATATAGATTATTCTAAAAATACGATTAATTTACAAATTACATTTAATTTCTATTTAAAAAACAAATAAAAAGTTAATTAATTAATATTTTTGACTACCAAAATATATTAATTATCGATCATTGTGTTGTGATAGCGGTACCCGGATATAAAAAATAGCGATAAAGACTCATCCAACCGATTTAAAAAATAATTCACTACGCTTTGACAACATAAACACTCGGATTTTCAGTTGTCTTTATTTTAAACCGGGTGTTACATTCGACCTGAAAGATGCATGGATTGGTAAGGGGAAGGGGCTAATTGCTCGTATTAAAGATTAAATCAAATGATCAGGATAAATAAAAAGAAATATTCCATAAACAAATAATAATAAAGGTCCAGAATAAATCTAAACCTTTCTGAGTAGCGGGAGGAGGACTCGAACCTCCGACCTTTGGGTTATGAGCCCAACGAGCTGCCAACTGCTCCATCCCGCGATGTATGTTTTCGGTGTGCAAATATAGGACCTTTTTTATTAACTGCAAATTTTTCATCCAAAATTTTAAATCTTTTTCTTTTTTAAACGGAAAAACCGACTATTTGAAAATTATTATATACTTTTGTAATCTTGTATAATTGTGCTTTTTACTGAACTAATAGGACAGCCATAAAAAATCTAAGAATGGAAAAACGGACATTTTTATCAAAATACCTTCCGCATATTATTGCTTTAGTATCTTTTATAATCATATGTGCCGTATATTTCAAACCTCAGTACGATGGTATGGCCCTCCACCAAAGCGATATGGTACAGTACAGCGGAATGAACCAGGATATCCGCGAACATGAGGCGCAGTTCGGTGAAAATCCAGGATGGGCGGGAAGAATGTTCAGTGGAATGCCATCTTATCTGATAGATTTCGATTACAGCGGTCGATTGATTCGAGACTGGACCTCTTTTTTCTATTTTATGGGGCAGCCGGCGTCTTATATTTTTCTGGCAATGATAGGGTTCTATATGATGCTCTTCTGTTTCAGGGTAAACCCATGGCTCAGTATAGTGGGAGCCTTGGCTTACGGATTGTCAACATATTTTTTTATAATTATAGATGTAGGGCACATAACCAAAATGGTAGCTCTTGCATTCGCCCCTCCTATGGTAGGAGGAATATACCTTGCCTATCATGGTAAAATGTGGCTCGGAGCGGCAATAGCAGGATTTTTCGCATCGCTTGAAATTGCAGCAAACCACCTCCAGATCACTTATTATTTTTTATTCATCGTCCTGGCTCTTATTATAAACGAATTTATCAGCGCCTATAAATGCAAGGTTGTTAAAAAATTCTTTACGGTATCTGCTGTTCTTTTGGCTGCCGGTCTATTGGCTATCGGTTCCAATATAAACCAGTTATGGTATATAAACGATTACTCAAAGGATTCTACACGCGGAGTGACCGAGTTAGTAGATGAAAACACAACCAACAGTTCCGGACTGGACTTCGATTATGCGACAGGATGGAGTTACGGCAAAGTCGAAACATTCAATCTTTTCATACCGAATTTTACCGGAGGAAGTTCAGCCGGAGGATTTTCCAAAGACGGTCCTGTTGCAAACGCGCTTATCCCTTATAACTCCAAAGGCATTGCAGATAAGTTACCCGGGTATTGGGGGGTTCAGATAAGCACCTCAGGCCCCGTATATATAGGAGCTGTAATAATATTCCTGTTTGTGTTCTCTATGTTTATTCTCTGCGGAAGGAAAAAATGGTGGCTCTTTTCTGTCACCGTGTTGTGTATACTGCTGGCATGGGGACATAATTTTACGTGGTTCTCGAGTTTATTTTTCGATTACTTCCCTTACTATAATAAGTTCAGAACGGTATCCATGATTCTTGTAATTGCAGAATGGACGGTTCCGCTATTAGGCGTGCTGGCTCTACAGAAATTATGGAACGGAGGTATTTCCAAAGAAAAATTCATTAAATCTTTAAAATACTCCACGATAATCACGGGAGGAACAGCTTTATTCTTCCTGCTTTTCGGAGGTATGATCTTCGATTTCTCCAGCGGACATGATTCCCAGTTTCCGGCAGATATTGCATCAGCAATGAGAATCGAGCGTGCATCACTGTTAAGAATGGATTCATTGAGATCACTAATTTATGTACTTTTAAGTGCTGCGGGCATATGGTTGTTTTATTTCCACAAAATCAAAAAACCTGTCTTTGTCGCACTATTTGCCATATTGATCTTATTCGACCAGGGCGGTGTGGACAGACGTTACCTTAACTATGATAATTTTATACCTAAAGTTCAGGCAACTACCATCTCCCCTACCCAGGCGGACCTTATGATATTGGAAGATAAAGAACTAGGTTACCGCGTTGCAAACTTTAATTCAGGCAATCCGTTCCAGGATGCGACGACATCCTACTTTCACAGGTCGGTCGGAGGATATCATGCCGCTAAAATGGGAAGATATCAGGATCTTATAGAGAACCATCTGTACAAGATGAATTGGAAGGTATACGATATGCTCAACACTAAGTATATCATAACACAAAACGAAGTTCAGGTGAACCCGAATGCCTTGGGGCCTGCATGGTTCGTGGATAATATCAGGTTTGTCAATAATGCCCGGGAAGAAATCGATGCTCTAGATGATTTTACACCTGAGAATACAGCGGTACTCGATAAAATGTTTTTTGAACAGGCTAAAGGCGGAAGCTCGGATTCCGATTCAACGGAATATATCCGTCTTACCGATTACAAAGTAAATCATTTAACGTATTCCTATCATACTACGGAAAAAAAAATCGCGGTATTCTCGGAGATTTATTATCCCAAAGGTTGGACCGCATATATCGATGGTAATGAAGCATCGCATTTCAGGGCCAATTATGTACTTAGAGCGATGAATCTTCCTGCCGGACAACACACTGTGGAATTTATTTACAATCCGCCGAAATATACTGTACTGAAAAACATAACTTTGATAAGTTCGCTCATTCTTTTGTTTGGGTTCTTATCCGTGGCAGCAGTTTATATCGTTAAAGGATTACGTTCAAAAAATTTACATAATGGCATCGAACGATAGAAAAATAAAACGTAAAATACGAAATGCTTATCTGGTCTCGACGGTAAGTATCGCACTGGTATTATTTTTACTCGGTGCGGTTGGATACATGATCCTGAATGCGAGGGAGGCGTCCAACAGCCTGAAAGAGAATGTCTCTGTTTCCGTCTTACTCAAAGACGACATAGAAGATGATACATTAAAAACTCTTGGTAATACTTTAGGAACGCGCAAAGAAGTAAAAAAATACGAATACATTTCAAAAGATAAAGCTGCTGAAGATTTCAAATCCTACATCGGAAATGATTTCGTCAGTTTTCTGGAAGGCAATCCATTACCGGCATCCTTCGAACTTACGTTGAATGCAACGTATTCAGAAATAGATTCCATCCGTGTAATGAGCACGGAAATAAAGAAAATGGATGGAGTGGAAGATATTTTATATCAGGAGAGTATTATTGAACAGGTTACCAAAAATATAAACAAATTCAACCTTATCCTGATAATATTCGGAGGCACACTTCTCTTGATATCGCTTATTCTGATAAACAATACTATAAGAATGGCTATATTCTCACGACGCAATATAATAAATACCATGAAACTGGTAGGAGCAACGGGAGGATTCATTATGCGCCCGTTCATGGGAAGAGCCTTCGCACAGGGTATTTATGCAGGAATAATATCATGTCTGCTGGTAACAGGAGTGGTTTACAGCCTCAATAAAGGACTGCCCGAGGCGGCATTTATCACGGATATAGAGATCTTGGGGATAATTTATGGAGGGATATTCCTGCTCGGCATAGTTATATCCATGATATTTACATATTATGCGGTACGCAAATACATAAGACTTTCCAGTAACCAATTATATATTTATTAATAACAATAAAATGGCAAAGGACACCTTAAAAGAGGAAAAAAAAGATTTCGCACTTAATTTCGGCAATTATAAATTAATGCTGATCGGTTTTGCGATAATTGTCCTCGGTTTTATCTTAATGGTAGGCGGAGGAAGCGACGATCCAAACATATTTAATTATTCGATGTTCAGTTTCCGCAGGATAACACTCGCGCCGATACTGGTCTTATTCGGATTTGCTTTCGAAATTTACGCCATAATGAAAAAAACAAAATAATATTACAAATGTCTATTATTGAAGCTATTATCATGGGGCTTGTCCAGGGCCTTACTGAGTTTTTGCCTGTAAGCAGCAGCGGACATCTTGAGATCGCCAATACGCTTTTAGGTATAGAAGCGGAAGAGAACCTTGCTTTTGCAACTGTACTGCACGGAGGCACGGTTTTAAGTACGATCGTCGTTTTCCGAAAAGAACTGGCACGGATCATTACAGGATTCTTCAGGTTTCAGAACAATACAGAGATGCGATTCGTTATAAATATCCTTGTCTCAATGCTTCCTATAATGTTCGTAGGATTCTTTTTCAAAGATAAAATAGAAGTGCTGTTTTCAAACAACCTTCTGCTCGTGGGATCGATGCTAATCGTAACTGCTTTATTATTGTTATTTTCCGGCTACGCTAAAAGTAAAAACAGGGATATCGCCATTAAAGATGCTTTTATCATAGGTATAGCGCAAGCTATCGCTGTAATACCGGGAATTTCAAGATCGGGCGCAACGATATCCACCGGACTGCTTTTGGGTGTAAAACGTGAAGAAGTCGCATCATTCTCTTTCCTCATGGTATTAATTCCCACTATAGGAATTAACTTTCTCGATATAATCGGCGGTGATTTTTCACAGGCATCTGTAGGTACAGGCACCGGGGCATTTATTACAGGATTTATTACATCGTTCATATCCGGCGTATTCGCTTGTAAGGTAATGATAAATCTTGTAAAAAAAGGCAAACTCGTATGGTTTGCGGTGTATTGCTTTGCAATGGGAATATTTTCGATCATTTATTCCTTTATTTAATACACGATGCTGCTGGAAAAAGTAAATTTTGAACAAGGGATAGTCATACCAGTAAACAAACCTTACGGTTGGACTTCATCCGACGTTGTAAGGAAGCTGCGCGTAATGCTACGTCGGATAGGTTTCAGGAAGATCAAAGTCGGACATGCCGGTACACTGGACCCGCTTGCCACGGGAATTTTGCTGATATGTATAGGCAAGGCCACCAAACAAGCCGATAAACTCCAGGCTGAAGCAAAAGAATATATAGCGGACATCGAACTTGGAGCTACAACTCCGAGTTACGATATGGAACATGAGATCGACGCCAGGTATCCATTCGAACACATCACTTCGGAAATGATATCGGATGCACTCCTGAGTTTAACAGGAGAACTAGACCAGCTTTCTCCGGTATTTTCCGCAAAACAGATATCCGGCAAAAGAGCCTACGAATATGCACGTGAAGGTTTTGAAGTAGAAATGAAAAGAGCAAGGATAACGATATACGAAACCGAGTTACTGGATTTTCAGCTACCGGAAGTAAAAGTAAAAATAAAATGCAGTAAGGGGACCTATATAAGATCATTTGCACGAGATCTCGGCGAAAAACTCGGAAGCGGCGGATACCTCAAAGGATTAATAAGGACTCGCAGTGGAGAATATAAAATAGAAAACTGCCATACCGTTGAGGATCTGGAAAAGTATTTTTCGGATTTGAACAACCGGAAATAATTCCCGTGATATACTACCGTCCGAAACTCAAACGTTGTAATTAAATAATTTACAGATCAATTCTTAAAACAGTTAACAAAATAAATATATGAAACTTTCTCAGTACGGTTACAGTTTCTCACAGGATATGCTTGCCAAATATCCTACCGAAAACAGAGACGATTCCAAATTGATGGTCATCAACAGAAAAAGCGGTAAGATCGAACACAAAGTCTTCAAGGATATTCTCGACTATTTCAAAGACGGGGATATAATGGTGCTTAACAACACTAAGGTCTTTCCTGCACGCCTCTATGGTAATAAAGAAAAAACAGGAGCTGAAATTGAAATTTTTCTTCTACGCGAACTGAACAGGGAACTGAGATTATGGGACGTACTCGTAGATCCTGCAAGAAAGATCAGAATAGGAAATAAACTGTATTTCGGTGACGACGATTCTCTTGTAGCTGAAGTAATAGATAATACGACCTCACGCGGAAGAACCCTTCGTTTCTTTTTCGACGGAGATTACGATGAGTTCAAGGCCGCTTTATATAAAATGGGTGAAACTCCCCTTCCCCGCTGGGTAAGGGATAAGGTAGAAGAGATCGACGACGAAAGATACCAGACTATCTACGCGAAACACGAGGGGGCCGTAGCAGCGCCTACAGCAGGCCTGCATTTCAGCAAACACCTTTTAAAACGACTGGAAATCAAAGGAGTCGACATGGCAGAAGTAACCCTGCATGTTGGTCTGGGCAACTTCAGGACTGTGGAGGTGGAAGACCTCACGAAACATAAAATGGATTCAGAACAAATACTGATAGATGAAGGTGCTGCTCATAAGATTAATTCCGCTAAAGAAAATAATAAACGAGTATGTGCCATAGGAACTACAGTTATGAGAACTATCGAAAGTTCCGTTTCTACGGAAGGTAAACTTAAGCCTTACGAGGGATGGACCAATAAGTTCATATTTACGCCTTATGATTTCAGCGTGGCCAATTCAATGGTAACCAATTTTCACCTGCCGTACTCCACTCAGTTAATGATGACGGCTGCATTCGGCGGCTACGACCTGATAATGGAAGCTTACAAAATCGCTAAAGAAGAAAATTACAGATTCGGAACATATGGCGATGCCATGCTCATACTTTAACCTTTTATGTCATTAAACGGGTTATACAAAATAGCAGATTTGCTCAGAATTTCGTATCTTTGCATATTCTGCGAGAAAAATTATAAAAACCGATGAGTAATAAAAAAATACTATATGTCTGTCAGGGAATAATGCCTTATTTGCCTGAAGATCATCAGAACAAAATTTCAAGAATGCTTCCGCAGGCTATTCAGGAAAAAGGTTTCGAGATCAGAACCTTTATGCCTAAATACGGCTGCATAAACGAACGCAGAAATCAACTGCATGAAGTTATCCGACTTTCAGGAATGAACCTGATAATTGATGACAATGATCATCAGTTGATTATAAAGGTCGCATCCATCCCTTCTGCAAGAGTTCAGATTTATTTTATCGATAACGAAGAATATTTTCAAAGAAAATACGTTCTAACGGATGATAACGGTAATTTTTTCGATGATAATGACGAAAGGGGGATTTTTTTCGCACGAGGCGTAATAGAAACAGTGAAAAAACTCAGATGGTCTCCCGGTATCGTACATTGTCACGGATGGTTCTCGGGATTCATAGCGATGTCCCTTAAGAAATTATTCCATGACGATCCGTTGTTTACCGGAGTTAAAATAGTAATTTCTTTATACAAAGACGGATTTCCCGGGGAGCTGAATAATAATATTATTAACAAAATAGAAGAGGAAGGCATTAGCGGCGACGAGTTAAAACTACTCCAGAAACCTGATTATCTGAATTTCATAAAATTTCTTTCTGTTTACTCCGACGGTATAATATACGCGGAAGACGGAATAGATGATACGGTGAAAGAATATATTAACGCGACCGATATACCGGTACTCGACTGTCCACAGGAAGAAAATTATGTGGGAAAATACGCTGAATTTTATGATCGTATACTCAAGTAGGATTATCGGAAAAACCTTTAAAAGCAGATGTTCGTTACTTCTCGCTGGTTTGGTTTTATTATTTCTCCTCCCATCATGCGTTACAAAGAACGACTCTTTCGGACAAGGATTTCTTCCTGACGATCAGGTCATGAAAATGGTGGTGGATTCTTCGTTTATCATAAAAACATATAATGTAGAGTCCGATTCCATCGAATCGAGTAATTTTACCAAAGTTTATCTCGGCCATAAAACAGATTCTTATACAGGGGAAATGTACGGGGAAATGATATGCCAGATATCAGCTCCATACTTTTACTATGATTATAAATTCGGCACAAACGCCACGATAGACTCGGCTCAGATCATATTTCACATTTCAGATTCACTGGGACGGTCCGGCGTCGAACAGGAATTTGAAATTTATGAAATGACTAAAGCAATTCACAGGGATTCTACATATTTTACAAACTTCGATCCTACGCCGTTTATAGAATCAACTCCCAGATTTACATTTAAAAACAGTATAAATGCGGAAGGTTACATCATTCAAGATATAGACGACCAGGAATTCTTTAAAGAACTTCTGGATACTACCGGGTATTCGATCGACTCCCTGTTCCGTAAAAGATTTAAAGGATGGTACGTTAAACCCGAACAAAAGGTTGACGGTGCCATTTATGAGGTGGATCTTAATAATTCTTACCTCTACGTATATTATCATAATCAAAACGAGAGTCCAGATACGTCACAGGTGCTGTATAGAGTAGCTCCTACCACTTCGTCGAATTATGAACTCGTTCCATTGGCACAAAGTATATCGATGATAAAGTATGATTATACTGATGCGGATCCTTCTTTGAAAATTAATGATACTATCAATCCTGTTTCCAAAACGTTTATTCAGGGATTCGGCGGACTTTCTACTGTGCTGGAGTTTACAAAGGAATCCGCGGAAAAGATAAAAGCCGATGTCAAAAGGGCAGGATTTTCGCATTTGATAATCAACAAGGCAAAACTTGAGGTAAGTTATACTCCCAATAATTACGTTGAAATGGAAAGGCATCTGTTCAATAAGTTGGGAATGTATACGGATCTTGCTGAATATGAAAACATACCTGATTATGATTATATGTCGGAATCATACGGATATACCTTACGCTATGGAGGAACTGTCAACAGGAGCAGGGATATGTATGAAATGGATATAACAATGTACGCTCAGAGACTATTCAGAGAGGATGAGTATATACATCACAGAATTTCCCTTGCCCCGAGTGTAGACGAATTTAACACAATGAATTTCATTGAATTAGAAGGATATGGATCGGGCAATCCGGTCAGGCTTATAATAACATATACAATGGTAAAATAATCTCAAGCTGTCGCAAAGACAGCTTTTGTATTTATCCTAAATTTTAATAAATATGCAGGAAAATTTAGTCATAGTCGAATCACCGGCAAAAGCCAAAACAATAGAAAAATTTCTCGGAAAAGAATTTCTCGTCAAATCCAGCTTCGGCCACATACGCGATCTTGCAAAAAAAGACTTAGGGATCGAAATCGACAATGATTTTAAACCTCATTATGAAATTTCAGAAGATAAGACCGCTGTAGTTTCCGAATTAAACAAACTTTCAAAAAAAGTCAAAACCGTATGGCTTGCTTCCGATGAAGACCGTGAAGGAGAAGCCATCGCAAGGCATTTATATCAGACACTCGGCCTCAAACCGGATCAGACGAAAAGGATCGTATTTCATGAAATAACTAAAAACGCCATCCTGAATGCTGTAGATAACCCACGTTCGATCAACATGGATCTTGTGAACGCACAGCAAGCAAGAAGAATACTCGACAGGCTTGTCGGGTTCGAACTTTCTCCCGTATTATGGAAAAAAGTGAAACCGTCATTATCTGCCGGAAGAGTGCAATCCGTTGCAGTTAGGCTTATTGTAGAAAGGGAAAAAGAAATCATAAATTTTAATACGACTGATTTTTTCCGTATAACAGCAGATTTTTCCAATTCTGCCGGCACACATTTTTCTGCGGAACTGAATAAAAAGATAAAAGATCTTGCAAAATCCCGTAATTTACTGGAATTATGTTCCGACTCTTCTTTTACCATAAGAAAAGTCGAGAAAAAACCATCCAAAAGAACTCCTGCAGCTCCGTTTACAACTTCGACCCTGCAACAGGAAGCCAGTCGTAAATCAGGAATGTCCGTAGGACAGACAATGGCTGTGGCACAGAGGCTTTATGAATCCGGTCTTATTACTTATATGCGTACCGACTCACAAAACCTATCCGAAGAAGCTGTCAAGGCTATATCCTCTGAAGTTAGAAATAATTTCGGCGAGAAATACCTTGAACCGAGAAAATACAAAACGAAAATAAAAGGTGCTCAGGAGGCCCATGAAGCCATAAGACCGTCATACATCGATCGTCATACCATAGAAGGATCCAGTCAGGAAAAAAGGCTCTATGAACTCATATGGAAAAGGACCGTTGCTTCGCAAATGGCTACGGCGGAGATCGATAGAACGGTAGCAGAAATCGAGATAGAAAAAACCAAGGATTATCATTTTACTGCATCAGGAGAAGTTATTAGATTCGATGGTTTTTTAAGACTCTATAAGGAATCTACCGATGATGATAATAATGCCGATGAATCAGCCAAAGCGCTCCCGCCGTTAACGGAGGGAGAAAAAGTAGCCCTTAATATCATGAAGGCTGTGGAACGTTTTACTTCACCGCCCGCTCGATACAGTGAAGCATCACTTGTAAAGAATCTTGAAGAATTAGGCATCGGACGTCCGTCTACCTATGCTCCTACGATTTCAACCGTCATCAGTAGAGGATATGTTATCAAGGAGAGCCGCGAAGGTAAGATCAGGGAATATATACAACTCCAACTGAAATCCGGAAATATAACCGAAAAGACACTTTCAGAAAATTACGGTTCTGAAAAGAATAAACTTTTTCCTACTGATATAGGTATTCTGGTTACCGATTATCTCGAAGAACAATTCCCGGATATTCTCGATTATAACTTCACGGCTAAGGTCGAAAAGGAATTCGATGAAATTGCAGACGGAGAACTGGAATGGACAAAAATGTTGAATGAATTTTACAGAAGTTTCCATCCTACCGTAGAATCTGCGATCGAGAACTCGGCACACACTAATTCTACAAGAGAACTTGGAAACGATAAGGATTCAGGTCTGCCGGTGTATGCAAAGATCGGTAGGTACGGGCCATATATTCAATTGGGAGAAAATGAGGATATTTCCTGCCAAAAGCCTAAATACGCCCAATTAGCTCCGGGACAGTTAATTGCAACGATAACTATTGAAGAAGCTCTCGGGCTTTTCAGATTACCCAGGAACATAGGGGAATATGAGGATAAAGATGTAGTGATAGGTACGGGAAGGTTCGGGCCGTATGTTCGTCATGACGGAAAATTCGTTTCTCTTAAAAAAGAAGACAATCCTTATACTATTGTGTTGGAAAGAGCGGTCGAACTTATCGAAGAGAAAAGAAAAAAAGAACGTGAGCGGGTCATCAGAATATTTGAAAATGATCCGGAAACGCAGGTACTTAACGGAAGATGGGGTCCATACATATCTTGTAAGGGAGAAAATTACAAAATTCCTAAAACAGTGGAAGCCAAAGAGCTTGGTTATGAGGACTGTATGAAACTTATAGAAGAACAAAAGAATTCTCCTAAAAAAACAGTTGCTAAAAGAGGAGCAAAAAAAACAAGAACAACAACTAAAGCAAAAAAATAAAAAAGAGCCGAATGGCTCTTTTTTATTTTGGCATATATAATCTTAGTTCATTTATCTTATCTCTAATCAAAGCAGCTTTCTCGTAATTCTCTTTTTTTATTAATTTATCAAGTTTCATCTCCAACTCTTTCATTCTCTCCTCCATAGTCATATTCTTAATCCTTTTAATAGTTATTATACGTTCCACCACAGATCGTTTAATATAAAGCGGAACTTTCCTGCATAATGAAATATAGAAAGCGTCTGATGGCCTGCAATCGATCGTTACCGTATTTTCAGTATTTACAGCAATTATTTCGCATTTGTATATACCCTTCTCGAAATTATTTATACGGATAATATTAATAGAGTAGCTTACACTTTCCATAAAATTAATTAAAATATCGTGAGGACGAGGTCGGGAATATACATTACCTTCAATTAAAGCAAGTAAAGGCATGGCATCCGTACTGCTTATAAATATAGGAATCTGGATAGTACAGTCGCTATCCTCCAATATTATTTTATGGCATCCATACGAAGAATCTTCTCTTAAAATTTCCTTGATCCGGACCTCAATATATTCCATAGACGATATTTTTAATCAAAGATATTAATATATTTGTACAAACCTTGTTTTAATTATGTTTGCCAGACTCCTATTTATCTGCTTGGCCATACCATTGAGTATCGGTGCAACTTATCCGTCACAGACGGTTATCGGATTTTATAACGTCGAAAATCTATTCGATACAATCAAAGAACCCGGCAAACAGGACGGAGACTATACTCCCCGTGGTAAAAATAAATGGAATTCGGGAAAATACCTCAAAAAAATCAATAATATTTCATATGTTATATCTCATATCTCGGGGGACATCATCGGATTAGCTGAAGTAGAAAATCATTCTGTACTGGAAGATCTCATTTCTACTCCGTTACTGAAAGATTACGATTATGTTCATTTCCCCTCACATGATAGACGAGGAATCGGAACTGCTTTATTATATAATGTAAGAAACGTCGATATTCTCGAGGCGGCACCTTTAGCGTATAAAGGGAAAAACAAAAACCAACGCCATATACTTCATGTAAAATGCAGGATCGAAGAGACGGTACTGGATCTTCTGGTTTGTCATTTTCCTTCCGTAGGATCGAATATTAACCAGAGGGAAGCGGCGGTAAATTCTGCCAAATACTATGCAGACTCGATCTATGTTTCCGATAATACTTCAAATATAATAATAATGGGAGATTTAAATGCCAATCCGTCCGATAAAATACTCGGGACATTTTATTCTGCGAAATTCTCTCCTGAATTAAGATATTACAATCCGTACAAGAAGCTTTACAGATTCGGATTCGGGACATATAATTATCGCGATAAATGGAATCTTTACGATCAAATACTACTTAATCACAATATACTTCCCAAACTGAAAAATTCGAAGGCTCACATTTTTATACGGGATTTCCTGGTTGTACCTACCGGTAAATACAAAAATCATCCGTTACGGTTCGAGAATGTAATAGATGGCAGATACGGATACAGCGATCATTTTCCTGTTTACATTATTCTTGATCTCTAATGATCTTCTGAACATCCTCTTCGGCCTTACGGAGTTTATTCTTACATAATTCGATCAACTCACCGGCTTTTTTTACTTCGGAAGCCAATACATCTACATCCATTTCATCGTTATTCAGACGCTCGAGAATTTCCTCGACCTGTCTGATCGCGTCGTTATACGATATTTCTTTTTTAGCCATTATTTTATTTTTTCCTTAACTTCTGTTAACAAAGTACCGTTATGCAAATTTACTTCGATCATATCCCCTTCCGATATCCCATTTATATCCGTAATCAGGCACCCATTCTTTCTCACAAGAGCAAATCCTTTCTTTGTGATGGTGACCGGATCGGCCGCTCTTATCATGCTTTCAAAGTAACATAGTTGTTCTTTTTTCCTCAGCCAGAATTTAGATCCCGCATTTTCGAGTTGCACAGCCGCATTATTTATTTCCGAAGCCACTATTTTTATCTTTCCTGATGCCACACCTTTGATCTCTGACCTCAACAATTTCACCGCATCTTGATTCCTGCGGATTAATTCCATAGACACGGATTCTATATTTTTTTTCTTTAACAACAATCCGGTATTTTCTTTAGACAGGACAGCTTCGCTCTGCGAACGTAGAATATAACCGAACTCCTTTATGCGATTTTTTTCATTATGTATAACATCCGAAACCATCCCTGCCAAATATGTCCTGTGAGAATCCAGTTTATTCTCGAAAAGGCAATTATGTTCCGTCAGAAAAACTGCAACCGCGGTAGGTGTTTTAAGTGATATTTTCGCAACCATATCTGCGACACTCGTATCTTTATCATGTCCTATTCCGGTTATTACCGGCAAAGGGAATTGTGTGATATGGCAGCACAAACGGTAACTATTAAACGCACTAAGGTCACTCTGGGAGCCTCCACCTCTAATTATAATGACACAGTCGAAATCATCATATCTTCCCGCAACGGCATCCAATGCCGTTATAATAGATTCTTCCGCTTCGTTACCCTGTACAAAAGCGTCGAACAATTCTATATTATATGAATAAGAACGTGAATTACCGTTTATCTCATTGATAAAATCCTGGAAACCGGCGGCATTGCGGGAAGAAATTACTGCTATTCTCTGGAGAACTTCCGGCATTTCGAGTTCTTTATTCATATCGAAAACACCGTCTTGCCTGAGTTTGGATATAGTTTCTTTTTTCTGAGCTTCCAGATCTCCTATCGTATACGAAGGTTCTATATCCGTTATCTGAAAACTGAGCCCGTATAGTTCGTGATAATTTATAACGACTTTAAGCAAAACTTTTATACCTGCACACAACTCCCTCCCGGTCGCACTTCTGAAATAAGAAGATATCATCGAATGATGCGACCTCCATATCACTGCATTAACTTTGGCTTTAGGAACCTGGTTATCCCCTCCCTTCTCGACAAGCTCGATATAACAATGCCCGGAATAATTTACTTTAAGTTCGTTTATTTCCGCAACAACCCAATAAGGCAGTGGAAAAGCCTCACTCACCTTCTGTCTTATCTGAGACTGAAGTTCGAAAAGCGTTATATGTTTTGGCAGATCTGCTATAAAAAAGATTCTTTATACCAATCCTGAGAAACCCATAAATGCCATTGCAAGAATACCTGCAGTAACAAGAGCAATCGGAACGCCTTTCAATTCGTTGGGAACATCTTCCAGCTCGAGTCTTTCCCTTATTCCGGCAAAGAGTACGAGCGCTAACATAAAACCGGCAGCGGTAGCGACAGCATAAGTTATGGATTCCAGAAGTATCAAACGTTTCTGAATAAGGAGGATCGCTACACCGAGAACGGCACAGTTTGTAGTTATAAGCGGAAGGAATACCCCCAACGCCTGATAAAGCGACGGACTGATCTTTTTAATTATGATCTCCACCATCTGTACAAGGGCAGCTATGACCAGAATAAATACAATGGTCTGCATGAACTCTATACCCAGTGGAACAAGTATATAATACTGAAGCATGTAAGCTGCGATCGATGCAATAGTTAAAACGAAAATCACGGCAGCTCCCATTCCGATCGCGGTACTTACTTTATTCGATACGCCAAGGAACGGACATATTCCGAGGAATTGTGCGAGAACAACATTATTAACGAAGATAGCACCTATGATAATCAATATATATTCCATAATTCTATTTCAATTTAGCCTTAAATTTATTGAATAGCGCGAGTAAGTATGCCAATGCTATAAATGCTCCTGGAGCAAGTACGAAAATAAGTATACCGTCCGTATCAGCGAATTTAAATCCGAAAATAGAGTAAGTCCCCAGAATCTCCCTTACTGCGCCAAGCACAGTCAGGCTCAGTGTAAATCCGATGCCTATACCGAGTCCGTCCATTGTAGAACTCATGACATTATTCTTCGAAGCAAACGCTTCCGCACGTCCGAGAATTATACAGTTTACGACGATAAGGGGGATAAACACTCCCAATGTATTATATAGTTCCGGAACATACGCCTCCATAACCAGTTGAAGGACTGTAACAAAAGACGCTATGACCACAATATATGCAGGTATCCTTACTTTGCCCGGAACAAGATTCTTGATAAGGGATATGGCGATATTGGACATCGTAAGCACGAACATCGTAGCAACGCCCATTCCCATACCGTTTATTGCGGAAGTCGTCGTACCGAGAGTCGGACACATACCGAGAAGTAGAACGAATACCGGGTTCTGACGTATGATTCCTCTTGTAAATATTTCTATATTTTTCATTTTTCGTCTATTTTACAATCGTAAGGAATTTATCATAAGCTCTCTGCACTGCTTCAACATAAGCCTTAGAAGAGATAGTGGAGGCGGTAAGTGCATCTATGTCGCCACCTTCTTTAGCAACTCTCATATTAAGTTCTGACGGTTTTTTACCCTCGAAAGAGACAATAAGTTTATTGCCGGGATCGGCCATTTTGCTTCCGAGTCCCGGGGTCTCATTCTGTTCCAGTACTTGAATATTATGGATCGTACCATCCGGCAGGAATCCTACCATAAGCTTGATATCTCCGCTGAAACCGTTATTCGTATAGGTCTCGATGGCATAACCGACAACATCTTCACCGTTTTTTGCCGTATATACTATCAACTGTCCGCCATCTTGTTCCTCAACGATAGTATCTTCCGACGGATCATTGGTGAACTCAGGAACTACCATTCCTATGGCATTGCTGACCTTTTCTTTTTTTGCCGTTTCGATCGGCTCTTTGGTAAGAAGGTAAATGGCCCCTACCGCACACGACCCTACAAATGTAATGGCAAACAGGGTCAAAATCATATTTCTCAATGTACTTTCCATAGCCTTTACTTTTTAACAACTTCACCGAACCTTTTCGGTTTTATATATTTATTAAGAAGCGGAACGATCGCATTCATTATAAGGATTGCAAACGACATACCTTCCGGGTATGCTCCGAAGACGCGTATAAGGATCGTTATCAACCCGATACCTATGGCATAAATCACCATAGCCTTTTTAACCATAGGCGAAGTTACGTAATCCGTGGCCATATAAATGGCACCCAACAGGGTACCTCCGTTAAGGATGTGGAACAAAGGATTGATATATCTTTCCGGATCGGCTAAATTCAGTATTCCGCTGAATAATGCCATTGTAATCACTATTACCACCGGAATATGCCACGTAATAACCTTGCGCCATAAAAGAAAAATAAATCCGAGTATAAGCGCGGCCGCTGCGATCTCCCCTATCGATCCACCTTTAAAACCGATGATCATATCCTGGTATGAAACCAGGTCCGGCATAATTTCACTGATCCCTTTACCGCTTTTCAACGACTCCTTAACGAATGCCAGCGGTGTAGCACCAGACATAGCATCCGGACTCGGCGAGGGATAATCGGTCATCTGTCCCGGGAAGGATATCAAAAGAAATACCCTGCCTACCAGTGCAGGATTAAAGGGATTCGTGCCCAATCCTCCAAACGACATCTTACCTATACCTATCGCTACAAGCGCACCGACAATGACTATCCACAGAGGAATATGCGGAGGCATGTTGAATGCCAGAAGTACGCCTGTAAGAACCGCGGATAAATTACATATCGTTCCGGGACCTTTTATGAGGAATTTCTGGATCAGATATTCGAAAAGAATGCATGCTGCAACGGCAACCGCTGTTATCACTATCGACGTAACTCCGAAAACCACTACGGAGACAGCAAATGCCGGGATCAGCGCTATTAGCACATCACGCATAAGTTTGGACGTTGTATCATGTCCATGAATATGCGGTGACGGAGATATTATAAATTTTTTGTTCATTTTTAAGTTTGAATGTCAGTTACACTTTTTTAGCAAGGTTTCTTTCTCGTATTATTCTCATAACTTCAGCTTTGGATAATCTTATCCTATCGAGAAGCGGCAAGGCGGCAGGACATGTATAAGAACAGCACCCGCACTCTATACAATCAAAAACTTTATTTTCTTCTGTTTCCGCAAGCATATTTCGTACGGATAATTTATATAACAGGTAAGGCTCGAGCCCCATCGGACATACTGAAACACATTTGGCACATTTGATACATATCGAAGCGACAGGTCTTACGGATTCTTTTTCACTGAAAATAAGTATACCCGAAGTACCCTTGGTAACTCCGGCATCAAGATTTGCAACAGCACGTCCCATCATAGGACCACCGTTCACTATTTTTCCCGTGTCTTCAGCCACACCTCCACACCGGTCGATTATAAAACTTACCGGAGTACCGATCCTGGTCATAAGATTTGCAGGTACAGGTACATTTTTCCCGGTTACGGTTACTACCCTCTCGATTAGCGGTTTATTCTTCTGTACGGCTTCATACACCGCCAAAGTCGTGCTGACATTCTGCACTACGGCACCAACGGAGATAGGCAGAGCTCCCGATGATACCTGTCTTTTAATAATCGCATCTATAAGTTGTTTTTCACCGCCCTGAGGATATCTGACCTTTAACGGAACAATGTCGATATCGTGCGTATTTTCCGTAAGATCGCTCAAATGATCTATAGCATCGCGCTTATTGAATTCTATACCTATATATGCCTTCTGGACATCGATAGCTTTCATAAGTATCCGTACGCCCACAAGGAATTCCTCTGATCTTTCGAGCATTACGCGATGATCCGAGGTAAGGTAAGGCTCGCATTCGACACCATTGATTATAAGACAGTCGGCTTTTTTATCCGGCGGAATCGATAATTTTACGTGCGTAGGGAACGTCGCTCCTCCCATTCCTACAATACCACCGGCTGTTATCTTTTCAAGAATTTCTTTCCTGCCCAGATTACATTCTTTAATAATTTTATCCGTACGGTCAATATTTTCCATCCATTCGTCTCCTTCGACTTTAATAGTTACAGTCGGTCTACGGACTCCGCCTTCATCAGGCAGATTATCCACACTCACAACGGTTCCCGAAACTGAAGAATGAATATTGCTCGATACGAATCCGGCGGCAGTAGCTATAATTTGTCCGGTAAGTACCTTGTCGCCCTTCTTGACACATGCCACCGCAGGGGCACCGATATGCTGTGATAACGGTATCGCCACAGTCTCCGGCAATCCGCACTCTTCGATAGCATTCGTACGGCTTAACTTATTATCTGAGGGATGAATACCACCCAGTCTGAAAGTTTTTAACATATCTAAGTTTACTTCTTAACAATTTATGAAACTACCGTTTCGTTCTTTACTTCTTTTTCAGTTGTTTTTTCTTCGGGAGCAGATTCCGGCTTTGGTTTCGGAGTAGGGAAGTTCACCGCCCAGATCGCTCCCGTAGGACACTCCGGAACGCACTTACGGCAAAGTTTACATTTATTGAAATCTATATATGCAAGATTATTCTCAACCGTAATTGCTTCGAACGGACATATTTTAGCGCACTTGCCGCAGGCGATACACGCCACTTTACATGCTTTGCGCGCAACGGCACCCTTGTCATGGTTCACACAGGATACGTATACCCTTCTTTCTTTAGGCCCGCGCTTTCTCAGTTCAATTATATTTTTAGGACACGCTTTCACACACGCTCCACAGGCAACGCATTTCTCCTGATCGACCACCGGCAAACCTGTTTCCGGATCGAGATACAGCGCATCGAAATCACACGATACCGCACAATCTCCTTTCATGAGGCAGCCGAAGGTACATCCGGTCTCGCCTCCATAGAGTGACGCCATAACTGCACATGAATCTACACCGTCATAAACGTTCGTTTTAGGTCGGTTGGCACATGATCCGTTACATCTTACAACTGCGATCTGCGGTTCTTTTTCTGCGGCGGCCTTACCCAAGAACCCAGCGATATCCTTCATCATCCCCCCTCCTCCGACAGGACAAAAAAGGTCGTCAATATTCTCATTATTTACGAGGGACTCGGCAAAATTACGGCAGCCGGCAAAGCCGCATCCTCCACAGTTTGCAAGCGGCAGCATCTGCTCGACCTCGTCGATACGCGGATCTTCGTAAACTTTAAATTTGTTAGCTACAAAATATAGTATCACAGCTGCTAATATCCCCAATCCACAGAGAGTAAGCACTGTAAAAAGTAATAAATTCATAAAACTATTTTATTGTCTGATTTTTCAATTATGAAATTTATCTCTTTCTCGATCTTTCGACGCAGTAAATATAGCACAAAATAATATACGGCAAGTACGGCCAATGACATTAAACCGGAAAACAATTCACTGATACCGGATTGAATAAGAGCGATTAACGTTATCATTACCAATAAAAAAGGCAGTACATATACATAAAATACCGCCTTGATCCCTAATGTCTGCTTTATAGACACGATAACTTCTTCATTGACCGAATAATCATCCGCGTGAATATCTTCCACCGATATTACCGATCCGTTATTTTCATCCATACCGCATACGGCTTTTGCTTTGCACCCTGCACACGCTGACCGAGGCTCCATAAGAACATCGACCTGTGATCCGTTAATGCCTACAATCTTCCCCGTATGTCTTAATGTTTTCAGATCCGCAGACATTTTGCTAAAGTAGACAGGAATGATTATAAGTCAATGGCAGTATTCTATCCGTTCCGAGGGTACATGTAGACAGCCTCAACACCGGGCAGAATTGGTATCTTTTATACTCGTTCGCCATGAGCATCCTGAATACTTTATGGACGGTATCATTTTCAAATCCTGCGGTAGTTATTTCTTCTATAGTCTGATTCTCTTCGATAAGTCTGTAAAGAATCGCATCCAGAATGTCGTATAACGGCAACGAATCCGAATCCTTATGGTCGGGCCTTAATTCAGCAGAAGGTTCTTTATTTATGGTATTTTGCGGAATTATCTCCCCTTTCCTGTTTATGTGGCGGGCAAGTTCGTAAACTTCGGTTTTATAAAGGTCGCCGAGAATGCTCAACGCTCCTACAGTATCGCCATACATAGTACCGTATCCTACAGCACATTCGCTCTTATTCGAAGTATTGAGAACAATATATCCGTATTTATTGGAGAGAGCCATAATAAGCACTCCCCTTATACGGGACTGGATATTTTCTTCGGTCACATCCTGGTCTACCCCTGAAAAAACTTCGGTCAACGAGTTATTTACCGAATCGAAAATCCCGGGAATAGGAACTATATCGTATTTAATACCAAGGGTTTCAGCCAACTTAACAGCATCTTCGACCGAGTGATCGCTCGAGTACTGCGAAGGCATCATGAGAACATGAATATTTTCAGGACCCAATACTTCCGCAGCCAATGCACATACGACCGCAGAATCTATCCCTCCGGATAATCCGAGACAAGCCTTTTTAAAACCATTCTTTACAAAATAGTCTTTCAAACCGAGTTTAATAGCCCGATAAACATTTCTTGCCTTGTCCTGTTCGGGAATTCTAAGTGCCGGCATATCAGAATCTACTTCAAATACAGCATAGTCTTCTTCAAAACTTTTCAGAAGAGCTACAGCCTCACCTTTTCTATTAAAAACGAAAGAAGAACCGTCGTATACAATATCCGTTTGGCCTCCAAGTTGATTGACCGCAATGACATTACTATTTGTTTTATATGCTATTTTGGAATAAAAATCATAACGTTTTTCAATAATCCCCCTGGAATAACGAGTGGATTTTAACCTCACGATTACATCCACATCGTTACCGAAATCATGTTCACTGTAAATATCCGACCCAAGCACCACTGCTATATTACGACCTTCCACTCTCACAAACTCATATCCGTGCGAACGTGCGAGATGGTAACTTTCATCCCTCGATATCACATTTTGTTTACCGATAAATCTGGATATTTTGCCGTTGTGGATAATAGCAGCAGCACTGATTGTACTGTTGTCTATCTGCAGCGGCAATCCAATTATAGTGGTTATGTCACTACTTTCTTTTGCTATCTCCGAAAGAGTTTCGTTACATTTTTCCAGGAACACAATGTCATTCAGAAGATCATATGCAGGTCTTCCGCTTATCGCCTGTTCCGAGAACATTACAACCTTAGCTCCATCCTTCCTCGCCTTTCTGATATGGCAGATAATTTTTTCTTTATTGCCCTCAAAATCGCCAATAGTATAGTTCAATTGGGCTATTGCAATCTTCATTTCCGGATATTATTTTGTTATTCCGACAAATATATGAATTTTTGAATAAACATAAAAATTAAAAATATTTTTGCAGATTAAAATTTTGTTTTTATATTTGCACCAGCAAAAATAAAAGGTGCCATAGCTCAGTTGGTAGAGCAACGGACTGAAAATCCGTGTGTCCCTAGTTCGATTCTTGGTGGCACCACTTGCAGAATATGCAGATCAAGTAAATCCCTGAATTTCAACAGAAATCAGGGATTTTTCTTTTTACCCTCTCCCGCACTAAACCGCATTTGGGGGCAGTCTTAAAAGGACTAATCGTGGGACTTTTTTCCCACTTAGAAAAGTCCCACGATTTAGGTTTTTTTTCGTTGGTTTTCAATATTTGCGTTCCTTTAAATCGGTTTCGATTACATAGTTTTGTATCATTAAAAATGTGTAATTATGAAACGTAATTCATTCGGGTTTGTTTTCTTTATCAAACGAACCAAACTACTCAAAAACGGAGAAGCCCCTATCCGGCTGAGAATCAAAGTAAACAGCGTTGCGGTGGAATCTCAGATTAAACGGAGTATCCGTCCGGAACTATGGAATCAAGGTACGGAATCCTCAACCGGCAGAGATCGTCATTCGGTAGAATTGAACGACTACATCCGTATGCTGAAATTGAAGATTCTTACAATTCATCGTGATCTCGAACTAACCGGCGCTCATTTTACTGCCCGGCTCATCATGGATAAACTTTACAGCGCCGAAGAAAAGCGAACACTTGTTGCCATATTCCGCAAGCATAACGATGACATCCGCAAGCTGATCGGCATCGACTATGAGAAACGGACAGTTACCCGCTATGACAGTTGTTGTCTATATTTGGAAGATATGCTGAAATCTACCTACGGTAAAGATGATATATCTTTAATCGAAGTTAACGGTGAATTGATCCGTAATTATGAAATGCACCTTAAAACAGTTCGCGGTTGTCAACAGAACACGGTTATCCGTTATATGAAATGTTTCAAGAAAGTAATCAATATGGCTATCGCTAACGAATGGATGAGTAAAGATCCATTTGCAGGTATCAGGTTTACCGCAAAAGAAGTAATCAAAGACGTATTGACTAAAGATGAACTCGATACTTTAATCAATAAAGAATTTCATAGTAAACGGTTAGAGTACGTTCGTGACGTGTTTATCTTTTGCTGTTTCACCGGATTGGCTTATGTGGATGTGAATAACCTTCGTGCGGAAGATATTGGCACAGATAACAACGGCGATCTATGGATCAGGAAGACACGACAGAAAACGGATGTTGAATTTCACGTTCCGTTATTGGGTGTTCCGAAAACCATTTTGAGAAAATACAAAGACGATCCGCAATGTTATAAAACCGAAAGCATCCTCCCGGTAACAAGTAATCAAAAGATGAATAGTTATCTAAAGGAGATTGCAGAATTATGCGGTATAAGTAAAAATATGACAACGCACACTGCCCGGCGAACTTATGCTACAACGGTCTGCCATGAGAACGGTGTCGCTATCGAGAATATTTCTAAAATGCTCGGCCATAAAGACATCCGCATGACAATGCATTACACTAAAATTGCGGATGCAACGATTAAAAGAGATATGGAACAGGTGAAAAGAGTATTCAGCTAATTTCGGACAGGCTAAGCCGTGAGAGGACATAAGAATCACGAAGTAATTACACATTTATTTTTGTTTCAAGTTTAATGCTTTAACACAATTTATTATGGATGAATTAATGCTTATTGAAACAAAAACCTACTCACGGCTTATCGCCCGAATTGACGAGCTTACAGGATTAGTCGAGAATTTAAAAAAGAAGCTAAACCCGGTTTCATAAAAGTGATTGGATACGGAAGATGTTTGCAATGCTTTAAAAGTCTCAAAACGATCTTTACTTTACCATCGCAATACGGGTAAGATACCGTTCACTTACATCGGCAGTAAGGTTTATTATAAGGCGGAGGATATTCAGAAATTATTGTTCTCGGGTATTATAAAAATCTAACTAATGGAGATTATTAATTCTAAGCATCCGGGAATTGCCCGGATAGAAAAACAAGTGGACAGTGCTATCTCCAATATAAATGCGATCAATTCGATGCAGAAAATCTCCCTCCTGAATGAAAGGTATTATAGCGGGAGTGAATTGTGCTCTATTTTCCATTTTAGCAGCCGTGCGCTGCAAAACTATAGGGACGAGGGGATAATACCATACACAATGATCGGAAGTAAAATCTTATACCGGGAATCTGATATAAACGAGATTTTAGAAAAGAACTATCACCAATAACGGTCATAATAAAAACAATCAAAAAGGAGAAATATATTATTTCTCTTTTTTTGTATGATATAACAAATCAAATTTTGATTAATGCAGTTCCCAGTGAGGACTGCATTTTTTTGTTATATAAGTCCTCTAAATAAATCAATAGATTCGTTAAGGCCGTATATACAAAGACGAATCCACAAGTTAAATTCGACAAATGAATTGAAGCCGTTGAATGAGTAAACGGTTTGAAATTCATAAAATCAACAAGAAATAATCTACCTCTGGGGGTCCTTTTTTATAAGCATTTGCTTATAGCAAGATATACCTTTGTATTCCAAAAAAAATTTGGAATACAAATGATACCGCATCCGTTACCGGCTTCTATCTTGCTCTGCGAGGCGAAAGTTTCTCCGAAGTCGAAACCTAATAAATCAATTAACTACTATATATTTTATATTTTTGCAATAAACTATAAAATTAATGAACATTACATTTTTATTTGGGAATGGATTTGACTTGCAACTCGGAATGAAAACTCGATATAGTCATTTTTATAATTATTACAAAAAATTACCTACTCCTGAAAATAAGCCCGCTATCAAAGAACTTAAAGATAAATTAAGTGATGATGATAATAACTGGTCAGATTTTGAATTAGAATTTGGAAGTTATTGCAAAGAATTTATTTCAATAGAAGATTTTGAAACAGTTTTTGATGATGTAAGTACCGAATTAGCCAAATATATCTCACAGAAACAAAATCGCTTTAATTTTGATGTTGATTTTGCATTATCAATAATTCAGTGTTTAGGCTCTCCTGAAAAATTTCTTCAAAGGGCAGATAGGGAAAAAATAGAAGGATTTAAAAAGAATTGGGCAAATCATAGTCCCTGGTATACAAATCTTATCACGTTCAATTATTCTACATCATTAGAGAATTTGTTGAAAAAGATTAATCTTTCTAATAATATATCTGTTCAGGGAGTACAAAAGCAACTTAAGATTAATCCTGTTATACACATACACGGAACTACCTCAGAATATATGGTCTTAGGAGTAAATGAAATTTCTCAGATTTCTAACACTAAATTACGAGAAAATCCGTATGTTATATCTGCATTAGTTAAGCCGGAATGTAATTAAAGCCATGAAGCATCTTATTGAAAGGGATTGTGAATCAATTATTGATAATTCAAATCTAATTTGTCTTTTTGGGACATCCATTGGTGATACCGATAAAATATGGTGGAAAACGATTGGAACATGGGTAAAAAAACCTTATACACAATTGATTATTTTCTCTAAAGGAGAAAAAGAGATACCTGCACTTAAACGGTATAAAATTATAAGAGAGGAAGATTATATCAGATCCTATTTTCTATCAAAAACGAAACTAAACGAAGACGAAAAAGTAAGAATAAGTGATAAAATAATAATTGGCTATGATACCAATATTTTTGATTTTCAATTAGATGAAAAAGAAACCAACCTCTCCGAAATACAAGGATAAAACGTCTATCCACTCCCCGTTGTCCACAAAGATAATGTTTAAAAAAGTTTACCTGCAAGGTACGGCTTCGCCTTTGCTGTCGCAATCCTTGCATTTAAATTTTTAAACGTTTGGCTGGTCGCTACGAACGGATAATGGAGAGGTGTGGAGATTATTTTTTCTCTTAAGTTGCCGAAAGAATTCGTCCAACTCGATACCAAAATACTCGGAAAGTATCGACAAGGTAGAAACGGAAATGTTTTGTGTTCCGGCTTCTATCCGCTTCACATTCACATTCGTTTAAATATACACGTCTATTTGAGATTTATTTTTAGCCGTTCGTAATTCTTTTATTTTATTACCTATGGCTATAATTAGTTCATCATCTCTTTTTTGCTTTCCCATAGAATATTTTACAGAAAGAACAACTAGAGACCTTTGAAAAATTCTTCAAAGGAGATTCCGTAGTATTTGCAAAGAATAGACAACGTGCTGATCGATATATTAGTTTTGCCGACTTCCAGTCTTCCTATATTGTAATCGGTGTCGATATAGACCGTACCCTGTGAAAGACCTTTACTTTCACGGACTTCTTTAAGTCTCTTAGCGACTTTTACCATTGCATCCTCGTCTATCCTTCTTGACTTCATAACTCAAAGGACATCATTATTGAAAAAAAATCCACGACTTTGAAGTCGTTAATAGATTTTTTTTATATCTTCGTATTGTAATCAAAACTTAATCGTTTATTTTATCTTTGCCATACTATAATAACTCGACATAAGAATGCTTTCGCATTCTTACATATAAGGGAAAAGCAACTCTTTAGCCAAATGTCTTAAACTCGCGCCCGTTTTTTAACGGTGATTATTCCTCTGGAGAAGTGTTGACTAGTCCATGTTATGCTCTAACTTTAGGGTTAGAGCTAACTTGGGCGCAGTACAACAACCGGAGGAATGGCTCGCGAGGCCAAAGACGATGAGGGCTTGTTGTACTGTCCCCTTTTTTTATTCCTACACATTTCCTGTTTCAAGTTTTTATCATTTCATCAAAATAAATATGCTGAACCGAACTCATGCACCCCTACGTATTGGCATCTTTTACGAGGGAAATCCACTCCTCCACGTATCTAATTATTATACTTATTGCCATTATAAACGTTCCCGGATTTCATTAGTCGGTTTTCAAAACTTTATCCTACAAAAGTTAAGCGAATTTGAAAACATCAATACGGAGAAATTAGTTATTGCCGAAAACCATTACTTCAGGGGAAGAATAAACGCATCGGAGGCATCCGAACGTGGCCCGCAATTATACAATGATCGGGTATTCGAGGATATTTTAATGTCCATGGGAGTCAATACACACTATCTACCACTCCGCACACTTAAAGGAAGAAACGAAGAAAAAGGTATCACGACATTATTATCCTTAACTGCTTATCGTTTAGCGGTTGCCGAAAAAATCGACATTGCCGTATTTTTCTTCTTTGATACCGAATACATACCTCTACTCCAAATGATAAATGCTATAGGAGTAAGAACGATGTTATTAAAATGGGATTTTGAATATATAAACAATGACTCAACGAAAGTCGTAACGAAAATGTCGCATGATTTATATCAACAGGCCTCTTATAAAGTTGATATGATCGAAGAAATTGAATACGGCATCGCCAATGAAAATCCTTTGATAATGGATTTGTTCGTCACAACGGTCGAGGAAACAAAAGAACGAATCGAAAACCTGGCGGAAGAAGAACAGGATAGGCAAACCGGAAAGATTTTAAACCTAATTGACAATTACGGTTTTATCCAATATCCAAACAATAACCTATTCTTTTATCGGGGTGATGTCATCGGAGATTTTTCCGATCTCAAAAAACATGATACCGTGGAATTTGAACTTAAGCCGAGTGAAAACGGACTTAAAGCTACTAACGTTAGAAAAATCTAACCTATACAAAAATGGAGTGGATTAATCCTAAGCGAATACCGCATTAATATTCTAATTTAAAGTATATTTACAGGTAAATTAAGAAGATATGATTCCTGTAGACAATGAGTTAGCAACGTTAATAGACGAAAATTATCCGGAGGATAAAAAAGAATTTATGGAATTTGATGTAGCCATGTTCACTGCCAAATTCAAAGATTCCGGAATTGCTCCAGTATTCCTTGAATCTGAAAATTTAGCTTTTTTACTCAATTTTTTGTATTATACCTGCCGTTGAGGAGCCGTACGGGATCAAGGACTGACTTGCGTCTCCTAGGATGGTTTTTCTGCATGGGAAAAGTTTTTGGATAACTTTATACTGTATGGGTGAGTAATCCTGCATCTCGTCTATCAGCAGATGTTTTACCCTGCAATAAGGTTTCAGTCCGTCGAGAACGATCCGCAGATAGGAAAGCGGAGCAAGGTCGGAATGTTCCAATACCTTGTTCCTCCGCATTTTAAACATCTTAGGAAGTCCCACCCACTCGAAGAATTCTTTATAAAGCTGCAAGTCGTTGTTCCCTCTGAACATTCCTTTAATTTTTTTTTGTAAGAATTTGCGGTCGGATGTGTGGATTATTGTCCCGTATTTTATCTGTAATTCGTCCGCAATATATTCTGCCATTGCATCGAACCTTTGGCGGACAGGGTGACGGTGAAACCTGCGGAATTGCTCCGATAAATATTCATGCGGGATAGTCAGGTGTCTTACTTTTATGTCGGTGGCACGGAAATACGTATTTTCCACATGTATGAGAAAATTGTCGAGTGCAACCGTGAATTCCAGTGACGATTTACATTTTATCCTGCTTACATACTCCAAAGATGGTTCTTCCAATAGTTCAGCAGATTGTTCGGAAAAAGAAAGGTATTTGCATTTTTGTTCGAGGATTCCAGAGAATATTTCATCCATAGTACTTTCCGGTACATTCTCTTCACCAAGTTCCGGAAGGACATTAGAGATGTAGTCCGCGAAGACTTTATTCGGCGAAATGATAAGGATGTCTTTTGATAAAATACTTTCTTTATGTACGTACAAAAGATAGGCAATTCGATGCAGGGCAATCGATGTTTTTCCGGAACCTGCGACACCCTGTATGATAAGTACCCGGGATTCGTTGTTTCGAATGATTTTATTTTGTTCTCGTTGAATAGTTGCCACGATGTTCTTCATTCTGTCATCAGAATTAGTGCTCAATTCTTTTTGTAATACATCGTCATGAATCGTTATCGAACTCTCGATCATATATTCCATAATTCCGTTACGAATCCTGTATTGGCGTTTAAGTAAGATTTCTCCTTTTATTTTTGCGGAAGAAGAATTATAAAATGCCTCCACCAATTCATAATCGTAATACATGCTCGAAACAGGCGCTCGCCAATCGTAAATCAGACATGATTTTAAATCGAAGTCATAGTATGTGTAAATTCCTATGTAGATAGGTATTGCAGTATTATTATTTCCTTCTCTCCGAAAATCTATTCGTCCGAAATATGGAGTATTAAGCATTTTATTCATTCGTTCACGCTTGGCAATAACCATCTCTCCGGTTGCAAATACATTGAGGATATTTTCTCTTACGGATCTTATTTCATGCGGATCTATATCCTTGTTATCCCATAGGTATTCTTTTTCCTCATTAAGTGTCTGCGTCCGCTCTTTTACTGAAAGTTCGGTTTTTTTATGGCGGTTTTAATGAGATTGATGACTTTTATAAGATGCGCCTGTTCATCTTTTTCGGTTCTATTATATATCATTTTGCAACTCTGGCTTTAAAGGCATGCAAGATATGATTTCAGGCATAAGAGAGCAATAGCTATTTATGGCTATAAAAAAACAATATCCGTGAAAAAATTATTATTAATATATTAATCCGGCAGCTTTCGCGTTATTGATCGCCTCTATGGAGTTATCCGCCTCCAGTTTTGCAAGAATACTTTTCCTGTGGTTATTTACCGTGTAAATGCTGATGCCAAGCTTACATGCGATCTCTTTACTTAAATAACCCCTTCTGATAAGTGATATGATTTCCAATACCCTGCCGGTCAGAACCCGTTTGTTTTCAGTATTATACGGATCGATAAAACATCCGTTTTTCAGATTCATCACCGAATGTTTTATGTCATCCACAGGTGATTGGTCCGGCAGTATTTCAAGTATTCCCATTATGATCCATGCTTTGCCTTTGCGGTCTTTTTCTATGACCTGCTGCCGGCTTATTACGTTGATGTATTTATTTTGCGAATCTCGCATGCGGAATTGATAGATTGTTCTGTAATCATTGCGTTCTTCCGAAGGCAGGGAATAAATAAAATAGCTGTGCCGGATTTGAAACTCGATTAATTTATAACGGTCCCCTGGATGTATCCTTTCTTCTATCAGATCGCCTTGTTGTTCTATAGTAGCCAGTAGTCCGGGAGGAATGCCGAATATATCATGAAAACTCCCGGATGCAAAATCATAGACGCCTTTATATACGTCGACAGTAAAGATACAACCCGAAGTTATTTTTGCGGCTTCCCGTAATGAGTTCCGTTTATATTCCCATGACTCATAATCTACGTCGTCGGAATCAATGCCTTGCATCTTCCACATTTCTTCCCGCGTATTTTCGATTCTTCCCATAAAACAAATTTTTTAGTAACGCATATTATGATTCAGTATATTCTTGCGAATCGTTCTCTATGATTTCCCGATATTTTTTTGTAATAAATGTAATTACAGTCCTTAAGGATTGGATGTTTTTATTTCCGGAATAAAGATATTATATTTTTTCCGGAGATGACAAAGGTAACCGCTGCCACAATTATTACTGCTCCGAAGGCTATGCGGATAGTGAACATTTCATGGAAAACCAGTATTCCGATAAGGAATTATCAGCCGTCCATGTAAGCGGCCTGTATTTTCTTAGGGAATTTTTTGACCACTTCGCTCACTGAGTTACGGATCCAGTATTTTACGGTTTCATCGTCCATGTCGGCGTTAAGGGTAATACAGTTCCAATATTTTTTATTGAAGTGCCAGGCAGCCTGAACTCTGTTGTATTTTTCACGCAGTTCTATGGCCTTCACCGGGTCGCATTTTACCGATACGTTAAGTTCCGTATCCTTCAACGGTATGACGGCGAACCACTTATTCCATACTCTGAAAACCAGATATTCGTCTCCGAACGGCATATCTTCCGTAGCATCTTTCAGCGAAAGACAGTATTCCCTTAGTTCTTCTATATTCATTTTATTTATCTTTTTGTTCCTGCTTTAATTTCTTCGTATTTTTGTAAAGATAGCATTCAAAAAGCGCTGACACAATAACGGGCTGATAATTATGAAAAAAGAAGTATTACGATTGATATTTCCTCAGTGGCAGGGTGGGATAATAGCCCATTGGATGCCCGATCTTCCGGCTGACGATGCTTCCCTCGGCTACTATCTGGGAGCGCATCTGTTGAATTTCCTTGCACCCGATGTCGGACAGCGGACGGTTGAAGTTCCGGTATCGCTCGATGTGAACGACAGGCATACAAAGAATGGTATAATTTCCTACGATGCCATTCTGAAGCAGACCAAAGCCGCAATGGAGTTACTCTGCCAAGAGAATCCGGAACGCATCGTAACGTTTGGGGGCGACTGTGCCGTAAGTGTCGCACCGTTCACTTACCTAATGGCTAAATATTCCGGCGATGTGGCAGTGGTGTGGATCGATGCACATCCGGATATCAATCTGCCCGGCGACGCTTATGAAGGCTATCATGCGATGGCATTGACGGCCTGTCTCGGTATCGGTGACGAGAAACTGATGAAGATGCTGCCGGCCAAAACGAAGGCTTCCAAAGCACTTCTGGTTGGCCTGCGTTCCTGGGATGAAGGAATGAGGGAAAGACAGGTGCAGTTAGGTATCGACGGATTTGCTCCGGCAGATATGAAAAATAATAGTGAGGCCGTACTTGATTGGCTTAACGTGAGAGGTGTCACTAAAGTGGTGGTTCATTTCGATCTCGACGTACTTGATCCGGCGGAGATAATAGCAGGTGTCGGTGTGGAGCCGGACGGTATGAAAATAGCAGAAGTTGTGAGGCTTATTAATGACATTAGTGTAAGGTTTGACCTCGTAGGGCTTACTATTGCCGAGCCGATGCCGCGCATAGCCATCAAATTAAAGAACATGCTTGCGGATTTGCCGCTTTTGTGTTGATGGTTATATATTTTTTTAGCCGTGAAATTTTTTTTGCCACGGTTTAATTTTTACGTATCTTTGCTGTATGACAAACATTTTTAAATCGGATTTGGTGTTTTAAACAATCTGTATTAACGTACGGATTGTTCCTTTCGTTCGCTCTCTGATAAACTTGTGAGAGTTGGTTTCTATTATAATTTAATTTTTATATGTGTACAATGATAAAACCATTTGTGTTTTTATTGTATGCAAAACACATTAAACAATGAGTAACGAAAATATTAAGACCATCCACGAATTCGATTTTAATTTTATCTGCGATTCCTTTTCGAATACACATAGGCAGGGGCCCGGCAGCCCCGAGTCAACAGTTAAAGCATTGAGCTTTATAGATAACCTTACCAGCAAATCGCGTATCGCGGACTTAGGCTGCGGAACAGGCGGTCAGACAATGGTGCTGGCACAGAATACCACGGGATATATTACAGGTCTCGATTTGTTCCCGGACTTTATAGATATCTTCAATCGTAATGCAGTGCAGGTAGGATTGCAGGACAGGGTAAAAGGTATTGTACATTCTATGGATGACCTCCCCTTTCAAAATGAAGAGTTGTATTTGATATGGTCCGAAGGAGCGATTTATAATATTGGTTTTGAGCGAGGAATCAATGAATGGCGCCGATTTCTGAAAACAGGCGGATATATAGCCGTAACCGATGCTTCCTGGTTTACCGAAGAACGTCCGGCAGAGATACATGATTACTGGATGTCGCATTATCCGGAGATAGATACAATACCTAACAAAGTATTATAGATACAGAAGGCAGGGTATATTCCCGTCGCTACCTTTATTCTGCCGGAAAACTGCTGGACTGAACATTATTTTGCTCCATTGAAAAGAGCTCAGGAGATATTTCTCGATAAATATGCCGGAAATAAGAGCGCTGAAGAATTTGTTGGTCTTCAACGTAATGAGGCGGAATTATACCGGAAGAACAAAGGGTATTACGGCTACGTATTCTACATTGCAAAAAGGATAGGGTAATAATTTTAATATAAATTGTAAACCGGAGGCACGCCTCTGGTTTCTATCTTCCGATTTTTTTAATAAATATATGAGGCTTCTCGGACATGCCTTCGTAATTCAATTCCCTTCCGCATTCATCTCGTCTTCCACGATATTGCGGACATGGTGAGTGAATTTATTTCCTGTCGCTAACTTTCTTACAGACAAATATTTGCTTCTGTGATCTGTCTTCAAATATTTCTTCCTCAAATCCACCGAATTTATGAATGATTCAAATCCACATGTTGTTAAATATTCATCCAATTCTTTTGGGAAAAACATCCGCATATCCAGATTTTGAATTGAATCAAATTCCCCATTTATAAAATAATGCCACTTTATACGATTGATCTGAGTTTTATTCTCATAAACCATAGTCTGTTTTATAACGACTTTCCTGCCATCTTTGGTCGAATATTCAGCAATAATTTTTTCTTTATTTTCCGAATCTACGATATAGTGAATATCTGGATTAAAACAATCGAATATGAAATATCCATCTTCCTTAAGATAACTTTTAATACCGGTTAAAACTTTAAAAAAATCCTGATTGGTATATAAATGATGAATCGAATTAAACGGAATAAAAATAATGTCATAAACTTCCGGCAAATTCAAAGACCGTATGTCAGCTTCAATAAACCTTACATTAACATTCGCTTCATTCGCTTTTCTCTCGGCTTGTTTAAGCATCGTTTCATTGATATCCACACCGGTAATATTAAACCCTTCCTTAGCAAGAGGTATGGTAAGTCTTCCTGTGCCGCAGCACAACTCAAGGTTATTACCAGCCTTCCTCTTATTGAGCCACTGAGAATAAAACAGCAGTTCAGCTATATCAGTATTCATGCCATCATATATTTCACCGTCGTAAACTAATTTTCCTACTTTATATTTTTCTTTCATTATATTTTTAACGCTTAGAATGATTTTCTGATCGGGATAAATTCAGTGATTTCAAATGTGCCGATCTCATTAACTGTAAAAGGGTCCTCCTGCATTATCTTTTCAAGTTCTTCCAAAGATTCTACGTCGCAAATTATGACTCCTCCTGTCCTGGGAATTTTTCGTCCTGCCAAGATAAACTTTCCTTCTGCAATATATTTGTCAATATAGTGATAATGTCCCTCTAAATATTTATCCGCCTCGGTGGAGGGTTTCGTGTAAGTAAGTGATAATGAACATTGTAATAATTTGATCTATCTGCTTGAGATATGTTTGTAGTGAGCGAAGATAAAATATTATTCGATTAGTTTTATACATCGATACTTCTGGTAACATAAAAAACTCCAAAAAATGGATGATTTGCAGGCTATTAATGAAAAATATTGCGGATCATCGATAATTATTATAAGGGGTAGTTGACGACTGCAATTAGAAATTTTAAAACTGTAATACTATAATAGGGCATCAAAAAAACGGAGAGACGAATTTTAGGGGAACAAGTTCCGCTCTACGATAAAAGTAATTCCCACGCCACACCATTCCCAATTGGTAGCGACCGGCAAAACGTTGTAGAAATTAATCCGCAAGGGTTGCGAAGTCCATTATCAGTAATAGTCAAACAAAGTTTTGCTATTACTGATTCAAATCCTGCCGAGCAACGGCACCACTGCCCCGCACTTGCGGAATATTTTTTACAACATTCATTTGCGAACAATCTGGAATGGAGGAGAATATAAAGATGTCTAAATAAGTATATAATTTTTATCTTAGCAATTATAATATATTGAAATATGCCAATAGTATTCGATCATAAAGAGGAATTTATAGAATATATTCAAAATAATACAACAGATAATTGTTTATATATAAAGGATTGTCGTGTTAATTTTGATTTCGACATTTATGATATTGATTATATCATAAAAGATTTAGAGATAAAAAATATAAAATTTAGGAGCGCCGTCTTTAACCAAAGTTTTAAGGCTGAAAATATAAACTATACATCCCTATCTTTTGGGGTATGTGAATTTATGGGTGAATTTACATTCAGTTCAGGTGATTCAGTGCATTCTTATATATTTACCATGTGTGAATTTCAAAAAGATACATTGTTTGAAGATTGTGTGTTTAATAACAGTTTTCAAATTAAAGAATGCCATTTTTACAACTCGGTGAATTTTTGTAATATAATCGCAAAAGAGGATTTTTTATGTACGAAGTGTGAGTTTCATAACTGTGAGGCGGTAAGCTTTGCAGAGGTTACTTTTGAAAAAAGTTTTCTTTGCAGATACACCAAATTTACCTCTTCTTACCTGATTTTTGAAGACTGCAAATTCAATTCTCACATTTCATTTAGAAATAGCAACTTATGGAAAACCGATTTCTCAAATTGTAATTTTGAATCCACGTTTGGGTTAAAGGGTATCTCATTATACGATAATATAAAATTCGATTTATGTAAATTTCAGGGGAAATTCAATGCCCGTAGATTATCATGTGAAAAGTTAACTCCATTTGTCATAAGTGATTGTGATTTTGCTTCAAAGGTCAATTTTCAAGAAGCGGTTCTTGGAAATTTACAAATATCTCACAGCCGCTTCATTAACGAAATTAACTTTAATGAAGCACAAATATCCAACGGAATTACCGCAAAGGATGTCGATTTTAATGGCAAAGTTTATTTTTATCAAGCGGGATTTGGTATGAATCCAGTTAGTTTCTGGAACTGTAATTTTCACGACACTGTAAAATTTGTAGATATAGGTCCTATCAATGAAACTTTGCCTGAATTTTACTTTAATTTTTCGACCATAGAGAAACTCTTTATGATAGATATAGAGCCGGTGAGAAGATATGGACCAAATTCCTCAGAATGTTTATATTTTCGCCGCAATATTGTCTTTGAATATTGTTTTATTTCCCAGTCCGCACTGTTAATATTGAGGTCAATAAGAGCGGAAGGATTGATAATGGATTATGCTAATATTATTGGAAATGTGATCTTACAGGATATACAAACCAATATCTTGAATATGGAGAATACCACCGTTACCGGAAATATTACGATGGTAGACAGTGTAAAATTTAAGAAGGTTGGCGGTAGAAATACTGCTCGCATCTTAAAACATGAAGCTCAAAAGAATAGCGATAAAGTCAATTTCCTCAAGTACAGAAAAAAAGAACATATTCAAATTATTAAATCTCATTATAAGAACCCAGTAATTAAGTATTATCAATATGTACCTAAAATATTTAGTAAAGCATGGTATTATATTAAAGGAGTTCCGGAAGCAATTGTTGCAGGTTTAAACTTTATAAGCAACGATTTTGGCAGAAGTTGGTTTATGGGTGTTTTGTTTACCCTGACAGTTTCATGGGTATTTGTTGCGTGGCTGCAATTCATGGCAAATAAAATAGTATTCACGCCAAATATTCCGATAGCGTGGAATTACTTTTGGGGAACATTTTGGTCGGATATACTTAAATTCCTCTGGCTGCCGGATATGCTGGAAGGTGATATGAAGGATTGGGAAAAATCATCGTGGACATTATATGTATTAGGTAAAATTTTGGTTGGATTCGGTATTTATCAGACAATTGCCGCATTCAGAAGATACGGAAAGTAATTCGCGTTTATCGCAAATCTCAATTGCTAATCTTCTGATTGCTCGTTACCGGAAGGAGGATTTCCGTTTTGTAGCATTGTGGGTCTCTTTGTATTTTTCCAGAATCATCTGCGGTACTTTCAGCAAAGGTACATGCAACTCGACATTTGTTTTCTATCGAGTTTTCTTAATCCATAAATCGTCGTTATTTACGTCCACATAGGCGCAAGACCTGTAAAGAAACAAAAGAGAAAAACGTCGCGAATATTCCAGTCGTTTACTGAATATAAATCCCCGAATTTCAACGAAATTCAGGGATTTACTTTGATCTGCATATTCTGCAAGTGGTGCCACCAAGAATCGAACTCTTGGCATATTGCACTATTAATCAGTAAATTATAAGTCAGAATTTTATAAGTCCTACGATCTTCAACAAGCCGTTTTTCTGTGGATTTCTCCACTCTGCAAACTTTAAAAAAATCAGTTCTGATTACGTTTATTACACGTATGAATCAAAATTCTTCAATCCGTCAGTTTTATTTTAAGAACTCTAACAAATATAAAACAATTACAGATACCAACAAAAAGAAAAAGTATTACTGATATGTTATTAAATTTACTGGATGAAAATCGATATGGGGAATCACGGAACAGATATTGAAATTACTTTCTCTTACAAGGGAAACAACTGAAACCCTATCTAAGAGTATCGGCGATACGATCATATTAAATGGAATAATATTATTATTTTTGGATTCTAAAGTCATTTGTATGGAAGAAGTATTCACCGATTTTTCAAAAGCCACGTTATTCTCCATGCCGCGTATGCAGCAGGGTAATAATCCTGTAATCGGACTATCCGTGAACATTTCGGAAGAGAATTCCAAACTACACGAAGCGTATATACGGTCGGTAATTGATGCGGGAGGCATCCCTATACTTATTCCTGCAACATTGGACTCCGATGTATTAAGCGGTATAATTGAAAACATCGACGGTTTGATACTGACCGGAGGAGCAGATGTAGACGGAAGATATTTCGGGGAAGAAACCCTTACCGAATTAACGGATGTAGACCCGTTCCGCGACGCTTACGACTTCCTTTTGTTAAGATTGGCAGATGACCGGCAGATACCGGTTCTCGGAATATGCAGAGGCGCACAGGTAATAAACATAGCATTCGGAGGTACGATATGGCAGGATATAGACTCACAATATCCTTCGGAAGCCATTGAACATAAAATACTGACTTCCCGCGAGAAACCGGTTCATTCCATAGAAGTAGAAAAAAACTCCGTATTGTATTCCATTTTCGGCAAAACGACTCTGAGCGTCAACTCTCGACACCATCAGGCAATAAAAAAGTCAGCAGACGGGTTCAGGGCGACGGCATTCTCGTCCGACGGTATAATAGAGGCTATCGAAGGCTATCCCTGCAAAAGAATAATAGGAGTACAATGGCATCCGGAGAATATGGCCTCGGAAGATGATAATGAAGATATGAAATCACTTTTCAATTTCTTCGTCAAAGAAGCCGGCCTATACAGGAAGGCTAAAGAAGTTCACGATCGGAATCTTACCGTCGATTCTCATTGCGACACTCCTATGCTCTTCGAAAACCATACTATAAACATCGGGCGCAGGGACCTCGCGGCACAAGTTGACCTCCCAAAAATGTACGAAGGCAAACTGGATGCCGTTTTTATTGCAGTGTACCTGCCTCAGGGAGATTGCAGCCACGATTCATACCTTGAAGCTACGAATAAAGCATTTGCTTTGCTGGAAGAGACAATCCGGCAAATTAACCACAATATTCAATACACGGGTTTGGCGCGTTCTTTTATCGAAGCTGACATTCTGAAAAAAGAAAACCGCAAAGCAATATTCCTGGCTGTCGAGAACGGATATGCCATAGGCCAGTATCTGGCTAATATAGAAAAATTCAAAAATACCGGAGTTACTTATATAACACTTTGCCACAACGGCGCAAATATTATTTGCGATTCGGCATCCGGCAGTCCGGTGCACGGTGGTCTTAGTAATTTCGGACGCGAAGTTGTCAGGGAGATGAACAGGCTTGGTTTAATTATCGACCTTTCACATTCTGCCGAATCGACATTTTACGACGTATTGCAAGCAAGTTCGACGCCTGTAATATGCTCGCATTCTTCCGTCCGCTCACTATGCGACCATCCGCGGAATCTTACCGACGACCAGATAAAACTGCTGGCCTCGAAAGAAGGGGTTATACAAATTTGTCTTTACAGCGGATTTCTGGTAAAAGACAGAAATGCTACAGCTCAAGATGCGGTCGATCATATTGAATACGTAATCAAATTAGTCGGTCCGGATCACGTCGGTATAGGATCGGATTTCGACGGCGGCGGCGGAATAAACGGTTGTAACGGATCAAATGAAATAATAAATATAACGGTAGAATTATTGCGGAGAGGATATAGGGAAACAGATATTGCTAAAATCCTCGGCGGCAACCTGCGAAGGGTGGTAGATAAAGTGCAACGACAGGCAGAACTTAACTAATTTTAAATTCATGGCACTCAATTATATCTGGATCGGTTTTTTTCTTGTAGCTGTTGTCGCGGCAACAATCCAAACTCTCATAACTGGCGAAATGAGTATATTTACCGATATAGTCAATGCCACTTTCAGCTCCGCAAAGACAGGTTTCGAGATTTCACTCGGCCTTACCGGGATACTCGCCTTATGGCTCGGACTGATGCGTATAGGTGAAAAAGGCGGAGTTATATCTGCTTTTGCACGGCTCACGGCTCCTTTATTCGGCAAACTGTTCCCTGAAATTCCCAAAAACCATCCGGTGATAGGAAGTATGTTCATGAATTTTTCGGCCAATCTCCTTGGTCTGGACAACGCTGCTACCCCGATCGGACTTAACGTTATGAAGGAATTGCAGGATATCAATCCCAGGAAGGATACGGCAAGCAATCCCATGATAATGTTCATGGCCATCAATGCATCAGGACTTACTCTGATCCCTATAACGATATTGATGTATCGTGTACAACTCGGAGCGGTAAATCCGGCGGACGTATTTATCCCGATCCTTCTGGCGACGCTGACTTCGACAATAGTGGCGGTTACGTTCGTATCACTACGACAAAGAATAAAATTATACGACAAGGCTATACTTATCCCGTTCGGGATCATACTTGCATTTCTAACCGGAATGATAGTTATTTTTAAAAATACCGACCGGGAGGCACTCGCTTACTATGCCACAGCGGTTTCCAATATCCTTCTGGTAGCGGTAATATGCGGTTTCATTCTTGCGGGAGTACGCAAACGGATAAACGTTTTCGATACTTTCATCGAAGGAGCAAAAGAAGGATTCAGAACCGCTGTGACCATAATCCCATATCTTATAGCGGTATTGGTGGGAATCGGCGTATTCCGAGCCTCGGGCGCTATGGATCTTCTGATAGACGGAATAAAATATTTCATAGCCATGTGCGGACTCGACACTGAATGGGTCGGAGCATTACCCACGATGTTAATGAAGCCGCTTAGCGGAAGCGGGGCACGCGGAATGATGATAGACTCTATGAATCATTATGGGGCAGATTCATTCGTAGGCCGTCTGAGCTGTATAGTACAGGGTTCCACCGATACAACGTTTTATGTGATAGCACTCTATTTCGGTTCCGTCGCAATAAAAAAAATCCGATATATTCTCTCTTATTCTCTTATCGCAGATCTCGCCGGAATGATAGCCGCAGTATTTATGACCTATTTTTTTTCCGGATAAATAAATATACCGGAAAATTTTACCCGAAATGTTATTCTTTAGTTGACTATGTTACTTATTAATTTTATTCCATGATGTGATTTTCTCCTGAGATTATGTTACTTATTATTAAACGAAAAATTGATGTCCCAGGGTATAAATAATGAGGATACTTTTTTTAAAGTTATCGATAAATACAAATCGATTTTCATCAAAATTTCAAATGCTTACGCTAAAAATAACTTCGAGAAAGAAGAGTTGATAAACGATATGATTTTTGAAGTACGGAAGTCACACGATAATTTCAGGGGAGAATCGAAATTCTCCACATGGTTATATCGGGTCGCTGTAAATACGGCCATGAATCACGCCCGCAGGAAAAAATACCGATTCCTGTCATTAACCGATTATCCGGTAAGCATGGGAGATGAATTAAAGGTCATCGAATATGAAAAAAATACTGAAGTTGAAATTCTATACTATTGTATCGAACAACTGAATAATAAAGATAAGGCATTAATAATTCTCTATCTGGAAGGTCTCACCCATAATGAGATCTCCGAAATAACCGGAGTAACCAAAACCAACGTAGGCACAAGGATCCAGAGAATAAAGGAAAAATTAAAAAAATAGCTAAAGACATCTGAAATGAACATCGATAAATTTAAAAGAATAATGAGCAACGCAGATAAAGCGATAATGGATACCGCATTCGTTAATCCTACAGCACTGAATAATATGGTAAGATTTAAAATCCATAAATTCATACAGGATATGCGGACCCAATACAGGATTTTTTTCATAATAATAGCTATATTGAGCGTATTTCTCATAATATATTCACCTTACAGAAGCACATGGGACTATTGGGTGGGTTTGATAATACTTGTTTGTGTGACTTTTTCGGAATTTTTTCGTTATACAACTATAAATAAAATTACATCATTCAATGTAATTACCGCATCGTCAGATATAATAGAGTCTAAACTTCAAAAACTCGACAGACATTTTATAAGTAATCTTACACCCTTTACATATTTCATGACTATTCCCGTATTTATGATGGGAGCCATCCTTATCGCTAAGTTTTATATACTCTTAAACTATTCGTTTCTTTTTATTGCAACAGTAATATTATTAGTAATTTATCAAAATTACGAAAAGAAAAAACTAAGGAAACTTAAATCTTTCCTCAAAAAACTTAAATTCAGTTAGTATAACCAACCTAAACCCTAATAAAATGAAAAACCACAAACTTATTCTTTTCTTTCTCTTTCTTTTTATTGCATCGATGTCTTACGGACAAGAGTCAAAAGACACCTTAATCAATAAAACTATTTATGATGAGATCCGTGAAAAATACAAGGAATCGGATTCCATAGTAAATGAATTTTACACGACTCATCGCAGGGAAACACGTGAACTCAGTTTTAACGATTTCAAAAAACTTCAGGCTGAATTAAAAACCGCGGATCTGAAATTGCTTAGCAACAGTACTTTGTGCGAACAATTTATCCACGAAATGAAGATAGCCACCGAATTTCGCTACAACCAGTTTCTTATGCAAAAATTAAAAATGGAACTTTTAGGGGATAGCATACCGGATGAATGACTCAGGGAATATGCTAAGATCGACACTTCGACATTCAATGATCCATACTCAGTAAATTCCGTATTTTATCAAGAAGTTGTAAGCGGTTATATCGCTATTGAGCACATGTACATAAAACATATTCCTGATAATCTGTTCTATGATAACAGCCTGGAATATTTTTACAATGGTTTTGTTTCTATGCTTAGAGGAAAAAATTTGGAGTTTATGCTTAAAAAATTTATTGAATCATTAATTGATTATTCCTTCGGTGATTCCCGCTTATTGAAGTCCATCATTTATCTCGAAACAAATTACCCGGAGAATAAATTCCTCAAAGCCCATGAAGAAGAGATAAAAAAATATAAAGGAAGCATTAAGGCTTCTATTAATGACAAAGTATTATTTTTCGAATCTCCGGAGGATTCCGAAAATTTTTATGACATTATCAGCCAGTTCAAAGGTAAGGTTCTTTATATCGACATATGGGCAACATGGTGCGGACCATGTATCAAGGAATTCGCACATCTGGAAAAATTCAGGACCCAAACCGAAGAGCTCGATTTCATACATATTTTTCTATCGGTAGATAGGAAATCTTTCCACGAAAAATGGCGCACGCTGGTTCACCATTACAATCTGGAAGGCTACCATTATCGTATTAACCAGAAGGAATCCGACCATATCCACCAGTTATTCGGAAACGAGAAGGCGCTATTAGGGATACCCCACTGCGTAATCGTGGATAGGGATGGAAACATTGCTGTAAAAGATGCCTATGGTGTAGGTCAAAGCCAGAAACTTATCGACCAACTGACAGAAGTTATAAATAATTAGATAGTTAAACAGCCGGGAAATTTTCCCGGCTGTTTAACTATCCTGATCCGGATGTTTCATCTGCAATTCCTGTGCTTCTATTACGAGCCTGCCTGATCTTATCGGAGCATCTAACATTCAGATTTACCCAACGTATATCGTATGCCCGGATAGATTGTGCATACATCCACAATCATTGCCACCGGCAGCAAAAGGCAAAAAGGCCATTTTTGTAAAGCCCTTAAATAAATAGGGCTTTGTTTTTAAAGAAAATCTTTTCTCACTGGATTAAAATTATCGATTATTTCCCCGTTTTCCAGACATTTTACTCCGTGTTTTACACCCGATTCGACATAAAAGCCATCTCCGGCCGACAGTATTTCTTTCTTCCCGCCCACAGTAACTTCGAATTTTCCGCTGGTTATCACGCTACTTTGAACATGCGGATGTGAATGTAAACCGCCTCCGTCGCTTCCTGCCGCAAATATGACAGAAACCGTCATCAGTTCTTCCCCGTATCCCAATATACGGCGCTGCACTCCAGGAGCAGTTTCCACTGTTTCTACTTTAGATAATTTTATAAAAGGGTTCTTAGTATTTTCCATAGCATAATGAGTTTACTGCAAAAATAAAAATATTCCCTGATGCTACCACATTTATGGGATAGAAATACAAATCTTGCGGTATTTACCATGTACAGCGTCTCAAGTACTTTTGTATTACAAAAAGCACGATTATGTACGAATTACCAGAAACATTGGGGCGGGATATTGAAAACCTCGGAACATTAACGGACAAGTTCATAAAAGGAGAGATCGGTACGGCCGAATTCAAGGTCGGCCGCGTACCTATGGGAATATACGAGCAACGGAAGGACGGAGTTTATATGGTTCGTATACGCACCACAGGAGGCATAATAACGCCCGGACAGTTAATTGAAATAATAAACATAGCGAAGAGACATGGCTCGGACCTGCTTCACATAACTACACGGCAGGAGATTCAGATACAGAACATCAGTATCGAAAGCACCGGTGCCATACTCCGTGAGTTAAAAAAAATAGGATTAAGCTCCAAAGGAGGCGGTGGTAACACGGTTCGGAATATATTGGTCGCAACAACCAGCGTGATAACTGATATCGAATCTTTCGATCCGACTCCCCACGCAGAAGCTATTACTACAAAACTTATTGCAGAAACGGATTCTTTTACTCTCCCTAGAAAATTAAAAATCGCATTTTCAAATAATGAGGACGATACCGATTTTGCAGCCATCAACGATATCGGATTTATCGCAAAAATAAAGAACGGCCAGCGGGGGTTCAAGCTCTATGTCGGAGGTTCAGTCGCATCGAAGCCGACGGTAGGATGGGTATTTGCCGATTTTATCCCGGAAGAAGATATTTTCGCAGTTGCCGGTGCGGTAAAAAAACTGTTTTCAGAACACGGTAACAGGAAGAATAAACACAAAGCGCGGATAAGGCATATTTTTTACAGGCTCGGTGCAGAAGAGGTTAAGAGATTATTCGACGAATATTTTAAAGAAGAAAAGAAAACGGCTCCTAAATTCGTTCCCGATCGATATATCGAAAAAATAAATCCTTCGTGTAATGGAAATATTTCTTCAGAACCTGTCGACAAAGATTTCTTAACGTGGAAAAATCGTTACGCCACCGCACAAAAACAATACGGATTATATTCAGTTGTTGTCCCATTCATTCATGGAAATATTAATATCGGAGATGAACGGTTCCTGACTCAGTTTCAAATTTTTCTTCGGTTTCTTGAATTTATTGGGGATGATACGGTCAGATTCTCCGTACAACAGAACATTATTTTGAGGAATATACCAGAGTCCTTTTTATTTCAAACATATTCGCATATCCATAGTATTAATCCGGAAATAAAATATCCGCTTCTCACAAACAATATCGTGTCATGTACGGGTGCGGATACGTGTCGTCTCGGAATCTGTCTTTCCAAAGGACTCGCAGCAGCTATCCGTAGAAAACTGATAAATGAAGGCGCTGGACTGGATAATATTCCTGAGGTGCGGCTGCAAATTTCCGGATGCCCGAACTCCTGCGGACAGCAGGTGTGGGCAGACCTGGGTTTTTCCGGGAAGGCACTACGAAATTCCCGTCTTTATCCTGCGTATCAGGTTTATGCAGGTGCATCGAGAGGAAAATCCCCTGCACTCGCAGAGACACTCGGAAGCCTGAATGCACATGACGTGCCCGAATTTACACAAAAAGTTCTTGAGGATTTTTCTGAGAAAAAGGAAAAATACGGGAACTTCAAAAATTATCTCGAATCGGAAGGAAGAAGTTTTATTAAAGGTTACCTCGATGCACATAAGGAGATTCCGGATTTCAGTGAAGATAAGAATTATTATTATGACTGGGGTAGCGAAAATTTATTTAGCGTAGCGGAGAGAGGTGTAGGAGAATGTTCTGCCGGTATATTCGACATGATCGACATAGATAAGGCAACCATAGAAAAACTCGAAAAACAACTCGCAGAGGCCGAAGACGATGGAAGCAAAGGCAGAATTTTGCGCTCGATAGTATTCCATGCCTCCAGAATGTTACTGGTCACAAGAGGAGCGGAACCGAACTCGGAAGAAGAGACTTTCGAATTATTCCGTAAATTATTTATCGATGAAGGATTGGTCGACAATGGCTTTATAAACATTATCGAACAGGCTAAAGCGGGGAATACGGATTCGTTAATAACCTCAAGAGAAAAAGTCATCGAATTGTCAAATGACATAGATGAATTGTATAAAAACATGGACGATTCGCTGCAATTTAAAAATGTAGTAAAAGAAAATAATAATCCTGTCGAGAAAAAAACCATAGAACCGGCATCTGCATTCAAGTATCTGCGTGGCGTGGCTTGTCCGATGAATTTTGTCCAGACAAAAATAATGTTGTCGGGAATGAAGCCGGATCAACTTCTTGAAATCCTTCTGGACGACGGTCAGCCTATAGCCAATGTTCCGGGATCGGTAAGAAATGAAGGACACGAAGTTTTATCGCAGGAAATGCATGACGGATATTGGAAAGTATTAATCAAAAAGAAATAAAATGGCACAGATCAAAGTAAACGGAGAATCACAGCAAATAAACGATGCTACAGGTATTCTTGAAATAATCAAGATCAACAATGTTTTACAACCGGAGATGGTTTCCGTCCAGGTTAACGGAGAATTTATACACAGGGATAACTTCGGAACGACCAATCTTAACGACGGAGATGAAATCGATTTTCTTTATTTTATGGGTGGAGGACAATAAAATGAATCTGACCAACGAACAAATAGAACGATACAGCCGCCACATTCTTTTACAGGATGTAGGCGTGGAGGGGCAGGAAAAGATCAGTAGCGGCCGAGTGCTGGTTATAGGGGCAGGCGGCCTCGGTGCACCAGTGCTTCTTTATCTTGCGGCTGCAGGGGTTGGCACGCTAGGTGTTATCGATGGAGACGTTGTCGATCTAAGCAACCTGCAAAGGCAGGTAATACATTTCACAGAAGATATCGGCAAACCGAAAGTATTCTCGGCTGAAGAGAAAATAAAAAGAATAAATCCCGATGTAAATGTCATTACTTACAACAGGTTATTCACATCAGAAAATGCACTCGATATTATTAAGAACTACGATTTTATCGTGGACGGTACGGATAATTTTCCAATAAAATTCCTTATAAACGACGCGTGCGTAATGTCCGGGAAACCATTCTCTCACGGTGGTATACTTCGTTTCGAAGGACAGACATTTACGTATAAACCCGGACATACGTGCTACAGATGCCTGTTCCACAGCCCTCCTCCTCCCGATGCTGTTCCGACGTGTTCACAGGCAGGGGTTCTGGGGGCGATCGCAGGAATGCTGGGGACCATACAGGCTGCGGAAGTACTGAAATTCTTAACCGGTACAGGCGAACTTCTTACGGACAAGCTCCTTTCTTTCGATGCAAAAAAAATGGAATTCAGGACGTTTAAAACCAAACACAATCACAAATGCCCTATTTGCGGCGAATCGCCGGAAATCACAGAATTAAGGGAATCCGAACACGGCGTTTGCGACTTAACCAACAAACAATGATAGAGATCCCGAAAAATATTATAGAAGCCATCGTAAGCCCGGCATACGATGAATTACCTAACGAAGCGTGCGGACTCCTGACCGGAAACAACAATCAGGTTAAACAAAGACATCCGATGACTAATATCGATAAGAGTCCGGATCACTTTTCGTTCGACCCACAGGAACAGGTCTCCGTTCTTAAAAAAGCACGTGAGACAGGGGAAAAAATAATTGCGAATTACCACAGCCACCCCTCCACTCCAGCGAGGCCGTCACAGGAGGATATAGTCTTGGCATTCGATCCGGATATAACTTACATTATCGTTTCTCTGGCCGGGACCGAGGCAGTAATAAAAGCATTTAAAATAAGGGATTGCAAAGTCACGGAAGAAAAGATCAAAATACTTTAAAAATCACATAATATTAGAACCGGCTTAAGGCCGGTTATTTTTTTTATTATTTCAGATATTTTTTTTTATATATTTGCAACTAAATAATGATAATTACCATAAATATTAAAC
>JAJQEF010000031.1 GCA_021201795.1 Rikenellaceae bacterium
TGTAGACGAAAAAGATCCGGGCGAACTCATGATCAACAGCGCTGAAGGAATGCTGAAGAACCTCGATCCATATACAGAATTCATATCGGAAGACGATCTCGAAGATTTTGAAATAATGACCACCGGTAAATACGGAGGTATCGGAGCTTTGATAAGGAAAAACGGCGAATGGGTCGAAATTACCCAGCCGTATAAAGGATTTCCCGCTGATAAGGCAGGACTGAAGTCAGGAGACAGGATCGTAGCGATCGACGGCAAAGATATGCATAATGCAGAATCCTCGACTGTCAGTTCTTTGATGAAAGGCGAACCGGGTGCCAGTTTTAAATTGACTGTAAAAAAGTTCGACACGGGGGAAGAACGAACTCTCACAGTAAACCGGGAAGTAGTAACCATATCCGGTGTCCCTTATTACGGAATGATATCCGAAACAGTGGGCTACATCAATCAGGAATCGTTCAGTGAAGAGAGCAGTTCCGATGTCCGTAATGCATTTATCGATCTCAAAAACCAAGGGATGAAGTCCCTGATATTGGATCTCAGGAACAACGGAGGAGGTATAATGCAGGAAGCTGTAAAAATAGTCAGCATGTTCGTACCCAAAGGGTCGGAAGTTGCTTCCATTAAAGGCAGAGTGCAGGAAGTATCGGTTTCCAGTAAAACATCCACAGAACCTATCGACACCGATATCAGAATAGCCGTGCTCATAAACCGCGGCAGTGCATCCGCATCGGAAATCGTTGCAGGAGCTCTACAGGACATGGATCGGGCGGTTATCATAGGACAACGAAGTTTCGGCAAAGGACTCGTACAGTCTCCAAGACCGTTAGGATATAATTCCATCGTGAAGATAACGACAGGAAAATATTACATACCGAGCGGCAGATGCGTACAGGCTATAGATTATTCCAACGTAAACGAAGACGGAAGCGTGGGATACGTACCGGATTCACTCATACAGGAATTTCGAACTGCTAACGGAAGAAAAGTATACGACGGAGGAGGAATAATGCCGGACATAAGAATCCCATCGGAAAATATAAGTATTTTTACACTCAGCCTTTACTCACAAGGATACCTCGACGATTTTTCACTGGAATATATTAAAGGAACCGGGTTCACTCCCGTAGATCCGGTGAATTTCCGTTTATCGGACAGCGACTACGAAAAATTCATATCCTATATGGAAGACAAAGAAGTAAGGGTCGAATCCGAAACAAAATACGTTCTGGAAAATCTTCGCGCTACAGCAGAAAAAGAAAAATACTCAGACAGGATAAAAGACCTTTTGGACAGCATCGAAACGGCAGTATCCAAAGAAAAAAATGCTGAACTGCGTGAGTTCAGGGACGAAATATCGAAAATAATCGAAGATAATATAATTGTTTACTATTATTATAATGACGGCGCTATCCGACATAAATTAACTAATGATCCGGCAGTAAAAGAGGCTGTAGAGATACTTAACAACGAATCCGAATACAACGATATACTGACAAACCGGGACACAGATAAAAAATAAAAATGGGAAGATGGAGGCTATCGAATCTAAGCTACCAGGGTAAAAGACAGATAATCTTTATTGGTCTTATCATCGGGATATCCTCTATTCTTTACACCAACAGTCTTGCCCGGCAGTTAAGGATCAAAGAACAGGAAGAGGTTAGGAACTGGTCCGACTTCATGCAGAGTTACAGCAAATTTAACGGCAGCGATCCGTTCCTTCTTTACTTCGAAGGGAATATTCCCTATATCATAACGGACGAAAACCTCAATGTCCAGAGAGTTCACAGGATTAAAAGATCAGTTGTAAACAATCCTAAATTATTGAGAAAAAAAATGGTCCAGTTCGCCAACCTCGGCAATTACCGGGAATTTAAGATCAACCGGTGGACTTATTATATATTCTTCGATCAATCCAGTCTGCAAAAGGCACTCTATTATTTCCCGTATCTTCAAATGGGAATCATCGGTATATTCGCCATATTTGCCTATCTCACATTCAGTTCGACCAAACATGACGAGCAAAACAGGGTATGGATAGGTATGGCTAAGGAAACTGCTCATCAGTTGGGAACTCCGACCTCCTCTTTATTAGGCTGGATCGAATATCTCAAAACACAAAACGTGGATGATTTTGTTATTGAAGAGATGAACAAAGACCTTACGAGACTGTTAAAAATCGTGGATCGTTTTTCAAAGATCGGAGCGGTTACGTCTTTCTCGGAAAAAGATATCACCGAACTTGTTAAAAATACTGTCGATTATTTCCGGGCACGCATACCTAAAAATGTAATATTGGAATATAATCAGCCCGCACTTCCTATGTTCGCGCTTATTAACGAAGCACTGTTCGAATGGGTGATTGAAAATCTTCTTAAGAACGCACTGGATGCCCTTCAAGGCAAGGGTTGTATCTGTGTAAGAATATCGGAAGCGGATAAGTGGATCAACATAGATGTAAAAGATACGGGAAAAGGAATTGCTAAAGCGAATGTCAAACGTATTTTCGAACCGGGGTTCACTACGAAAACCCGCGGATGGGGATTAGGACTATCTTTGAGTCGTCGTATTATAGAAGATTATCATAAAGGTAAGATATACGTTCTGGATTCTGAACTCGACAAGGGAACTATTATAAGGGTTTCTATTCTGAGCGCGGCATATTCAGATCTTAACCATCGTAAAAAATTGTTCGAGAATTTTTTGAATAAAAAACTGCCTGTTTCCAGGCAGTCATCGTCAAACTAATAATACTAACAACAAAAATAAAATACTAAATATCGAATTAAAACTATTTATTCATTACTATAACGCAGTTCCTTCCCATATATTGTTTTAATCCCAGTAATCGAATTCATAATACCTGATACTTTCGTCAACATCGATATCCAGATGTTCCGGTAAATAAATATCTATCCGCGCATATTCATGCATTTTGGTGGTTTTGAAGAAATTATTTACATAGAGGGTATCGCCTGTATAACAGAATCCTACCGGTGAGAACTCAGGTAGTTTTTTTCTTTTAATAATATCTATCAGAATGTTGTGGTAGGTACGTTTGATCTCAATCGTAGGAGTTTTATATTTCGCACTTCCCCAGATAAAATTTACGGGAATACTACGGAAACCTTTACCTCTTACAGTGTCGATAGGCATTACGTGTAAAGTATCTATAGATTTTACGGTACCTGACAAAATATTAAAATCAGGTGCTGTTTCAGTTATAAAAAACTGCATATTATCATTGTCCCTTTCGAATTTTATTTTTCTTTCTTTCTTTTCATTGTAGAAAGAACGACCTTCAACTTTAATATTCTTAAGTTTTACCTCATAATCGGTACTATGAAAATATGCGAAATATATTACCGCACACGAAGCGAAAGCTGCAATCCACCCTATCAATGCTATGTACAGAAAATTTTTATTCCAGCCGAAAGAAAATATCCATTTTATGATGCTGTAAATTCCAACGACAAGAGGAAGGACTACAACAATCAACGCAAGAACAATCAAAGCATAGATAGGACCTGTCATTGAACCGAGAATAAAATTATGAGACCCGACACCAAAAAAGTTTATACCTGATATTACCACATAGATAAGAAGTACGAGCATCGATAAACCCATAATAGCCAATATGGTATAAATGAAAAACAAAAAGAATTTACCCAAAAAACCTACTACTTTCGCAAAAGAAGAAGCATCTTTACGTACCTTTTCCAGACTTTTGCCAGCTCCTCTGAATTCCTCAACAAAGATTCTTTCGATAGAAGATTGGGTTATTCTTTCCCCTTTCATTTCCAATATCTGACGCGGAGTCTTTGCTTTGGGAATAACGATCCACATTATTAAATATATGAAAATAAATGCGGGCATAAATGAGATAAACTCACTTAAATTAATTTTAAAAAGCCACACCCCGAGAAACAATCCGAGTATTATCGGAGAAAGAAAAAACAATCTTATAAGGGTTACATCAATATTGAAATAAGTCGCCAGACCGCTGCATACACCCCCTAATTTTGCATTAAAAGGATTACGATACAACCTTTTAGGGAACTTACTCGATGACTGATAATCTTTACCTGACGGCTCATTATTTTCACAATCTCCTTCCGCGCTGTTTTCCATATCCTCAGGCATTCCCAACTGTGAAATAACCGTACATATCAAATGTGTGGTTACTACAAGGGAGCTATCTTGTTTCGATAAAATGATCTCGGCAATACGGGCTTCTATATCTTCGATTATTTCCCTTCCGTCAGGGAAGTTTTTGTAATGTTTATTTATCTGGATAAGATATGTATCGAGCATTTTGTATGCCTCATCATCCAGTTTAAAAGCGATCCCGGCAATACTGACATTAATTACTTCTTTCATAGCATATGTTTTTATTCTCCGTTTCTAATTCGTGATATCTGGGATATTAACTCACCCCACGCTGCATCGAGCTGGGTGAGAACTTCCAGTCCTTTTTCCGTTAAAGTATAATACTTTCTCGGCGGACCCTGCGGTGACTCTTCCCACCGATATGAAAGTAATCCCTGATTTTTTTGTCTTGTCAATAAAGGATATAAAGTTCCCTCCACCACTATCATTTCCGCATTCTTAAGTTCGGTAATGATTTCCGAAGCATATGCATCATTACGGGACAGTATAGCCAATATACAATACTCCAATGTTCCTTTACGCATTTGAGCCTTTACATTTTCTATATTCATACCGTCCCTCCTTTAATTTTACCATTTACGTATCCGTTAAAGGTTGACTTCTTCGGCATAATTATCCATAATATTATATATGTCATAATACCGGCTCCAAATATAAGAGCGATTAATACAGCGATAAGACGAACGATCGTAACATCGGTATTATAATATTCAGCAATTCCCGCACAAACACCACCCAGTATTGAATTGGATGTATTTCTGTAAAAACTCCTTCCCGGAGTTTCATAAACGATCTTTTTATCTTCGTTCATAATTTTTTTTCCTTCTTTAAAAGTTCCGAATTGTTCCGCATTTCCGATTTCAGCCATTGCATAATTAATAAGCTCCGTATTGACAACCTGTTGAAATCCGGAAAGTTTCTCCCTTAGAATATCTGCAATACGTTGCTCGATATCCGCAACAGTTTCCCTCTCATCCTCTGCAATACGTGAAGAAATATCCTTCAAATAACTTTTTAAGAAATGATAAGCGTCTTGGTTGAAAATAAAGCCATAACCTCCAAGATTTACATCGACAGTTTTTTTCATAGTTTTATTATATTTTCCAAATACCTTCAGCAATAAAGCTATTATTTGAATACAAATATAAAGTACTTTAATATACTATGCAATACACAGTAGCATTTTTTTACTAAAATCCAACTACAGCAAGCAATAACATCTTAATAACCAGCAATTTAAACTAAGTAAAAAAATCAAAAAAAAATTTTTGGAAAAAAGAAAGTAAATACATACTTTTGCCTTGCAAATCAGGGTCCGGTAGCTCAGCTGGATAGAGCAACAGATTTCTAATCTGTAGGTCCAAGGTTCGAATCCTTGCCGGATCACAATGTTTTATAAAACAAAACGCAACTAACTGAAATGAAGTAGGTTGCGTTTTTTATTTCTACAATGTCGGACCGCATGTAGGTCCACGCATGTAGTTAACCAAAAAAGAGGACGCATTCTGCGCCTTCCTGTCGTAGTATGAAGTCTACCAAAACACACGTACCACGACTAAAATGATATAGCGGAAAGTTCGCGCCCCAATCTATTTAGACCTTCCTGTAACTTTTTTATCTGTGCCTGTTGCGGTTTGGTCCCGTTGCGGTAAGTCCACAACTGTTTTTTGCTGATACCGGTTAATTTTTCCAAAGCTGTCAAACCGATAAGCCCTTCATAAATTTCAAGTGCTTCGGAAACATCCATTTTATATTTAATCTCATAATTGCCGTCAAGGTATTGAGGAAATTGTTTTTTATCTTCTTTCATTATCTCCACATATAAACGGATTGATTCCTCCAAACTTGCCCTTGCTTCATCAAGCGAATCGCCTATACCGGAAAATATTTCATTTTCTGTGTATAAAGTGAAGCCTTCCGAGTCGTGTTCGACATTTACAAATAATGTTTTCATTGCATTTATATATAATGAAAGGTCTGGGGCTTAAAGCCCATTTCCTTCCTGATTTTTATTTCTAAACCTTTCGCTATCTCTTTAGGAACAGGATAAATATTACCGGTTCTTTTCGTAAAATACGTGGCTTCCGGTCTGCCTCTTAATCCGCCAACCTTGTTTTTGGATTAGTTTGTGAAATTCTTTGTACTTCATAGAACGTGTGTTTTGGTATTACAAATATAATACATTTTCTATTAAATATAAAATATTTAGTAATTATTTTTCTATTAACATTAATTAAAAGCCTTTCGAGAACGAGTGGTAAAAAAAGTGGTATAATATGACCACTTAATTATAATCCTATCTAAATATATTACATCCCAAAGCAAGTCCCAATAAGATCGATACTATCAAACTGAGTTTGTCTCTTCGGTATCTTTTTACCCACCTTTGTTTTGATCTCCACATATACCGGATAAGAGACAGAATCAGCAAAAGTACTTAAAAACAAACAAAAGCACTGTATTTCGAGCAAATACGGTGCTTTTGTTTTAGGCATATGCGTGAAAATAAGGTGGAAGCAAATAAAACCGAATATTCCCTTGTGACGGTGCCTCGATTCGACAGAATAGTTCGTTATTTATGAGAATATATAAAAACCTTAAATTTAAGGTTATTAATATCTAATCAATCGATCGGAGATGCTGAAATAAGGTTGTTAATATATTCCATTTCTTCGGAAACCAGAATAAAGTTTCTCCCGTCTTCCATAGGATGTGATAGATAAACGATCGATCCCGGATCATAATCGTAAAAAGTTATTATATGGTCCGTATTGACATATAATTCTCCCTTATCGGATGTAAGTTTTATAAAACCTTGCATGGAAATAATTTTTATAAGCAACACACATTTAATATGCCATAAAAGAGATCATTAAAGATTGCTTTTTAAATTCATGGGAATGCCACCTATCTCGTGAAGCATTTCCGCCATTTAAGTTTCGGAGGAGCTGTCAATCCATTATCCGTTATTTTCGGGAATTAAACAAATTTATTCTTTCTCCTTTCATATTTACTTTTTTAATTATTTTCAATAAAAAATAACCTTCAAATACTTCATCCATGCAACCTAAGTTCCATTCCCAACATCTCTTTTATAGCTCTGATTTTTATAATGGGTAGGATTTTTGAAGAAACATTGATGTATTTATATATATTTGCAAAAATTAAATTTTATTCAAATGAAAAAGTTCAGATTTTTACCACTTGCGTTGCTTTCAGCAACTTTGATTTTTAGTGCTTGCTCGAACGATGACGACAATGATAATGGAACGTCGATACCGGAAGATCAGCAGGTTAAAATATTGGTCGTTAACGAGGGAAGTTTCCAGAGCGGGAATTCGACGATCTCTGCTATTATGGCCGACAATTCGGTTAACACAGATATTTATTATTCAATAAATAACAGTCGTTTGGGAGATACCGGCCAGGGAATTTACATGCTTGGCGGCAACTATTACGTGACCGTAAGCGGATCGAAAAAAATTGAAGTTCTCGACGGAGACACATTCGAAAGAGAAGAAGTAATAGAATACAATTCATTTTCTCCTTACTCCATTTGTGTTCTGAATGCAAGCGAAAAAACAGCTGCAGTATCGGATCCTGTAAATAATAAAATTTATGTATTGGATTATGATGAAAACAAGATCACGATAGCAACCAATTTCGGTGCACCAACTTATGATATGACCTCTGCGAGAGGACAAATCCTTGTGACTACATCCGAATGGGGCGATGACGGTTTTGTAAATAAACTTTACCAGAATACTATTACTAATATTTCAAATTCGTTCGTAGAAATCGAAGATGTATCCCCTATGGACAGGGCACACCTGGTTGTAGACGGAGAATATTTTGTCTGGGCATACACCAATGAAGGGCTTGTAAGGATCAATCCTGTAACCAGAGAGGTAGAGCGCACGCTTTATTTTAATGAAATCGACGAAGGACAATATCAGGCGAGTGCTTATTCTGCAAGACTTGCAATTAGCACCACCGGCGATCGTCTGTATTTCAACGTAGAACAAACGACCGATTCGGGAACAACGAGAACATTCATCTGTAATGTTTCGCCCTATGAACCTAATTTCGATAATTCAGGAATCTTCGAAGTAAGCGGTCTTAACACTTTGTACAATTTGGCTTACTCTCCATACAGCAATACTATATTCATTACGGACACCGACTATGTAAACAGTGGCAAAGTTATCGAATACAGTTTGCAGGGTTCGAAACTAAATACTTATACTGTGGGAGTAAATCCTTTCTATTTATTCTTTATAAGATAATTCGTTTATAAAGTTAATTTCTCAAAAGCGTCTATAAAGGACGCTTTTGTTATATTATATATGACCGCACCCTGTGAACGGCTGAAACGTTCTATAGTCTTATATCCCCGAAACACTTTGGCCAAACGTTCGAATAATGCCGACATATCGAAACTGCCATGCCTGCGTACAGTATCGTTATCGTTATCATAAAAATGCTTGTCATCGATCATCAGGTGATTATTATCGTCAACCCAGATAAGATTATGCCAGGAATGTTCCACGCCTGCCGTATATATTTTTTGGAACCCCGTCCAAACCGCCACCATCAGGGCTGGAATAAGTACATTCTGCGGGCGTGGCATCCCTAATTTATTTCGAAAAATAAAATTACATATTCCGAAAGTGCCCTCCACGGGAGTTGTATTTATATAATATACTCTGATATGGCCGTTTCTTTTTACATGTTCCTTCCATCTTATACTTTTACGAAAACAATAAGGAACGAATAAATTCAGCTCCCATTGGGTTTTATGAGCCAACGTTCCGAATAATCGGTCGCAGAAATCATCTTTTTCATATACCGCAGGATCAGTCGCAATATAAAACCCCGGACGCAAAGTTTCAAAGTAATCGGATTCGACTGAGAAATTAACACAAAATAATTCCTTATCCTTAAGGAAATCGGGATTCTCTATTATAAAAGTTTTTAACGAGGGACCGTTACCAAGGATAACCATTTCATCAGATTGCTTTATGATATTTCCCAGTTCGGAATTATCATATTTAGAAAACAAACTGACCTTTATTATGCCGGCCATGCTTTTAAAAAAATCCGTGCTGTCCTCCAATATATTTTCTATTGTTCTTTTGATTCTCACTTAACAGTACTTTTAGTTAAAGTAAAAGAAAAAACTGTACCGGTATCAATTTCACTCCGCATTGTTACCTGTTCGCCATGCGCCTCGATAATATGTTTGACGATCGCCAGCCCGAGACCGGTTCCACCATGCGCCCTCGAACGGCTTTTATCGACACGGTAGAACCTTTCGAATATCCTTGCATGCTGGGTTTTATCTATTCCGATACCGTCGTCCTCGACTTCCACGACTACTTTATCGATAAGGTCAATGAAGTTAATCGAAGTATTTCCGCCCTTTTTTCCATATTTAATGGAATTCGTGATAAGATTTACCAGGACCTGTTCGATATGTGCCTTGTCAGCATGGACATTTACCGGTGAAGTCTGTGAGTAATTGACCTTCAGAGTAATTTCATTTTTCTGGGCATCTATTTCCAACGAATCGCAAATATCGCGGGCAAGGGAAACTATATCGAATTTTGAAAAATTCAATACCATTTCACCATTTTCCAGCTTACTGATTTCGTCGATATCTTTTATGATATTTATAAGACGGTCGATATTTTTTTCCGTTCTCTCAAGATAAAGGCGGTTTATGTGTTTATCTTCCAGGGCACCGTCGAGCAATGTAAGAATATAACCCTGTATAGTAAATACAGGAGTTTTAATTTCATGGGACACATTTCCAAGAAATTCCCGTCTATACCGTTCGTTATCTTTCAATCTTGCAATCTCTTCCGATTTCTTATCTGCCCAATCACTCAGTTCATCTTTCACATCCTCTACGATATGATCATTATCCGCATGTTCGGATATCAGTTTTTTAGTTGAAATATTTTTAGCGGCAATGATACGGTAAAGAGGTGTTATCTTATATATGAAAAAACGATTGATTACAAAACGAGCGATCAGGAATACTGCGAAAAAAACTACGATCAATACCGATATAAACCCTAAAGGACCACTGCCCGTTAATATTACAGCGGCCGAGGCAGCAATAGATGCAACACCTCCAAGAATTTCCGCGACGGCACTTATGGTTTTAATCCTTATTTTTTTCATCAGAGCATTATTCTTTTTCCTTATTCCGAAGGATCCAATGTTCTAACTACCTTACAGGGATTCCCTACTGCAATGACATTGGCATCTATATCTTTGGAAACAACGCTGCCTGCACCGATAATAGTATTGTCACCTATTGTGACTCCGGGAAGAACAATCGATCCGCCTCCGATCCAGACGTTATTTCCTATTTTTATAGTATTTCCGACTTCTATCGGTTTAGCCCTGTACACAGGATCAGTAGGGTGTCCCACTGCATAAATCTGAACTTTGGGTCCCATAAGCACGTTATCTCCTATATAGATCGGTGCACAGTCCAGTATCACACAGTCAAAATTAGCCATGAAATTTTTTCCTATATGGATATTATGTCCGTAATCACAATAAAACGGAGGCTGAATATAAAAATTTGTATCTACCGGATACATCAGTATTTCTTCGATCAGTTCCCTGCGAAAATTATCGTCTTCTCCGGATTTATTATAAATATCCAGCAGCCGACGGCATCTTCTCCGCAAAACGGCTAACTCTGGATCGGTATATGTATATATTTCACATGACAGAAGTTTTTCTAACTCCGTTTTTTTCGGTGCTGCCATTTTTAAATAATTAAATAGTAATGTTTAAATGTTTTCAATTTTACGGATAATTTTCCGGTTTTAGGTCAAAAACAATAAAATATCCGTAAAAATACATTTTTGGCAATAAATTTGATTCGTTACGAAATAAAAAAACAATTATTTAACACCGGGAGATTAATAGGTATACAAATGCTTCCGAATGTGACATTTTAAAATAAATGTTTTAAGTACTTTAGCCCCGAACTTTTAGGCAAGCTGTATATACAAGAAATATTATATTAAATAAACTATGTAATAATGGGACATAAGAGTATCCGACAGGTATTCTAACGGTACGAAACTATTAAAAAACAAAATCTATATCTTATGAAAAAAATGAACAAATTTGGATTCAGATAGTTTTTACTGTTATTTGTTTTGGTTGCCGCCTCTGTGTCGGCAAGTGCGCAAGTAAGGGATACAAAACACGGCATGCTTACCAACGGGTTCTGGGATAACTGGTTCATCGATGCGGGTGTAGGCGCGCAAGTATTCCAGGGTAACAGCGACCAATACGGAGATTTCGGAGACAGTATCTCATTAGCATACGAACTCTCGTTCGGTAAATGGTTCACTCCTGCTATCGGAGCCCGCGTACAGGGGTCAGGGCTTACTGTAAGAGGTGCTTCTTATGCAAACGGTGCTTACATTTACGGTGATCCTGATGCTAACGGACTTTACAAAGAGAGATTCAACGTAGTTAACGTACACGGTGACTTCCTTGTAAATCTTTCTAACGCGATAGGCGGTTATAAAGAAAAACGCGTTTACAGCTTCATTCCTTATGTAGGTCTCGGTATCGTACACGCATTCAAAGACGAAGGCGACCGCAAACGCAACGAGATCTCGGCTAACTTCGGTATAATCAACAAATTCCGTCTTTCTGACGCTGTTGATTTGAACCTCGAACTGAAACACATGCTTGCAAGTGATAATCTCGACGGTGTAACAAGCGGACGTCTCGACGGACTATCTACAGTAACCCTCGGTTTCACTTACAAATTCAAAAAACGCGGATGGGACAAAGGTCTTAGCGACGAAGACGTAGCTCGCGCAGTAAGAGCAAGCGCAAGTGCTTACGAAAACAGAATCGGTAATCTTGAACGCGAACTCGCAAACTCTCGCAGTGCTGCAGACAGAGCAAGAGCTGAACTCGAAAGACTTCGTGCTAATCAGAACAACAATGTTCAGTCATCTGAAAAACATGTCGTAGCTCCTTTAGCTGTATTCTTCAACATCAACTCTTCTACTGTATCGAGAAAAGAAAAAGTAAACCTTAAATATACTGCAGAAGTTATCAAGAGTACAAATGCTAAATTTAAAGTTACCGGTTATGCTGACCGTCAGACAGGTACTCCTGAATACAACCAGGCGCTTTCTTTAAGACGTGCACAAGCTGTTTACAACATCCTTGTTAACGAATTCGGAGTAAGCTCGAGCCAAATCGAAGTTGTTGAAAGACAATGGAACGAAGTACCGTTCAACGATATGTATCTTGACCGTGTAGCGATCGTAATGGATAAATAATTAAGTTTAATAAACCATAAAAGAAAGCAGTCCTTACCGGACTGCTTTTTTATTTTATTTATATTAAGTAAACACTAAGGTAATGATAAGTTAACAATAAATTGTTAAACTTGCAGTAATAATTATTTAATGTATGGATTTTAAAATACTTATTGTCGACGACGAAGAAGACATTCTGGAATTTGTTAGCTATAACCTTAAGAAAGAAGGGTTTACCGTATACACTGCCATGAATGGCAAGGAAGGTCTGGAAATCGCGTTGGAGACTCGCCCCCACCTGATCCTTCTGGATGTCATGATGCCTGAAATGGACGGGATAGAGACCTGTCAGGAACTTCGCACACACAAAGAACTATCCAAAACTGCAATAGCTTTTCTCACGGCAAGGAATGAGGATTACTCCCAGATCGCAGGTTTCGAGGCGGGGGCAGATGACTACATTTCGAAACCGATAAGGGTTAAAGTTTTGATAAGCCGTATAAAAGCTCTTCTTAAAAGATCCTATGGAGAAACGGACACTACAGGCGACAATGACCAGGGAACAATCCATATAGACCGCGAGCGCTACGTAGTTCTGAATGAAGGACAGGAAATCAATCTTCCCCGGAAGGAATTCGAACTGCTTGTCCTACTTTACTCGAAACCGCAGAAAGTATTCTCCAGAGAAGAGATATTCTCAAATGTATGGGGATCGGACGTCATCGTGGGAGATCGCACGATAGACGTACATATCAGGAAATTACGTGAAAAGATCGGAGAGGACCATATCGTAACCATTAAAGGAGTCGGCTATAAATTCGAACAGTAAAATACCGTTTTTCATAAAAATATAAATTAATCGACATTTTTTGTATATTTTTGTTACTTTAAAATTAAACTTTCAAGAATATACATAAATGTCACAGAATCTTAAGAAAAAGACCAGGACCGCTCTGTTATGGAGTATTACAGAGAAAGCAGGACAGCAGATCATTTACTTCATTACAGGCATAATTATCGCCAGGCTCCTATTGGAGAGAGATTTCGGCTTAGTCGGATCCCTTGCCATATTCACCGCTATTTCAAATATCCTGTTGGAGAGCGGTTTCTCAATAGCTCTTATCCGTAAACAAAATACCTCGTACGAAGATTATAACACAGTATTTCTCTTCAATATCGCTGTAAGTATAATATTGTATATAATTCTTTTCTTTGCCGCGCCTCTTATATCTAAATTCCTCGGAAGTCCGGAAATAACACAAATAGCACGAAGACTGTTCCTCGTTATTGTAATTTACTCCTTCAGTATAATACATACCACTATCCTAATAAAGAAAATGGATTTCCGGAAAATTACGATTGTAAACATTACGTCATTGGCAATATCCGCGTTATTATCCATTTACATGGCGTTAAAAGGATACGGGGTCTGGTCGCTTGTAACGCAACAAATATCGATAGCTGCCTTACGCACCATTCTTTTATGGGTAATATGTAAATGGGCGCCAAATTTCAAATTCAGCAAAACTTCGTTCAACGAACTTTTCGGATATTCTTCCAACCTGATGGCAGGCAGCCTGATTAATACTATCTCGACATATTTTTATTCGTTCATCTTAGGGGGATATTTTCCCATGCGAAGAGTCGGACATTACATCGAAGCCAACAAAATGAAAAATATGGCAGCGGTATCGATATTCAATGCATTCGGTTCTTCTACATATTCTATGCTTTCAAACTTGCAGGATAATCCGGAACGTCTTAAACGTGCGACAAGAAAAACGATGTCCACGATAGCTTATGTGGCCTTCCCGGTTATGATGGGCTTGGGACTGGTGGCGAAACCTCTAATAGAACTGACCATCGGTTTTAAATGGCTTCCGGCAGTGTCGTTGATGCAGGTTTTATGTGTCAGCGGGATTTTTTTTATTTTCATTTCAATGAACGCTAACCTTATTAAACTCAGCGGTAAAAGCGAACAAATAGTAAAACTGGAAATGACCAGCCTGGTGCTTATGTTGATATTCCTTCTTGTCGCTGTGCGGTTCGGAATACTTGCTGCCCTCATCGGTGACGCGGTATCCAAGGCTATTACCTACGGAATCTATCTTAAGACCACTGCAAAAATAATGGACTATACATGGAAAGAACAATTAAAAGATATCGGGCAATACGCCTTAATATCCCTTATAATGATCATCCTCCTTTATCCTTTTAAAATACTGTTGGACAATCCGTTCCGCCTTCTCACTACACAGGTGCTACTCGGTATTGGATTTTATTTTTTCGCAAATAAATTTATGGGGTCTCCTATTCAGGACGAGATCGTGTCACATATAATAAAGAAAAAAGACTGAAAATGAGAAGCAGGTTAACCTTATTTTTTATATTGACCTGCATATTTTGTGTGGATACGGTTTATCCGGATGAAATAACTTCGGAAATCCTCAACATCGAAAATTATTGCCAACCGGAAGAAATAACCGAAGCGGATTTTATCCTTATATTCGATCAATCGCAGTACGACTTCACTTTCAGAGCGTTAAATCCAGAGATCAATCTTTCGGCACAAAGATACAGAAGGAGATGATATGACTATAAATTCGATAATCTTCATTATCATAATTACTTCTTTACAGATCCGTCGGACGGTACGACTTTCTGGAATTTGTATCGAAATCTTAAAAACATAGATTCGTTCCGTGGAAGCAGGGTTTCTTCAGAACTATCCAACCGTAACTATACGTCCGTATTGAATTATCATGGCGGATATGAATTCGGAGATAAAGTTTGTATGGGAATATTTACAGACAGGAGATGGGGAAAAGACGGTTATATAAAAGGGATAAATTCGGAACCCATATCAGGGGCATTCTTTCTGGGAATAAATTCGGACAATCATTCTGTGGATGTAACTTACAGCGGTTATTACGGCAATCGGGGAATAAGACCCTATGTAACTCAGGAGGTCTATGATCTCGCTCAAGATAACTATTACAATCCGTATTACGGATACCAAAACGGTAAAGGCAGAAATATCCGATCACGGGATTACGAACAGAACCTGATCAATTTAAATTACTCGTTAAAGGTTAATACCAAACTCCAGGTAGATTTATCCGTGCTATCTATCTTCGGTGAAAACGGTTATACTTTCCCGTCATGGTTCGACGCAATGTCCCCCTACCCTGATTATTACCGTTATCTTCCCGATTTCTATTCAAACTTTCTTATATCGGAAGATCTTTATGAGGCATGGAGCACAAACGATCCGTCAGTAACCGAAATAAACTGGCAGAGAATGTACGAAACCAATATTTACAGCAATCCGGAACACGGTGAAAAAAGATCGCATTATATAATTGCAGAGTCGGCAAAGAAATTTTTCAATAACAGTATAATAGCCGGGATCGCTTTCACTCCTTTAAGACAACTCAAATTGACGGCCGGAATGGAATTTTATTCTGGTACATCTTCTAATTTTTCCCGGATGAAAGATTTAATGGGCGGAGATTATTGGCTGGATATAGATCAGTTCATTCTTTACGATGAGTATTACGGAGAAAAAGCGGAAAATAACCTGCGCGATCCGGGAAGAAAAGTACTCGAAGGAGAAAGATTCGGATACGATTATAAAATATATACAGATAAATTCAATGTTTCAGGAAAAGCTGAATACAATGCTTTGAAGTGGAAGTTAAGAGGTGAATTGACGATCGGCCGGACATCCCATCAACGGCATGGAAATTACGAGAAAGAAAATTTTCCTGATTACCATTCGTTCGGAAAATCCGTAAAGAAGAAATTCAACGAAGCAGACCTTAAGTTGTCGGCATTATTCAGTTTTTCTCTACGGCATTATGCAGAAGCCTCAGTATGGATCGCGCAGAAACCTCCGCTTTATACGGAAATTTTCTTCGAACCGAGATGTAGGAACAACACCGTGGATGAAGCCCTTACCAGCCAGATACGATCCTTCGATATTAAGTATAAATATATTTCACCGTATTTATCCATGGAACTTATCGCTTACTGTACTAGCCATAAAAAGGGAAGCAACATATTCAATTATTATGACGACCCCCTGTCACAATACGTTACGGTAGCTCTTACCGGGATTGACAAAATTTACGGAGGATTGGAATTGTCTGCCGAATATATTCCTACACCCCGGTTTACCGCCACACTGTACGCAGCTGTTAACATCAGTAAATATAACTCCGATGCCGACGTCGAGATATCTGATTATAACTCAGGATCCACACTTCTTAAAAACGGTAAAAGCATGTTAACCGGATACCATCTGGCGAATGGCCCGCAGGCCGTAATATCGGTAGAAGGAAAATATACTTTTCCCAGGTGGTGGAGGCTCGGAATGTCACTGAATTTAGCCGGAAATAATTACGTATCGGTAAATCCTGTAAGGAGAATGTCGCGGGTTACGGATGTAGCTGCATCTAAAGAAGTGCTTACGGAATTACTTGACCAGGAAAAACTCGGAGACGCTTTTACCGTAAATCTTACTCTCAGTAAAAACTTCAGGATAAATAACGGGAATTATATCGGACTTTGGACATCCGTAAACAATATTCTGAATAACCGGTCTATCATATACTCCGGTTACGAACAAATGAGACTTTACAGAACTTCAGGAGTTACAGGAAATCTTTATTATCCGTTCCCGTCGAAATATTTATATGCATACGGTATTAATTTCAATATATCCCTAAGCTACGGTTTCTGATGAGAAAAATTATATATATAATCGTTGTTTTTATCATTGCCGGATGTAGCAGTGACAGTTATACCGGATATTCCGAAAATGATTTTAGAACCGGAACAAAGTCCAATATCTCGATAGATTCTGTGAAATATTATTATCGCGACGGGGGTGGTGTAACGACTTTTACGAGTCAATATAACGACTACATAATCAGCGGAACAGTTACCGCGAACGACAGATCAGGAAATTTTTACCGTGTATTTATGCTGGAAGATCATTCCGGTGCCATCGAGATAAAGGCTGGACTTTACGATCTTTACTCCCTATTCCCTGTGGGCCGCAAAGTTTTTGTTAAGATAACGGGCCTTACGCTCGGACAGGAAGACGGCATGTACCAGTTAGGGCTGCAGCCAACCTATGGCAGCAGTTATGAAACCGAATATATTTCTTCAGCATTATTAGTCGATAAGCACATCATACGTGATATTTACACGGGGGTTCCGGTATCCGAAGAAACCAGGATAAGCGACCTGACAGACGATCATATAGGACGACTGATGAAGATCGACGGACTTAAATTAGATAATGGAGGCGAAGAAACATGGGCCTATTCTTCGAACGAAACCTATAACGGACTTCCCGGTGAAAAAGATATCAAAGCACGCGATATCAATGGTGACTCTATATACGTCTACACAAGCGGTTACGCGGATTTTGCCTTGGATAAAACACCTTCAGGAGATATTTCCATTACAGGTATAATAATGAAGCGGGGAAGATCGTACCGTATAAAATTCAGGAACGAATATGACATTGAAACTAATTAAATTTCTTTTTATCGTTCTGGTTCTTACAGAATGTAAAAAACCGGTAAGTCCCGAGGATATCTTTCCGGACGATCCCGGTAAAGGACAGAATCATGGCAGCATGACGATTCAGAACCTGTTAAAAGAATATCTTAAATCTACCCCGAATACTATAACCGACGATGTAAGTGTAACGGGTCAGATAGTATCGAGCGACTGGATGGGAGCATTCCCCCATTCCCTTATTGTTATGGACGAAAGCGGAGCTATCGAAATACGACTTGCATCCGAAAATTACCACCGTTATTATGAGCTCGGAAGAATAGTTACGGTCAGATGCGCAGGACTGGTAATCAGGTCCTATGGAAACTCGCCTATTCTCGGAAGATCGACCAGGTCTGAAGAGGAATATATAAACATTCCCGAATACGAGATGAACAGTTTTATAGTGGTATCAGGCCAAATAGAACCCATATCGAAACCCACTTTGAATTTATCCGAAATAAGCGGAAACTATAATAATTTGCCGGTAATTCTTCAGAATGTCGAATTTATAGATGAGGACAAGGAGAAGGAGTGGTGCGATCCGGATAGTGATTATTCGTATACCGAACGTATATTGAAATCAACGAAATCGAATGATTCCATTGCCGTAAGAACCTATTATAACGTAAGATTTAAAAGCCATAAAGTTTCTGCCGGAACTGTCGACATAGAAGGAATCCTTCAGTATTATTATTCAAAACCTTCCCTTCAATTAATCGACTATGCCGATATGAATCTTTAAAAACCGTATTCCATACGGATTATACATTCATTTCGGGAGATTACTTTATATCCGGCAGATTCGAAAATCTTTACAGAGGCTGTATTATTTTCTTTGATATAAGCTGTTACAGGAAGTGTTATGCTTTTATCAGTTATTTTTTCGAGTGCTCTCTCAAGCATAACTTTACCGACTCCCAGGCCTCTGAAATCACTGTTTATGCTAATACCGGTAACGGTTTCATGTTCTTTTATATCGAACCTCACCTGTCCGATAAATCTTCCTGATATTCTGAAAATATAAAGATAACTCGTATCGCTTATTATTATGGAATCCAACCATTTTTTATGGTCATCAAACGGTATGGGGTCGGAATTAAAAGAATTTTGTCTTACTTCCCGGTCATTGGCAAGATGAAACAAATCCGTTATATCATCAGCCTGAGCCTCCCAAACTATCATTTCCCCCGATAATCTTCTTTTGAAAGCAGTTTTAACAACCCTGTCCGCACCCTTGCCGTCGATAGTTTGCTGTCCGGCCAGCGAGCGTAATTCTCTTGTTTTTGTTTCGGTAATTCCTCTTAAATCCGCTTCCAACGATATAAGATCGGTTTCTTTATCTATAAACCCGCTTTCGACCCATCCTTTAAGATTTTCAGACTGATTGTCTGCGATTTTAAAGGCCAGAGTAGGAACTCCGCATACAGCCAATTCGTTAAGGGTCTGTCCCGCGGCGGATATAGCCAGATCGGCTTCAGACATTAAACGTTTCATTTCCGGTGACGAAAGATTGTTATATAGAAATATATTATTCCCTGATATCCCAGAAGAATTCGATACCACGTTTAAACATGCTTCAGGAAATTTACGTGTAGCAACACTTAATATTTTTTCTATTAAATTATGGTTATCCGTTCCTCCCAGTGTTATCAGAATATTACGGATATTTTCATTTATAATCTTCGGAGATATATCCAAAAATTCTCCTCTTAAAAGAGCATACCGGCTGCCCAAAAGATATTCCGTGCCAAAGTTCTCCGGATAAACGCTCATTACAGCGGAAACCGCACCGTTAACTACCAGCCCTTCAGGATAAGAGATCCTGTTATAATCGTCGAGAAATATACATACGGAATTACGGGAAGCTATTGTATAAATCTCGGAATAAGCAGTATACGAATCTATTATTACAAAATCATAACCAATGACGGTATTTTTAATAAATTCATTGTCAGCAGTCCAGTCTTTTTCCAATACGAAAAAATCATCTGTATTTTCCGGAACTGTCCCTTTTATATAAAAATCTGTCGCCACACCTCTGCCCAAAAAGGATCCGGCTAAAGCCATACAACGGTAAAAGTGACCGTAACCATATTCCTGACCGGATTCCGTAAAAACCACTGCTTTCATTCACCATACAGATTACGGTATTTAAACTCTGCCATCCTCCAGTCTTCTTCGGTATCGATATCCTGAACAGTAAGCGGATCCTGAATTATAGCTCCCGTATTGTCTGTAAAGAAAGTTCCTTTTTCTTTTATGACATCAGCTTTAATCCAATAAAACTGACCTGCGTCATGATATCTCTGCGGCAAATCCTGGGAACGGGTATTTTTAAACCGTGGTTCCACCATAAGCAGTTTATCGTTTTCATCTATTTTCAACGAACGCTGTATCGGATAACCGAACGGGACCACGGGAATAACAGAATCATATCGGGCGGAGATCAAATCAAAACCTTGCTTTATTTTTTCCGGATCGATCAGAGGGGCCGTGGCCATGATACAGCAAACGTATTCGGGTCGGATTCTCTGCCGTTCATAATTTTCCAGAACTTCCACGACAACATCAGCCAATGTAGCATAATCATCTGAACATTTATCGCCTCTCATAAAAGGTACCTCCGCTCCATACCCCATAGCAATACGGGCAATTTCCTGATCGTCAGTAGATACCATTAAAGCATCGAAAACACCGGCTCTTCCGGCAGCGTCTATCGAATAAGAAATTATCGGCCGGCCCAGAAAATTTCTTATATTTTTACCAGGTATGCGTTTGCTGCCGCCCCTTGCAGGGATAATCGCCAATGTCTTCATTTCAGTATATTACATTCTTTCGGGAACATCTATTCCCAATAACGACATGCCTTTTTTAATTACTTCTCCTATTTTCTCTATAAGAAGTAATCTCATCGCCCTTATTTCGGAATTCTCTTCACGAAGAATAGAATAGTCATGATAATATTGGTTGAATTCTTTTACAAGTTCGTAGACATAATTCGCTATTATCGACGGAGAATGATTATCCGCCGCGAGCTTTACAATCTCAGGATAATCCAGCAGATTCTTCACCAGGTCGATCTCTTTAGGAAGAAGTTTAATGTCGGGGTTAATCTCCTTGGCTTTTTCAACTGAGGTTTGCTCTGCCTTGCGTAAAACCGACCTTATTCTCGCATGTGTATATTGGATGAATGGTCCTGTGTTGCCATTGAAATCTATCGATTCTTTCGGATCAAACAACATGGTTTTTTTGGGGTCCACCTTTAGTATAAAATATTTCAGGGCTCCCATACCGACCATTTTACTTATGTTTTCGGCCTCTTCCGGAGTACATCCGTCCAACTTCCCGAGTTCCTCCGACATTTCTTTTGCAGTCGCAACCATGCCGGTAATCAAATCGTCCGCATCGACCACGGTACCTTCACGGGATTTCATTTTACCTTCCGGAAGTTCTACCATACCGTATGACAAATGATAAATATGATCCGACCAATCATATCCTAGTTTCGATAATATTAGTTTGAGCACCTGAAAATGGTAGTTTTGTTCGTTTCCGACCACATATATCAGATCATCCAATTTATATTCATTGAACCTGCTGTATGAGGTTCCAAGATCCTGTGTCATATATACCGAAGTACCGTCCGAACGTAGAAGCAGCTTCTGGTCGAGTCCGTCGCCGGTAAGATCTATCCAGACCGAATTATCTGGTTTGCGGTAAAAGACTCCTTTCTCGAGACCTTCATTCACAATTTCTTTTCCCAAAAGATAAGTTTCCGATTCATGATATATTTTATCAAAACAAACCCCAAGATCAGCATAGGTTTTGTCGAAACCTTCGTATACCCATCCGTTCATTTTTTCCCATAATGAATAAACTTCCGGATCCTTTGCTTCCCATTTACGGAGCATATCCTGCGCCTCTTTAATTACAGGAGCTTCCTTTTTGGCTTCTTCTTCATTCATTCCGCTCTCCACAAGAGTCTTTATTTCGGATTTGTAAGCCTTATCGAATTCGACGTAATATTTCCCGACAAGATGATCGCCCTTCATTCCGGAAGACTGCGGTGTTTCACTATTCCCGAATTTTTGCCATGCCAGCATGGATTTACATATATGAATACCACGATCGTTCACCAGATTGACTTTTATAACCTTATTTCCGACAGCTTCCAGTATTTTAGCTACCGAATAACCGAGCAGATTATTCCTGATATGGCCGAGATGCAGTGGTTTATTGGTGTTAGGAGAAGAATATTCTACCATTACCGTTTTGCCGTTATTTTCAATAATGCCGTAATTTGCATCCCTTGATATATCATTGAACCCTGAAACCCAGAATGATTTTTCGATAGACAGATTCAAAAATCCTTTTATCACATTGAATTTTTCAATCAGAGAACATTTTTCGGTTATGACCCGTCCGATCTCCTCAGCAGTCTGCTCGGGACTCTTACGGCTCATTTTAAGAAAAGGAAAAACGACAAGGGTAATATCGCCATCGAATTCCTTTCTGGTTTTCTGTATCTGGATAAGTTTCCGGTCGAAATCACCGTAGAGTGATTTTATTATTTCGTAAAAATCTTCCGAGAATATTTTTTCTATGTTCATATGTGAATTTTTAACCAACAAATGTACCCATTTTATATTAATAATAAAAAACACTTCCCTATACTCACAAATATAAGCCAAATGATATATTATCCTGCAAAAAGGTCGTTTTGTATCCTCCTTTATTTATGCGTTTGTTTTTGTAATTCGTTATAAATACTTTTACCGCCTCGGATATAGCAATTACTTTTCAGTGGGGGAAAAATTTTTATCGACAAATTTTATATTATTAAAGTGGTCAGTTATCTTTCTGGCCTTGCTGATTTGCCACAATGGCCAATCACAAGATAATATTGAAAAACATTTGATAAATGCCGGCTTTGAAAATGTAAGGCATTACCAAACCGACACCGTAACCTATATATTCGTTGACGGTTCTTCCTTCCGATCCAGATTGACAAATCTGGAAAAAATCAGTTCATCGATAGGTGAACTTTCGGATATTATCGGAAATAATAAAGTCTCCGTTATATTCAATTATGACCGGGAACAACAGCTAACTCTGACCACTACTAAAAATCCTATGGGATATTTCAGCGGAAATATAAACAGCTGGGGCATTTCTTATAAAACTAAAGAAGCTGCAGGTATTATAAACGAACTGACTGCCGTCGGAAAATTCAACGGCAAGTTCTATAATTCTTCCTTAGGTAAGATCGATTTCATAATATATCCGGAGTTCCGTTTCAGGAACATACGGCTCGACATTATGTACCAGACCCAGTTAAACATATCCCCGGCTGTCGAAATCAATTTATGGAGAGGATCTAAATTTACCGGACAGGTTGTTTTCCCTATAATCAATGAATACGAGAGAGAGTATGATCAGGTTCGTCCGGGTTTTATCAATTTATCTCAGGATTTTAAAATTAAAGGCAACATTTTTGCAAGAGCAACCATAGGTAGTTTCAGTGCAGAAAGATTGGGAGTGGATTTAAAGTTATACAGACCGTTCGGCCAGCGTTGGGGTCTTTATGCGGAAGGTGGACTTACGGGCAGGATACTTTATTATTACAGCGGATGGAAGCATACACCCATAAAACGGTTCACATGGGCTGTAGGAGGAAATTATTTCGTGGATTATTTCGATCTGATGTTCGATGTACGGGCAGCAAGATTTATGGGAAAAGATATTGGTGTAGAAGGTAAATTAACGAGATATTTTAAAAAAGCTGTGATTGGTTTTTATTTACAAAAGACACAAGCGGTGGATTATAACGGAGGTTTTTATTTTTCAATTTCCATTCCTCCATATAACCAGAAAAGGAAAAAATTCATAAGAATTTCTCCAACACCGTATTATGAATTAGTATATAATGCACAGGCCAGACAACAGGAAGGTCGGTATTACCTGACTTCGCCAAACGAAACAAATGCGGAAATTTTTTTCGATATACTACGATTCGGACAAATAATAAGGAACTATTAAAAACTATTTATTTGAAATTTATTATAAAAACTATTAAATCAATTTTATTATGAAATTACAAACAATCAAATTGAAAGGGATTTTAAAAGCAGCTGCTTTATTTTGCGCAGTTTCTGTTATAGCTGTCGGCTGTAACGAGAAACATGCTGAATACCCTCCTGTTACACCCGGCGCCGCTACTTATGAGATCAACGGGTACGTAACCAAAAGCGGTAGCACGACCAGACTTGACGACGTGAAAGTTACATATAGTTCACCAACATCAAGATCAGCAAGTACTACGACCAATTCAGACGGTTATTTTGAATTCGTAGGTTTATCCGAATACGGAACTTATAATCTTACTTTCGAGCGTGACGGTTACAGCACAAACTACCAGACAGTAACATTTACCCAGGGTTCTACAGGCGAAAATAAGGTACAGTCTGTTAATGTATCTCTATCAGAGCTTCCTGAGAACGGCACAAGCGTCGACCCATCAGTAGGCGGCACAGTTCCTATCGAAGGCAACATCTCTGGTGAAATAATCGTTCCTGCAGGAACTACTGTAAGAAATGCTAACAATGAAGTTGTTACAGGTCCTATAGAATTCTATGCAAATGAAGTAAGCGACATTACAACTGCGAACGACGATTCTTATGCTCCTATAGCTGTAGTGGATCTCCTTCCTAACGGTTATACTTTCTCGCCTTCATTAACTCTTCAGATCGACAATCCAATGAATACCTATCATTTCAATGATGTTATTCTTCAGTACTTCAATCCTTCTACAGGTAAATGGCAGACTCAGTCACAAGCTGTAACATATGAAGACGGACATTATATTGCAAACATATCACATTCCAGTATTTATAAAATCGCTATAAACTCTGAGGTTGCTACTACAAATGCAAATGAAGCTCTCGAAGTTATGGACTCTATCAGAGATAACAGCAATAGCATCGAACCATTGAATGTAACCTCTGCTACTGTATACAAACTCAGCGGATACAGATATGTAAACAGCATTGCAGCAGCACTTGAAGAAGCTGGTATTACAGTAGAAACTACTACTATAACTACTCAGCTTGAGAATGTGATCAAAAAATATCTGAAGATCACTACAGATCCTTCGTACGAGTTCCTTTCAACTCCGACTGCAATGAATATAAACCAAACTGTAAATCCTGGATATATACTTAAAATCAGAGCTAACCAGGATATTATGACATATACATTCACATTTGATCTTCGCAATACAAATAATACTTCTCATACAGTTACTGTAGTAGTAGAAAAAGCAGGAGATTCTGTTTCGATTAATCCTGTACTTGTTGACGGAAACGATCACGGTACCGGTGGTGGTGGAAGCAACTAAGAAAAATAAATAGCAATAAAAAAGAGAGCTGAACGCTCTCTTTTTTTATTTAAAGAATTATATCTTCAAGTTTTCTTTTAGGAACGTAGTGGTTTCCTTTATGGTCTCGATAATATTTTATATCTCCGCAATCCGGTTCCGTAATAACAATATTCTCACAGGGATAACCCAGTGCAATTACAAGTACCGGAATAAAGTTATCGGTTAATCCGCATATTCCCGATAACTTATTTTTATCGAATGTACCGATCATGCATCCGCCGAATCCTTTTTCCGTCGCACCAAGCAGAATCGTCTGAGCGGAAATACCCTGATCGTATTGCGATTCCGAAGAAGTTATATTTTTATCGATAACCATTATTATATAAGCAGAAGGTTTATCTCCTTCGGAAGGACCATCCCAATCTTTAAGATAACCGGCCCAACCCAACAAAGAAAATATTTCACCGCACATTTTATCATCGTTAACGATCTTATATTTTAGCGGCTGAAGATTTCTGGCTGAAGGAGTAATCCGCGCCAGCTCTATCAATTCTCGGAGATCATTATATTCGATTTTCTTTTCCTGTGAAAATCGCCTATAGCTTCGATTTTTCAGGACCAACTCATTAAATTTCATTACGGAATGATTTGATTATCCTGCATCCATTTCAACAATAAATTTTTCCACTCCTCATGGTACCGGAAATTTTCATTAAACCCCCACCCGTGTCCGCCGACAGGAAAAATATAAAGTGAAGCATTTACTCCATTATTTTTAAGTGCAGTATAATAATCTATACTGTTACGCACAGGTACCGCATTATCGTCATCACTGTGCAAAAGAATCGAAGAAGGTGTGTGCGAGGATACCTGTTTATCGTTGGAATAAAGGATTTCCATCTCTTTAGTAGGTGTTTTTCCCAGAAGGTTACTCCTCGAACCACCATGAGTAAACGTCTCATCCATGGTTATTACCGGATAGAATAAAATCGAAAAATCCGGCCTCGTCTCCGCATCGAAATGCGTGGATAGGGTCGATGCCAGATGTCCACCCGCAGAAAATCCCGCTACTCCGATCTTTCCCGGATTTATTCCCCATTCCGCAGCGGATGACCGTATGATCCTTATCGCCTGCTTCGCATCGCTCAAAGGAACTTCATGATTTCCATTTGGCATGCGGTATTTCAATACAATGGCGTTGATCCCGTGAGACGCAAGCCATCTTGCAAATTTATGTCCTTCGTTATCCATAGATAAGCGGGCATAACCTCCTCCCGGACAGATAAGAACAGCTGCTCCAGTATTCTTTTCTTTATCGGCTTCATACAAATAAATCGACGGATCGCTTACATTTCCTACGCGTCCTCCGTCAGCATAAGTTTCCGAAGTTTTTATTCCGTTGGAATTAGGCATTTGCCCCGTCCACAACCTTAGTTCTTTAGGAGACTGTCCGTGGGCAGCAATTCCTGTCAATAATAAAAACAGAAAGTATAATTTCTTCATAAATGATTATTTATTAAATATTCCTATAAATATTCCAAACCCATTCCGAGACAACAAGAAACAATACTATAACAATAAGTATTTTATTCCATTTTCTATAAAGAAAATCCACCAAAGTATCTTCTTTACGGATTAGCCCTGCAATGGCGATCCCGACCAAAAATATAATATAAACATTGGTAATAACCGACAAAGGATTTGACGACAGCGCATTTAAAAACTCAAAATTTAAAAGCGCTTTGGTAGTTCTTATTCCTCCGCATCCGGGACAAGGTAACCCGGTAACCGTTTTGAATATACACAGCCCTCCATTTATTCCTTCCGGTTTGTACCAAATGAAAATATAACCCGCAATTATCCCGAAAATAAAGATCAGGTTCTTTAATACAGGAGAAAAATTATCTGATATTATAGACAGCCTGCGCAAATTTCATATAATTATATTCCCGTGTTTTATCCTGGATCAGGAACCAATCGACAATGGTCCAGATTTCCATACCTCCGCAGGTAACAAGTTTTAATATTCCTAAACCCACATCACCTATCATAAACCGATCTATCCCGAGACTGCCTCCTAATATGGAGATGATAAGCATTGTGATAGGTTTGTAATAGTTGGCGCTGGTTACCATCATAAATTGCGCATCATCCGCCTTCATTAAAGTTTCACGAATTTCCATAATCCGCGTCGCCGGAAAATTTTCCGATGAAGTCATCATAAACATATCCACCCTTGACTGTTCCATAAATTTGAGTTTTACTGGTTATTTAAATTATTCCATATTTGTTCCGTAAATTCGTGAACCTCACCGTAGCATTCCGAATCCTCGTACGGCATATATCGGGCGAGTTCAGGAATGGTTCGGGCAAGTTCGTCGGCGGCCAGCTTCGCTACCACTTTACCTCCGTAGATGTTTAAATGCGTATTATCCTTCTTTTCACCGACCCACATAAAGAATTTCTTCGATTCTTCCTGGGATACGGCAAGTATCATTGCCGTAGTAGATTTATTCATGTCTATAACAGGTACACCCATTTCCTCTCCTACCTCAAAAACAGCGGTAATATAATGTCCATGAGTATCTGTCAAATTACCTTCATCATCGAAATGCCTCCTCGCAATGGAAGTAAAAAGAACAGGAATGCCTCCTTTCTCTCGTGTTTCAACAATATAACGTTTAAGATTATCTTTAAAATCGGTATGACTGTCCGCATAAAGTTCTTCCCGTTCTTTTTTCTCATCGTTATTTCCGAATTGAATAAAGACGTAATCACCGGGCTTCATTTTTTCCATTATCGGCTCCCAACGTCCTTCTTGACGAAAACTTTTGGAACTGCGTCCGTTCATCGCATGATTGCTGATCTTTATTTCAGGACTCGTAATGCATGGGAACATATGACCCCATCCGCGTTCCTGATTATTGTTCTTTGTCGATTTGTTGGCCATCGTGGAATCCCCGATCATATAAATTACAGTTGGCTCCTCATTTTTATCGAAAGAAAATAACAGTCCACAACATGCAATCACAGCAAAAAGAAAAAAAAGTTATTTTTTTATTCATTATTTATTTTTTCAATGTTTCCATATAAATATCGAAAAGCCTTCTGGCAGCCACGAAAGAACTTATTTTTTTCTCAAGTACATCTTTTTCAATACTCGGTATAACAGAACTTACCGCTTCGTTGGTGTAAAAGTGTTCTTTAAGTTCCTCGTTTATCGTTTCGTACATCCAGTACTTCAGCTGGCGGTGGCGGTTATTAAGAAAAAATCCATTCATTTTAGTAAATCTAATAAAATCTTCCACTCCGGTCCAAATTTCGGTCAATCCGGTTTTTTCCCGTGAAGAACAAGTAAGCACCCTGGGCTTCCATCCTGATTCCGGCATTGGAAAAAGATTCAGCGCATTCACATAATGGCTCCGTGCATAAGCCGCATTTGCGGTATTATTTCCGTCGGCCTTTGTTATGGCTATCATATCGGCCATTTCCATAATTCCCCGTTTTATACCCTGAAGCTCGTCTCCTGCTCCTGCGATCTGAAGAAGAAGGAACATATCTACCATCGAATGTACCGCCGTTTCAGACTGCCCTACACCGACAGTTTCGATAAAAATCACATCGAAACCTGCAGCCTCGCATAGCAGACAGGTTTCTCTTGTTTTCCTGGCAACACCTCCAAGCGAACCGGCAGAGGGGGAAGGCCTTATAAAAACATCCGGATTATGAACCAAAGTTTCCATTCTGGTTTTGTCTCCGAGAATGGAACCTTTACTTCTTTCCGAACTCGGATCGATCGCCAAGACCGAGAGTTTATGCCCCAGTCCGGTAACCATATTTCCAATCGCTTCGATAAAAGTGGATTTCCCCGCGCCCGGCACACCGGTTATCCCTACCCTTACAGAATTTCCGGAATAAGGGAGACACTTTTCGATAATTTCCTGCGCCTGTTCGTAACTCTCGGGTAGAAGGCTCTCAACGAGGGTAATAGCCTGGCTCAAAATGGTAATATTTCCGTCAAGTATACCTTCCACATATTGTTCTGTGGTTAACTTATGACGTTTAACCTTTTTAAAGTAAGGATTTACAACCGGTGGTCTCTCGATTCCCTGATTTACTTTAAGGGCGGAATTCTCCGTATTTTCTTTATGCTGATCTTCGAAATGGTCCATAGGGATAAATAATTATTCAAAGTTAATAACTTTTACGAGTAATTATATAAGCTTAACATCCAAATTTTGACGACTCGGTTATTTATGGTAATTTTGAAAGATATTACAATTATAAATATGGACAAAAGACTTGAAAGTTTCAGGAGACTATTAGATATAATGGACAGGCTCAGGCAGGACTGCCCTTGGGACAGGGAACAGACATTTGAATCCCTGCGCAATAACACCATTGAAGAAGTATATGAACTCGTAGACGCAGCGGCGGAAGGTGACATAGACGGTATAAAGAAAGAACTCGGCGACCTGCTGCTACATGTGGTTTTTTATTCGAAGATCGGAAGCGAAATGAACGAATTCGACATCACGGATGTATGTGAAGCAGAATGCGAAAAACTCATATACCGCCATCCTCATGTTTTCAGCAACGATAATGCAGAAAACGCGGAGCAGGTAACAAAAAACTGGGAAGCCCTTAAACAAAAAGAAAAAGACCGCAAGGGAGGAGTTATGTCAGGAGTTCCGAAGAGCCTTCCTCCGATAGTAAAATCTTACCGCATACAGGAAAAAGCGTCTGCCATAGGTTTCGACTGGAAAAATAAAGAAGACGTTTGGGAAAAAGTAAAAGAAGAGATATCGGAAATCGAGAAAGAGATACAAAGCCAAAACCCCGATAAAATGGAGGAAGAGTTCGGCGACCTTCTTTTTTCTATTGTAAACACCGCCCGCCTATACGGAGTAAACCCGGAGACGGCGCTGGAAAGATGTAATAAAAAATTCATTTCCAGATTCGAATATATCGAAGAAAAAGCCAAAGAAAAGGGCTGTAATATAAAGGAACTCTCCGTCGGACAAATGGAAGATTACTGGCAGGAAGCAAAAAACCGTAAGATTTGATCTTACGGTTTTTATTTATTCGGTTAACGACTGAAATACGGTAACTTGCAGCAATTCATCGCTCCTATCCCTGTCCGGCCAAGGGAACTCGTTACTCATAAAGACGATGAACATATTCTCTTCAGGATACACCCTGTAATATGTCCCGTACATTCCGCTCCATCCGTAACCTCCCTTAGATGTCAAGGTATGGGCGGCATCCGAAACACTATGTATTTTGAAACCAAGTCCAAACTGGAAATTATGGCTCGGACGGTCATTTTCTGCAAGTTGGTTAATCGTCGACATCATCTCTATCACCCGTGGAGATATAATTGAATTATCGTTGAATGTCCCCTTGTTAAGAAGCATTTGGCAGAACTTTGCATAATCCCCGGCCGTACTGCACAATCCGGCTCCACCGAGAAAACATTTCTGAGGCCCTTCGATTGCAAAATTCTGCTGGACGTAATTATCCGAAACAATAAAATTGTTTCCTTCCCTGTTATATGAATACAGGGTCACCAGCCTGTGCTTCTTTTCTTCCGGCAGATAAAAGTAAGTATCTTCCATACCGAGAGGTTTAAAGATCCGTTCTTCAAGGAACAGATCTAATGACTGACCGGACAGCACCTCTATCAGATAGCCTATAACATCCACGCTCATACCGTAAGTATATTTTTCACCGGGATCATGAGCCAAAGGCATTGTCGCAAGCTTTTTTATCAGTTCCCCGATCGTTATATCATCCATAGTCGAAGTAAACGAGATACCCGAATCCCGGTTATAAGCGGTTTCATACGGGATCCCGGAACTATGACACAGGAGATGCCGGATAGTAATGGGCCTTTTCGCCGCCCGCACGGAATAAGTTCCGTCCGAATTGAATTTATCTATAACATTCATATTCCTGAATTCCGGAATATAATGCCACAAAGGATCGTCGAGAAGAAACTTACCTTCTTCAAAAAGGGTCATGAGTCCTACCAAAACAATGCTTTTAGTCATGGACGCGATCCTGAAAATATCGTCGTTATTTAGAACTTCTCCTGATTCCCGGTTTTTCCATCCGTATGCTTTATTAAAGAATATTTTACCGTCCTTACCCAGCATAACGACACCGTTCACCATTTTCCCGTCTGCAATATAATTTTCCATAAGCCGGTCTACACGTGCGAGCCTCTCACCGGAAATCCCGACTTCTGCGGGATCTTCAGCCACATTTAGTTTCTGTGGAGTTCCCGATATAGAAGGAATAACACTCATTGCCAAAACCAGTAAAAGTACAGGCAGTATTTTTATTATTTTCATAGGCTGTAAATTTTTAATAATAGTAATTAGTAAATATAATAAATAAAATTTACACGAAGATTTAACGTTTATAACATAAATAAAAATCAGAATATAAAATAAACGGAAATTAAAATATTTACTAATTTCGTCCGAACATTTTAATATATCGAAGATGGCTTTCATAAGAGAATTAAACGGGATAACCCCTCAAGTCGGGGAAGGAACTTTTTTAGCTGAAACGGCGGTGCTTATAGGCGATGTAAGGATAGGCAAAGACAGCAGCATATGGTACAACGCAGTTCTACGCGGAGACGTCAATCCGATTATTATCGGGGACCGTGTAAACATACAGGACGGTGCCGTACTCCATACGCTGTATAAAAAATCAGTGGTAGAGATCGGCAACGATGTATCGGTTGGACATAACGTTAATGTTCACGGAGCTAAAATAGAGGACAACTGCCTTATCGGTATGGGAGCGACGCTCCTCGACGACGTAGTGGTGGGTACCGGCTCCATAGTTGCTGCCAATTCGCTGGTTCGTTCCGGAACAAAGATCGAGCCTCACAGCCTTTACGCAGGCGTACCTGCAAAAAAAGTAAAAGATTTATCCGAAGAAAACAGTGAAATGGTTAAGAAAAACGCAGCAGGATACCTGATGTATTCGTCATGGTACAAAGAAAATAAATAAAAAAGCCCGTTAGAGCTTTTTTATTTATGATGCTGCCATACGAGAGCCGAAGCACCTAAAATCGCCGCATTCATTCCGTCTACTGCGGATAATAAAATTTTAACTTTACCCCTGAAATTCGGCATAAGGCTCTGTTCCATATATTTTTTTGTCGGCTCGAGAATATATTTACCCGCTCTGGCAAGACCTCCGAAAAGAAATATCGCTTCCGGATCGGTTACCGCAACTGCGTTAGCAAGAGCGCTTCCGAGCACACGTCCGGTATATTCATAGGCTTCTACAGCCAGTGAATCGCCATTAAGAGCGGCACCTGTTATCATCTCGGCTGTAAGCTGGTTAAAACTCAGATCACGGAACTCGCTGGGATCCGTATTGTCCGCAAGAAGTTTGAAAACGGTTCTCTTTATCCCCGTCGCAGATGCGTAAGTCTCCAGACATCCGCGTCTTCCGCATCCGCAAATCCTGCCGTTAGGATTTATCGTGACATGCCCCAGTTCCCCGGCAATACTGTTATGACCGAGCATAAGCCTGCCATCTACGACAAATCCACTCCCCAGTCCCGTACCGAGAGTTATTACAATGAAGTTTTTCATGCCCTTCGCATCTCCGTATATCATCTCGCCCATGGCTGCAGCCTTAGCATCGTTGGTCATATAAACCGGAATCCCGGAAAAATATTTCTTAAATTTATCTACAAAAAATACAATACCCTTCCACGGAAGATTTGCAGCATCTTCAATGGTTCCTTTAAAATAATTAGCGTTAGGAGCGCCTATACCCACTCCCTGAAGCTCGTAAAGAAACGGCAGGGAGTCCAAAAGATTCTTGATTCTTCCGCATAATTCTTCGATAAAATCATTTACTTCGGGATAAGCCTGAGTAGAAACCTTATCAGATCCATAAATATTTCCTTCTATATCCACTATACCGAAGGCCGTATTTGTTCCGCCTATGTCAATTCCAACGACTACTTTTTTCATAAGTCACTTATTCTTTATGAACAAATATAACTATTAATCGGCGATCACCCCATTTTCTTTTCCGTTTTTTGTAACTTTGTAAAATTCTTTTAAACATAGTTAAAATGCGTACACTCGAAGAACTGGCGGAAATTACCGAAAGATCGATTATCGGCCTTACGTTCCCTGACGAACCCCGGAAATTATTCTCTCCTGTAAAATACACCCTTGAAGCAGGAGGAAAAAGAATAAGACCGCTTCTGGCCCTCGCCGCCTGTAATATGTTCAATGATAATGCCATCGAGGCCATAGATATAGCGTTGGGCATCGAGGTTTTCCATAATTTCACCCTTCTTCATGACGACATTATGGATAACGCGGGCCTCCGTCGCGGAAGACCTACGGTACATAAAAAATGGGATGAAAACACTGCTATATTATCCGGTGACGCAATGGTCATCTATTCCTACGAACTTATTTCGAGATGCAAACCTGCCATACTCGGACAGATCCTGAAAATATTCAATTCCGTAGCATTAGGTGTCTGCCAGGGTCAGCAATACGATATGGACTTCGAGACATCCGGCACAGTTTCCATCCCTGAGTACATGGAAATGATACGCCTTAAAACTGCGGTGCTTTTAGCAGGGGCGGCACAGATGGGAGCCCTGGCAGGAGGAGCATCTTACGAGAATTCACAAAAAATGTACGATTTCGGAATTGTGCTGGGCCTTGGTTTTCAATTACAGGACGATGTTCTGGATACTTACGGGGACCCTGAGACATTCGGAAAAAATATCGGCGGAGACATTGAAAGCAACAAAAAAACGTTTCTGATGTTAAAAGCCCTTGAAACAGCCGGCGAAGACGATAAGAAAAAACTTCTGTCGCTGATCGAATGCAAAGACATCGATAAAACGGAAAAATTCAATGCAGTGAAAGAAATTTACGACCGCTGTAATGTAAAAGAATCTACAGGAACCGAGATAGAGAAATTACATAATAAGGCTGTCGGGATTTTAAACGGGATCGATTTACCGGACGACAGAAAAAATACGATTAGAGAAATTATCGAGGTTCTTATTAAACGTGACAAATAATGATTGATAGAAAGGATCTAGAGATAATGGCCCCTGTCGGATCCTACGAATCCCTTATGGGTGCGATACAGGGAGGAGCCGATTCAGTTTATTTCGGTGTGGAACAATTGAATATGCGATCTAAATCATCCGCAAATTTTACACTCGAAGACCTGTCGAAGATCGTTGCCGTATGTAAAGAACACGGGCTGAAATCCTACCTTACAGTAAACACCATCCTATACGACGACGATCTGGAGCTCATGCATTCTATTATCGACAGGGCGAAATCGGAAGGAGTCAGCGCTGTTATCGCATCGGATCAGACTGCTATTTTTTACGCCGGATCGATCGGGATGGAAGTTCATATATCGACACAGCTCAATGTTTCGAACACGGAAACCCTGAAATTCTACGCCCAATATGCGGACGTAGTGGTTCTGGCACGCGAACTCAACCTAAAGCAGGTAAAACGCATATATGAAAATATAACCGGCCAGAATATACGTGGACCTCGCGGAGAGCAGATCAAAATAGAAATGTTTTCACACGGGGCGCTTTGCATGGCAGTATCCGGCAAATGCTACCTGAGTCTTCATGACTCCCAGAATTCTGCTAACCGGGGTTCATGCCGGCAGATTTGCAGAAGATCATACATCGTTACCGATAAAGAGACAGGGGCGGAACTGGAAATAGACAATGAATTTATAATGTCCCCGAAGGATCTTTGCACGATAGACTTTCTCGACCGCATGATCGATGCAGGAGTGCGAGTATTCAAAATAGAAGGACGTGCGCGTTCAGCTGAATACGTTAAACGTGTCTGCGAATGCTACAACGAAGCATTGGAATCCGTTCTTGAGGATACGTACACGGAAGTAAAAATCACCGAGTGGAAAAAACGTTTATCGGAAGTGTTCAACCGTGGTTTCTGGGATGGATATTACCTCGGTAAAAAACTCGGCGAATGGTCGAACGCATACGGTTCCTCCGCAACAAAACGCAAAGTATATGTCGGGAAGGTTACGAACTATTTTGCTAATATCGGGGTAGCTGAGATACTTATTGAAGCTACGGTACTTGATAAAGGCGACGAAGTAATAATTCTTGGGGAAACTTCCGGTGTTATCGAATTCACAACAGATGAGATAAGAGTGGACCTTATCAAAACCGAACGCGCGGAAAAAGGAGTACGTTGTTCTATCATGACTCCATTGAAGGTTAGAAGAGGCGACAAACTTTATAAACTTATTGCAGTCGATGAGTAATCCGGGAAAAATTTACCTTATCCCCACTCCTATCGGGGATACGGCCGTATATGATTGTACGCCCGAATACAATAAAAACATAATCTCTTCTCTGGATTATTTTATAGTGGAGAATATTCGTTCGGCACGAAGGTTCCTGAGCAAAGCAGGCGTAGGCAAGCCTATTGATTCGCTTGAATTCGCAGAATTGAACGAGCATACGGATAAAGCCACGATCGGAAATATTATAGCACCTGTAATCGCCGGACGCGACGCAGGAATAATCTCGGAAGCAGGAGTGCCTGCTGTCGCCGATCCAGGAGCAGATATAGTAGCAATTGCCCACCGCAACGGAATCGAAGTCATTCCTCTGGTAGGACCGTCATCGATAATTCTCGCTGTCATGGCTTCCGGAATGAACGGACAGTCATTCGCATTCAACGGTTATCTTCCGGTCAAACAACCGGAACGCGGAAGAAGAATACAATTCTACGAACAGAGAGCGGTCAAAGAACGACAGTCACAGGTATTTATAGAAGCTCCGTACCGGAACGCGAAATTATTTGATGATTTCTTAACTTTTTGCAATAAAAATACTCTTCTTTCAATATCCGCGGACATTTTACAGCCGGATCAATATATAAAAACAAAAAAAATTTCCGAATGGAAAAATGAAAAACCAGCGATTAACAAGCGTCCGGCGATATTTATTCTCGGATCAGCAGAAAATTAACAGATATAACGCAGAAGTTTTGGAAAAGTTACAACTAAATTTATATCTTTGTTAGAGAAAAGAGTAATTAAAATTAAGGGTTAATATGCAGGACGTAAATCCGTGAGGTGTTGGTCCTGCATTTTTTTTAAATAGCGATAAACATATCTATTTATACGGTCGCAAAACATAAAAAACCGGAATTACATCCGGTTTTTTATTATTTATTCGTAAGCTCCTGACTTAAGCATCGATACTTCTCTGGGTGTCAGATATCTCCAGGCACCGCGTTTAAGGCGTTTTTTAGTAAGCCCTGCAAAATAAACCCTATCCAGCTTTTGTACATGATATCCCAGAGCCTCGAACAACCTACGGACAATACGGTTGCGCCCCGTATGTATTACGATACCTATTTCTCTCTTCGTATCTCCTACATAGTTGACTTCATCCGCATAAGCCGTTCCATCCTCGAGTTCCACTCCGTCACAAAGTTTTTGTAACTCATCCTTTGAAATGCCGCGGTCGAGGCTTACCTGATAGATTTTCTTTTTCTCATGTTTAGGGTGTGTAAGTTTCTTAGTCAACTCTCCATCGTTGGTTATAAGAAGTACCCCCAGTGAATTTTTATCCAATCGGCCGACAGGATAAACCCTTTCCTTACACGCGCCCTTTATTATGTCCATGACCGTTTTATCGGCATGTGAATCTTCAACCGTCGTAACGAACCCCTTAGGTTTGTTCATCACTATATATACTTTCTTTTCTCCTCTGAGCTCCGCTCCATTGTGGCAAACCTTATCTCCCGGATTCACTTTTGTTCCCAGTTCGGATACAACTATATCGTTAACGGTAATCTCGCCTTTTTGAATAAGTTCATCCGCTTCACGTCTGGAACAGACGCCGGACATGGAAATAAACTTATTAAGCCTTACAGGTTCTTTAATCAATCCGGTATCATAGGAAGGGTACGGAGAATTAGAGTTCCAATTATTTTTACGTCTGTCACCGAATTTATTATTATTCCCATATGGTTTGTTGGACGGGAAACTGCGTCGCTTGTTTCCATTATCGTCTCCGTCGGAGTAACGTCTTTTTACCCTGTTGTTGTTATCGAAATTCGGGTTAAAGGAACGTTTTCTGTCCTGCCCCCTGTCGGAATACCGGTTATTGTTCGGTCTCTCGTTATTATCGAAATTACGATTATACGGACGTCTTTTTTCCTGTCCACCCTCGTCATTGCGGTTATATTCCTTTCTCTGGTTATCAGAAGATGTTTTGGTGTTTTCCGTGAACTGGCGGCGTATACGGGGTCTTCTATCCTTCATAAAACGGGATGCGCCCTCATTGCCTTTCACAGCATCGTCATAGTTATTCGGTTTGTCGGTATTTGATTTTTTTTCCATTCCGATGATGAATTTATTTACTTTTGTAAAAGTAGTTTAATTATCCGTCATAATGAAATCAAGTTCACCATTTAATAATGTTTCGACTTTTTCTTCTCATGCCGTAGATCGGCGGGAAACATTCTCCGAAAAATACGACCTTATTTCTCCGGATATAATACCGTTATCGGTTGCAGATATGGATTTTCCATGTATGAAAGAAATAACCGAAGAATTCAACGAAAGAATATTAATTCCCAATTACGGATATAGTTTCCGAGGGAGGGATTTTTATTCATCGGTTAAAAACCGTATCGAGCGGTTATACAACTGGAAGATAGAAGAATCGTGGATAGAGTTTACTCCGGGAGTCGGTGCGGGTGTGGCTTTTTCAATTCTGTCACTTTCATCTCCGGGATCGATAGTTCTCACACAACCTCCGGTATACCCTGTATTTAAACGGCTGGCCCTAAATAACGGTCGTAACGTAGTAGAAAATCCAATGTATCGGGATGGTTCACGGTTTGTAATAGATTTCGACGATCTTGAAAAAAAACTAAAAAATGCCGGTTTATTGATACTTTGTAATCCGCATAACCCAACCGGGCGTGTTTTCACACGGGAAGAGCTGGAGCGTTTAGGCAGATTATGTCTGGATAATAATGTTTTCATAGTATCCGATGAAATTCATTCGGATATCGTACAAGAAACATACCACCACACCCCCATAGCATCTGTATCGCGTGAGATAGCAGAAATCACTATAACCCTTATGTCCCCCGGCAAATCCTTTAATTTATGCGGCTTATCCACCTCGTTTGCAATAATCCCAGATTCTTCGTTAAAGGAAAAATTTCAGGCTGAAGCCAATAAATTACACATAGACCAAGGTAATATCTTCGGGGTGATTGGACTTCAAACCGCTTATGACAAAGGGGACGAATGGCTAAAAGAATGTAATACATATATTAGCAATAACGCGGTTTTCGTAACCGAATATATTAACCTCAACATCCCTCTAATAAAAACATATTGTCCCGAAGGAACTTTTTTAATGTGGTTAGATTTCAGACATTTAGGTTTAAATCATAATGAACTGCAAAAATTTCTTATCGAAAAAGCACGGATCGAACTGAGCGACGGACTTCGTTACGGCAAAGAAGGCGAAGGATTTATGAGAATGAATATCGGCACAAACCGGAACATTCTGGAAACGGCACTCGAAAGATTGCGTAAATCAATAGATGAGATTTAAAAATACTCTTCCCTATAATCGTAATTATTCCTGATATCCTCGAATTTATCCGTATCGGAAATAAAACGCGACGACTCTTCTATGATGTCGAAATAATTATTTATAGTATTTTTTATATATTTCCAGTTTATAGATTCATCGGGAGAAATCTTCTTTACATCCGGATACCATTGCTTTAACGGCAGATTAAAAAAATTACTCAGTTTATTTACGATTATAGCCGTACCGTTCGCTTTACCCTGCAAAGAGTATCCTGCAATATGCGGTGTAGCATAAGCAACCTTCTGCACAAGATTTTTATCGATTACAGGTTCATTGTTCCATACGTCTACGACACCTGCGGAGAGTTTTACTTCCAGAGCATTAACTAAAGCAGCTTCATCCACGACCTCTCCGCGCGAGGTATTTATGAATATCGAATCGTCCTTCATAGCTCTGAAAAAATCATCATTTACCATATCCAATGTACGGTGTTCACTCTCACATATAAGCGGAGTATGAACAGTGACTATATCGGATATTTCGAGGAGGCTGTGAAGTTCGGTATAAGGAAGTTCCGGATCAATTAATTTTTTAGGCGGGTCACAGCAGATAACATTAAATCCTGATTTTTCGGCAAACCATTTTACCCACGTCCCCACATTACCGACTCCAATGATTCCGAGAGTTTTTTCCTCTGGATTCCAGTTTTGGAATTTCGATAAATTGGCCAGTGCGGAAGCGACATACTGCATTACGGCACGGGCGTTACATCCGGCAGCAGTCTCATATACGATATTGTTTTTTTTACAGTATTCCGTATCAATATGGTCATATCCTATCGTTGCGGTTCCTATGAACTTTACTTTACTTCCCTCTAAAAGTCCAGCATCGCATCTTGTCCTTGTGCGGATTATCAGCGCATCTGCATTACAGACATCCACTGCGGAAATTTCAGTTCCCTTTTTATAAACCACTGTAAAATAAGGTTCCAGAACGCCTTTTATAAAAGGAATATTTTCGTCGACAACTATTTTCATTTGTTCTTTTCCGTAAATTCTTTAAGGATAAGATCGGCCTGAATCTTATTTATTATCGCTCTGACCAGATTATCGATCTCACCTTCTTCACTGTAATCTGCACAACATACATAATTGACCCTGTTATCTTTAATGAGATTCTCGAGTCCTGAGGTACCGCATTCCGGATTATAGACCGCGATGGAATGTCCGTTCTTTTCTTTAACAAGCTTCATACATGGTATGTCTGTGGTTCCGTCCCCGAAATATATCATATGGCGGAACTGCACGGGGCGCTCCTCTTCCGGTGTGAATTTATTTATGAGCTTGCTTTCGAAAACACTGTCGATCCCTTTATTGATTTTAAAAATGAATTGGGTCTTATTAGTATAATTCACCGACACAGAAGGCCAACAGGCTATATCATTCTCGTCATAAAGGAACGAACAGGCATATATCTGTTTAAACTCTCCGGCAATAGCGGTTCCTTCTATCATTTCTTTTATTCCGGACGATATGATGTAATGTTCGATATCCAGCCCTTTATCTTTTCCATACGAGTTGATTCTTGCGAACCAGTCCTTAACTCCGTTGAAAAGTTTTATGTTGCGGCCGCTATGTACGAATGCCTCCCGTTTGATAGGAAGTTCTTTGCTTTGGGCCTCACGGATCATTCTCCACATATAAACGAGAATCGGATCTGCATCCTGTTCCCGTGCTATTGAATTCGTATAGTCCCAGAACTGTTCGTTATTTTTACCTACCGACGGGATAAAATCATACTCCTGCATATTGCCGGGCGATAAAGTACCGTCAAAATCATACACCAACGCAACCTTTGTTCTTTCCATAGCGTAAATTTATTATTTTAATAACACAAAGGGTACACCGGAACGGAGTACCCCTGATATAACATATAGATGAATGTTCCTATCTGTGTCTTGTCTCGTCGGAAACAGAAAGTTTTTTTCTTCCTTTCGCACGGCGCGCAGCAAGAACTTTACGGCCGTTTGCAGTAGCCATTCTTTCACGGAAACCATGTTTGTTCCTTCTTTTTCTCTGTGATGGTTGGAATGTCCTTTTCATTATATTTATCTTTTAAAAATTTCTCCTGCGAACCGTAAACATGTACGTTTGCGAGGTGCAAATATACAACAAATATGAATATGTCAAAACAAATTTAAAAAAATATTTGGGTAGACCGGCTTTAATTTATTCCGTATCGTTATCCGTAAAATCATCGTAAAGTTCTTTCAGTCTTCTACGAAGAAACTGCACCGCGTATCTTTTTCTGGACAATAACGTATTTACCGGTATTCCCGTAGATTCTGAGATCTCTGCAAAAGATATCCCCTGAAGTTCGTTCAACTCGAAAACTGCACGTTGTTCATTCGGAAGTTCACACAACGCATTTTCCAATTCTTCCCACACTAACGATCTTAAAAGTTTTTTTCCGGATCGTTACTCTCGTCGAACAGCAGTTCCGACACGTCCATGATACCTTCATCTTCTTCCTTATTTTTTCTGAGCGTAGGCATGCTTTGTTCCTTTTTTTTCCTGTACCGGTCTATTATCTGATTCTTAGCGACACGGTACAGCCATGACGACATCTGTTAAATGGGGTTTTCAGTTATATCGATCCGCGCAAGCTGATAGAAAACATTATGCAGTATATCCTCGCTCTCTTCGTCATTACCCACCCTTCTCCGGATAAACCTTTTAAGTTCACCGCTCTTCTCCTTGTAAATCTCGCCGATATCCGTGATGACCCTGGCTGCTTCAGGTTTCTTATTTAGTTTATCCGTCATGAACAGGTACAGGAGTTATTAAATGTTACTTCCCGCGTCTTCATTATTATCCGGCCGATGTCCGTGATGCATGTCTGTGCAGAAAAAATTACGTATATATTCCCTTTTTTCTTCCCGGGACATTCCTTCCGTCTTTTGGTGAAGGTGTCCTGCATCTTTACATCTTTTCTTAAAATTTTTCCGATGATGCCACCCGTGGTGCGCGGCAAACGCTCCGAATCCTCCGAACAATAATCTAGCAAGCAAAAGTAATCCGGCCGACTGCCAATATGTTATCGCTCCGCATCCTACTACCTCGGGTAAAATCGCGTTCCAAAGCAGCATTACTATTGCGGAAATTCCTGCAAAAACTGCTATAAATATTAAAATTCCAAAAGCTCTCATATCCTTATATTAATAAAATCTAAGTAAAGTGTCTACATCTACCGCCGCAAGATCGGTTACATATATGGCATCATTTTTACACGCTTTAGCGCACCTTCCGCATCCGACGCAATTTTCAAATTTAGCACAATATGCGAACGCACGGTCATCTATGCGTTTGAGCTTTATAACATCATGCCTGCATCTATCTACACAATTTCCGCATCCCGTACATTTCATCTTACTGATATCGATATCAAGATATCTTTTCTTTTTCTTGAACATGGTACTAATTTTTAAATTCCTAACTTATGTTACAAGGCGCCTTATATTGTTGTAGACGGACAGGATCCGAAAATATTTTAAAAGGATACGAAATTTTTGTAAAATAAAATTATTTGATATATTTGCACTCGCAAATGAGGGTCTGATGGCCGAGTGGTTAGGCAGAGGTCTGCAAAACCTTGTACAGCGGTTCGAATCCGCTTCAGACCTCACGGAAACGCCCCTAATTAATATCAGGGGCATTTTTATTTAAAATGCCGAAATTGTACGATGAGTTCCAGAAGGAGAAAAAATCAATGGAAAACTTGTAAACCGGTAAATTGTCGACACCATTATAGAACAACAATATCACAACATATATTATGAGGAACTTGGTTTCTAGTATTAATAATCATCGTTATTATTAATTGATACTCTAAGTTAACTTTATAATAATTCTTCTATGGGATCCCACATTATCTTATGAACGTTACAAACTTTATTATTCCGTATCTCCACTCCTTCGCCAGCGAGTAATCCGGCCATCTCGTTTCCTGATCCGAAAGCTCTTTTTCCAGACAAAATTCCGGAACTTGCTACAACCCTGTGAGCAGGAATTCCATCTCGCATTTTTCCCGAAACGGAAATTATCCGTCCCACCATACGTGAATTATTAGGTCGCCCTGCAGCCCGCGCAAGTTTTTTATAACTGGTCACACGACCGCATGGAATAAGTTCGATCAATTCCAAAACAGCATCAATAAACAGTTTTTTTTCTTCTTCTGTCATTTTACGGAATATTTTACATTTTGCAATCTCCAGCCGGATTGATTTATAAAGTACAATTTAACGGATTGTTAAAAGGAAAAAAATCCTTTCAGTTACTTAAACAAAAAAGGTTAAATAATAAAATTATTTGCGCAAATAATTTTATTTTACTCAATAAAAATACTATTTTCGAAATAGATTTTAAACCATTAACCTAAATTTATGATGAAAAAATTTTTTACCATTACTCTGTTCATGATCAGTTTCATGATCATCTCCTGTAACTCATCTCAGAAAAAAGCAGAAGAGCAGGCAAAAAAAGAAGCTGCCGAATTAGCAGAAGCTCGTGCACAGGCTATACAGGATTCTATAAAAAATGAATTGGCAATCATCGAAGCTGATTCCATTGAACAATCAAAAATTAAAAGTTACAACGTAAAAATGTTATCTGGTAAGCATAAGTATGGTGGCTCAACTAAAATCACTTACATGTCGCAACAAATGCTATTAGCTGAAAATGAAGAAACTGCCGAGAAGGAAATGTGGACCGATGACAAAAAAGCAACCAGGGCAAAGTTGATAAAAGAGTTCGACAGAGGCGGACGTATCAGGCTCGACATAGAGAGGGAAACCATCGAATCTGCGAATACCGAATGGTTCACTATAATAATTAAAGACATGGAAGAAAATGAGATTTACCGTGAAAAACTTAGCTCATCAATTCCTAATGTACCTATCGGCAATCGTTACTGGTGGAATCTTAAAACTATCGGCATAGAACAAAGGCTCAACGCTCCTTTCTATGTTTATGTAACTGAAGTAGGCGCAGACGAACCGTTCAAATTCGAAGTCACTCCAGTTTATAAATAGTTTATACTATCTAAATAATCGGTAATCCCCGAGGCTCAGGCTTCGGGGATTTTTATATCCACACCAAATACAGAGTCGGTAATTCATTGTAATAAAACAACTTGCGACTCGCAACAGATACTATTAAATTTTCATTCAGAACTTGCAGAAGATAAAAAGTAAATTTATATTTACTATAAATAAAGATGTGAATCTAAGATATCATAAAACATATACTAAAAATCCACACTGTTTTTACGGATAAATTTGCTCATAGATACTGTAAATTAAAGGTACTACTAATTTATCTTCCACATAATAAATACAGGGCGATTGGCAGGTGAGCCGGCTGGCAATAAAAAATTTTACAGTTTATAGTTGTTCTACCCTTTGTTTCATGCCGGCTCTTTACTAATTTACTTTATATAATTATAAAAGGGAATGTGTATTCACCCCCCCCTTACAGCAAAAAATTAAGGACATCGGTAAAAAGTTCACGGCGATGGACGGACGATGGATAGGTATGTTCTGCCCACGGCACAAGAAAAATAAGGACGGTGGAAGAGCGGATCACGACTGGTTCCGTATAACCGAATAAATGTCCTTATTATAAAATAGCAGTAATTATATAAGTTCGGGATTGCTGCACTTTAGGTTTCTAACTAATTCTACAAATCCGTTCCCGGAATATTAACCGGATACTGAAAAGTCCGGAGATTAAAGAGAGGCATTACCGCATAAATATGGTCGAAAACATCTGACTGCACACGCTCGTAATCCACCCATGACTGTTTGGCCTAAAAACAATAAATCTCGATAGGCAATCCTGTCGGGCCCGGCTGTAACTGTCGAACGAGATGGAGCATATTAAGATTAATATTCGGATTATGTGTAAGCCATGATTCAAGGTATTCCCGGAAGGTACCTATATTTGTCAGACGTCGTTTATCTATATTATTCTTTATCGAAGAATTATATTCGTTTATTTCGAATATTTTTTTCTCTATATAATCTTTCATCAGATCCGAGCTTTTTAAAGTATCCAACTCCTCATCCGAAAGATAATGGATCGAGTTTACATCTATAAATACAGACCTTTTGATTCGTCTTCCCTTAGACTCGAACATTCCCCGCCAATTTGTAAATGCTTCGGAAACGAGTTTATATGTTGGAATAGTAGTTATTGTTTTGTCCCAGTTCTGAACTTTTACGGTAGTAAGATTGATTTCCTGAACAAAACCGTCCGCATGCGATCCCGGCATCTCAATCCAGTCTCCAATGTGAACCATATTATTGGCTGTAAGCTGGATACCTGCTACAAAGCCAAGAATGGAGTCCTTAAATATCAGCATCAGCACCGCAGCAAATGCCGTTAGCCCCGCAAAAAGTGCGGTAAGGTCTGTTCCGGTAAAAATTTGAACGATACCTATTATAGCACCGCAATAAATGAAAATAAGTATTACCTGAATGAAAACCTTGGTGGGCTTATTCTTCGATACCGGATAACTTTCGTAAATACGGTTTATTCCGTCGAACACTGCAGAGATTAAAAGAACGCTGGCCAAAATTATCCATGCAGAAAGGAATTTATAAACAATATGTATGTGGTTCCATTCTACACCGCTTACCCCGGCACGGATAACGACCGGCATTAACCACAATCCGAGCCTGTTGAAAAATTTTTTATCGAACAGCAGATCATCCCATTTAGTCGACGTTTTTCCAGCAATCTTGAATACCAGCTTCGACAACCATTTTTTCGCGATCATATAAACTATCCAGCCCAACAGCGACGCGATCAACAAAGACAAAACTACATGAGAGCCGTTAATTATCTTAACGGCGGATCCGGGAGAAATTCCCATATCTGTCAAAAATCCGTAAATATCCATTTCATTATTTTAAAGTAAAGTCTATTTCCATCTCGGTATATCGGTAATTATTCCGAAGAGATCCAAAGCCCGGCCTACGGAGTGTGTAACCATATCGTCGATGGATCGAGGATGAGTATAAAATGAAGGAACCGGAGGCATAACTATACCTCCCATCTCAGTTATGGCAACCATATTGCGAAGATGTCCCAGGTGAAGCGGGGTTTCACGAACCATTACCACCAGCCTCCGCCTCTCTTTGAGCACAACATCCGCAGCGCGTGTTAATAAACTGCCTGCGATTCCCGAAGCTATTTCCGCCATGGTTTTCACCGTACAGGGAGCCACCAGCATGCCTACGGTTCTGAACGATCCGCTGGCGATTGCCGCACCTATATCGTCGATATCATAAACAACGTCGGCAAGGGAAAGTATACGTTCCCGGTTGACGAGCATCTCTTTTTTTATAACGACTTCAGCCGACCGGCTCATTACTAGATGTGTTTCAAGAGGTGTTTCCTTTAAAAGCTCGAGAGCTTTTAATCCGTATTGAATACCAGTGGCTCCAGTAATGCCTATTATTATTCTATTATCCATTTTTAAGATAATTTTATCAAAGATAATATTATTTATGCTGTCAAAAAATCCGGCTCATGGCCGGATTTTATTATTTTATAAAGTTTGTACTTATTCGCGGTTCAGGTTCCGGCGGATTAATACCGGCTTCTTTTCCTAACCCGAAACATTTTATCATCCATGCCATATTACGCCCCAGGGTTCTCATTATCTGCAATCCTTCCTCGTCCTTACGCACATCGTCATGGGTGAAGCCATGAACCATATTCCAATACTGGGAAGGAACAATCGGCATATTGCTGATAGTAAAATATTTATTCAGTTGATCCAGAGTTGCTGTCGATCCTGCCCGCCGGCAGCTTGCCACAGCAGCACCGGGTTTATAAGCCATTTTCCTGCTCGCCGCATAAAACAGTCTGTCGAGAAAAGGAGTGATAAAACCGGAAGCAGAAGCGTAATGTACCGGGGATCCAAAGATAAAACCATCGAATTCATCCAAGCGTACGATAAGCTCATTAACCTTATCATCCACTACGCACCTGCCTGATTTTCGGCAGAATCCGCAGCCCATACATCCCGAAACAGGTTTATCGGCTATATGTATTATTTCGGAACCGACACCTTCCTTATCCAGCGCTCCGGCAATTTCGGTTAATGCGGTATATGTGCACCCTTCTTTATGAGGGCTCCCATTTAAAAGAAGTACTTTCATATTATCGTTCATTCGTTTCTTATCGGTTTTAAGTGGTGATGCGTCAACAGTATCTGCGGCTTTTAAATCCAGCCACGGTACCAGAGTACCTAACCCTGCGAGCATCATATATTTCAATGCTTCCCGTCGTGTCATAATTTTCAATCTTACATTCCATACAACCTTTGTGCACTAAATATAAGAAATTTTACCATTTATTCCAGTGTACCCTTTCTTCGTTCCATTTATCTTTCGGCTGATTCTCCCCGGAAGGATAACCGACAGGAATTATATTAAGAGGAACAATATGATCAGGTAGTCCCAGAACTTCAGCACCTATTTTAATTCTGTTATCCGCAGGATAAATGCTTGTCCACACACCGCCGAGTCCAAGTTCGGTAATCGCCAGAAGAATATTCTGCGATGCTGCGGAGCAGTCCTGTATCCAATATTCCTCCTGCCATCCCTGTCCGGTTTTGGTAAGGTCGCCGCATACGAGAATCGCCGCGGGAGCTCGCTGCGCCATAGCTGAAGTCGGCAGTTTTTCACCGATAGATTTCAGGATATCAGTATCGTCGAGAATTATGAACTGCCACGGCTGTTTGTTCATTGCCGAAGGAGCGGCCATTCCCGCACGAACGATATTTTCCAATGCTTCACGCGGACCTTTTTGATCCGTATATTCACGAATACTTACACGGCTGGTGATAGCTTCTATAGCGGTCATACCGGCAGGAGCTTCCTGCGCGGAGAGTTTATCTATACCTATAAAGACCAATAAAAGCAGAAGAAATAAAGGTTTTGTCGTTTTCATAATATGTTATTTTAAATTATCTTTTATTCCGGATATAGTTTTCCTGACTGTATTTATTACTCCTGTAGAACTGGAAGTTGCTCCGGATACTACGTCAGCTTCGCTGTGAAGCGCGGCATCCAATGTCATCCCGTTCCATTTTTGCAGAAGACCGCTGTTAACTACAAAATTCCAGTAGTCAGGGGTTTCACGATTCTCCCCGGCAGCAATACCGACTATTATATTATTTTGGTCGACAGCTATAAATAGCGGGACCTCTCCCCTGAACCCTTTAACATCACCCGCATATCGGGAAGAAGAATAAACGGCAACGCCGTTATCAAGCCTCCATACACCATCCGCCGTATTTTTATAAACCGTATCTTCGAATCCGAGTTGAGACATTACCGGTTTCATAGTACTTCCTTCATCCTGCGAATCCGCCAGAGAATTTCCTAAAACATCCTCAATGGTGCCTGCTGTAAAAGTCACCAGTGTCATAATAGCGATAACACATGTTAGTTTTTTTGTTTTTTTCATTAAGGTTTGAATTTAAATAGTCCGTACTTTACCCTTTGATTCTCCGGGTAATTTATTTGCGATGTCGTAAAATAAATATATCCGTCATTGTCTTTTGAGAAACTGTCCGCCCAACGGATCGTCTTCCCGCCAAAGTCGAGAGTTCGACCCTTCCCGGTCTCAATATTGTATTCCCAGATCCCTCCTTCCGGCAGATTAGCCATATATAATTTATTATCGTGCAAAATAAAACCGTCCGCGGGAACATTGTCCTTGTTTACAACTTTGACATGACCGCATCTTTCAGCAGGACTCATCGACCTGTCCAGTAATGCCGATGTAGGAATTTCGTAGAGTATATCCCCTGTTAAAGCTGAAAAATAAAGAGTTGAGTTATCATCAGACAGTTCTATTCCGTCGCTGTTGGTTATATTTTTCGATTTACCGGTAGATTTGAAATTTATTCCGTCCAGATTCGCAAGCACTGCCTTACACTCACTGTCGAGCGCGCGCCAAGAAGCTCCGGAACCCAGATCAAGTACCACGATACCGCCCAATTCGGAATCGGTTACATAAGCTATGTTACCTTCCGTATCTATGCGTACGTCATTCAGGTAGCTCTTCTTCGAATAAGACCGTTCCGAGAATTTGTAGGCTCTCACTATCTCATTTTTCTCAAGATCCACCTGATATAAATAAGGACCTTCATTCGTCACGCCCCTGAAATTCGGGCTTGCTGGGTCGAGTATCCACAACCTGTTTTTATTATCTATATAAACACTTTGCACACAAACAAATAATTCCTGATCCTCTACCGAAGGATACGCTACTTCTTTACCATTGACAATTTCCGCGACTTTGAAATCTAACGGGACCTTCCATGTCGGATAATTGACAAATATTCTTTTTTCTTTCGACACGGCAACACCGGTCCACTGATAACCGGATTCCGCCACCTTAATAAGTTCCGTCTGCGCATTTGATAAAATAGCGGACGATAAAAGAACTGCTATCGATAATAATTTTTTCATAATAATTTCTTTTATATGTTTTATAGTATACGGCTAAAATATTACCTTTATATCATAAAATAAAGTACCTACCAAAAAGTATTATAGTTACTAAAAGGAGTAAATTATGGATTGCCAACCTGTTATAAAAAAATATTTTTTTCAAGGCGATGAATATTTATGTTCGCTCGAACTTGCCATGAGTCTTATAGGAGGCAAATGGAAGACAATGGTGGTATTTCATCTCAAAGACGGTCCACTGCGTTCCGGGGAATTACAGCGCACCCTCCCCCATATCAGCAACAAAATGTTTACCCAAACCCTCCGTGAACTGGAAAAAAGCGGTCTGATAGAACGGGTTATATACCCTGTCGTTCCCCAAAAGGTAGAGTACAAACTCACTCCCGTCGGTGAATCCGTGCTGCCTGTAGTTCTCGGACTTGCGCAGTGGGGAATCGACATAAGCGAAAACAAGAATTGATCCCTCATATAATTTTTACCGTACCATATCAAATAAAGTACCGCACAGCACGGTTAAGCGCCGGGGTTATATTACCATACCTTCACGTAAATACCGCTTTCGGACTTTATTCTCCATTTTTCCGGCACCGGAAATCATCCGTTATATCCGAACAGCATCCTGTTTTTTCCAACGGGCAGGTTTTCGAAAAAAATTATCGGTTAATAAAGAATAATACTGCATTTTAACCGCCCGAAACGGATGGCTCAGATAATGATAGCACATAAAGAAATTAATCTCAAGCTATCAAAATCTAAGAAAATGAGAAAAAAAATCTTTTCAACATTAACAGTGGCAGCCCTTGTATTGATCAGCTGCAGCAATAAAAATGAAACAACGTCTCCAGAACCGAATCCACGGGAAACAAAATCAGTTTACCTCCAGATCGATTTTGCTTCGAAGAGCAAAACAAAATCTGACGAGCCTTCACAAGCAGGAGAAGCAGCTCCTTTATACTCTGCACTTATATATTTTCTGGACGGTGCGGCGGATCCTATCGTATTCGACTACCGCACTATCAGCGCTAACGGCAATCCGTCGGTAACCGAACTCGAAGAAGGATACAGATTCGACGGTATTCCTTCGTCCGTAACACAGGTTTACGTAATAGGCAACTATAACACTGTCGATATGCAGGGCGACGGATCAACATTTCCGATGGTCGACGGAATTCCTTTGTCCCAGATACAAGAAGTCGTGTTAAACATCGAGCAAAACAACCACGGTGCACTTCGGGACGCTACGACAGTTGACGGTCTGCTTACCCTAATGGACGGACGCGACACTATAGACGAATATGTAGTAGGCTCCAATACATGGAACGGCGACGAAGCCCTGACAGCAGGCGATCTTTACGCTAACGTCGAGATATCCCCTATAGTAGCTCGAATCGAAATAGACGAGATAGAATACACCGGAACTCTTCTGCAGTCGATGACGATCGAAGGAATTTATATCAACTATTACTATCAGCAAACGACGCTCGATCTCGATTATACGAACTATTCATACACGGACAATGGTTCAGATGTAAGTAATTACGATTCGGATCATGAAAACGACGATTTCGCATACAGGTACTACATGTCTATGTTCGACCAGATTAACAACCGTATAGTGGTAGCCAACGGAAGAACGACAGAACCTGATAACGGAACGTGGGCATACCATGTATTCGGCGATTCGAGCCCTGTTCCGCATATTATCCTTAAAGTTACGGACATCGTAGCGGTGAATAACAATCAGGTCATAGGCACGAGATATGTAACCGTAAAAGGATATCTGGACAGCGGCAACGACGAAGTGACTGAATTCGACAGGAACACTATCTACAGGATCGCTACGCTCCAATTCAGCGACGACGATCTCGAGATCTTCCCCGAAACAGAATCCAAGAACGTATGGGTGCACGTGGAAGTGGCTCCGTGGGTCGTGGAAACAGTGACTCCTATAATATAGAAAAATTGTTTGATGTCTTTTAAAAATACCGGAATATTAGCGGTCATCCTTTGTCTTCTCTTATCATGTATAAAAGAAGACAGGGACGACTGTCCCGTTGTAAACGAGCATGAATTGCTGTTCATTTATTACGGCAATGGATAGCGGGATATTTTCAGTTCGCACATAAACATGGTGGACATGTACGTTTTCGACTCCGAAGACAATCTGATGAACCACTATATTTATGACAAACAATACCTTCACGAATTTCAGGGGGCGAAACTGGACCTGACTTCCGGCACTTACAGGATAGTCGCATGGGGAAATATTTCCGAATACTCCAAAATAACAGGAGAATCCGGATTTTCAGCCATGAGGCTCTATCATCCGGATTACCTTAACGGTAACGTAATACGGAATTTCGATTCGCTGTATTATTCTTCGGACATAATAACGATATCTCCCGGCCATGATTCGGATACCCCGTTCTTCCGTTCCGCACATATAAACATGGAAATTTACGTCGAAGGATTCGACAGTTCCTTCGAAACACGCGCATTGATTGCAGGCCTTATCGAAATAACCAACGCCAATGTCGGTTATGATTTCGGAATGAATCTAACGGGTGAGACATCGAGTGTCTATCCGCTGTGTGAAACAGATTCAAATGAAGAGATAGCCTTTGCGGAATTCGACCTTCTGAGATTTAGAAACGACACTCCGATAAAAATAAATATTCTCGATTCGAACGGAGACGTTTATTTTACCGTAGATATTGAGAAATTCCTAAAGGATAATGATATCGACGTAGAGAATGTGCAGGAGATAACCGTTCCTATACATATAAAATTCGATGATATTTCCGTCAGTGTTTCAGTCGCGGACTGGGGCTCGAATAACGTCAAACCGGTTTTTTAACCAATACATCATCCGCAATATGAAAAAAATATTATACATATTAATTTCAGGGTTATTAGTTCTGTGCGGATGCACAAAAGAACAGACCACCGTAATTCCTCACGATGAAGAAACGAATCTGATCCTGGTTCTTAAAACACCGGGATTCAACCCTACCAAAGCACCGGACGAAGAGCTTCTCAGCCATGTCAATGTAATTATTTTCGAAGATTTGGGAAGCGGACTGGAATTCCGGTATTCGGTCATAGGTTATTCTATATCCACTACCGCGGACGGCTACCAGTTTCTGGCGAGAATCGTTCCTACAGACAATCCGGTAAGAATGTATCTGGCGGCCAACGCACCGTCGGCAGTTAGCGGAATCAGCACAGGCGCGACAGAAGAGCAGGTCAAAACGGCTATTACCATGGATTACACATCCGCAGGATTTACGGATAACCTACCCATGTCCGCAGTCCTGGATCTTCCGGGCGGTCTGAGAGAGAATTCCATTTTATCGACCTATCTCGTCCGCTCGGTCGCAAGGGTGGACGTAATAAACGACGCAGCAAACTTCACACTTACTTCAGTACGGGTATTCCGCACTGCAGACGAATTGCAGATAATTCCAAATGTAATCGATAGTAACGTGGTCACCACACCGTCCATACCTGACGGCACGCCCTATACGGTAAATACTGCAACTTTTACTGCAACCGGAACGGTTTTCGAAGAACAGATATATATTCCGGAATCAGCCATGCCTACTGAAGCGGACAGACAGTTAAACGCTACGATGGTCGTGATCGGAGGACGTTACGGTAATGATGCCATAACCACATATTACCGCATGGACTTTGTTCCGGACGGCGCCCCGGAACTGTTCGGACAGATATTGAGGAACCATCGTTATGAATTCCATATATCAGAGGTACTTGCACCGGGATGGTCGACAGACGAAGAGGCTTCCATATATCCTTCATCACAGATCGAAACTGAAATTGTCGTATGGGATGAGATAACTACAAATATGGTTTACGACGACGTCAATTATTTCGGCGTCTCAAGACGTTCAGTAAGGCTCAGATACGCAGCAGGTTCGACAGAGGCTGTCGAAGTAGATACCAGTCTTGATACATACCGCGCATACTGGAGCGATGAGGACGGCAATATACTCGACGAATCGAGATATATTACACTTGGCGGAAATTTCCAAGATCCGGACAATCTGTTCACGGCATCTATCTCGGACGACGGTACCGAAGTACTGTTCACTTCAGTGGCGCCCTACAATCCAGCCACTGCGGCGACCAAATATCTCGTATTGGTCGCAGGTCGGCTCCGAATAGTTATAACCGTAACGCAGGGTCCGTCAAATTACACCGGCAGGGCGGTCAGCATCTTCAATTCGACACATGAGATCGGCAGCTACGGCAACTTTGTCACAGGCATCGGATGGACGCCTGAGCCGGGGGTACGAGCCTTTGGATTAGGCAACATGCTTGCGGGTTCGCTTAATTTGGGCCCCCAGAACTTCGGCCCCGGAAGAACAGTAGATATGGCAGGAATATATATTTCCGGAGTGTATCTGGTCAACAGTATACCCCGCAATTATTTTCAGGGATGCGATGTTTTGTATCTTACATTTTCAGACAATCCTCCTGCTGCGGATGTTACGGATATACTGCAATGGCTCGAAGAAGACGAGAACGGGATATTGATCGTTCAGTTCGATAATGCCAGCACTAACTACACGATGATGGACAGGCTCGGACTGGCCACTACATTCGGAAACAACATTGCTCCTTATACTTATACATCGGACGACGCTCCTGACTTCATCAAATACGGTCCGTTCGGCACACTTACATCTGATTTCTACTATCAATGCCGGGATAACACATACGGTACTATTGCTCCTGCCGTAGCAGAGGCAGCCGGATTCATTCCGATACTTCGGAGCACCAGTGTCGCATCTTCAGGCTATTACATACTTGCCGTGAATCCGGACAGGCGTATAATAATTTCAGGAGACATAGACCTATACGGCAACGTTAACGAAGGTTCTACTGGCTCGTATCTAAGTCTTACAGCTACAAATGCCGCTACCATGACGATCGATCCGAACAATCCTGCACATGTTCTTATGGGCAACCTCTGGGCATGGATAGTGGATGTTTGTCTCACGGAACAAGAATAACTCAGACCGGACAAACGTCCGGTTTTTGTTTTATAAAAAATAATACTTACGTTTGCACAAACGAATAAACACTCCGATGAAAATACGATAGATTTCTTTCTATAAAATCGTAAAAACTTAAAACAGGGACATCCGGTTCCTGTAATTATTTCATCAAAATCATTTTTACATACAGGCGATCACAGTCTAAATTTTTTCAACCATGAGTATTGTAGTCAACGGCTTATCGTACCGTCATCCCGACCGTGAAGAATTATTTTCGGGAATCTCTTTTTCAGTTACTGCGAACAACAGCACCTCCCTTATAGGCAATAACGGCACGGGCAAATCCACCGTTTTAAAAATAATCGCGGGACAGCTCCGTCAATACGAAGGGAATATTTCCGTCGAGGGAACGGTGTATTACATTCCCCAGCACTTCGGGCAGTTCAATAATATGACCGTAGCTGAAACCATGGGAATCGATAAAAAAGTCTGTGCCTTAAATAACATACTTGGAGGCAACGGAACTGACGAAGATTATGAGATACTTAACGACGAATGGAACGAAGAACGTTCCAGAACCTCGCTTAATTCATTGGGATTGGAACATATCTCATTGCAGGACAGTTTAAATAATCTGAGCGGAGGTGAAAAAACAAAGGTCTTCCTTGCCGGCATAGAGATATACCATCCTGACAATATCCTTATGGACGAACCTACCAATCATCTGGACCGCACCAGTCGAGAACGGTTATATAAATTTATCGTCGAAACTAAAAAAACAATACTGTTAGTAAGCCATGACCGCGAACTTCTGAACCTTATGGACGCTACTCTCGAACTTACATCGAACGGAGTCCACAGATACGGCGGAAACTACGACCTTTACAAGGAAATTAAAGACACCGAGACTGAAGCCCTGATAGAAAGTATCGGGGAAAAAGAAAAAAAACTCCGTCTCGCACGCCGTACGGCCTCGGAGGTAATGGATCGAAAACAGAAGCAGGACTTACGCGGAGAAAAACAAAAGAAACGGGAAGGCGTCCCACGTATAATGATGAAGACACTGAAGGACAACGCTGAAAAAAGTTATAATAATCTGGCAGACAAACACGCAGAGAAGATCGAAAACACTGCGGCAGAGATCCGGAAACTGCGCGCCAAACTTGCTCCCGGCCACGATATGAAGGTGAAAATAGAGCAGTCGGAACTGCATAAAGGCAAGGTTCTGTTCTCCGCTGAAGATATCAATTTCAGCTATTCCGGGGATAATTATCTATGGAAGCACCCACTGTCCGTAAAAATTTTCAGCGGAGACCGCATACAACTATGCGGAGATAACGGTTCCGGCAAAACCACCCTGCTAAAAATAATAATGAATTACCTCCAACCATCCTGCGGGATCGTTCAGCGTACTGAATTCTCTCACATCTACCTCGATCAGGAATATTCTTTAATAGATCCTGTTCTTACCGTAATAGAGCAGGTCGATAAATTCAATACGACCAATATCCACGACCATATAATAAAGACCGAGCTCCATAGGTATCTCTTCCCAAAGGAGTCCTGGGAGAAAAAATGTTCCGCGCTCAGCGGAGGTGAAAAGCTGAGGCTCACACTGTGTTGTATGGCAGTTAAAGACAGTACTCCTGACGTATTTATTCTGGACGAGCCCACGAACAATCTCGACATCCGCAGTATGGAGATACTCACGAACAGCATAAAAGAATATAAGGGAACAATTCTGCTGATCTCCCATGATCTGAACTTCGCAAAAGAAATCGGCACAAACCAAATCATCGTTATCGAATAATTTTCAGAACTCTATATAAATGAAGCGGTCCGTGGGGACCGCTTCATTTATTCGTTATCCAAAAAAGAATTAAGTTCAACCCTTCTACATATTATTCCCTCACAAATTGTTGTAGTATCTGTTATGAGTCGAAAAATGATTTCCTCGTCAATATCCGTGACTTTTACCGTATCGCTTACATAACCGATGAAACGCACTACAAGAGAATCCTTATGCTCTATAACAGGAATAGAGAAACGACCATTCTCACCGGCTATAACGTAGGCATCGCTACCCGCCCAATTAATAGTAGCGCCTATCAAAGACAGATTAAGGCTGTCGCATAAAACTTTTCCATAAACATATATATCCTGCGAATTCAAGGCAGAAGTCGGAAGAATGAAAAATATTAAACTAAAAAATATAATTTTCTTCATTTTTTTACTTCTTATAATTAGAACCTGTTCTAATTTAATTAATTTTATGGGGTCAAACAAATGTTATGTTCGAATACAAATATCTATATCCTTCTTCCATGCTTGCGCCGTTCGTTAAGAATTACTGGTTCCTTAGAACTTTTAGTTCCGAACCTGCGAAACAACGGGTAATTCCATACGGCACAATCAACATTATGATACACAGGGGAGGACTCCCATACGATATTTTCAACGGATGCAATCAGTCCCGTTCATTTATCTGCGGACAGACTACGTCCTATTCGGATTTGACAGTAGAAGGTATTACGGATATGGTATGCATTACGTTCACCCCGCACGGAGCGAGGGCCTTTGTCCCGTTCCCGGTAAACGAACTAAAAAACATCTCGGTCCCGCTGTATTCATCAGGGATCCAATGGCTCGTAGATCTCGAAAAACGGATACAGGAAGCGCACGACGGCCTCTCTTTAAAGAAGATCATTGACGAATGTCTTTCGAATCATATACGGGAAGACGCGTTTCCTAATCACAACCGCATGAGTTATGCGGTAAACCTGATCGAATCCGGGCAGGCTGATGTATCACGGATAGCGGAACATACCTGTCTCAGTAACAAACAATTCAACAGGATATTTTCATCTTATGTCGGTACAAATCCTAAAGAATTTATATGCATAGTGCGTTATCAGAAGGCTCTTGCTCTTATGCAGGCCGGCACAAGGGACCTTACGTCAGTAAGCCTCGATTCCGGATATTACGACCAATCCCATATGGACAGGGATTTCAAAAAGTTTACGGGTTTTACTCCTTCGGGATATCTTAAAACTTCCTGCCCATACTCAGATTATTTCGACAATCTGTAAAGATGTCCGTTTTTTACAATTTTACTAGTGCGGAAATTGGTTATTTCGCACTGAATAAAATATATAAAAATGGAAAAACTAATTGCCTTCTTCGATATCCCGGCAGCAAACTTCGACCGGGCCGTAAAATTCTATGAGAAACTTTTTTCATGCACTATCGAGCGCATGGAATGCGACACTGAGAAAATGGGATTTATCGCTGGTTCATCAGGCGAAAATATCGGATCCATATCTTTTGCAGAAAATTTCAAACCATCCGCACAAGGGGTTTTGGTGAGTTTCAATACGGAAAATATAGAAAAATCCGTTACCATTGCAGAAACTAACGGAGGAACAACAATAATTTCCAAAACCGCAATCCAATGCGAAAACGGAGGATTCTTTTGTACCATTTTGGATTGTGAAGGCAACCGTATAGGTCTCTACTCCAAAAATTAAATAAAGCGGCTCCGGCCGCTTTTATTTTTGTAATTCAGGATAAAGTTCGTCGCGAACCCATACATAGTCAGGTTCGAACGCAATTATTTTTTCGTAAGTATCAATTGCTCCCTGCCTATCGCCCATAGAATTTTTATACTGCGCAAGACCGGTAAGAATATTAAGGTACATCCAATTACCCTTAGCCGTACCCGTATCCTCCAGTTTTTTCACTGCTCTTTCGAGATAAATTATTCCTTCTTTTTTATCTCCGCCGAACAACGATGGCGCATTGTACAGCATATGTCCTTTATCGGCGATAGCCTGAATATTTTCCGGATCGGTTTCGTAAGCCTTATTGATATACTTCATGCACATCGGTCCGAGTACAGGAGTTTTTATCCTGGACAAATTCATTTTATAGCCCAGAAAAATTCCTTTGCATGCCAAAACCATAGCATCCGAGGAACCGGAATTTTCAAGCCGGTATATCAGATCGTCAGCCTTTGTTATATATTTTTTCGCACCGGAGTTTTTTCCTTCTCCCAACAGGAAGCCGACATAGCCGTAATAATATTCCAGCAATTCTTTTTTTCCCGGATAGTTAAAGTTTCCTGTTCTTCTATTTCATTTATAACATTCTCCCATTCATTCATATCTCCGGTGATATAAGCAGAATAGATTCTTTCGGAATATTCCGATCGGGACGATCCGCATATCAATAGGGCAAGGCTTATTAAAATTATTCTGATACGTATATATTTCTTCCTTTCCATTTCATGTTCTTTTTTCTGCGGCTTACTGAAGCCGTTATCATTATAATTCCTAAAATTATCTGTTGAGGCCCCATTAGTAAAATATTTTGCATCACTGACTGACGGCTTGCAAGCGAAACGAAAATCCTCATGAGTATAACTATCAGCAGATAAATTATTCCCATTAACAACCCGTTGAAAATAAATATGATAAAAGGAGCCACGGTTGTAGCGATAAGGAATAAATAACCGACTATTTCCAACTTTCCGAAAAAATCGAAAACACTCCTCGACATGCCGTAAACGGATTCTTTAAATCCCTCATACATACGGCAGTAAACATCTTCTGATCCGAGAAGAACAGCGGTTTTATAACAGCAGTTCTTATAAAGTTTTATTATTGCCATATCTTCCACGTTCTCTTTCCGGCAAACGTTATGCGGTCTTACGGCATCGTAGTCCTCTCGTCGGAACATCATGAACTGTCCGTTTGCTGCTGCAAGAGCCGGAATAGTGCTTCGTTCGACAGCTCTTAGAGGTAAGAGACTTAAAAGTATCCAGTTCATCAGCGGTACTACCATACGGCTTCCTTTATCGGTCATTATCTGGCAGGAAAATAACGAAAGAAGGTTGAGTCCGTTGTCCCTCATATATTTTACCGCGCCGGGTATAAAATCACTGCCTACACGAACATCCGCATCCAGAAATATTTCAAAATCACCTCTCGCTTTGCGCGACAGTATTTCACAGGCATAATTTTTTTCCGGTCCATCCCTTCTCAGGTTCTCCTGCATTTATAAGTTTAATATTCAGGTAAAGTTTTTTATCCTCCACTATACGTGCAGTATTGTCCGTCGAATTATCATTGTATACTATTACCTCCAAATTACGGTAGTCCAGTTTTCTCAGATCGTCGAGTAGGCGCGCAATATTATTTTCCTCATTACGGGCGGGAATCAATATGGAAACAAACGGCTCATCTTCCAGAATAATATTCTTAGGAAGATACGGACGGCTGAAATAATTATATGCGGATACTGTCAGACTGACGACCGCAAATATGAAAAGTAAAACCCCTACTGTAGCCATAATTAAAACTTTATACTACCCTCTTATAAATATCGCGCCGTAAATGCCGATTATCACGAAAAAAATCTGTTGCATAATAAAAAGTACCCTCGCGGAACGATTATCGGATTTGATACGGAACAATTCGAACAAAGAGATAAATATAAGTGAGAACAGGAACCATGCGGTAAAATTACGGAACGGCGGATAACCCGTTTCAAAACTCCACATATTCATTAGCGGTGCGACCCATTCCATAATAAGGTCGTATATAATCATCAATACCGCACCCAGAATAATCACGACCATTTTTGATCTTACAACCCGCGATGCAATATCATGAGCGGCATAACTTAAAAACGCCCAGTTTATACCTATTATCAGAGGAGTTCCATTGACCTTAACGCCAAGTCCCTGTCCGTATTTATATTCACCGAATATCTCGCCGCCATTCACACCTGTCATTTCAATAAAAAAAGAAGATACTGCAATCGCTGTTAAAACCCATATTAACTTACCGTTCCAATTCTTTTCCATATAGAATACGGTAAAAATCACAAGCAGTAAGGACAGTGCAATTATATGAACGAACAACGGACGCGTAAAAGGAACCATAAAGATAACAAGACCAACGGCATAGAATTTAATATATGCCACAGGCAGTTCTTTATGCGTCATTATTTTTTCAGCCCAATTCATAAACCGTTTATTTCGTCCGCAACGATTTTAGCACTCGCCAGACACAATGGAATTCCACCTCCGGGATGAACGCTTCCTCCGGCAAAATAAACATTTTCAAACTTCCTCAATTTATTCGGATGACGCAGAAATGCAGAGAACATCGAATTCGACGATGTACCATAGAGCGCCCCTCCGACACTGGAGGTATTTTTTTCAATATTTTGCGGAGTCACTATATTTTCGCACACGATATGTTTTTCAATATCGACACCCAGAATTTTATTTATTTTATCGATTATGTTTTTGCGGGTGCAAGCAACCAGATCTTCCCATTCCTGTCCAATATCTGACGGTACATTTATCATTACGAACCAATTCTCCGAACCTAGCGGTGCATCTGACCTGACGATCTTAGAACTTATAAATATATACACGGTAGGATCTTCATAAACTGTTTTTTTACCGAATATATGCCGGAACTCTTTTTTATAATCCGATGTAAAAAGAATATTATGAAGTTCCAGTTCAGGAAACTCTTTGTCGATTCCTCAATAAAATATCATTGCGGAAGAAGACGGTTCGGCTCTATTCAGCCGTTTTTTAATCGGATGATACTCGAAAAGATTCTCTGCGGCATATCGTGCGTCGACGGCACACACGACCGCGTCGACAGGGAACTCGGTCACAGCAGTTTTTACAGCGGCGGCAAGCCTGTCTTTTACAATTATTTTTTCTACTTTTTCACCCAAACGGAACTCGACACCGGCATCGACAGCAAGACGATAGAGAGCTTCCACTATGGAATACATTCCTCTCTTCGGGGAAAAAGCCCCCAGGTTATTCTCCAGATGCGCTATCATATTAAGCGTTGCCGGGACTCTGAACGGGCTGAAACCGTTATAAGTGGCATACCGGTCGAATATCATCGATATTTCCGGATCATCGAAATCTTCCGAATTGGCACGATGCATTGTTCTGAAGAAGTCGAGTTTATGTAATTGCGATGGCATTTTACGGAACGGTTCAGTGGTAAAATTCGAAAGTTTTCTGAAATTATTGAACAGAAACACCGGTGCCCCCAGGTTATACGCTTCTTCAGATTTACGCAGACGGTCGAATATTTTTTCCGGTTTTTCCTTGGTATTATCCGCAATTTCTTTCGTTAACCTCTCCTTTTCATGGAAGAAATTAAAAACAGTACCCGAAGGAAAAAAATATTTACAGTTGGTTTCCAATCTCACATAATCCAGATAATCGCGAATGTCCTTACCGCAAATATCGAAAAGCTCACCGGCAAGTTCCGGCAATGTAAATAGAGAAGGCCCTGTGTCGAATCGGAACCCTGATTTCCGGTGTTCGGAGATCTTACCTCCGGGAGCATAGTTCTTTTCGAACACGGCAACGCTGTGCCCGGAAGCCGCCAGTCTTATGGCAGATGCCAGTCCTCCTATTCCTGCACCGATAACTGCTATTTTCATATGGCAATCAAACCAAGTTCGTCTTCTATAATTTCTCCATAACGATCCATAATTATACGGAACCATTCGGTATAATCGGAGGGATTTCTCAATATATCCGCCCTGATATCTTCCGGATAAGAATACCTGAAACCTTCCACTTCTTCGGGATGTGGAAGCGGATATTTATCCGATATGCCTATGAAAATATAATCGGTCTCGTGTTCCGTAAGTCCATTATCAAGCTCTGCCCTGTAAGTAAACTTGTCGACAAAATACAGTTTACAATCCATCCCCATCTCATACATGAGCCTCCTGTGGGCTGCTTCTTCGATATTTTCTCCCGGCACAGGATGGCTGCAGCAGGTATTTGTCCATAACCCTCCGGAGTGATACTTATCGGAAGCCCTCTTCTGGAGAAGTATCCGCCCCTGTGAATCGAACACGAAAACCGAAAAAGCAAGATGTAAACTACCGTCGACATGAGCGGCCATTTTTTCCTGCGATCCTATTATATTTCCGTCCTTATCTAAAAGTATTACCATCATTAACCGAATTTTACATTTAAATATGATTTCCCGAAAAGAAGAAGTTTCTGTCCATTACCTATACGTATTCTTTTCTCCGTCAGTTTCTCCGCCGGGGTCTCTGCAAGACGTGCCGTTAGTGTACGATAATAAATATACGCAGTGTTGACCCCAAGTCTGGCACAGCGCGGCAGTTCATTGATGCCTTTCTCCGCACATGCATAATCATGCATTATGTCTTCTATTATAATTCTTTTGGTACGTTCGGTCAGAGGTTCGTATTTTAATACAGGGAAATAGTTACGGCTGAGTTCACCGGAATCCTGTCGTATATCTCTAAGAAAATTTACCTTCTGGAAGGCAGAGCCAAGTTTCTGTGCGGGATATTTCAATTTCCGGTACTCTTTTTCATCTCCGTTCACAAATACTTTAAGGCACATCAGACCTACCGATTCTGCCGAACCGTATATATATTCTTTTATCCCCTCTTCATCAAATTCTTTTTTTCTATATCACTTCGCATACTTTTGATAAACGAATCGATAAGTGAGTCGTCTATCCCATATTTTTTCACCGTATGAACAAACGCATTGACCACCGGATTGATGCTCAAGCCTTCCTCGCAACTACATCGATAATCATCGACCAGGCGGTCTAAAATCTTTTCTTTATCATATTCGTGAAATGTATCGACAATCTCGTCGGCAAGCCTTACAAAACCGTAAATCGCATACACGGCATCCCTTATTGCCGGATCAAGACAACGGACCCCTATAGAAAAAGACGTGCTGTATTTTTCAGTTATCATTCTGCTGCAACTATAAGATGCTTCTTTATATAATTTCATATCATCGTTTTTTTCTGAGATATTTTAATGCTTCTCCCGAGGCAATCTTTCCGGATATTATAGCGGAAGGAACCCCAGGCCCCGGAACTGTCAGTTGTCCCGCATAGAACAGATTTTCCAGTTTCCTGCTTTTTACCTTCGGTTTAAGAAACGCCGTTTGAAACAGCGTATTCGCAAGACCGTAAGCATTACCCATATAAGCATTGTAATCCCGGATAAAATCCGTAGGATAATAAGTTCTCTTAAACAGTATGTTGTCGGTAATATTCTGTCCGGCAGCCTCTTTTATTCTATCCGTAATTTTTCTATAGTATTCATCCGCTATATCCCTATTCTCCTTTATGCCGGATGCCAGGGGAATAAGTATGATTCCCAAATCCTTTTCCTCCGGTACAAGCGAACGGTCTGTGACAGACGGGAAGCTGGCATAAAATAACGGATCGTCCGGATAGCCGGGTTTACCGTATATCATATCCGCGTGCCTCTCGAAATCGCTGTCGAAAAACAAAGTATGATGGTTTACATTTTTAAGACGTTTATCAAAAGCAAGATAGAAAAGAATTGCGGAAGGTGCCATGTCTTTTTTTCTCCAGTATTTGTCGCTATAGCTTCTGAAACTATACGGTAAAAGCATCCCTGCGTGTCGGTAATCGGCGGTGGAGATCACGATATCCGTGGCAGTTATTCCGCCGGCAGTCTCCACTGCGGAGATTTTTTTACCGTTTACAATTATTCTCCGAACTTCAGTCCCGGTATGTATCCTGACCCCTGACCTCTGTGCGATTGCAGACATAGCCTCTACGACCTTAAACATTCCTCCCATCACGTGCCATGTTCCAAGAATCATGTCCGCATAATTCATAAACCTGTAAAACGAAGGTGTGCGGTCGGCTTTGGCACCCAGAAAAAGTACAGAAAATTCCAGCACCTGCCTTAACCTGCTATCCCTGATATTTTTCCGGATTACAGCACTAAGAGTATTCGTGAATTGTCCGGCACTCCGTATAGTCTCAGGCATTATCAGTTCGGACATGGAATTTCCCGGTTTATAAACCACCTTATCCATAGCCACGCTATAATTATATGCTCCGGAACGCAGATATTTTCGTAAAAATAAACTACTATCCTTTTCTATTCCTTCGAAGGTTTCGATCAACTGGTCCAAACTTTTATGGATATTAATACGACCGCCTTTCCCGAAATATATTTCATATCCCGGATCAAGCCTTACAAGCCTGTAATTTTCATCAACAGTGCTCCCGAAATCTTCGAAAAAAGATTCGAAAACATCAGGCATCCAATAAAATGTCGGGCCCATATCGAACCTGAAACCATTGATTTCCAACTGCCGCGCACGTCCTCCGAGAGAGGAATTTTTCTCGAACAACTCTACCTCATAACCTTCCTTAGCCATATAACAGGCTGCAGAAAGGCCGGAGAATCCACCGCCTATGACCGCTACTTTTTTCAATTTTCCGGATTTTAACCGTTTAATAACCGCATCTACCGTGCCACAACCGCATATAATCGGCAGTTAAGTCCTACGGTACTATTCTTGAATATGTTTGTTATAATATTTCTTATTTATAAGACATGGAAAAATTTTTAACCGGAATTTACAATAACGATAACGGCGAAGGTATTTTCTCGTTTCAAATGAAAGACAACGGGCAATTAAAATTAACTAACAGCTATATTATTAACAATCCGTCATATATAATAAAGAGCAGAAAAAATAATCATATATATACGGTAACGGAGAATGGCAGCGGAGACGGACTCTCGTTCGTGACTGCATTTTCAATTTTCAGCGATTCACTCTCGGAAACCGGCAGATCTTATTCCGGGCAAAACGGAATAACATTCATCGCTGAAGATATCAGGAGTGAATTCCTGGTTACGGCAAATTACGGTTCCGGAAGTATCAGCGTTTTCTGTATAGAAGAAAACGGAACTATAAGCAACGAAAAACAAATAATAAAATTCACAGGACACGGAACCTACCCCGAACGACAAGAGCAGCCGCATATTCATTGCATAGTATTTACTCCGGACGGAGAATACGTCTTTGCGACAGATCTTGGAACAGATCATATTTACCGTTATGAACTCGATTATAGCAATAAAGAAAAGTTCATCAATGAACAAAGTCTGAAAAAATACAAAATGAAGAACGGTGCAGGTCCACGACATATGTGCTTCCATCCGGACGGAAAAAAAGTATTTTTAATCAATGAACTCGATTGTTCGATAATTTCTTTTATTTACAGCAACGGCGAACTGTTACAGACTGCGGAATATACTGCAAATCGTGAATGGAAGGACGCAGACGGAGGAGCCTTAAAAATTTCGCCGGACGGAAAGAAAATTTATACTTCATTCCGGAATTATAACGACGGCGTTGCCGAATTTAATATTGAAGACTTTAACGGTAGATTATCGTTAAGAAATTATATAAGGACAGGCAGCCATCCGCGAGACATCAATATCTCTTCCGATGGAAAATTTCTTTTTGTCGCCTCTATGAACGACAATGAGATCGAGATTTTTAAAATAAAAGATACTTATAGATCTGCAGATCGTTTTGCAAAAATACAGTTAAATTCACCGGCATGCATCTGTCTTTTATAAAGGACGGAGTCATTCCGTGAATATTCCGAATTATAAATAATCTTTATTATTCCAATAGTAAAAACAGCCGCCGTTAAAAAGTTTTTTTCCGGTCACAAAAGTGTTTTTTCTACACCCACCAAACCTTTTATAATCATTTTCACGACCTTCTCGAACATTATCTGCGCTCAAATCGACATATAAACAACACAGTTTATTTAACTGGTATAAAAATTGATTTTACCGAAATAGCGGAAAAAGGCAGTGAAATATTCTGTCCAATACCATAAAGCATCCAATACATGTAAGATTACAGTAAGTAACAACCCTCATTTTCATCTTAGCAAATGGTATACTGCCACTAAAGAACCCGGAGAAACCGACGTGAAAGTGAAATAATAAAACCATATAAAATATGAATGTATATTTGAAATCGGGTTTTTTAGCAGTGCTATTATTTATCGCTGCAGCCTGTATAAAAGATTCTAAAGACAACGAAGACTGTTGGAAGGTGCTGAGAATCGAACCGAGATGGATAGATACTTCTCCGCAAAGCAGTTCGAGCACGGTGAATATATTGGTCACTTCGACTGAGGACCAAGACGATGTTTACACTTTCACTTCCGATATCAACGGAGTGGACGTAAATCTTCCTACCGGAGAATATGAATTCATCGGCTGGGAGCGCGCGGATAACGTAACGGTAGAGGAACGCACTGTCACAGTAGGAAGCCACGCCAGTGGAACGGCTCTTGAAGCAGGTCCGTTCAGCGGAGGATCGACAATAGACGAAGTTGTTTTCAATCAGTTATCGCAAATCATTCCCCTTCCGATGCACCAGCAGACGCGTCAAGTGTATGTAAGGGTGATTTTCACGGGTAACGGGCTCTCACTTATCGATCATGTTGTCGGAACTCTTGATGGAGTAGCGCTTTCGAGGGATATCGACAACGGATTCCCTCCTGTAAACGGTGAAGAACGTCCGGAAGTTCTCAGAAACGGCACGGTTCAATTTACACTTCTTCGTGATTCAGATGGAAACTATATCGACGGACATACTCTTATCGGGATCGACGGGGATAGCGACCAGAATCTCGACGTACGGGTAATGTTCGAGAACGACAGCTTCTCCAATATATCTGTCGACGTTACGGACGCATTCGACGGATTCCATACAGTGAACGTACACCAACCTCTTTATATCACGCTCGAACTCAACGTAGGCGTGAATTTCGAAATGAACATAATCGACTGGTACGAGGGTACCGAATCATGGCTCGAAGCACAATAGAATATTAAAAAATCATACGATATGAAAAGACGAATTACCAGATTATTTTTATCCGTATGCGCTGCAGCGGTCTTTTTTTCCTGCACCAAAGACAGGACGGAGACTGTGAATCCTACTGCAGATGGGAAGGTCGAGGCGACTTTCACGGCAAGTATAGGTACGGGAACACGCGTTCATGACACTTCATGGGACGACAACGACGCGATCGGTCTGGCCATGCTCACGCATAACGGGACAGAGATCGTTAACAATGTTTATAATTACCATTATTACACTCCGAGAGCGGACGGCGTTTTCGAGCCTTCCACTCCTTCGGCAACGGTTTATTTTCCGCAGGACGGAAGCGCGGTTACATTCAGGGCATATTATCCTTTTTATGCAGGACTGGATGTAGACATGCTTATTCCTGTTTCTACAGCAGACCAGACCATCCTTCCGGATATCGACCTGTTGTCGGCGGATCATATTTCGGGATACTCTAAACAGTATCCGGCAGTACAACTTAATTTCCATCACAGATTATCGAAGATGATATTCGTAGTAAGACCGCAGGATGACAGTGATTTTATAGATCCTTCCGAACTTACACTCACCGTCAAGGGAATGTATACCAAGGGAACCTACGACCTTCGAAACGAGATTATGAATATCGACGTCAACAGTATGGCGGATCTAACCTTTCCTCTGTGTGACGATGAAGATGAAAGATACGGGATCGTAATGCCGAGACAGGCAGGTAAGGCGTTACCTTCGAATTTACAGGAACTGACGGAAGCACCTTCTCAGCATACATGAGCGACACACTAAACATACAGGGAGGCTATCAGTACACTTTTTACATAACCCTCAGTCAGACCCCTATAACTGTCAGCGCGACCATCGAACCGTGGCTGGACGGACCTACGACGTATTATGACGCCATACAGGTGAGCACCGAAGCAGGCGAGAGCATGGGAGTAGAAGTCGGCGACGTGATGAACGTATATGTCGAAGAAGATGGAGAATACGGATTACTTCAAACTTTCACCTATAATTCATCAGTCAGGTGGGATGCGGCGAGTCCTGTATTCTGGGAAGACGTCTCCGAGAATCCTGCGAATTTCCGGGCTTCTATAATTGCTGCAGACGCTCTGAACGAGACTCAATTACCGGACATACTTATTGCAGACGATTACACCACAGCCAAGAATACGGGGCTTGACCTTACGTTCCGACATGCGGCATCCAAAGCAATCATCAGGCTTGCTTCCAACACATTCAGTGCAGACGATCTCGGTCGGGCGGAGATACTTCTCCCTAACTACCTGACAGGCGGTTACGAAAAGAACGGGCAGTTCATCGAAGGTACGGACAGAATAAACATTCTTCCGGTAGAAGGGGATAACGGCAAAACAGCCATCTTCCAGCCTCAAACGGTAAGTTCCGGAAGTCCGGTCGCTACGATTACTCTTAACGGCAATACATATACTGCAGCGGCAGGAACAGACGGATTCAATTACAACGCGGGTGAAGCGAAGATAATCGTAATTAATATAGATAAGGAAGGCGTTACTGTAAGCGCGACTGTAGTCGATTGGGTTACGGAAGAAGTAACGCTGGACATTCTCGACGTAAGTACTCCGGCAGGTGAAACCGTTGGGGTTACTCCGGGTTACGTGATGAACGTATATATCAAAGATACGGATTCTGAAAATTACAGCCAGCTCCGCGAATTTACTTATAACCAAGACGGAACGTGGACGCCAAACAGCCCCCTCTATTGGGAGAGCATCGAACAGGACCCAGCGGAACTGCGCGCTTCTATCATAGCAGCGGAACCACTTAACGACTCGCAGATGCCTGACATTCTTATAGCGGATGATCTTACCGTATCGCGCCATCAGGGAGCTAACTTTGTTTTACACCACGCATTATCTAAAGTAGTCGTAAGACTGGCTTCAGAGACATTTACGGCTGAAGAGCTTGCAGGTGCGACCCTCACTCTTCCGCAATACCTCGCAGGAGGATACGAAGAGAACGGACAGTATATAGAAGGTACGGTACGTACGAATATTACAGTGGATCGCACAGACACATCGAACGGTGTAGCTATTATACAGCCGCAGACACTGGAAGAAGGAGAACCTATCATTACGATAACCATAAACGGACGTCCTTATAACGCTTATCCGGGAAATGCACGATTCACATATAATCCGGGCGAAGCACTTATGCTTACGGTCAACCTCGACAAGGAGGACGTAACTATCAGCGCACATGTTATCGACTGGACCACGGACGAACTCGATATAAACGTACTCAGGATCAGCACCCCTGCGGCAGAGAGCGTAGGTGTGGAAGTCGGAGACGTCCTCGATGTTTACATGGAGAACAATGACACATGGAACTTACTAAGATCGTTCACATATAATACACAAGAAGAATGGCAGGCTGATACTCCTATTTATTGGGAAGATATAGACCAGTATCCAGCGAATCTTCGCGCATCGATGACCGCGGCACCAGCCCTTAACAGTAATCAGGTTGCGGACATCCTTATCGCGGATCCAATAAGCGTCCCTCAATATACGAGCGCTGCATTCACATTAAGGCACGCAGCTTCAAAACTTATAGTAAGGCTCGCTTCGAACACGTTCAATGCGGACGAACTTGCGAACGCCACAATAACTCTTCCGGGATATACCACAGGCGCGAGCGCAATAAACGGATTATTCGTGGAAGGTACACGTACAGCAAACATCACCGTAGACAGAACAGACAGGAACAACGGTATTGCTATCATACAGCCTCAAACCATATCCGCTAACAGCGCGGTAGTTACCGTAAATATAAACGGACGTCCTTATACCGCGAATGCTCCGGCCGGCGGACTGACATACAACGCCGGCGAAGCGTTGACGTTGACCGTCAACCTCGACAAAGAAGGAGTTACGATAAGCGCGAACGTAGTCGACTGGACCACAGACGAGATCGAACTAAACGTTCTTCCGGTAAGTACTCCGGCTGGGGAGAGCCTGGGCGTAACAGTGGGCGACGTGATGAACGTTTATCTCGAAGACAACGGATCTTATAATTTACTCAGAGGATTCACATATAACGCCCAGGGACAGTGGGTGTCTAACTCTACTCCACTCTATTGGGAAGATATAGAGGCAAATCCTGCAAACCTGCGTGCATCTATCATAGCGGCTCCGGCGATTAACGACAACCAGATTCCTGATATCCTTATCGCGGATGATCTGAGTGTTCCGAGGAACTCGGGTGCGGATTTCACATTGAGACATGCAGCTTCCAAACTTATCGTAAGGCTCGCATCCAACACGTTCAGCACAGCAGACCTTGCAGGTGCCACTATAACTCTTCCGGGATACACCACAGGTGCAACCGAAGTCAACGGGCAATTCGTTCCGGGAACGATAAATGCAGACATAGAAGTAGACAGGAACGACGTAAACAACGGTATTGCTATAATCCAACCGCAAAGGATTAACGCTTACGGTGCGGTAGCTACAGTAACTATAAACTGACGCGACTACACGGCAAATGCAGGTGCGACAGGTCTGACTTACAGCGCAGGCTAAGCGTTGACGATGACCATCAACCTCGACAAAGAAGGTGTGACATTGAGCGCGAATGTCGTGGACTGGACCACTGACGAAGTGGAACTTACAGTATTGTCGGTTACTACTCCGGCTGCGGCAAGCCAAGGTGTAACGGCAGGAGATATTATGAATGTATATTTACAGGGTACAGGCGGATATAATTTACTAAGAGCATTCACTTATAATGCACAGGGCGAATGGGTATCGAATTCCACTCCGCTCTATTGGGAAGATATCGCAGCGAATCCTGCAAACTTACGCGCGTCCATAACAGCGGCAGATGCACTGAATAACACTCAGGTGGCTGACGTGCTCATAGCAGACCCCATGAGTGTTCCGAGAAACACAAGCGCAAGATTTACCTTAAGGCACGCTACCTCTAAGCTGATAATCAGGCTCGTATCCGATACGTTCTCTGCAACCGACCTTGCAGGGGCAACCATCACTCTGCCGAATTCCACAACTGGCGGTACGGAACAGAACGGACAATTCGTGAACGGAACGGAAACGACAAATATCGTAGTGGATCGTACTGACACGGATAACGGCATCGCATTTATCCAATCTCAGACAATACAGGCAAATAATCCTGTGATAACAGTCTCTATCAACGGACGCGACTATACTGTCAATGCTCCTGCAGCTGGAATGACTTACAACGCAGGCGAAGCCCTTACAATGATAGTTACACTTAACAAAGAAGGCTTCACGGTGAGCGCGAATGTCGTGGATTGGGATACGGATGAAATATCAATGGACGCGATCACAGTCGGAACATCCGTAAGCGGTGCGACAGGCGTACAGAACGGCGAGCAGATGGTGGTATATACTGGCAACGCTTCCGACAGAACTCAACTTTCTACATTTACATATAACAGTGCGACCGATACATTCGCTGCAAATCCGGTGGTTTACTGGGAGAGCATAGCGAGCCCGTCCACATTCTACGCGTCTATATTGAGAGAACCTCAGTACAATACGACACAGTTAGACGATTACCTTGTTGCGACACCTGTGACACAGACTGCAAGCAACGGAGTGAACTTCCAGCTCACACACCCTGCTGCTAAAGTAGTGGTGCAACTGACATCGGAGGACGGCACATTCGATAATGACGAACTTGCAGCAATGAATCTTGTTCTTCCGCAATACGTAACAGGAGGAACGGTCGACCGCGGTGTATTCATCCAAGGAACAGACAGCGGTAATATAACAGTCGCTAAAAACGTCGGAGACGACGGCAGCAGTGCCATTGCCATAATCGATCCTCAAACTATCACATCAGGCAGAACAGTGGTAGCAGTCAGCAGTTCGAACAGGACGTATAATGCTACATACAGACAGAACATAGAGTTCCGTCCAGGGATTGCGACAACACTGAAGATTGATTTAAGCAAGACTGCTGTAACAATCAGCGCGGACGTGACGGACTGGGAAGACGGCGACACGATACCCCTTGTTCTCCAATCCCTCGATATCGACGGAACCTTGGACGGAACCAATAACTTCTTTAAGGACAAATCGATCCATGTTTACAGGATCGGGGTGAACGAACCGGCAGGAATATATTCTTACGAACCGTCTACCACAGGAGTAAACACATATGAATGGAGGGGACCGGCGCTATACTGGGATAATATTTCAACCCTCGACGTTACGGCGGCATACTATCCGGCACTATCTGAAAATCCTAAGGAAGTTACAGGAACAACAGCTTCGTTCCCATGGGACCTTCCTTCGGATCAAAGCGAAGGATACGAGAAATACGATCTGCTAATGGCTCATGAAGTTTATACCCAGCCAAGCTATGTAAACTTTAAGTTCACACACGTGCTGGCCAAAGTAAGAGTTGAAGTATCGAGCAACGAGTTCACAGATACCGAACTTCAGAATATGACTATTACCCTCAACGGGTTCGAACTCGACGGCAATGCTGTCCTGAGCTCAGGCACAGTCACGTCGACAGGCGGTGTCGCGCCATTAACTCCACATACGGATACCAATGGTAAAATTTATTCCGCGCTTGTAATGCCGGGACAAACGATAACTTCCGGAAGCAGAGTGGTTACGATCAAACTACAGGAATACGACAGTACATTCACGGGAGAACTCGACAGGGCGCTGACATTCGTACCGGGGAAGACGCAGGTGATTAAACTGACGCTTACCAAGACGCGCATCCTTCTTGATGCAGAACTCGAAGAGTGGACCGACGGCGATACCGGAAACGTTAACATAGACTAAACTTACCGGACATGAAAAAGTTATATAAATACATAATATTATCCTGCTGTGCGGGGATCTTAGCCGGATGTAATCCGGAACTCGACGAGGTCTCCACACCGGAACGGGGAGGAGAAAACGAAGGAGGGACAACGGCCGAACGTTCGGCCATACTCCTCTCCGCCTCTGCAGGAACAGAATTCGGGACCAAGGCTACAGGCAGTTTCCCGAACGACGGCAAGATAGCTGTGACAGCAGCGTATTACAACGGGGTTTCCGTGAATTGGCTATCCTATCCGGATATACAGAACACTACGGCTACGGCGAACCAGATAAATGACACCCACTACGAATTCGTCTGGAATAATAACGATATTAAATACTGGCCGTTCGATGACAGCGAACTTGTATTCATGGCATACTCGCCTGTACCGGACGGTTCGGCAGTATCCATGGGATACGACCCCACATTTGTAAAACTCTCTTTACAGGCTAATATGCCTGACGTACTCTACGCAACAGCCAATGCGACTGCCTCAATAGTTCCGTATATGAAGACTACTGCGGATACGGTAAGACTCGGGGAATTCAGACATGCACTGAGCCAGGTAACAGTTAAGGTTCAACCGGGCGAACATATGAATCCGAATGTACAGGTCAGCTCGCTCACTTTGACCACTACGAAGCGCAAAGCGACTCTCGACCTCTTCGGCGGAGACACAGGACTTACTTTGGATACTCAGGACGAATCATTTACATATTCTCTGGTAACCTCACCTACAAACTTTTTCACGACCCCTGTATCAGAGACGGTGTTGGTATATCCTGCAACCGAGGATGACACGACGGTATCGATAAGCCTTACCGACGGACAGTTCAGCGTAAGCGTGACGTATGATATTGCGGACTTCGAGAATATAGTTTCTAACCTTAACGATCTTAAGTTTGAGCGTGCAATAAATACGATCCTTACAATAACCGTTAATGGAACGGAAGTTCAGAAACCTAACGATAACATTCAACTCAAGGGCACGCTCTCCAACTGGGATCCCCAAGAAAATTACGGTGTAATTATTAAATAAGGACAGATATGAAAATAAAAAATTATATAATACCATTACTGTCTCTTGCAGCGGTGCTCTTCACTGCCTGCTCCAACGACGAACCGGACGCCGTAACACCGGTGGTTCCCGGAGAGTCCGAAGTCAGGTTGTCGGGCATAATGCCTGCGGTAGGATTGGCCAATGAGATTCCGATATATCTGATCGCAGTCCTCGATACCGCAAGAAATGAACAGTATATAACTGAAACGAGAATAACGAGTCCGGCATCTTTGGACGATACCGAACAACCTCTTACTTTTACATCAGGTACCCCGTATTATCCGCTGGCACGCAATGTCATAAGATTCTTCGCATACTCGGGTAGGGCGCAGAACGGTTATATGTATCTGACAGCTGGAAGCACGGGAAGCAGCGACGCTGTCCTCAGCAACTACGGACGCAGGGTGAGCAACGGAAGCAATGTCAATACTTCCTACGAAGGGGAAGGGACGCCGGGTAGTTCCAATGATCCTGCGGATCTTCTTAAATTCAGACACGTAATGACGCAGTTGGAAGTAATTATCAAAGTGGATTCCACCGAGATACCTACATTCGTAGATACTCCTCCGACAAACGTTTCATTCACACTGGACAGTATAGCATTGCACGGCTATTATCCTGTTACAGCAAAGGCTCCGACACCTCTTAATAATTATACTGCAGAGATAGCGGAGCGCACATCCGGGGAATACGAAATCAAAGAAGGTATAAACTACCTTATTCCCAACGGAATGACCCTGTCGGGCAAGCAGTTCAACACTCTTAAAATAGATGACTATACAGCAACTGACGACGATCTTATGGGATTCACGATCCACCCGGACAATACGAATACGGTAAACGCACTTCTTCCGGGATTCTCCTACACTCTTACGATTACGGTAAGAAGACTGAAGGTAGTATCGGCAACATTGACATACGTTCCGTGGCAAAGAACGGAAATAAAAGACGGTGACATATCATATGATCCTAACGACCTCACGCTCGATCTGGGAAATTACGTGAATTCGGGAGCGGATAAAATAACCAAAGTAGTCCTCAGGACAGTTAATAACAGGTTATATGTAGGCGAGGCTGCGGAGAACGGAACAGCGATACAGTTCGTAACCCTGCCGACAGATAATGTGGACCGTGTAGAACTTTACACCTCGCGGGGATTGTTGCTCATGACTGAAGATAACATAGTTTACGGATCTAATACCCTTACGCTTCCCCTGTCTGAAGGTGGAATGTTCGCGGAAGATCCGGGAGTACCCTATGACGACGACGATAATCCATATATGGTAACCACTGCCGTTCAACTGTTAAACGTAAGTAAAAATCTTACGCAAAGCTATAAACTCGGAGTGGACATCGACCTGAATGCGTTAGTGGAAGACGGCAATGGCAATTTCGACGGCTTCGGCAGCTTCGACGGTATTTTCGACGGTAACGGATACTGGATCGCTAACCTCAACATATCCAATAGTGGTCTGTTTGCCGAGAACAGCGGTACTCTTCGCAATATCAGGTTATTCTCCGGACGTTTCGATGCAACGGGACAGCAGTATGCCGGAACTATATGCGGAAGAAACACCGGAACGGTAGTAGCATGTTTGAATGAAGCGAACATCGATAATGCAACACAGTTCGCAGGGGGAATCGTCGGCTATAATGCAGGTAAAATACTCGCATGTATAAATACGGGGAATATTTGGGACGGGAATGTCGTAGGAGGAGTATGCGGTTATAACGCCAATGCGGTAGACGGAGCGATAGTTTCCTGCCTCAACACCGGAGAGTTGAATGTAAACGCAACTCTTCTCGGAGGAATATGCGGCCAAAGTGCGCCTAACACGTCGGCATACGTTATCAAGACTTCCTTCTGGCTCGAAGGAACTGCGCAGAGGTTCGTCGGCGGCAGTGAATACGCAGTAGGTTCCAACTGTGTCGGGCTGCTCGACTCTTCGGACCTGGACCCTCTTAAAATGCGTAATGAAATCATTGCGGGAGAAGACGAATCCGACAGAATATTATTGAGACTGAACTCGCAAATAGAACTGGATCCGACATGGGGTACTGTATACGAATATATTTACGACAATAAAGAGACAGGTATAACGTGGCCTGCTCCGGTAATGAAATAACCAGATAAACATCGAAAAATGAAACAGATGAAAACATACATAAATCTCCTGATCGCTATTATTGCCGCGGTTACGGTTATTTCCTGTACCAAAGAACCTGATACGGGAACATATTCCAGTGAAGAAGGCGCTTTGCTCAATATGTCGGTGAATTTTCAACCGTTCTCGAAACTCGCCGAGCTTCCTAATGGCAACGCTATGGCGGATAGTGTTATAGGCGGTAAGAATTACGAACTTAACAATGTAGGTCTTTATATTTATTATACGGACGATTATAATAATAACGACCTTACGCAACCTTATATCCGCAACACGGAATGTACGGTAGAGGACGGGAAGCTCTACCCTGTCCTCGCACCGGGCGAAAATGCGACCAACCGTAATATATTTATTTACGACAGGATGACCATTGTTGCATTTTACCCGTATAATGCGGAGGTGGATGATTTTACCACAAGGGAGGACGAAGAAAATTATCCGATCACCCGCAACGACTATTCGGAACAATATTATATTCCTTACAGGGCACAGGTAGAAACGAATCCTACTATAGCGTTCTATACCGAACTATGGTTCTATCCGAAGCACACGTACAAGGTTGAAATCGTCGTGGTTTCCGACGGGGAAGGTCCTGTTTCGGATCTTGGAGTAGTTAAACTGCTTCCGAATATCGATCCTGTCGACAACGAAGACACGGACACCGACGGTAAACGCGAAAAATGGTATGATGATTTCGTTTCCATGCAGAATGAAGGGGGCGGTTCTCATGTATTGCAATATACCGCTTATGTGTGGACCATCGACAACGATCTGAAAAAAGGAGAAGTTCTTCTCGAGAGCGACGGGCTTATTCTGATATCTTCGCAGGATCTTAAGGTAACGGAAGAATACGTGTATCGTTACGGATATAACATGACTACAGGCGAGATATTCATACCGACCTCCACGAATCTTATTCACGACCTTAACACTTTAGAGATGATCGACGGTTCTTCGGGAAATTTCTATCAGGTCTGCGATATCGACGTATCTGGTGCAGGCAGCTGGAAACCAATGAAATTATACGGCAATACTTCGGGAAGCAGGTTCGACGGAGGCGTACATAAGATCACAGGTCTGACTATGACAACAAGCGAATCCACTGCGGGACTCTTCGGGCTGATCCAGGGTAACAGCATAGTATGCAACGTGAATCTTATCGAACCTGAAATTACTGTGAATGCAACAGACACATGTTATGTAGGCGCGATCTGCGGTAAAGTCAACAATATACTTTCGGAAGAAGACCGACTTGCGTTGATCGGTACCTTTCCGGATAACCTTTCAGACGTAGTGAAGAACGAACTTATAAAAGCCTTGCTTGAAGACGCGCTGAACAGTCAATCGAAAATAGTAGCCTGCCGTGTCGAGAATCCCACAATAACCGTTACCAGAGTTGCTCCGCGTGTCGGTTCCATAAGCGGCTCCGCGGAAGACAGGAATGAAGAAGGAACCTACAAATCCGGAATATGGGATACTTATTCCCTCGGAGGTACGATATCCGTAAATGCGGGGAATCCTGCGGCTAATGACGGAGCATACGTAGGCGGGTTCTGCGGATTGAACAACGGCTTCATAACGAGAAGCTACACTACTATCGACGATATTACTGCGGAAGTAGAGATAATTACAGGTACAGATCCGAACGGGGATCCTGTTTATGGTACGGAAGATATCTATCAGGGCTTCGCGACTATGGGTACTCTTTACACTTCTTCGGAAGGAGGATACATAACGAACGATTGGGCGGAACTTGACGACGATAATTCAAATGTATCCTCATTCCAAGATTCATGGCCTACATTCGGAACCTATACTGGAATATGGCCGGTACTTTCAACAGGATGGATGTCGTCGCCGGGAACAAGTTTCTGGTACGACCTCGGATCCGAGACTACATATTATCCTATACTACAATGGGAAAGAAGATAATTAAATTACAGGAAAATGAAAAGAGCAATTTATATCATACAGGCGGCCCTTATATTATTCCTTGCCGGATGTCAGAATGACGAAGGAAAAAATGGAAATAATAACAGTTACGGAGAACTGTCTTTCTCATCCGTTGTCGAAGATCCGGTATATGCGACGGTACGCGGTTACGGAAACAATTTCTTCGAAGCAGGTCACGATATCGATGTAACCGTATATCCGAACGGAAGCAATGGAAGCGGTAACAAATACAATTACAAATACGGTAGCGACGGAATATTCAGAGGAGATCCTGATGCGTTTTTCTTCTCATTGGACGATAATTATATCGACAGTATTATCGCTATCTGGCCGACTGAAACGATCAGAAACGACGGGATAAAAACAGATCAGTCGACACTGGAGAATTTCCGCAGAGCGGACTGGATGACAGCAACGGCAACCGTACAGGGAGTTATGCCGACACATACACCGGTACCGTTGAACTTCGTACGTGAGAACACGATGCTCGAGTTCGAACTTACGGGACAGAACAATTCGAGGGTCGATATAAGCACCCTGATAATCGAATTAAGAATCGATAATGTCGCTACGGCATTCCACGCCTACTGCGAATCGGACAATGGGCACGCCTATCTTATTCTCGAGGCGGGCACACAGATCGAATCCACGGCCGACTTCCTTATCGGAACGCTTACGGTTTCAAACAGTACGGATACATTTTATATAATATTATCCGAAACTGACGTAACACTCGAAGCAGGCAAGCGGTATCTTGTGACCCTCACTCCACAAGGTTACGACATCGACGCTTACGTTTTTATCGCAGGCTGGAAGGAAACCGAACACGGAATCGGTATACCATTCTCACCCCCTACGGATGAAGGCAACGGAACATTCAGCATCAATACTCCGCAGCAGCTTATCGCGATGTCATATTTGATGAGGCATTACACGGATGGTTTCACTTTCAACTGGCCTACTTATAATTATATTATAAGCAACGAGCTTGTGATTACGGAGGAGACTGACGAATTGTACGTACCAATACCGGCAACTTTATTTCAGGGTGAGATACTCCTGAACGAAGAAGCGATTACTTCCCTCGGCTACGGGGACGGTCAGACACTCGAATTATTTACAAACGAATAAAAACTGATATATGAAAAAGTTAAAAAAATACGTGTTTATAGTGTCAGTTATTGCATTTTCTCTATCCTGCTCCAAAAAAGGATCGGATACGGAAATAGTCGTCGATTCTAACGGAACCGTAGAAGTCAAAAATATTACGGCATCTTTGGGAGCTATGGACGAGGACCTTTCGACACGTGCGGTGGGTGATTATGCGGTAAACTCCGCGTTAGACCCTACTTCGGCCATGGCTGACCGTACCGACTGGCAGCTTGACGTACATATCTATAACGGGAATACCGTTTACCCTTACGGCAATGCCACTATGGAATGGGACAGCGCCAATAAATGGGTGCCAATAGCAGGGGATTCTCTTTTCTTCCCGAATTACACACAGCAAATCGTAGAAGCAGAACTTTATCCTGTTTCATGGCCGGATTCGGTAGCGGTCGACCAGAGCAGCGATAATCTTTTGTTTCTTCAGGACTTGCTGGTACAGAACGGAATTCAACGAAAAAATCCGGCTCACACGATAAATATCGAGATGCGGCACGGGAACTCGATGCTGGATTTCATGTTACTCGAGATAAATGAAGCGGATATCGACGAGGTCGTGGTCATAGCGGACAATAAAACCTATCTTCCTTACCGTACAACGGAAATGGATAAAATGGAATATCTGGTGATCTTACCTGTAGGCACAAGCAATCCGCAGATAAGAATAACGACTTTGAAGGGAGCTGTATATTACAGACAGCTCGACATAACCGCGACGGAGATTAACAGATGCTACTGCGTTAAACTTCGCGGACTGGAGCTTCTGTTATCTACGATCACAGTATCCAACTGGGTTTATGGAGAAGCCATAGAAGGTACATACAGTATCGTAACCAGTTACCCGACGTTTCGGGGACTACCTAACGTAACGATCGTACTGCATTACGACAACGGAATAATACAAGAACTTACGTTTAATTCTGAAGCCGAGGTAACAGCTAAGCCAGGGGGAAGAACCATCGTACAAATCGATTACGACGGTCGCGAGATCCCTCTCGACCCGTATTATGTCATTCGCAATATGGCAGTCGATCTGACGTCTTACCTTTTCGATCCGATATAGACTATCTATTATATGAAAAAAACGGTTAAACATTAAATGTTTAACCGTTTTTTTGAAGTTCATGCCAATTTTGCCTATTATTTTTTATAATTCTTTATATTATTTTTTTTAATTTCTTTTCCGGCAATAAAAATCTTAAATTCGGCTTTAGGATTAGAAGTCATCGTATTTACCATATCTACGACTTTGTCGTCAACTTCATCGACACTAATCCGATAGATGAAGTTTTTTCCTTCCACAGCACCTCTCAATTCTACTTCGATAGGATCATCGGATTCAGCCATATTAATATTCATTACTAACGGATCGCCTTTTTCGAATTTTTCCTTAGCCGTATCAGTCATTATTCCGGACATCGTTTCCTGTATTACTTTACTTAATGTCTCCAATTCAGCTTTAAGTTCGTCATTGTTCTCAATCTGTTTCATAAGAGTGGATGTCACTTCGGAAATATCTCCATTGTTCTTTTCCATATCCTTCATTAATTCCGTCAGAAGAGAACTGTTATCGATAATCTCTTTAACTTCCGATATAGTTTCTTTCATCTGCGACACTGTTACTTTTACTGTTTTGTCCCCCTGATCCGCGTCTCCGATGGTCATTATAACTTTATCGGAAACCTGTTCTCCGGACTTATTTACAACGATATTCTCATTTTTATCAGACCCGATCCTCAAAGTCACTGGTTCATTAAAGGTTATTCTTTCTTTGCCGTCTTCAAAAGTTCTGGTAATAGAAACATTAAAATCAGGAGTATCTTCCCTTACAAAGATTGTGTTACCGTCAGAATCTTTAGATGATACTGCTACTGCAGTTTCTTTCCATGCAACAGAATCCCCACTGTTTTGGCTTGAAGTTCTCAATCTTATACCCCGACTTAAATCCACAGCCCTGTCTAAATCCACGTTATCCTCAATATTAACGGTTCGGTCCAGCTTTACCATATTACCGCTGTTGTCTACTGTCCAGGATGAATTTACATCAATATAATCCCCGGCTTTTTCCTTAGGAGTCATTATCAGCCTATAATGAGGCTCGTTATTATTTTCCGTAACTTTAAGTTCAAACGTGAATGCTTTAAGCGGAAGACTGCTCGAAAATCCACCACCTGGATGAGATTTTCGCTCCGCTCGGTTGCTGCATTTCAAGAATAGCCTGATTTTGTTTTCCGAGTACATCGAACGGCACCCCGTTGATAACAATATTCGCTGTTGATAAATTGTCTCCTGTGAACTGGAGATTTATTTTATTTCCTCCGGTAGTATTATCGACCCTTACGGAGCCTTCATTCTTTATCAAATAAATCGTGTTGTTATCGACTTTATCGACATTAGCAAAATGGATTTCACCGGGCTCTCCGTTTTCTCCTTTTCTATAAATAAGGCTCCAAGTGTAACCATCCTTAGTGAGCGAACCGGATGATCCGGGAGTATTTACGACTTTTTCAGTTTCTCCTGCCGAGACAATCACTTTAGGCCTTTCATTTTCAGGCAGCCGAGTATACGAAACATCATTTATAAAAATATTCTCGAATGTAAGGGTTACTCCTGACGGCTCAATCTTTATTCTTGCATCTGTACCGTTAATTGACATTTGCTCTTTATTTTGGGATGCTGCTTTCTGTGCAAATACGTAGTTAGGCTTCGCTGTAAAATACAGGAACATCGCTATTGCCGGCAGGACTGCGGTAAATGCAGCTAATTTCCTCCACGGCGATTTTTTATTTTTTTCCATCATTTTCAATCTGTTTAATTTGTTGGTTTGACAAAATGAATTCGAAAACGAGAACACGGGACGTCCTAATTGCTGTTTGACAAGTACGGCACGGTAAAGATTAAAGGATATACCTTTATCCAACACTTCCCTGTCGCCCAAAAATTCATGGTTTTCTTTCTGAATCTTTATATAAAGCCATACGAACGGATTGAAGCACATAAGTATTAGCATGCATTCACTTATGATAAGATCTATCCAGTGTTTCTGGCGGATGTGGCATTTTTCATGTTCAATTATCATTTCCTTTTCTTTTCCGGATATGATAAAAGGATTGAAGAATATATATTTAAATACGGAGAACGGCATCTGAACATTCCTGCTCTCTACGATCCTATAAATATCTTCTTTCTTTTGTCTTCCATTTTTAATGAGGGATTTTACATGACATACAGTTACTAACTCTTTTATGAAGATAAATAACATACCGGAGATATAAACCGCCCACAAGATCCTCCAAAGATCGAATTTACGATCTGTATCCGTTGCTGCTGCGGCAACTTCTTCCGGGACATATTCCCCACGGAGGAATTCTATCGGGATTGCAGGGAGCGGTACATTATACTTTACAACAATCGCGGGAATCAACAGAGACGTAATATATCCGGACACCAGAAATAACCGGTTAAATATCAGGGAACCGTTTTTTTGAAGAAATATTCTGTACACTAAATAGAAAAATCCGAGTACGGCTCCGCTTTTCAATAAATATAGGATCCCCTCTTTCATAATTACTCGATTTCTTCGTTATAAAATTCTTTGGTTTCTTGGATAATCTTATCCATTTCTTCCACCGAAAGATTATTTTCCTTCGCAAAGAATGAGATCATGGAAGAGAAAGATCCGTTGAAATAATTTTTTATCAATCCGCTGAGTTGATTTTTGGAATATTTTTCTTTGCTGATAAGAGGGTAATAAATATTTACACGCCCTGTGGTCTCATGCAATACGAATTCTTTACTTTCAAGAATATTCAATATAGTAGAAACTGTGGTACGGGCAGGTTTGTTATCCCCGAATTCTTTAAGTATATCCTGAACGGTCCCTCTTTCGAGTATCCAGAGTATATGCATTATCTGTTCTTCTGCTTTGGTCAGTTGCATGATCTTAAATTTTTCTTAATACAAATGTAAGTCTAAAAACTTAGACAAACAAACTTTTGTCTAAAAAAATAGACAAAAAAGTAAAAAAGTTTTCTACAGGACAAAAGAAAAATACCGCAAAAAAATTTTTGCGGTATCGGAACTTTCTTCATAGTGTTCAAATAAAAAGGGTAGAAATTTTCATTACACGGATATATTAAAAGAAATTTAAATAAACAAATATTTGCAGCAATATCAAGCAAAACAGACGATAGGAAAGAACTGAAAATTGCATTAAACGGTATACATTATTATAATAAACGGATATTCATATATAATTAGGACGTATTAAAACCAAACATTATCTTTGCAAATAAATGAGTTTCAAATGGCAAGCATATTAATTATAGAGGATGACCAGCGTGTTGCGGATCTGCTTAAACGCGGATTGGAGGAATTCGGATATCAAACCAGCACTGCTTATGACGGAGATATGGGAATCCGATTATTCAGGTCGGGAAACTATGAACTTATAATAACAGATGTGGTTCTTCCGAAGAAAAACGGTTTCGAAGTCTGTAAAGAAGTCCGCAATATAAATAAGGATATACCTATTATTATGCTGACAGCCTTGGGAACTACGGATGACAAGCTGGAAGGATTCGATTCGGGTGCGGACGATTATATGGTGAAACCTTTCGACATTCGGGAAATAGACGCAAGAATAAGGGCTCTTTTAAAGAGAAAAATCGTTAAAAACGACACCATAGTTAAACAGGAATTGGTCTATGACGGACTCAAAATAGACTTCCAGACCAAAACCGTTTACCGTGACGGGAAAGAGATCCGACTCACACCTAAGGAATTCAATCTTTTATCTTACATGGCACAAAATCCTGAGAGACTGCTTACGAGAGTTGAAATTGCCGATAAGGTATGGAACACACACTTCGACACAGGAACAAATTTCATAGACGTTTATATCAATTACCTCAGAAAAAAATCGATAAGGAATTCGATAAGAAACTGATCCACACAAAACCAGGCATGGGCTTTATTTTTAAAGTTGAAGATGAAAATCCGGACTAAACTTACCTTAAAGTACACAGGAATAACGGCGGCCGTGTTCACTGTTTTTATTCTATTCGTCTACGCTTTTTCAGAAAAGAATAGGGAAACGCGCTTTTACCGCAACCTGCGGCAGGAAGCGATCACGAAAGCAAATCTTATCCTCAGCGGAACAGCGGATCCGGAAATCATGCAGGAAGTGTACAGAAACAACATAAAATTTATAAACGAAGTAGAGGTAGCCATATATGACACGGTATTCAATCTGATCTATCACGATGCGGTAGATATCGACATAATAGAAGAAACCCCGGAGATGCTTACCGCAATACTGGAAAAAGGAGAGATCGACTTCGAAGCAGAAAGGTATCAGGCTGTGGGTATAATATTTCACTATTACGACGACCACTATCTTATAACTGCTGCCGGATATGACGGTTACGGACACGATAAACTCAGATCGCTTTCCATTCTCCTTGTAAGTCTATGGGCCATAGGATTGTTCGTCATAGGGCTTACCGGATATTACCTCGCCAAAGCTGCATTGAGTCCTGTAAGAGAAATAATCAAAGAGGTGGATAATATCTCGGATAATAATCTTGACAACAGGATCGAGCACGGGGATGGCAACGACGAACTTGCAGAATTATCCATGACATTTAACAATATGCTGGACAGGCTGGAAAAATCATTCGATTCCCAGAAAATGTTCGTAAGTAACATATCCCATGAACTACGCACTCCACTCTCCGCTCTTATCGCAGAACTTGAGATAGCACTTATACGGAATAGAGAAAAAGATGAATATCAAAAAATATTATCGGTTTGTCTGGAGGATGCAAAAAAGATAGAAAGACTATCCGCCGGACTTCTGGATCTAGCCAAAGCGGATTACGATCCTCATGAAATAGAGAAACGCGAAATTCGTTTGGATGAAATTCTGTTAGATGCACGTAATACGGTTATAAAGGCAAATAACGATTATAACGTTGAATTGGTATTCGATCAAGAGATCGATGACGACAGTTTAATAACCGTTTCCGGAAACGAATACCTTCTTAAAACGGCATTCATCAACTTGATCGAAAATAACTGCAAATTCTCTGAAGACAGGGAATCACGCGTCTACATTTCTTATTTTAAAAATACCTCTATAATCAGATTTACAGATACGGGCATCGGCATCCCGGAATCGGATATAGAAGAGATCTTCCTGCCTTTTAAAAGAGGTGAAAACGGAGAGTATTGCAGAGGGTATGGAATCGGGCTGGCACTCGTAAAAAAAATAGTAAATCTCCATAATGGACAAATCAAAGTCTCCTCTAAGACTGGAGAAGGAACAGTTTTTACCATTGAACTCAAGAATATCTATAAATTGGTCGGCCCGTTTTTATAATGATTCTCTAATAGCGGGTTAAAAGTCCTCTAACGGCAAACTAAGGTTTGCAGCCCTAAATTTGCACCATAATTGAAAAAACACAGCGATTATGGTGAAACTTTTAAAGAAAAAAAGAACGAGAAATATTTTCCAGTTCAACAACGAGAAGGTATTTCTTGCGGCTACCCAACCTGCAAAACTCGCTTACGGTTATTTCGAAACCAGTCGCAAAGGATTAAGTGAGGAGGGAGTCGAAGAACGCCTCAAAAGGTACGGAAAAAACGAAATTGCAAGGGAACGACGGGACAAAGGGCTTGTAATGTTTATTAAGACCTTTATTAATCCTTTTATAGGAATACTTATGGCTCTTGCGCTGGTATCCCTTATTATCGATGTATTACTGGTTACTCCGGAAGAAAGAGACTGGGCAACAGTTATCGTTATTTCATCGATGGTGCTCATAAGCGCGATTCTGAGATTTATCCAAGAATGGAAGTCCAGTATGGCATCCGAGTCGCTGAAAAAAATGGTAAAAAATACGGCATCGGTTTTCAGGGAAGGACTTTCCGAAAGTATCGAGGTCAATATATCGGAACTGGTTCCCGGCGATATTGTTTATCTGGCTGCGGGAGATATGATCCCTGCCGATATCAGGATCGTCGAATCCAAGGATCTATTCGTGAGTCAGTCTTCCCTTACCGGAGAATCCGATGCGATCGAAAAAACACCTGAACTTATCGACGGGCTGCACCGTACGGGAAGCGTGGTGGAACTAGATAATATATGTTTTATGGGATCCAACGTAGTCAGCGGTTCCGCAATAGGTATCGTATTCGAGACAGGACAGACTACGTATCTCGGAACTGTAGCAAAAAGTATCGTAGAAGTACGTGCCCAAACCAGCTTCGATAAAGGTATAAACAAAGTCAGCCTCCTTTTGATACGTTTTATGCTTATAATGGTACCATTCGTATTTTTCATAAACGGACTCACCAAAGGTGACTGGTTCGACGCGTTTATATTCGCGGTATCGGTTGCAGTCGGTCTTACTCCGGAAATGCTTCCGATGATTGTTACCTCCAACCTTGCCAAAGGAGCAGTAACGATGTCCAGACGCAAGACCATCGTTAAAAACTTGAATGCTATTCAGAGCTTTGGAGCCATGAATATACTTTGTACCGACAAAACCGGTACACTCACCCGTGATAAGATCGTCCTTGAAAGATACCTTAACGTGGAAGGCAAGGACGACATGAGGGTGCTCAGACATGCTTATTTCAACAGTTTCTTTCAGACGGGGCTTAAGAACCTTATGGACCAGGCTATACTTTCCCATGTGAAGGAACTCAAATTCGAACGTCTTGAAGACAAATATAAAAAGATAGACGAAATACCGTTCGATTTCACGAGAAGACGTATGTCCGTTGTAATCGAAGACACCGAAGGTAAACGACAGATCATCACCAAAGGTGCTATCGAGGAAATGCTTCAGATATGTTCTTTCGTAGAATACGAAGGTAAAGTACTTCCACTTGACGAAAAACTCAAAAGATTCGCGGAAACCGAGAGCAGTAAGCTCAACCGTGAAGGAATGCGGGTTCTTGCTGTCGCACAAAAAAGCTGGATAGAAAAAGACCACGATTTCAATGTGGATGACGAATCGGAGATGGTTCTTATCGGTTATCTGGCCTTCCTGGATACTCCGAAGCCGTCCGCAGCAGGAGCTATTAAACAGCTGCATGAACACGGAGTTGAAGTAAAAGTGCTTTCCGGCGATAACGAGGCCGTAGTTAAAACAATCTGCCGACAAGTAAACGTAGATACCACCCACACTCTACTGGGTCACGATATCGAAAATATGAGTGATGAACAACTCAGTAAAAAACTTGTCGAGGTCAAAATATTCGCTAAGCTGACGCCTATGCAGAAAACCCGTATCATCACCCTACTACAGGATCAGGGCAACACGGTAGGGTTCCTGGGAGACGGTATAAACAACGCATCGGCACTAAGGCAATCGGATATAGGCATCTCTGTTGACTCCGCAGTCGATATTGCTAAAGAGAGCGCGGACATCATTCTTCTCGAAAAAGACCTTATGGTTCTCGAACAAGGGGTTATCGAAGGACGTAAGATATTCGGCAATATCATGAAGTATATAAAGATGACGGCAAGTTCCAACTTCGGTAATATGTTCAGTGTTCTTGTGGCAAGCGCATTCCTGCCATTCCTTCCGATGCTCCCGATTCATTTGCTGATCCAGAATCTTCTATATGACATATCGCAAACAACGATACCGTTTGATCGTGTGGACAGGGAATATTTACTTAAACCTCGTAAATGGGATTCCTCGGATCTTAGCAGGTTTATGATCTTTATCGGCCCGATAAGCTCCATTTTCGATATTACTACTTATATGGTGATGTGGTATATATTCGGATGTACTTCTCCTGACCATCAGGCTCTCTTCCAGTCAGGTTGGTTCATTGAAGGATTATTATCACAAACATTGATCGTACATATGATTCGTACACGCAAGATACCGTTCATACAAAGCCGCGCTTCATGGCCTGTAACTACTCTTACTTTAGCGATTATGGCAGTAGGTATAATACTACCGTTCACCGCACTCGGGGCACGAGTTGGATTCGTTCCGCTTCCGCTAAGTTACTTCCCATGGTTGATCGTAACACTGGCTTGCTACTGCGTTCTTACACAGGTTGTTAAACAATGGTATATTAAAAAATTCACTCGTTGGCTGTAAAAAGATAATCGACAGTTCCGCACCCGCCGGAGGTGCGGAACTCAAAAAAGAAATTGATATGAAGAAATATATTATCAGGTCAACATTGATACTGATTCTGGGATTCATAACCCTTAAAATCAGAGCGGAGAGCCTTTTTACAAATTACTTTTTAGAATATCAGACAGAAGTACAATACAATTTTAAAGACAAATTCAATTGGGTGAATTTATGGACCTTGGGAACAGATGTAAATATTTATAAAAACGGATATTTGAGCATAGGAACATTAAGCGTTTACAAAACATCGGATGACCGCATTGCCGACGATCTGCAAACCTTTTCAAACATCGAAGAAGATAATATGCCATTAAGTTTTTACATACTGGGGTATACACACAAGTTCAGGAACGCACAGTTATTTTTCGGAATAAGGAACATTAACCTTGATTATTTTATCGGAGATTATACTTCGTTTTTCACGAACAGTTCATGCGGGATCCACCCTACCCTGGCAGAGAACTACACCGTCGCAAATTATCCGGAATCGGCAATGGCGCTGCATTTGGATATAAGGTTTACAGAAAATTTATTACTGAAGAACAGCCTTTATAACGGGAGAGCAAGACAATTATCCGATAATGGAATCTCATTTTTTAAGATTGCGCCCAGAAGGGACGGATTTATGAATTTAACGGAATTAAGTTACCAAACAAACAATTACAGCTATGGGCTTTATAGTATCGGCATTGGTTTATGCAATCGTTATTTTAGTTATTACGATGACGGTCAGGAAATAAACAAAAAAATTAATTATACTTTATGGGGTAACATCGAAAAAGAACTGTTCAGCTTCGGCAACAGCACTTTGGGTATACTTATGGAAGGTTCTTTCGCTGGGAAAAAGAACAGTTATTGTAAAAGTTTCATCGGCGGAGGTGTATTCATGAACATTAACGGTAAAACCAATATCGGCGCATTCATCGATCATGCGGTATTTTCGCACGCCAATGAAACGGCAATGGAATTTACATGTTCCTATCCTTTAACTGATTTTCTGGAAATAAAACCTACATTACACCACATTATAACTGGATCGAAAAATTACACGATCGGTTTAATAAGGTTTATACTTAACATCAATTAGTTTCGAATTCGTCGGCCATAATATATCCGATACCGACTACCGTGTGTATGAATTTTTTACCCGACCCTTTTTCTATTTTGTCTCTAAGGTGATTTACATATACATCCACAATATTCGTATTGGTGTCGAAATTCTTACCCCATACATTTTTTAATAGGCTCATACGGGAAACGACCCTTCCTTTATTTTCGATGAAGAAACATAATAGTTTGTATTCTTTCTTAGTAAGACATATATGACAGCCTTCCTGGTAAACCCTTTTTTCCGTATGGTCTATTAAAATATTTCCACAAATCGACCTTTCGATTTCGGAACCGTCATACTGTCGAACTATACGCAGTATCCGCTCCGATAATTCGGAGATACTCTCTACACTGTCTTTTTCAGAAACGCCATTCATTTGCTGGATCAGTTCCGGGATTGCAGTCAAGGTGTTTATAGCAATTATCAATATATCGCTGCCAAACTTTTTATGTATTTTTTTACACAGTTCGGCAGCCTCTTTTTCTCAGGGAAAAACTTCCATAATAACTATATCGTATTTTTTTGACAGCAGTCTTTCCCATCCTTTGGTTCCGTTCAATGCCATATCTGCATCAAAACCGCATTTTTTCAGCGCATCTTCAAGAAAAGAACCAAAAATAATCTCGCTCTCAATCAGTAAAACAGATGTCATCTTAAATTACAGTATTTTTTATTCAGAAATATCAATTTCTGTACCTATAACCATTTTTTTCAAATCAATTCCCCAATAATATCCGCCTAAATTTCCATCGCCGCGAATGACTCTGTGGCATGGTATAAGTATGGAAACGGGATTACTTCCCACTGCATTACCAACTCCCCTGGAAGCCTTGGGGTTACCTAAACGAGACGCTATGATCCCATAAGTAGTAAATTTGCCGGATGGAATTTTCAATAATTCATTCCATACAGCGATCCGGAAGGAAGTTCCCTTTAAACAAACATAAATTTTCTTTTCCGGAACTTTGCCTAACTCTACAAAGTTCAATACCGGCTTATGTATTTCTTTAGTTTCCTTCTTAAACGATATTTTCGGAAATCTTTTTTTTCAGTTCGCTTTCAGCCGACAGTTCAATCGTAACAAAACCAACATAACATATGCTATCACCGATAGAGCCTATCATTAATTTCCCGAACCGCGAATCATATGTCTCATATGAAATAAGGCATTCTGTATCTATATCTTCGATATTTACCAATTCTATAAATTCACTGTTAGAATTTTTACCGTCATATTCTGCAGTAATATATTTCTTCATTTCTCCAATAGTTTATGCTTCAATATTTCATTATACCAAATTTCCAAAAATCCTATATTTTTATGAACAGAAAAAACACGTTTCTCACATAAATAACTGCATTTCCGGACTAATCGATAATATATTTCAAAACAGTAATTATTGATTCGGTTTAAAATATCAGATACCTTATTATTTGTAAAGATAACTAAAAAATAGAATAACAAAGACTTTCTATGTTATTTCTCCGACATTCTCCGATATTCAAATAAAAACATTATATAATATTGGTATCTTATTTGTTCGGTAAATCTTATTTGAAACCGGATAAACAATGTATAGAAAAATAAAATCCCTCATAATTTCAATGACATTCACCGCCGTTTTAACATCCTGTATCGGACCGTTCCATATGACCGGCAGGCTACTCGAGTGGAATAAAAATCTTCATTGTAAATTTGTCAACGAATTGGTTTTCGTTGCCTTATGGATACTTCCGGTATACGAAGTATCCATACTGTTAGATGCCGTGGTTTTAAATACAATCGACTTCTGGAGTGCTCCAGGCGCACCTGGCTTCGGAAGTACACAAAAAGTAAAAGGAAAGAACGGCAGCAATTACACGATCTATCGCACGGAAAAAGGCTATACTGTAATTAACGAGACAGCAAACGGCAGCATCGATTTTTCTTATTCTGAGGATGAAAAAAGCTGGTATATCGAGACAGACAATGAAAAAATCAGATTCCTGACTTTTACCGACAATGACCAAATAATAATACTACCTACCATGAATGAGAATCTCATCGATCTTTCCAAATATAAAAATACAATCATATCCGAACATAAACCGGAAGTTTCTCTTTTTCAACAGTAAGATTAATCCCTCTTCTAGCGTCTCGCAAGTTTACATTATTGATATACCTGCATTTTTTTGCAATTAAAAGATAATTACAATAAAATTTTATTTTATTATCACTACAATTTTTGATTTTTCAAGAATATACAATACATTTATAGTGTTCTAATCGAAAAATAATTTGTATGAAAAAAAAATTTACTTTTTATTCCTATCCTTCTCTTAATAATTTCAGCCTGCTCTAAAAATGCCGATATAGATCAGGAAGTTGTAGTTGTCCCCTCTGAAACATTTACAGCTGTACTTCCTGTAGAAGATTTGGATGAGGGTCATATTTTTGACGTTCTTATGAACTTCAGAAGTAATTACATTTCACCGGAGACGCGTTCGGGAACAGAACTAAATATCGAAACTATAAAGAAACATGTTTATCCATCTCCGGAGACACGTTCGGGATCGGAAGAAGCGGATGAAACATCGGTTTACGAAATTTTATTCAGGGACGGGGAAACAGATGGTTTTGCATATATGTCCGGCGATAAATCCTTCCCTGTTATTCTGGCCTATGGTCCGGAAGGCAGTCCGGACGATACTCTGTATAATGAAGGACTTGCAAAAATGCTGGGTAATATCCAGGCTGCGGCAGCATCGAACGGACGACCGACATTTCAACTGAAACATAAGGATAATCCGTGGCAGGCAATGCGTCCAAACACTTGGGATTACAACCGTATTGTTTCACTACCTCATTTGGTCGGTAAAAAAATCACGAGAAGCAGTAAGAGTTATTACCTCATCAAAGAAGCCATGGTGTTAATTACCAAGTCTAAAGAAATTCCTCCGATGATAACTACAAAGTGGAATCAGGAAGGTTCCATCTATAGACAATACCTTCCTTATTGCGGCAACGCCCAATATGCATATGCCGGATGCGGGCCAATCGCGGTGGCTCAAGTAATAGCCTTCCACCGCAAACCGAATACTTGGAACTGGAACGACATTACTTCTGTGGACAGACCACACAGCAGTTCCTACAATCTTTCTGCTTCTGTAAAACAGCAGATCGGATGGTACGTTAAAAATGTCACTGAATGGCCCAATGCAAACTTCGAGTGTGCAAATGGGACATGGATATCGATCGAAGACGCCAGAGATGCATTTTTACTGAACGGCTACCAGTTTAACGGCTATGTGGGAAATGTAAATTGGTACACTGACTGGATAAAAATACTCAATTCGATCGATGCTCGCAGACCTGTCATTATGGGCGCAAAAAATAATCAAGGCAGAGGCCACATGTTTATTCTTGACGGTTATATAGAAGAAAAATACGAACTCTGGTTCACAGCTGAATTATTCCAGAATTCACGTTCTTATGGAAATTATTTTATCGGTCCGAACGAGAAATTCAGCACTTGGTTTTACAGCATAAACTGGGGAAATGGCGGAAGTGCAGACGGTTATTATAACATCAACTGCAGTCCGGATTATGAAAACTCCTCATTAAAAAACCACTATATGAATGATTATAAAGCATTAGTAAATATGCGTTAACTAAAAATTTATGCCCCATTTCAAATAAAAAACAACATTTTATATTAAAAATAAAAGTATGCAAACGATAAAATTTACAGCTATTATATTTTTAACCGCACTTCTGGTCGCAGGGTGTAGTGAAAAAAAGGAAGAAGACAAGTATGGTCCCGGGCCGGATCGTATTATATTTTCACATTATGAGGTTAATTTCGATTATATTGAAGGAACATTTATTGTTACGTCTGATGAAACTGACTGAAATTTTTGGAGATTAGTAGTAAAAGAACTCAGTTGTAATAATGAAATTTACATTGATTATAACGAAGAAACTGAAAGTTATCCTGAACTTCTGGAAGGAGAATGGTTTACAATAGAAAAAAAAGAGAAACTAATCCATATCTGTGTTACGGAAAATAAATCAACCACACCCAGAAATATTGAAATTACTATTTGTGAAGGTATGCATGCCTTTTATTATATCGATGTCAATCAAAAAGGAAGACCTGAGTAGTAGAATAAATAACCGGGACATAAGTCCCGGTTATTATATATATTTTCATTAATCAATAAAAGCCGATACTTCATTAGCCAGATCGACCAGATTATCGGATAATTTCCATTTTTCGAGCACCGATTTCAATTTACCCGAATTTACCGGAGAAGTTCCGGCAAAAGATGTAAAGAAATAAATGCATGGCCTACTTGGAACATCCGGATTTTTCTCAATAGCAGAAACAGCTTTTTCTAAAATTTCCGACATCTTATCCATACCGATCTGCTCTGATTTGAGTATTTTACCTGAAATATTCAATGCACCATGTATATAAAAAGGATCGGAAGAATCAAACCATTCCTTAACTATCTCGTTCCAAAATGGTAATTCTACAAAAAGAAACAGGGTTGCATGGTCCAGCAGCTCCACAGTCTTTAGATTATCTTTCCATAACAGGAATTCACTACGATCGATTTTCTGCGGATTGGCTACGTACACAGCAGCAATTTTTAGTTCCCTTACATCCTGACGGATCAACAGTTTGGCTAATTCCGCATCCGGTGCGTATTTCTCGGCAATATCCCTGATAGTAGGTATCGACACCCCGTAATTCAAAGCGTAGTTTAATCCTCTTTGCTGCATGCCTCCGGTCACAGCCCCGTTCATTTCTTTTTTGAGCTCACGCAGTAAGGCAATCATTTTAATTGTTGAACTCATCTGTATTTCTGAATTTTAATGCAAATAATGTCTCCTTCTCATCAGAATGGATAAGTTTTATACTTCCTCTATGCAGCCTCATAATTTGTCTGGAAACACTTAGTCCTATACCGGAACCGCTTTCTTTGGTTGTGAAAAACGGTATAAAAATATGTTCCCTTTCTTCTTCCGGTATGATCCGACCATTATTTCCGATCTCAATAGTCGTATACCCATCGTCTATGGAAAAAATCTTTATCGTTATAAGACCGGATTTATTTTCCTCAATGGCAAAAACCGCATTTTTCAATATATTGAGAATAACCTGCAAAATCTGATTTTCATCTGCGTCAAAAGAAATATTTTTATCTTCAATATCAATTTTTATGTGAATATCGCGTCAACCAATATATTCTTTTACCAAAACCATAACGCGGTCCATAAATCTGACTGCATTTAACTTTTGTATTTCCGGCTGTGGAATCCGGGTAAAACTCCTGTATGAATCCACGAATGAAATAAGACCTTTACCTGTAGAATTTATAACTTCAAGACCATTATAGAAGTCATCTTCTTTATTTTCATAAATTGACAAAAGAGTTTCGGATAAAGAAGTTATCGGAGTTATTGCATTCATAATCTCATGCGTTAAAACTCGTATAAGGCGAATCCATGACTCCAATTCTTTTTCGTCTAATTGCCGTTCGATATCATTAATAACAACTATTTTGAATCTCTGGTCACGAATTTCCATACCTGACGCCTGAAGAGAGATATTGACTGTACCCTTCTCCGTGTGAAATTTCACACTTTTATTTTCCCCATTTTTTATCGACATGAAAGCCGACGGCAGGGATTCTTCATTTTTTTCCAGCTGGTTTACATGCGTCAAGACAGATATTTCCAGAAGACGCAAAGCTTCTTTATTGGTTTGAATAACATTTCCTTTTTCGTTCATCACTACTATTCCTGTAAAAACACAATCCAGAATCAATTCATAATATTTTTCCCGTTCTATCGCTTCTCTTTTAGCTTTTAACAGTAATTCCTTAATTCTGTTGAGGGTGGCATTCAAAAAATTCTCATTGAAAAAACTACTGTTTTCATCGAATCGGAACATATAATCGTCATTCTCTATGGCATTAAACATGAAAGTAATCTTTCGTGTATTGTTGTTATAAAGCTTGAATACAGAATATACAGATATACCTAATATTACGATTGATATGAAAAACGGGATAATATAATCGTAGTAGTATAAACACACCGCTGATACAGATGCGGCAATAATCAATACAACTGAAAATATTAATTTGTAAAGTATGCTTCTGAACATATTACAAATTGTATTTCTTTATTTTATTATAAAGTGTCTGGCGGGTTATTCCAAGCTGCAAAGCTATTGCAGACATATTACCTCCGAATTTATCCAGATTTATTTTAATCATTTCGCGCTCCATTTCTTCTAAAGTAAGAGCACCTGCCAACGCAGAATTTTCCTGATGATTATTAAAAAGAAAATCTTCCGTCCCCAATATATTGTTATCACAAAGTATTATAGCTTTTTCAATGGTATGCTCAAGCTCCCTTATATTTCCATACCAAGGGTAAGAAGTCAGTTTTTTTTCCGCATCTTTACTGAAACCTTTAATTTCCTTACCGTATCTATCCTGGTATTTTTTCAGAAAAATCGTTGCCAATCCTATAATATCCTCCGGTCTTTCCCTCAAAGATGGAATATGCATATGGATAGTATTAATTCTATAAAGAAGATCTTCCCTGAACTTCCCCTCAATAACCATTTCATTTAAATTACAGTTTGTGGCCGTTATTAAACGAATATCGATAGGCACCGAATTATTACTTCCGACCTTTACAATTTTCCTGCTTTGAAGAGCAGTCAATAGTTTGGATTGTAAATGATACGGCAGATTACCTATTTCATCGAGAAACAATGTGCCTCCAGAGGCAGCTTCGAACTTACCCGTCCTATCGTTTTTGGCATCCGTAAATGCTCCTTTGACATGTCCGAAAAGTTCGCTTTCAAATAAAGTTTCCGTGATAGCTCCCAGGTCTACGGAAACCATCGGTTTTTCTTTCCTACTGGAAAGATAATATATTTCACGGGCAAGAAGTCCCTTACCCGTACCATTTTCACCAGTGATGAGAATATTGGCATCAGTAATGGAAACCTTCTCAACCAATGTACGCAATTTCTGCATTATTCCCGAACTGCCCCAATACATTGTCTGCTTTCCTATCAGCTCACGGTTAATTTCTTTCAGATTTTTTACTTCCATTTTGGATTTACTGAGATTATATGCTGAATTGAGAGTCGATATTAATCTGCTGTTATCCCATGGTTTCACAACAAAATCCGCTGCGCCTTGTTTGAGCGCTTTCACTGCAAGATCGACATCTGCATACGCAGTAAACATCACTACCTGAGTTTCGGGATAATGTTTTTTAATCTCTGAAAGCCAGAACAATCCCTCGTTGCCGCTATTGATACCGGCGGAAAAATTCATATCCAGCAAAACCACGTCAAAGAATGATTCCCTCATTACCGATATTAAATTTTTCGGTGAATTAAGGATTTCTATTTTTTGATAATATTTACTTAAAAGAAGCTTTAAAGCTGTTAAAATACTTTTATTGTCGTCGACAATAAGTATTCTTCCCTGTTTTGCCATTATTCCACAAGATTATTACATCAAATATATTCCATTTAAACATAAAAATACTTATATGGATAAAAATTTTTACGCCAGTGTAAATTTTTTTTTACACCACCCAAGAGAGCAAGATCAGTAAACAAGCTAATAATCAACACATTACCCCAAAAGGCACATTTTTGGCACACGAGAAAATAAAAAATAATTAATATGAGAAACTTAATAATATACTTGTTGCTGCTAATTTTGAGCACCAATCTTTATGCACAAAAAAAACTCTGGAGCATTAAGGATTGTATGGAATACGCTATTAATAATTCTTACCGTGTTAAGATACAAGAACTGAACAACAAAAATACCGATGTTAATTATCTTACAGCTGTATTAAATACAGTACCGAGCATTTCCGCCGGTACGGGAGTAACCACGTCCTTCGGAAGAAGTGTATCAAATGAAACCAATACCTTCATAAATACAGCTAATCTTTCAAACAGTTATTCAATTTCAGGATCAATGACTCTTTTTAATGGGTTCTCCGTTATCAATGGAATAAAATCGGCAAAAATCGCACAATTACAAGGTAAAGAAACGCATCAGCAGATAATAGATGATATCTGTCAACGCACGATGCAGGCTTTTTTTAACGTAATATACTATACAGAACTAATAAGTTTTGCCGAAAAAAAAGTCGAAACCAGCATACTTAACCTGCACTTTGTAACAATTCAGGAAGAATTAGGATTGAAAGGTGAAACAGATATACTGGAAAACGAAGCACAGCTGGCCTCTGACGAATATACCTTATTACAGTATAAAAATCAATATGATTACGAAGTATTGAACCTTAAGGATCAGATGTCTTTTCCTCTTGATGAAGATATCAATATAGACATGACGGACCAGTGGTGGAATATTTTGCCGAGGTACACCCAAAATTCTTCAGACGATATTTTTAGAATAGCTTTAAATTTCCTTCCCGAGATGATCAATTCCCAACTGAATATCGAAAACATGAAATTGAATCTGAAAACTGCAAAATGGCAGCAATTACCATCCATATCTTTGAGCGGAGGATACAGTACAAGTTTTTCAAAGGGAATAAAAAACGCGAAATCTTCTGTTGATCCTTTTTTCGACCAGCTAAGACATAAAGCAGGACAAAGTGTCGGTGCTTCCGTAAGTATTCCTGTCTTCGGAAGGTTAAGCAGAAGAAGCTCTATAATAAGAACTAAAAATAATTTAAAAATATATGAATACAATTACGAGAACAATGTCAGGGATTTGGAAAAACAAATTGAAAGAGCGCTGAAGGACGTTGAAAGTAAATCAACAGAATATATTCAGGCGTTAAAAAAACTTTCCGCACAAGAAAGAGTTCACGAAATAAACCAGAAAAGATACGAAGAAGGACTTATGAATTTTATCGAACTTCAGAACAGTTCCAATAATCTTTCTAACGCCCAAATACAAAAACTCAGCACCCAGTTCGAATATCACATAAAAAAACACTTATTAGATTATTACAGCGGAGTTAATTATATTGAACGGGAATTTTAAATACTTAATAAAATGGATATAAAGATTGAACATAAAAGCAAAATCCGTAAAAAACATATTCCTTATATAGCGGGAGGAGTATTCGTAATTCTAATTCTGGTCTGGGCCATATTCGGCAACCGCGAACAATCACTCAGGATCGATCCGAAAACGGTAACCGTAAGTACAGTGGAACAAGGAACCTTTCACGATTATGTAAGAATAACCGGACAGGTAAGGCCTGCGACAACCATACATTTAAGCCCTCAGGAAGGTGGACGTGTTGAAGAAATAGTAATTGAAGAAGGGTCTATGGTCGAAAAAGGCGACGTAATAATAAAACTGAGTAATTCTTCACTAACCCAACAAATTCTTAACAGCGAAGCTTCGCTATTAGAAAAAGAGAACCAATTACAAAACACTATGGTAAGTATGGAACAAGACAGGCTCGACCTTCAGCAGACGCAGCTTCAATTGGACCTCGACCTCGAACGTAAAAAAAGATCTTTCCAACAAAACGAAAGACTATTTCAGGAAAAAATGATTTCCCGTGAGATATATCTTCAATCCAAAGAAGATTATGAATACACGGTCAAACGTTACGATCTAATAGCTGAACGGCAAAAACAGGACTCAATATCCAAAACAATACAAATAAAAAATATTAAGGAGAGTCTTGAATCAATGCGTAAAAATACTCAAATAATAAGGGAACGTGTCGATAATCTGGAAATAAAATCTCCTGAATCGGGACAGCTGGGAAATCTGGATGTTGTTCTCGGACAAAATGTCGCATCAGGAGCGCGCATCGGCGTAATTAATGATCTCTCCGATTATAAAATAGAAGCTGCTATGGACGAGCATTATATCGATAGGGTCACAGCAGGACTCGAAGGTAAATTTGAGAGACAAAACCAGAAATACGGAGTAGTCCTGTCCAAAGTATACCCAGATGTAAGCAATGGGCAGTTTAAAGTCGATTTTTATTTTACGGGAGAGAGACCTGAAAATATAAGGACGGGGCAATCATATTATATCAATCTGCAATTAGGTCAACCTATCGAAGCGATAATTATACCAAGGGGTTCTTTCTATCAGAAAACCGGAGGAAGTTGGATTTTCGTATTGACACCTGACGGTTCAAAAGCATATAAAAGAAATATCAGAATATCCAGACAAAACCCTCAATACTATGAAGTAGTCGAAGAACTTGACGCTGGTGAAAAAGTGATTACTTCCAGTTACGATAATTTCGGGGACACAGAAGCATTGATACTCACGCACTAAAAGCCGGGCATTATGGGTGGCAGACAATATTTTATCGGCGGAGAATTTATGAGATTTGAAATAGTTCCATTAGAAACTGTATTTTACCAATGTGTATACACGGGTGGTAAGAACAGGCAACTTTTACACGTATCAGTTATTTTTCGCGAGAGTAACCCTGCTTTTTCCGCACTTATAAATTACGTGAATATGACTATTGCTTTATCCTGATAAAGGGTAAAAGAACTTATAATCCAACATTCCACACAATGAAAAACATTTTAAACTTTAAACCATTCTTTAAATTTCTTTCGAGAAATAAGGCGTACTCGGCTGTGACCGTATTCGGGTTATCCGTATCTATTATGTTTGCTGTGCTGGTAGGGATAAACACGGTAACGGAACTTTCTTTCGACAATTTCCACTATAACAAGGAAAGGATATATGTATTTGAAAATGAAATGAGCCATCAATTTCCTCATAAAATAAAAGAATATATTATCGACAAGTACCCTGAAATAGAAGATATAACGGGAATACGTACTAGCGGTGGGATAATCACATTAAAAGATGAAAAGATCCGTACTGATATGACATTTACCGATACCTCTTTTTTCAATATTTTTTCATATGAATTGATTGAGGGAGATGTGGAAAATTTAAAAAAAAGAAAAAACAATATTATCATATCCGAAAGTTTTGCAAAAAAAATCGCTTTTAACGAGCCTGCAACAGGTAAGGAACTTGAATTCGAGAATGAAACCCTCACTGTCGTCGCTGTAGTTAAGAATTTTAAAAATTCGACGATCTAGGATTTCGAGGTGCTTATCAAATACGAAGCATACTGCGACCCCACGGGAAACGAATGGATATACAAACAAATGAACGATTCGGGTTCGTCTATCCTATTCATATTAACAAAAGAGGGATCGGAAATAGTCTCATTAGCTGCAGATATAAAGAATTACTTCCAGACTTTTTTCTGGCCATATCAGAGAGATGATAAAAAAATTCTTTCGATGATTCCATTCAAGGAACTCTATTTTTCCCCCAAAAAAGCAACTTATTGTAACCAAGTGAACCGTATGTTCAGTATAATACTTTTATCGGCAAGTTTCATAATACTGATCTTCGCCGTTATAAATTACATTAATCTTACGGTCGCACAATCTCTGAACAGGGCAAAAGAAGTTTCTACAAGACGACTTTTAGGTTCAAGCCGGACAGAAATATTCCTAAAGTTCATCACAGAATCGGTTCTGATCTGCTCCTTTTCATTTATAATAGGGATAGCTTTTGCACAATTGCTCAGTCCTGCCGTAAGCACATTTACCGGAATAACAATCAGTATACCGGAATATTTAACCTATAATAAAATAATAACACTGATCATCAGCTGCATTTTATTAGGAATTATTTCTGGACTTATCCCGGCCGTAATAATTTCCCGGTACAAGCCTATCGAAATGACACGGGGGTATTTTACAAATAAATCAAGAATGGGATTCAGCCGGTTCTTCATAATTTTCCAGAATGCCATCACCATAATACTCGTAGGTGCCGGATTAACAGTCATATTCCAGTTAAAACATATACTTAATATCGACCTCGGATATGATACCGAAAATATATTATACATAAATAACAGCCTCGGTACCGACTCCCATGTATTTGCAAACGAAATAGAAAAACTGCCGTTTGTCGACGAAGTAGCTTTTGCACGTAATTTCCCTATGACCGGTGGAAGGAACGACGCTTTTAATGTTGAGGGAAGGAATTTTGTCATACAAACTTTCGAAGGGGACTCGGCTTTCTTTAAAATCTTCGGATTCGAAATCCTGCACGCAACAGGACGCACTAATGGATTTTGGATAACAGAAAAAGCCGCGAATACATTGGAAGTCGATAAAGAAACGGATCATTTTACGGAAGGCGGGCATAATATTTATATAAACGGAATCATAAAAGACGTCTCGGTAGGAAGAGTCGATGATGAAATGGCTCAATCACCCTTCAGGGTATATATTCACAAAAGCAGGGATAATTTCTATCCATGGCAGATTCTTGTCAAAATAAACGGGAATCCACGGACCGCCTATAATGAAATAGAGAAAATATATAATAAAATAAGCAGCAGCGGCGGAATGACGGCAATTTACCTGGATGATTTTCATGAATATATATATGAAGGAAAAAAACTTTCGAATTTGATCTGGTTCTTCACCATAATAGCCGCATTTATTTCCATGCTCGGTCTTATTGCGATGAGTTATTATTTTATCGGTCAGCGACGCAAAGAAATAGCTGTAAGAAAGATCTTCGGTTCGACAAGTCTTGAAGCCCTGAAACTGATAATAATTTATTTCATGAAACTTACCGGTATTGCGTTTATTGCATCAATTCCTGTATTATTCTTCCTCATGAGATACTGGCTCAACAGTTATCCGGTTAGACTCAACATAACTCCGGGAATATTTATTGCAGCCGGAATATTCGCAGCTGTAATAGCATTTTTATCGATTTATATTCAAAGTTATAAAGCAGCGAACCGGAATCCCGTATCCTCCATTTACCGGTAATATTTTATAATTGCAGGATTATTTTGTTATAGCATTAATAAAAACTAAAAACACCAATACTATGTTACAAATTGAAAATTTGAAAAAAAACTTTCGTACTGAGGAAATCGAAACGATTGCACTTAATGGAGTATCCTTTGAAATAAAGCAAGGAGAATTCACCGCTATTATGGGACCTTCGGGATGTGGCAAATCAACTTTATTGAACATTCTGGGGCTTCTCGACAATCCGACTTCGGGAAGCTATAAACTCATGGGAAAAGAAGTGGGGGATCTAAGAGAAAAAGATCGAACAGCTGTCAGAAAATGTCAAATAGGATTTATTTTCCAGAGCTTCAATCTGATAGATGAACTTAACGTCTATGAAAATGTGGAATTACCGCTTATATATCTTAAAATTAAATCGATGAAAAGAAAAGAGATGGTAAATGATATATTAAAAAGAATGAATATAAGTCATCGTGCAGGTCATTTTCCACAACAACTTTCAGGAGGACAGCAACAACGTGTAGCAATAGCCCGCGCAGTTATCACTAATCCGAATCTCATCCTTGCAGATGAGCCAACGGGAAACCTTGATTCAAAAAACGGAAAAGAGGTTATGGAACTGCTTACCGAGTTGAATAAGGAAGGTTCAACTATTATTATGGTAACTCACTCCCAGCACGATTCGTCTTATGCCCACAGGGTAATTAATTTATTCGACGGCCAGATAGTAAAAGACGTAAAACATTACTTATAAACTCATTGACCCAATAAATATAAGTCTGACAGCCGTACACAAATATGTACGGCTGTCATTTATATATAATAAAGGTTTTTATCTTCCTGAAAGATAATTCAACGCACTTCCTGCAAAGAACCACTTGATCTGTTGTTCATTATATGTATGTTCGACATTGAAAGTTTCCATTGTTCCGTCCGAATGTGACAACATTACAGTAAAAGCTTTTCCCGGAGAGAATGATTCTATTCCGCGTATCGAAATTTTATCATCTTCCCTTATTTTGTCATAATCGTTTTTATCCGCAAAAGTCAGCGCCAACATTCCCTGTTTCTTCAGATTCGTTTCATGAATCCTTGCAAAAGATTTTGTAAGAATAACTTTTACATCCAGAAACCGGGGTTCCAGCGCAGCGTGTTCCCTCGACGAACCTTCTCCGTAATTTTCTTCCGCAATAATTATCGAGTACAGACCATTGGCTTTATAATTTTTAGCAACATCGGATACTTTCCCATATTTACCGGTGATCTGATCCAATACACAATTTGTTTGTCCGTTGAATTTATTGACCGCACCCATAAGAAGGTTGCCTGAAATATTTTCAAGATGCCCCCTATAACGAAGCCAGATACCAGCCATAGAAATATGATCCGTGGTACATTTACCTTCGACTTTTAAAAGTACCGCCATATTATGATAATCCTCCGGGTTATTCGGAGCAAACGGCTCGAGTTTCTGGATTCGTTCCGAATCAGGCGATATTTCCACTTCCCCGGCAGTGCATTTTACAGATGGAGCGACATAACCCTGATCTTCGACAGAGAACCCATTTACAGGCAGATCGGATCCCTGCGGTTCCGATAATTTCACATCGTCTCCGTCCAGTGAAGTCAATGTATCCGTCAAAGGGTTAAAACATAGATCTCCTGCAACCGTCAGCGCAGTCACGATTTCCGATGAAGCGACAAAAGCAAAAGTATTAGGATTGCCATCCGCACGTTTGGCAAAATTACGATTAAAGGAAGTTACTATCGAATTTCTACGCTCCGGATCATCCGTTTTTCTTTTCCACTGTCCAATACACGGCCCGCAGGCATTCGTCATAATAACACCGCCTATATTTTTAAAATCCTGTATAATGCCATCGCGCTCGGATGTATACCTTATCAATTCCGATCCCGGATTAACGATAAAGTCGCCTTTAACATCTACATTTTTTTCTATTGCCTGACGTGCGACAGAGGCAGCACGGCTCATATCGTAATAAGAAGAATTCGTACATGATCCGATAAGTCCTACTTCCACTTTACGCGGATAACCTTCTTTTTCAACGATCTTTTTAAATTCAGATATCGGATGGGCGGCATCCGGAGTGAACGGACCATTGATATAAGGTTCCAGAGTCGATAAGTTTATTTCTATCATCTTATCGTAATATTTTTCAGGAGACTCATAAACCTCTTTGTCAGCCCTTAGACATTCGGCAAGTTCTTCTGCTTTATCCGCGATGATTTTCCGGCCGGTCGCTGTAAGATACGCACTCATATTACTGTCGAATGGAAAAACGGATGTCGTTGCTCCTATCTCCGCACCCATGTTGCAAATAGTTGCTTTTCCGGTAGCCGAAAGAGTATCGGCTCCTTCCCCAAAGTATTCCATTACAGCATTGGTAGCTCCTTTTACAGTGAGAATCCCGGCGATTTTCAGGATCACATCTTTAGGAGAAGTCCAACCGTTAAGTTTACCTGTGAGTTTTACACCAATTATTTTAGGCATTTTAAGTTCCCACGGAATTCCCGTCATGACATCGACAGCATCTGCACCCCCTACTCCGACAGCCAGCATTCCCAATCCTCCCGCATTCGGAGTATGAGAATCCGTCCCTACCATCATTCCACCAGGAAAGGCATAATTTTCAAGAACGACCTGATGGATTATTCCTGCTCCCGGTTTCCAGAATCCTATACCGTATTTATCCGATACCGATCTCAGGAAATCATAAACTTCGCTGTTGTAGTTTAGAGCATTTTCAAGATCGGTTTCAGCATTTTTCTCGGCAACTATCAAATGGTCGCAATGAACAGTAGATGGAACAGAGGTTTTATCTTTTCCTGCGGTCATAAACTGAAGCAACGCCATCTGTGCCGTTGCATCCTGCATGGCAACCCTGTCAGGCGCGAAATTTACATAATCTTCTCCCCTTCGATAATCCGCGATCTCTGAATCATCATATAAATGCGCATAAAGGATTTTTTCAGTAAGGGTCATCGGACGGCCAATAACTTCTCCGGCACGTTTTATTTTTTCCCTATAAACCGAATAAACTTTCTCTGTCAATTGCGGATCGAATAACATAATTCAACTGTTTTATTGGTCCTTCCGACCGTTATATAATTTACCCTGATAAAGATCGTTATCTTTCAAATATTTTTCAAGCATTATTATAAGCTGTTCGTTACGAACGAGTCCCCATTTATGGCCGATATGATATCTCGGCGGTGCCTCCCCAGCAAATCTTTCAACAACCAGATCCGGACACAATCTTATAAGTACCTGTGAAAAAAAAGCTATATATTCTTCGAGTTCAAATAATCTGAAAGTATCTGGGTCTTTCAAATATTGCTCTCCCATGGCCGTATCCTTAAAAATCTGAAGCTGATGAAATTTTACGGTATCCAGAGGAAGCCTGTTTATTTTGACCGTTTGGTCGATCATCATTTCTTCCGTTTCACCGGGAAGGCCGAGGATAAAATGTGCTCCCGTATGTATCCCTCTTTCAGCCGTAGACTTAACAGCGTATGCTGCACACTGAAAATCATGTCCGCGGTTTATAATTCTCAAAGTCTCGTCATAACACGATTCGACTCCATATTCTATCGCAACATATTTTTCACGGCTCAATTCCGCAAAATAATCAAGTTTGGCTTCATCGATACAGTCAGGCCGGGTCCCTATAATAATACCTATAATTTTTTCATTATCGAATGCCTGACTATATATCTCAATGAGTTTATCCAGCGGAGCATAGGTATTTGAAAATGACTGGAAATAAACAATATACCTCTCTGCGTCCTTATATCTTCTGGAATGGAATTCGATACCTTCTTCTATTTGGGCGCTTACGGATTTTACCGGGTTGCAGTAGGATGGTGTAAAAGCATTATTATTACAAAAAGTACAGCCTCTATATGAAGTCGCCCCATCCCTGTTAGGGCATGTAAATCCGGCATTTACTGCAACTTTTTGAATCCTTCCGCCGAATAGTTCTTTAAAATAGCGTGAATAGCTGTTGAATCTTCTGGTGTCTCCCCATGGATAGACTTTATTGTCCATCTATTACATTTTTAATCATAGCTACCGCGTAAACGGCAATACCTTCTTCGCGTCCTACAAAACCGAGTTTTTCCGTAGTCGTCGCCTTCACGGATACAAGGCTTTGATCCACGTCCATTACTTCCGCCATAACACCGATCATATCCGGAATTATTTTTTTAATTTTTGGTTCCTGCAAGCATATCACGGCATCGACATTTACGATCATATATTTTTCTTTACGGAGCAAATCGACTGCCTTCCGGAGAAGTATTTTACTGTCTATTCCTTTAAATTCACTGGAATTATCCGGGAAATGATAACCTATATCCCTCATGGCAGCAGCTCCCAGTAACGCATCGCAGACAGCGTGAATTACTACATCACCATCGGAATGAGCTATACAACCTTTATTATGCTCTATCTTAATTCCGCCAAGCCAGAGAGGCAATCCTTCCCCAAGAGCATGAACATCATATCCGTTTCCTATTCTGTAAGACATATTTCAGATTTTACTTCCGTATGCCAGATCTCCGGTATCCCCAATACCTGGTACTATATACGATTTAACCGTAAGTTCTTCATCCACAGCAGTTGTCCATATTTTCATTTTGTCGGGAGAAAATCTTTTTTTAAGATATTCGACACCGTCTTCGCTGGCAATTACAGAAGCGATGTGAGTAAATTCAGTCTCTCCGCCCATCTGAACCAAAGCCTGGTAAGCGATCTCCATAGAAGCACCGGTTGCAAGCATCGGATCGATTATAACAAGGGTTTTACCTAAAAGCGAGGGTGTCGTAACCGAATCTATATCTATGTGAAATGTTCCGTCTTTTCTATAATGCCTGTACGCAGAAACAAAGGCATTTTCCGAGTCGTCGAAAAAATTAAGGAAACCAGTGTGCATCGGCAGTCCCGCCCTCAGGATAGGCGCCAGTATTACCTCGCTTTCGGGAACATTCAACTCGGCTTCACCCAGCGGAGTTTCGACCGTTAGAGGCTTATACCTAAGAGTTTTACTTATTTCGTAAGCCATAATTTCTCCGACCCGTTCCAAATTCTTACGGAAACGCATACTGTCGCGCTGGATATGCACGTCCCTGAGCTCCGATACGAATTTATTAAGGAGCGTATTTTCTTTCCCCAGTACCCTTACCATATAATTTGTTTTTGTTTCACTAAATATACGAATAAAATCCGATATTAAAAAGGCGAATCTTCGTTATTACCGCCTCCTCCCGTATCAAATCCCGTACCCGAAGCCGTATCGAAAGTACCTCCGAGATTGCCGGATATACCGGACATATCCCATCCGCCTCCGTCGATACTGGAAGTAAGTTCTTCAACCGGTGTATTAAACTGATTGCTAAATCCGCCGTCTCCGCCCATATCGCCTTCGTCCAGGTCCATGAATTTAGCCTGCTCCTTACGAAATCGCAGCTTAACGGTATCCACAGCACCGTTACGGTGTTTAGCTACAATAATTTCCGCAATTCCCGCCGTTGGCATTCCCTGGGCATCCTCCGTCAGTCCATAATATTCCGGTCTGTGGATAAATGCTACAAGGTCGGCATCCTGTTCTATCGCTCCGGACTCCCGGAGGTCCGAAAGCTGAGGACGTTTATCTCCTCCCCTCGATTCGACAGAACGGTTAAGCTGGGACAGGGCAATTATAGGTACATTAAGTTCTTTGGCTATCGCCTTGAGCGAACGGGAAATAGATGCCACTTCCTGTTCCCTGTTGCCTCGCGTATCCGGAGTTCCGGTCATCAGCTGAAGGTAATCTATCACGATCAGTTGTATATCGTACTGTATCTTGAGTCTTCTGGCCTTGGATCTGAATTCAAAAATAGATAACGCAGGCGTATCGTCGATAAACAACTGTGCATCCGAAAGAGGTTTAATACTATTCTCCAAATGCTTCCATTGTTCCGGGCTAAGTTTACCGTTGCGAACATCACGGGAATCAAGACCGGATTCACCTACGATCAACCTCAACATCAATTGCTGCGAACTCATCTCAAGCGAGAAAAATGCCACTCCTTTCTGAAAGTCCACCGATATGTTCCTCGCCATCGAAAGTACGAATGCAGTTTTACCCATAGACGGACGCGCCGCTATGATTATAAGATCTGAAGGCTGCCATCCCAAAGTCAGGCGGTCCATGTGCGTAAATCCCGTAGGTACACCACTGAAGCCATCGGTTTTTTTAGATGCTTCTTCGATCATCCGAAGGGTTTTAGAGATAATATCCCTCGATTTCTGCACATCTTTTTTAACAGTGCCTTCGGATACTTTGAATATCTCCCCTTCCGCAAAATCGATCAGATCGGTTACATCTGTAGAATCATCGTATGATTTTTTCTGTATGTCGGTCGCCGCCCTGATAAGTTCTCGCTGAACATATTTCTGGGCTATTATCTTCGAGTGAAACTCAATATGCGAGGCAGAACCTACCTTCTGGGTAAGCATGGCAAGATATGCCGGCCCACCGACATCCGCAAGCCTTCCATTTCGCTGTAACATTTGTCCCACCGTATAAAGGTCGATAGGTTCGATTTTGGATGAAAGATCCAGAATCGCCTGATATATTATTTTATGAGATTCCTTATAAAAGGAGTCAGGCTTAAGATATTCCTGAACGGACATTATACTGTCCTTTTCAAGCATCAATGCACCGAGAACAGCTTCTTCCAGATCAACGCTCTGCGGAGGCATAGTTCCCAATTCCTGGGTAAGCCTGTCGAATACATCGTTATTTTTAGTTCTGTTATATTGTTTCGCCATGACATTACGGTTAAAATTCCCAACCGTGCATCTGGTCGAGCTGGTTATAGTCGGTCATATCCACCTGCATCGGAACAATAGATACATAGCCGTTGTTCAGAGCATGTTCATCGGTATCGGTAGCAGTCTCTTCCTGATTGAGGAATATTCCTGTCAGCCAGTAATATTCGCGTCCTCGCGGTTCTGTGCGCCTCTCGAACTCTTCCCTCCAGTATCCTTTGTTCTGTCGGCAAAGACGTACGCCCTTGATATCTTCCTTCGGAAGGTCGGGAATATTTACATTAAGGCACATGGGAATAGTTATATCGTCTGTATTCAGAACTTTATCGATTATTCTGGACGCGTATTCTTTAGCAACTGTAAAATCAGCATCGTCGCCCGGATTCAACAGAGAGAAACCGATAGCTGGAATATTATAAAAACTACATTCCGACGCGGCTCCCATGGTTCCGGAATAAATAACGCTGACAGCAGAATTGGATCCATGATTGATACCGGACAACGCAAGAACCGGACGTTCCTGCATAATGGAATCAAAAGCCATTTTCACGCAGTCCACAGGAGTCCCCGAGCAGGCGTAAACTTCGAGACCGGGTTCATCCTTTACTTTTCTCAGATAAAGCGGGCTTGAAATGGTTATCGCATGTGACATTCCCGACTGAGCGACCTCTGGTGCGACTACTACTATCCGTCCAAACTCCATGGCAACTTCTATCAGGGCTTCAAGGCCCTTAGCCTGAAACCCGTCGTCGTTGGTAATAAATATCAATGGCTTTTCCATATACAATTAAAAATAACTCGAATTATCCCAACAATGGGTACACAGGTCTTCCTTAGGCAGACCTATAGCCTGTACGAGATCGTCGAGCCTCATAAATTTAAGCGTCGTAACACCTATTCTTTTACGTATAACCTCGATCATATTATTGTATCTGGAGGTATCCGGTGTAGAATATTCTTTGAGGACTTCTTCCGAAAAATTCTCCGTACCTTCCATATCCCTTATAACCCTTCTCGTAAATAGATCGAACGAGGAGCGCGACAATGAAAAATTAAGGAAATTACACGGGTAAACCAACGGAGGGCAAGCTATGCGTATATGCACGTCCTTGACTCCGGCCTCGATGAGTTTGACCACGTTGTCTTTCAGCTGGGTTCCCCTCACGATGGAATCATCGAGGAATACGATATTGGATCCGCGCGTCAGCGCTTCATTCGGTATAAGTTTCATTTTCGCCACAAGGTCGCGCATGTTCTGGTTCTGGGGCATAAAACTTCTCGGCCATGTAGGAGTATATTTTACAAACGCCCTTTTATAAGGAATACATTTTTCATTACTGTATCCTATCGCATGCCCCAGCCCTGAATCGGGAATTCCCGAAACAAAGTCAACACCATCCAGATTATCCCTGCGAGCCAATGCACCTCCGCAGTTATATCTCGCGGCCTCAACGTTTATACCTTCGTAATATGAAGATGGGTAACCATAGTAAACCCACATAAACGAACATATCTGTTTTTTCTTACCTGGGGCCAGGATCTGTTCGATTCCGTCTTCCTTTATCATAACGGCTTCGCCGGGTCCGAGATCCCGTACGTACATGTAATCCAGATTGGTGAATGACGAACTCTCGGTCGCAGCTACATATCCGTCCTGGTTTTTACCTATGATAACTGGCGTTCTACCATATTTATCCCTTACGGCGATAAGTCCGTCTTCGGTAAGAATCAAAAAACTGCACGATCCTTTAATGGTATTGTGAACCGTTCTGATTCCTTCTTCAAAAGATTCTGCACGGCTGATAAGTATGGCAACTAATTCCGACGAATTTATGGTGGAACCTGAGAACTCCGCAAAATTTATTTTCTCTTTTAAAAGATATTCCGCAATTTCATTGACATTATCGATCCTACCTACCGTGACTATCGAGAATATCCCGAGATGGGAAGTAATGGTGATCGGTTGTGATTCCGTATCACTTATTACTCCGATCCCTTTCTTGGAACCTTCGAATTTGTGCAGTTCAGGCTCGAACTTGTTCCTGAAATACGCACTCTCGAGGCTATGAATGGATCGTACGAAAATTTCACCGTTATAAAAAGACATACCGGCACGCTTAGTTCCCAGATGGGAATGGTAATCCGTTCCGTAAAATACATCAGCTACACATTCCTTTTTGGAAATACAACCGAAAAAACCGCTCATTTATTTATAGTTTATCGTAATTTATTGCTTATTAAATGTATGAATTCCTCGCGGGTACGCATATCAGAAAGAAACACTCCTGTAAATGCCGAAGTCGTAGTCGCTGAGTTTTGTTTCTGCACGCCCCTCATCTGCATACAGGTATGTGATGCCTCAATAACTACCGCAACCCCCATCGGATTAAGGGCCTTCTGAATACAGTCGCGAATCTGGACTGTAAGTCTTTCCTGAACCTGCAACCTGCGGGAGAACGCTTCCACAACTCTCGCGACCTTCGACAATCCGGTAATGTAACCGTTAGGAACATAGGCCACATGCGCCTTACCGAAAAACGGCATGAGATGATGCTCGCACATGGAATATAATTCTATATCCTTTACGATAACCATCTGTTTATATTCTTCTTTAAATTTTGCCGAAAGAATTATATTTTCGGGATCGAGTCCGTAACCATGGGTCAAAAAAGACATAGCCTTTGCAACCCTTTCAGGCGTCTTTAGAAGACCTTCCCTCTGCGTATCTTCCCCCAGGATTTTCAGTATTTCCCCGTAGTGACGCTTAAGCGCCGAAATTTTTTCCTCGTCATATAACTCCTCTTTACGGTAGTTAAATGTTTCTTCTTCTTCAAACATTATGATATCAGATTATGCCATAACAGGCAGCTGCAAAATTACTCTTTTTTTTGAGACACTTTGTAAAAATCACAGGTTTTTGCAACAAGAATCCTTTTTACTCCCGAGGATATCCCACAGGATGATTCAACAGCAAATACTGGTTATCCTGTAGTTTCAGGGCCTCGCGCAACTTTGCCTGATCCATACTGCCGCGGCATACGGTACCTAACCCGCGTCCTGAACAAAAGAGTGAAATATTCTGCGATACTATTCCGGAGTCCGCATAATAACTCTCCTTACTCCTGTTATCTGTGGAATTGGCAACTATAACCAGATAAACGGGCGCATCGAATTGACGGTGGTCGCCCAAACTAATGGTTTCAAGGGAATGAGTTTTTGCATCATAACGATACGCGCCATTTTCATCGCACAAATATATTTCGATAGCCTGCCTGTTCCCTGCAGAAGGAGCCGTACGTTTACCGGATTCCGGACGGTTTACACCGTTGGCTGCCCAGAGAAGATCCGAAATATCCTGATGTGAAAGTTTTTTATCCGAGAACTGTCTGACGGATTCCCTTTTGGCAAGCGCCTGCATGATTCCTAAACCTGATTCGAGATCGGGTTCGTTTAACATTACGGAAGCTGGCTGACTGTAGGAAGTTACAGCAAAAAGACAACAGACTGCTATAAAAATCATTTTTTTCATACTCGGAATTTTATCGATTAACCATTCAAAGATAAGAGTTAAAATGTTATTTACTGTAAAAATCCTTTGTTATTATTTGATCAAAGCCCGTACGTTAAATTTACGGAGGCAATATTATTTCTCCTTTATATTGAAGCTGAGTTTTACATATCCATACCTTCCGGGAGCCATACAGGAATTGAAGTTGATTACGGGAGCTTTATAATCGAAGAGATTATCCATACCTGCCATAATCCGGAAATTTTTCATACTGAACGCCACAGAAATATTCCAAAGTGAATAAAGATTATGTTTCGCAGAATAAGTATCCCTTGAAAGAAGCGGGAATTGAAAGAATGTCTGTACATCTTCGTAAGTTTTTTTTCCTGTGAATTTACCTGAAACATCGAAATAGAGCATATTCCTTCCCACCGGAAGTCCGTAATTTACCATCATAACCGCGCTGTGCGGACTAACGAAGATATATTGAGTCGATGCTTCCGGGGCATCTTCGTTCTGATGAATATAATTATAATTAGCGGTTATTAGCAGGCCCTTAGTTATACGCGTTTTTCCGATAACTTCTATGCCTGAGAAATTGCTTTTATCGATGTTTTCATAAAACAGGTCGGTTCGTCCGTTCTCTCTTTCGATCACACGAACATCGATCTTTTTTCGGAAGTAGCTTTTAAACCCTGTGACAGAAAGATTAGTGTAACCTCTGGTATACTCCGCAGTAATGGAGAAATATTGGTTGTATTCGGGATTAAGGTCGGGGTTCCCTACTACATACATGTTGGAACCGCCACCGATGGGCAGTTTATAGTCCATATAAAGTTCCTTTATAGTAGGATTACGGTATCCTCTGGAATAATTCCCTCGAAAAACAAAATCGCTTATCGAATATTTTACCGATGCCTTTGGTGTAAAGTTCCATTTGTAACGATTGGCTTTTTCTACTCTGAGCCCTGCAACGAAACTCAAACCTATATTCGTGCTTAGCTCATCCTGTGAATAAAGGGAAACCGTATTTACACTTCTTTTATCATTGTAACCATACCGGCTCAGGTCGAAATTAAGCGTTTCATTTAAAAATTCCAGCCCCGTCGTAACCCTGTTATAACTGCCTGCATTAACCGTCCATAGCAACCGGGGAGAATTATACATGTGTTTTTGTTTCGGAACTGAGAACCGGAGGGAATCCATATTCCTGCGCGAAAGATCTCCTGTGTACGTCAACGAAATATAATTATACAAATCCGGATGAATCTTAAGCCCCGTACGTAGCGTGTATGTATTATATCTTTCGAACGTATAATTTTCATCATGGGCTGTTCCTGTATTTATACTTTCGGGAAAATCATAACGGTTTTTGGTATAATACGTCACAGCGGCAAAGGCATTGACGATTTCCGAAAATTCATAAGATATTTTCTGGGTCAGCGATACGCTTCTGGAACCGCTCACGCTTACTCCCAAAGTATCTAAAGGTGCAATAACCGTAGTATCGTAAGCTGTCGAAACGATCTGTCCCGTAAGGACATTTGTCCTGTTATACTGATCGTAATGCCTCACTTCCTCTTTAGAACTCAACAGCCTGTAAGCATTCCTGCCGGAATATGAAACAGTAGTCTGGGATTTGAGTCTGCCGAAATTAAAACCCATAAAAATATCGGCATCTATATTTGGAATATCCTGTTTGGTAAAACTTTTGATTCCGCCGACCGTTTCTCTATTGCGTTCATAAAAACCGGCATATTTGACCGAGCCTTCAATATCTATTTTCTCGACCGGAGTTTTCGTAATTATATTAATCACTGCTCCCATCGCATTGGAACCGTACAGCACGGACGATGATCCGCGTACTATTTCGATACGCTCGACGTCGGAAACAGCAATCCGACTGAAATCGATATTGCCGTAAGTCTCTCCGGCCATTCTCTCTCCGTCTATAAGAAAAAGAATGTAACGGGCATCGAGTCCCTGGAATGACAGCGATGTTCCGTATCCTGCCTGATGAAATTCAACTCCTGCCAGTTCTCTTTCGAGAAGCTGCGGAAGAGAGGTGGCACCGCTGAGTTCAATATCTTTCGAGGTTATAAGCCTCGTAAGAACCGGAGTTTCTTTTAAGGGAAGCGGAGTACGGGTTGCCGTTACAGCAATTTCATCCAACTGGATATAACCATTAAATCCGTTATAAAAAACTTTTTCCGGAAGAATTATTTCTTTTTGATCGGCGAATACATTTGAGGATAATGCAAGAAAAAAGATAAGTTGGGTAATTTTTTTCATGGATGACCACATTTATGAATCGCAAATATACAGCTATTACCATATTTCATAAAAATAATTTATAATTTTGCACGATCACAAATTATACTAATGGCCTTCAAAGGATATCTTTTATGTCTTATCATACCGTACATCGCATTTTTTTCATGTACGGTCGGCACCGGAAATCCGGAGGAATACTCGGTATGGGGGATAGATATTTCTAAATATCAGAAAAAGATCAACTGGGAAAAAATAAACGGCAACGATAAACCGCATTTTATATTCCTCAAAGCCACCGAAGGCAGTATTATCAAGGATCCTATGTATGAGCATCACCGCGAACAACTGGAAAAAACGGATATCCTCTGGGGAGCTTATCATTTTTTCGGACACAGGACCCCGGGCAGGGAACAGGCGCAGAATTTTATTAAAACGGCAAAACTTGACAAAGGCAACCTGCTGCCTGTACTCGACGTGGAATATCACAGATTTTTAAAAGATAGAAAACATCTGATAAAAGAGGTCAATGCATTTACTACAGAAATAAAAAGACATTACGGAGTTTATCCTATTATTTACTGCTCTTCCAATTTCTATGAAAGATACCTGCGGAAGGATTTTCCCGAGACGAGGTATTATATTTGGATAGCAGATTACAGCAATACTCCTTCGGCGTCATGGATCTTCTGGCAGCATACGGATTCTTTCCTGCTCTCCGGAATAGGAGGTAAAGTGACAGAAACGTTTTTGCAGGAGGCATATACGAATTAAAAAAATATATTCTGAGATAAAATGAACAGGGAAACTGATTTTCTCGTCATAGGCAGCGGCATCGCAGGCTTAACATTCGCGCTGAAAGCAGCAGAATACGGCAAGGTACTGATAGTCACCAAAAGCGACATAAGCGAAGGAAACACCAACTACGCTCAGGGAGGAATATGCTCGGTAACATACGAACCGGACAATTTTGAAAAACACATTCAGGATACGCTGGTCTGCGGAGCAGGCGAATGCGACTTAAACGCAGTGGAACTTGTGGTCCGACGCGCACCGGAACTTATCAAACAACTTATCGACTGGGGCGTACGTTTCGATAAAGACCAGAACGGAAGATACGAACTTGCACGTGAAGGAGGTCATACCGAACACAGGATACTTCACCATAAAGACAATACCGGATACGAGATAGAGCGCACCCTGGTTAAAAGAGTGAAAAAACACAGAAACATAGAGATTCTCGAACATCATTTCGCAGTCGAAGTACTGACACAGCACCACCTCGGAATGCTTGTAAAAAAATCGACACCGGATAAAGAATGTTATGGAGCGTATGTTCTCGACCTGAAAAAACAAAGGGTCCTTACCATCCTTTCAAAATTCACGATCCTCGCATCGGGAGGAGTCGGCAACATATATCACACGACGACGAATCCTTCCGTAGCCACAGGCGACGGGGTCGCTATGGCTCACCGCGCAAAAGGTGTCGTCGAGAATATGGAATACATACAGTTCCATCCGACAGCCCTTTACAATCCCGGGGAAAGGCCTTCATTCCTTATCACCGAAGCTATGCGCGGATTCGGAGCCATTCTGAAAACTCCGGACGGAAAAGAATTCATGCACAAATATCACCCTATGGGTTCCATAGCTCCACGAGATATCACGGCAAGGGGTATAGACAATGAAATGAAGACCCATGGCTACGATTATGTTTACCTCGACGTCACCCATAAGGACGCTAAAGATACTATCGCCCACTTCCCTAATATTTATGAAAAATGTTTATCCGAGGGAATAGATATAACCAAGGATATGATACCGGTAGCACCTGCGGCGCATTATTCCTGCGGTGGGGTTAAAGTCGATCTTAACGGACTGACCACTATAAACAGGCTCTATGCATTGGGAGAAACTTCCTGCACGGGTTTGCACGGAGCTAATCGTCTGGCATCGAATTCCCTGATCGAAGCTGCCGTTTACGCGGATCAGGCTGCGAAACACTCCATTCCACAGTTGGAACATGTTTCTCATCAACAAAACATACCCGAATGGGATTACGAAGGCACTTCGCATCCGGAAGAAATGGTCCTTATTACACAGAATTACAAGGAGATGCAGCAGATAATGAGCAACTACGTAGGCATTGTACGATCCGACCTGAGGCTGGAAAGGGCGCTGAAAAGGCTGGAAATAATTTACGAAGAAACAGAGAATCTGTTTCTCACCTCAACTCTTAGCCAGAATCTGTGCGAACTCCGTAATATGATCGCCGTAGGATATCTGATAATCAAACAGGCACAGCTTAAAAAAGAGAGTGTCGGATTACATTACTCTTTAGATTATCCATCGACCATTACTGCAAAAGAATTTTAAAATATTATCGATAAAATATGTATCTTACCCAAGAAATAAAACGAAGAAGAACCTTTGCCATTATAAGCCATTCGGATGCAGGGAAAACCACCCTTACGGAAAAATTACTACTCTTCGGAGGCGCAATACACGTTGCAGGTGCAGTTAAATCCAATAAAATAAAGAAAGGGGCCACATCAGACTTTATGGAGATCGAGCGCCAGAGAGGTATCTCCGTAGCTACATCTGTAATGGGCTTCGAATATAAAGATATAAAGATCAACATACTCGATACTCCGGGACACGAAGATTTCGCGGAAGATACATACCGTACTCTCACCGCAGTGGACAGCGTAATTATAGTTATCGACTGTGCCAAGGGTGTCGAGACGCAAACCAGAAAATTAATGGAGGTATGCCGGATGCGCAACACTCCGGTAATGGTTTTCATCAATAAACTGGACCGCAACGGTAAAGATCCGTTCGACCTTCTGGATGAGATCGAGAGCGAACTCAAAATTAAAGTACGTCCTCTGGCTTACCCTATCGGAATGGGATCTTCATTCAAAGGAGTATATAATCTTTTCGAAAAAAAACTGAGTTTGTTCTTTCCTGAAGACAGGCAGACCCGCGAAGGGGAAGTTGTCGAGATAGAACTTAACGATCCTAAACTCGACGAAATCATTACTGAAAAAGACGCTGGAAATCTTAGGAGCGATCTCGAGCTTGTCAAAGGAGTATATCCGGAATTCGAGCTGGATACATATCTTTCAGGAGAGGTAGCGCCCGTATTTTTCGGAAGCGCGCTGAACAACTTCGGAGTAATGGAACTCCTGGACTGCTTCATCCAGATAGCCCCTCATCCGGGTAAATCGCGAACCATACAGCGTGAGATTGATCCGTTCGAAGAAAAACTGACAGGGTTTATCTTTAAGATCCACGCAAACATGGATCCTAACCACAGGGACAGAATCGCATTCTTAAAAATATGTTCCGGCACGTTCGAAAGAAACAAACCGTATCTTCACGTATCCAGCGGTAAAAATATAAAATTTTCTTCTCCGAATGCTTTTATGGCTGACAAAAAATCCATTGTAGATTTTGCATATCCGGGCGACATAATAGGTCTTCATGACACGGGAAACTTTAAGATCGGGGATACCCTTACCGAAGGGAAAAACTTAAATTTACAGGAATCCCGAGTTTCTCCCCTGAAATGTTCCGTTATATAGAGAATGCAGATCCACAGAAATTTAAACAACTATCTAAAGGTGTGGACCAGCTCATGGATGAAGGCGTGGCACAGCTGTTCACCAATAAAATGAACGGCAGAAGAATTATAGGCACAGTTGGTGCATTACAGTTCGAGGTTATACAGTACAGACTCGAACACGAGTACGGAGCGAAATGTAAATACGAACCAGTTGCCGTTTACAAGGCATGCTGGATTGAAAGCGACAATAAAGAGCAGCTGGATGATTTCAAAAAAAGAAAATACCAGAATATGGCTGTCGATAAACATGGCCGAGATGTTTTTCTTGCAGATACATCATATGCCCTGCAATTATCCCAGGAACGGTTTCCTGAGATAAAATTTCATTTTACATCAGAATTTTAAAGAATGTTATGTTATCACAACGACTGACACCGGAAGAGGAAAAAATAATAAGGGAAACACCTAAAGGCGACGGCAAAGCAAAATTCAACCTTAAGTCTCTCATTGTTTTCGTTGTGATATTCGTACTGATGGTAATATTTATGAATTACTGCGTACGTTTTGCCGCGAAATGGATACAGGAAGGAGAAATCGAAATAGAAAATACTATCGAGGCGGAAGACGAACTCAGCTCTCTTTTATTTTAAATTCGACTATCACGGGATTATGGTCCGACCATTGTACATCGGGACTTTCATAGGAAACGGTTTCGATATCACCGGAATGAAGAACATAATCTATCCTCAGGATACGATAAAGGTATTTGAAGGTATATCCGAATCCTGATCCTTTATTTACAAATGCATCCTCGTAATTCCCCCTTATCGTTTTGTAAACGTAAGACATCGGCGTGTCGTTAAAATCCCCGCAGACAATAGTAGGAATATTCCTACCGTGTACCAGACTCGCCACACTATCCGCTTGATACGCCCTGGTAGCAAATCCCTGCTTAAGACTTTTAATTATCTGCTTAAAAGTATCTTTGGTTTCATCGTCGAAGGTAAAATGATAATCGTCCAGAAATTTTACGTTATCCTTATCCACATGAGTGGTTTGAAGATGGTTGTTTATTATACGTAACGTATCCGAGCCTACGAGCAGATCGGTATACAAAACTCCGTTATTCTTATTTTCAAATATTATTTCGTTATCGGATATTATGGGAAATTTGCTGTAAGTTACGGCTTTAATACCTTTTCCTCCCTTAAGGTTAGTCGCAGAATATTCCCATTCTTCAAGGACGCGGTCAACGAAATCTTTCGGATATTTCTTGGAAGCCACGAATTCCTGTATACATATTATATCCGGGTCCTGTCCCTTTATGTATTCCAGTATCTCTTCCGTTACCAGAGCTTCCCTTCCGTGATCCCAGAAACCGGCAACATTGAAAGTAATTATTTTAAGTGTATTTGCAGGAACCGGATTTTCATGGTATTTTTTATTTACCGGAAATTTATAAAATTCCGTCACCTTGCCTATCCCGAGCAGAAGAACGAATGCCGTCAGAAAGAACACACGACTCCACCTGCATGCCCAGTAAAACGTAACGATCAGTGCGGCAAGATAAAAAACAGGAAAAAACAATCCGAAAAAAGATAAATACCACACCTGGTTAGGGTTGAGAGCAGGAGATACGTATGCAGCGACCAGGGCTGTCACTACGAATATCGAGATCACGAACATTACCAGATCGACGATACGAATTAAAAAATTTCCTGTCCTGCGGCTTCCCATCTAATAATAAATCTTTCCGGTTCTTTTCCAATATCGGAGGAGGAAGAATCCCCATATCATGCCTCCTACGTGAGCGAAGTGGGCCACATTGTCCGTAACGGCAAAACCCTGAATGATCTCCAGCACCATAAATATTATAACGAAATATTTGGCCTTCATCGTGATCGGAGGAATCAAAAGCATTATCACCGAATTCGGGTGCATCATGCCGAATCCCAGAAGTACACCGAATATTGCTCCCGAAGCTCCAAGGGAGGGAATATTTATCGCACGCTGGACAATAATTTCGGATACGCCCGTAGAACGCAGATAACTTATCTCCAACCAATTCACTCCCGAGTATAATAATGCGGCACCTATTCCGCAGATCATATAGAACGTAAGGAATCTTTTACTCCCCAGATCGTATTCCAGTATCCTTCCGAACATCCATAAACTGAACATATTCAGAAACAAATGCCCGAAACTTCCGTGAAGGAACATATGTGTAACCAGCTGATATGGCTGGAAATAATCCGATTTCCTGAAGAACAATGCTCCTTTAACTGTCAATATATTCCCCCACCCGTTAGGCAGATAAGCCTGAGCGAAAAATACCAGGGCATTTATTATCAATAAATTCTTTACAACAGGAGGCGTTCGAAGCGCCCCGCTTCCAATATTCATATTATTTAAAACGTTTAGTTATTTCACTTTCATCCATTGTCACAAAAACACTTTTCCCGTCCGGAGCATAATTAGGTTCCTTACAGCTGAAAAGAGAATACAACAATTCTTTAATTTCTTCATCCTGCATATTACGCGGACGGTTAAGAGAGTAGATATCAGCCATTTTAACAGCAAATATATCTTTAATTTCTTCCTTATGGTCACGTTCGTCTGAAAAATTCTCCAGAAGACCCTCTATGATATTTTGAGGTGATATGGATTCCAATACTATCGGAATTGCTTTAATTACAGCTTCTCCTTCCGTGAAATCCACTTCGAAACCCATATCGCGCAGTTCCGCGGAATGGGTCCTCAATAAGTTTATTTCTTTCGGCGACAGACTGCACGGCATCGGGAAAAGCTCCTGCTGGCTTACGGTCGAATGCGACCCGGTCAATTCAAGGATTCCTTCATATTTTATCCGTTTATGCGCTCTCACAATATCCACTACCATCAACGCCCGGTTAACTGATAACGCAACATATCTGTTGGATATTTTGACGAAATCAAATTCCGGTTGAATCGAACTCTCAATTTCGAAGGACTCCTGTACTATATTTTCATTTCCGAAGCCATTCGAAATATATTCCTCTTCTTCTTCGTCTATAAGATTCCGGAAGGTATCGCCTTCTGTAGAGGACTTATCGAAATCATCGTAATTATCTTTATAAAGTATCTCCCATCCTTCCGGTATATCCCGTCCGAAGCTCATGGAATCGAGGTAGCTCTTACGCCCAAAGGAAGTTTTTACAGGAGGGTCCGACAGTTCGCTTTCGAACGGATTAAATTCCGGATTCAAGGAGTTTACCGGAGCCTTAACTTCTTTCGATTCGTTATATACGGGTATCTCCAGGGAAGTATCCGTATCGAAGTCCATCATGGGAACAGCACCACATTTTCCCAAAGACTCCCTGACAGCAGCATTTATGATCTGCCATATCGCCTGCTCGTCCTCGAATTTGATCTCCGTCTTCGACGGACTTATGTTTACGTCTATTCTCGACGGATCGATCGTAAAATAAAGAAAATAAGAAGGCTGCGTATCACTGTTTATAAGATTATCGTATGCCTGCAGGATAGCTTTATTAAAATACGGAGACCTGAAAAATCTGTTGTTTATAAAAAGGTACTGTTCCACACCGCTTTTTTTCGCCGACTGCGGAGTGGTTATGAAACCTTCGACATTTATAATGGATGTTTTAACGGATAACTCCAGCAGACTATTCTTTATATTTTTCCCAACTACCGCAGCGATACGGTTGCGCAGCCCGGAAGCAGGCAGGTTGTAAACACAGGTATTATTGTTATATAAAATCATTTCGACCGAAGGATTACACAGCGCCACCCTTATGAATTCGGATATTATATGGCGGGTCTCGGCAGAATTGCTTTTAAGGAATTTCCTGCGGGCAGGAATATTATAAAAAAGATTTTTTATAAAAAACTGGGTTCCTTTCGGAGTATTCACAAGAGTCTGGCTTATAAAATCTCCTCCGTTGACAATAACCTGCACCCCTACTTCTTCATCGCATTGACGCGTTCTCATTTCGACTTCAGAAACCGAAGCGATAGATGCCAGCGCTTCACCTCTGAATCCAAAAGTAGAGAGTTTATAAAGATCCTCCGCAGAAGATATTTTGGAGGTAGCGTGACGTTCGAATGCTTTTATGGAATCGGCAGAGGATATACCGCATCCATTATCGATTACCTGGATAAGTTCCTTGCCTCCGTCTTTGATATTTACCGTAACAGAATCGGCTCCGGCGTCGATGGCATTTTCAACAAGTTCTTTGACCACTGACGCAGGCCTCTGCACAACCTCTCCGGCTGCAATCTGGTTGTATACGGATTCTGGCAGTAATTTTATAACGTCACTCATTCTTCGTTATTTCATTAACCTGACAAATGCAGCCGCCAGCAGGATCAACGCAATAACAAATCTTATACTCCGGGCTCTTTTATTTTGAGATGACCGCCGGTCGACCATCACACCTTTCCGCATAGTCATACCGCGTAAATACTGCCCGGGCTTATATTCCTCCGTACTGCCTGATTTTTCCCCGGCAGTTTTATAATTATCTTTATAGTTCGCTCCTAAAACAGCTTTTTTCCTCTCTTCCCTTGCCTCTTCTTCCGGATCGTAATATCTCGGCTTATATTCGAACTGCCTTGGTTTGCGTACCCTTAAAAACGTGAACTTCATAATAATCCTGATAATTTAGTAATATCATATATATACACAATCCCTATGATGCAAAAATAATGATAAATTTTAAATTTGACATCAATAAAACTCTACAGTGTCCTCCGTTATCGTATTTATTTATTTTTTTATGACTTATTACTATAATAATTCAGAAAAATTCTCGTACTTTTGCAGGAAAATGTTTTGAAATGAAGAATTTTAAACGATATTTGGTTACTTCTGCACTTCCTTACGCCAACGGTCCCGTTCATATCGGACATCTCGCAGGCGTTTATATTCCGTCGGATATCTACGTTCGCTACCTGAGATTAAAAGGAAGGAAAGTGATATGGGTGTGCGGATCGGACGAGAACGGAGTTCCTATCACTATCAAGGCGCGGCAGGAAGGAGTGACGCCCCAGAATATCGTGGATAAATATCATAATATCATAAAAAATTCTTTTGCACAACTGGGTATATCCTTCGACATATATTCAAGAACCACTTCGCCCGTACATTACAAAACATCTTCGGATTTTTTCCGTACCCTATACGACAAAAATATATTCGAGGAACAGGTTACCCTGCAGTATTACGACGAGGAAGCAAAGCAGTTCCTCGCAGACAGATATATAACAGGCACATGCCCCCACTGTCAGAACGATCGTGCATACGGGGATCAGTGTGAAAAATGCGGAACGACATTGAGCCCTAATGATCTCCGCGATCCCAAATCAGCTATAACAGGTTCTATTCCGATAAAAAAAGAAACGAAGCATTGGTACCTTCCTTTGAACAATTATGAAAGGTTCTTAAGAGAATGGATACTCGAGGGGCACAAGGAATGGAAGGCTAACGTTTACGGACAGTGTAAAAGCTGGCTCGACCTGGGACTCCAGCCTCGTGCGGTAAGCCGCGATCTCGACTGGGGAATTCCTATTCCCGTGGAAGGAGCGGAAGGTAAGGTTCTTTACGTGTGGTTCGATGCACCTATAGGTTATATATCTGCATCTAAAGAACTGACCGGAGATTGGGAAAAATACTGGAAAAGCGAAGACACCAAACTGGTGCACTTTATCGGAAAAGATAATATAGTGTTCCACTGCATAGTTTTTCCTGCGATGCTTAAGGCTCACGGAGAATACATACTTCCGGAAAATGTTCCGGCAAACGAATTCCTCAATCTTGAAGGGGACAAGATATCTACTTCAAGGAACTGGGCTGTATGGCTTCACGAATACCTCGAAGACATGCCGGGAAAAGAAGACGTACTTCGCTATGTGCTTTGCGCGAACGCTCCTGAAACAAAGGATAACGATTTTACATGGAAGGACTTTCAGGCACGTAATAATAACGAACTCGTTGCCATCCTCGGCAATTTTATTAACCGGGCCATCGTTCTTACAGATAAATATTACGGAGGAGAAGTTCCTGCGTGCGGTACACTGACATCCTACGATGAAGAAATTCTTCAGGAAATACCGAGAATTAAAAAATCGGTAGAGGACAACATAGAGAATTACCGATTCCGCGAAGCATTGCGGGAAGCGATGAACCTTGCACGCCTCGGGAACAAATATCTTGCGGACACCGAACCATGGAAACTGGTTAAAACCGATCCTGAAAGAGTCAAAACAATACTCAATATAGCGATACAGATATCTGCTAACCTTGGTATAGTATGTGAACCGTTCATGCCATTCACAGCTAAAAAAATACTCCGTCTTCTGAATTCCGACAAATTCGGTTGGGAAGAACTGGGTAAAACATATCTCATTTCAGCAGGGCATAAAGTAAATAAACCGGAACTGCTTTTTGAAAAGATCGAAGACAGTACAATCGAAGCCCAATTACTCAAACTCGAGAATACGAAAAAGAGCAATATGGCTAACGAAGCCTCGATAGATCCGCAAAAAAGTTCCGTAACTTTCGATGATTTCTCCAAAATGGACATAAGAATATCGAAAGTGCTGGAAGCTGAAAAAGTACCTAAAACTAAAAAATTATTAAAACTTACCGTAGACACAGGAATCGACAAACGAGTCATTGTGTCGGGGATAGCAGAGTTCTATTCCCCGGAAGAAATGGTAGGGCGCCAGGTATTGGTTCTTGTCAATCTCGAACCGCGTACGATAAAAGGTATCGAATCGCAGGGAATGATACTCATGGCACAGACTTCGGAAGGAAAAATGGTCACCGTAAAACCTGCGGAAGACATTATTACCGGAGCCTATATAGGTTAAATTTTCAGCCGTAAGGCTTTTATTCAAACGGAACAGACAAACAATAATATGGAGAACTTTGATTGGGCAAACCTTTCCTTCGGATACGTAAAAACAGATTACAATATCCGTTGTTATTACAGGAACGGTAAATGGGGTGAATTGGAGATTCACACGGAAGAAGAAATCACAATGAGCATGGCAGCTACCTGTCTTCATTACGGTCAGGAAGCATTCGAGGGTCTTAAAGCATTCAGAGGAAAAAACGGCGACATCCGTATATTCCGTCCCTATGATAATGCAAAGAGAATGGTGTGCTCTGCCGAATATATAGAAATGGCTCCGCTGCCGGAAGAAATATTCGTGGAAGCGGTGAAACAAGCAGTCAAATTAAACGAAAAATACATTCCGCCATACGGAACAGGCGCATCCCTTTATATTCGTCCAGTACTTATAGGAACAGGACCACGCGTAGGGGTTCATCCGGCAGACGAATTTTTATTTGTAGTATTTGTTACACCGGTAGGGCCATACTACAAAAATGGGTTCAAACCTATCGATGTAATTGTAGACAGGGATCATGATCGTGCAGCCCCATGCGGAACGGGACATATTAAAGTCGGAGGTAACTATGCCGCTAGTCTTAAATCCCAGTCGTGGGCAAAAAAACAAGGCTATTCCATAGTGCTGTATCTCGATGCGGCTGAGAAAAAATACATAGACGAATGTGGAACTTCCAACTTTTTCGCTATAAAAGGGAATAAATATATAACTCCGGATTCCCATTCGATCCTACATTCCATAACGAATCTCAGTGTAATGGATATCGCTGTAGATATGGGCATGGAAGTGGAACGTCGTAAAGTTGAATTTTCGGAACTCGACAGTTTCGACGAATGCGGAGCTTGCGGAACTGCTGCCGTTATTACTCCTATTTCAAAAATAGTCGACCCGAATAATGGCAGGGAATATATTTTCTCAGACAGCGATATTCCGGGAAAAATAACTGAAAAACTATACAACAAACTCCGTGCTATTCAATTAGGCGAAGAAGAAGATAAATTTAACTGGGTAGTAACATTATAATAATCCGTTGCTATGAAAAAGATTTTACTGACCGTATGTGCAATAATTATTTCCGCACCCTTGTTTGCACAATCCACGAATGTTCCTGTGCATGACCCTGTTATGATAAAACAAGGTGACACTTATTATGTCTTCAGTACGGGCAACGGGATTAACGTTCTTAGCTCCAAAGATATGGTGGAATGGAAAAAAGAAGATCCCATTTTCAAACACGGCGAACTTCCTTCATGGCACACTATAGATATACCTGAACAAAAAGGACATCTCTGGGCTCCGGACATCCATTACAGGAACGGCAAATACTATGTTTATTACTCGGTATCGGCATGGATGAATTTCAACTCAAGTATAGGTCTCGTTACCAATACCACGTTGAATCCCGAAGATCCGGATTATAAATGGGTGGACGAAGGCAAGATTATAGACTTCCGCAACGGAGGCGAAGGCGTCAATGTTATAGATCCTAATGTTTTTGTCGATGAAGACGGAAGGGTTTATCTTCTTTACGGATCATATAAAGCAGGCTTAAGATTGGTAGAGCTAGACCCCCAGACAGGTAAACTTAAGGATGAAGCCAATCCTGACGTAACTGTTTTGACAACTACTTTAGGCGAAGCAGTGTTCCTTATAAAACATGACGGATATTACTACATATTCGCATCGCGGGGTAAGTGTTGTGCCGGTCTCGAGAGTACGTATCATGTTGTTATGGGCAGATCCAAAGACATTAAGGGTCCATATCTGAACAAGGAAGGGCAAAGCTGGGTGGATAATTATTTCACGATGTTCCTAGAGGGTGATTACGAAGAACCGGGAAGAGGGCATAACGGCTTTTTCACGGAAGGCGACACGACCTACATTGTCTATCACGCTTACACCATATCTGCGGACGGTGCCTCGTTGCTGAATATCAAACCTGTTTATATAGATGAAGATGGATGGCCCACGATGGTAAATACGGGAAAAATCCTTAAGGCATATCATTAAAAAAAATCCTGCGCAAGTGCAGGATTTTTTTTTAATTATGGCACCGGGTCATGTCCGCTCCCACCCCACGGATGACAAGACAGAATTCGTTTAACCGAGAGATATATTCCTTTAAAGAATCCATGCCTGCGCAGTGCTTCAAGACTGTATTGTGAACATGTCGGAGTATACCTGCATGCAGCAGGAGTGAACGGAGAAATACAATACTGATAAAATTTAATCACCGCTACCAGCGGAAAAATCAGGATTTTTCTCAATATTTTTACATGCCGTAACGATCCCACGCCTGACTCCGTTTTCAATTGTTTTATAATCGAGTATATCTTTAGAGGTATAAATAAAAGCAATTAATAAACGCTTACCCGGAACAATAAATTGTCCGTCTTCCTTTTTCAACCAAAGTGTTTTATTAATCCTGTATGATTCCCGTATTCTTCTTTTTATAAGATTACGGCTCACCGCTCTTTTATGATTTCTCTTGCTTACCGTTACAACAATCTGGACATTTTCAGAATCTTCTTCACGGTCAGTAATCAAATATACACATCTGAACGGATAAGAAAAAAAAGCTGTGCCTTTTTCAAATAGTGCATCAAGCAATATCTTATTACACAGCTTATGTTTTTTTCCGAATGAATTATCCGTTGATTGTATCAAATTATGCTGATTTGCTTTTTATCGGTGTTTTTTTGCAGTAGGACTTACTGCAGGCTTTGTTTTTTTTGCAGTAGATTTACCGTCCTGTTTTATCTGTAAGTCCGAATCCGTTTTATTGATCACGACATAATCTACTTTTTCCCCTGCATGCAGCTTCTTAATGAAACTATCGAGTGCATTCACCATTGAAGGTGATTCAGGTGTCGGAGCCATTACACTGAGGTTAAAACCATTATCGACTGCTGAAACGGCTGTTCCATTGCCAAAAGTTGCCAGGCGAAGGTTCTCTGGAAGTTCAGGACAACAGCTTTTTAATGTGGATATTTCCAACGGACTGTAAAACACCGCAATATCATAATTTTTAATGTCCACTCCGCTTATATCGTTACTGACAGTATGCGACAATATCAATTTAGTAAATTTAAGTTTCAGCTTCTCCAGACTCGCAGGAATTTCCGGCTTATGAGGATCCGGAAGAGGCAGCAGAAATTTTTCTTCCTTATGCTTTGCCATTATATCCACGAGATCGGCAAAAGTAGATTTACCGAAGAAAATCTTTCTTTTTCGATAAACTATATATTTCTGCAAATACAAAGCAACCGCTTCAGTAACACAAAAATATTTCATGGTTCCCGGAATAGTAACCCACGTCTCTTCGCATATCTGGAAAAAATGATCGACAGACGACCTGTTGGTAAAAATAACTGCACTATGCGCAAGAATATCGATCAGTTGAGAACGGAATTCTTTGACGCTAACGCGTTCGACCCTGATAAAGGGATGAAAATCGACAGTTATACCGTATTTTGAAATTAGCTCCTGGAACGGAGAACGCTCTATGGCCGCCGGAGCCGGCTGAGAAACAAGTATTCTATTTATTTTCAAAACTTAAAAATTTAATTCAAAACCCCTCATTACCAATATTAGGCAAAAACTTATCGGTAAAATTTCCACAGCGCAAAGGTACAAAAACCACTGGAAAATTGAAAATTTTCTAACAATAAAGAAGCGAAATGTCTTAATTCCGTAGTATAACAAAAAAAGTATCGGTACCCACAATAGTATAACTTCCGTATGAGCAGCGAATTGATTTTCCCAAACTGCCATGCTGAAAATAAATGGAAGGTACATAACAGTACAGATGCTGAAAATTATTTTATTAAAAGAAATAAGCTCCTCAATATTCTTTACGTCCATAGTGAATAACATTATAGCCTTATGGATTATAAACCTGTAAGCAAAAATCAAAAGCAGCCCGCAGATAACAGCTAAAATCAGATAACCGTCATACTCGTAAATAATCCCGGAAAAACCACCGGAACCGTTAAAAACCATAATCAATTTCATAGCCAATGCAACGACACAGAAAAAACCGATATAATTCGTAAGATTAATAAAATGCCTGAATGTAATCCCCTGTTTTTCTATACTCTCCGAAATATCTCTTGGAGAAAATAAAAATTTGAACAACAGGTAAAACTGATCCCTGAAACGGTAAAATGACACTGCAAAGAAAATAAATATAAATACCTGCAGCGAAGAAAATATAATGAAATTATAATGCTGTTCGTTGCGTCCTATATTGACTTCCGGATCGTAAGCAACGCTGATTGACGACAGTTGTCCGTATCCGAAAACATCACTGGGATTATCCGTGCTAATACGCTCGGGAACAACGGTTTCCGGCATTATAAGAGACGAATCCCTCATATATATATTGTGTCCGAACGGTTGCTCCTCCATAAGCAGGTTTTAACAATATTGGATTTTAATCGTGCAAATTTAAGTTTTTTAATCGATTTACGAATTATACTTCCTTGTGATTGTTTTGAGATTTGTTCAAAAACATATAGATTTGCAAGGGTTTCTAAATTTATAATAACAAATTAATTATGAATATATTTTTGCAAACGACAGATGCGGCCGAGCTTCTGGAACAAATAACTGCGCAAACAGCAGAAAAAGCAAGTACGATGAGTTTTGGCGAGCTTGTTTTGGCCGGTGGATGGTTAATGATACCACTTGCGATACTTGGCGCTATATCGATATACATTTTTGTCGAAAGATTTATGGCTATCAGAAAAGCCATGAACTTTGATACTAATTTCATTAATAATATACGCGAATATATTTACGAAGGAAAAATAGGCTCGGCGGTGCAGTTATGCAAAAGTACCGATACTCCGATAGCAAGAATGATCGAAAAAGGAATCGAACGTATAGGACGTCCTTTAAATGACGTACAATCTTCTATAGAGAACGTTGCCAACCTTGAAGTAACAAAGCTCGAGAACGGCCTTCCTTTTCTCTCGACCATAGCGGGAGGTGCTCCGATGATCGGGTTCCTCGGTACCGTAATAGGTATGGTGATAGCGTTTATGAATATGTCCGAAGGCGGCGGTGCGGTGGATATAGGGATGTTATCCAGCGGTATGTACACGGCGATGATAACTACGGTTGCAGGTCTTATCGTCGGTATCCCGGCTTATTTCGGATATAACTATCTGGTCGCACGCATCGAACGACTCGTATTCCAGATGGAAGCGAACTCTATAGCTTTCATGGATCTTCTTAACCAACCTGTCGATAAACGCTAAAACCTTATCTTATGGCAATTAAAAGAGGATCAAAGGTTGAAAGTCCTTTCGGATCGGCATCGATGACGGATATGATCTTCCTGCTCCTTATTTTTTTCATGGTAGCTACGACATTGATCAGTCCGAACGCTTTGAAGTTGACCCTGCCTAAAAGCAGCAACATCGTATCCGACAAACCGTACACGACCGTTTCGATAACCAATGATCTGAAATATTATGTAGAGTTGGATCCTGTTCCATTCGACAGACTCGAAGAAACTCTGAAAACGAAAATGGTTGGTGTCGAAGATCCTACGATATCGCTGCATTCGGATGAATCCGTACCTATCGGGGAAATCGTTAAAGTCATGGTTATCGCAAATAATAATAAATACAAGCTGATTCTAGCTACAACTCCGAAATAATGCGCCCATATACGGACGAGAAAAAACACAAGAGAGCAGGACTCATCGCAACAGTCATATATGTAGCGATGTGGGTCGTACTTATTTTTTTCGTTTCGTTCAACCTTAAGTCGATAGATTTGGAGGGAGAAGGAATTTTAATTGATTTCGGAGATGGAGATACTGGTCTCGGGATAGAGGACCTATATATGAACGAGACTACGGCAAATGTCGAAACACCTGCCAGTTCTCCACAAATGACCGTACAGGAAGAGATAATCACCCAGGAAATAGAAGAAGCTCCGGTTATCGCCGAGACGCGCCCTGAAACTCCTCGTGAAACCGAACGGCAGACTCCAGTCGAACAGCCTAAACCTGCTGAAGAAACACCTCCGGCAGAACAACCTCGCGAAGTAAACCAACGCGCGTTATTCCCGGGACGAAGCGACTCCAACTCCCAATCCCAGGGGGAAGCGGGAGGAGAAGGCAATCAAGGCAACCTTGCGGGAAGCACTGACGGCAGCAATAGCGGAACAGGACTTGGAACCAATGGAGACAGATGGAACCTCAGCGGAAGATCGCTTATAGGGACATTGCCTGCTCCGGAATATAATGCTAATGAAGAGGGGCGTGTAATAATAGAAATCAGGGTAAACCCGCAGGGAGAAGTAGTAAGTACATCCGTCGTTTCCCTCGGTTCGACAACCACGAACCGCATCCTGATCGAAGCGGCTGAACGGGCAGCAAAAAAGGCACGGTTCAATGTAAATGAAAACGCACCTTTTTCACAGGTAGGAACAATTACCTACAATTTCCGCATCAAATAAAAATTATTCGTTTATATAGGAATCTTTAAAACCGAGGAAATATAATATTCCGTCGAGTCCTATCGTAGACAGCGATTGTCTTGCATTTTCCACGACTTTAGGTTTAGCATGGAACGCAATCCCAAGACCCGCGATGCTTAACATCGGAAGATCGTTGGCTCCATCGCCTACTGCTACGGTCTGGGAAATATCCACGTTTTCCACTTGCGCTATGAGTCTGAGAAGTTCCGCTTTACGTTTTCCGTCGATTATTTCACCTACATGGTTTCCCGTGAGTTTTCCATCTTCGATTTCCAGTTCATTGGCATAGACATAATCGAATCCGTACTTGTGCTTGAGATAATTTCCGAAGTAAGTAAATCCTCCGGATAATATTGCAGTTTTAAAACCGACTCTTTTCAATACGGTGATCAGCCTGTCCAAGCCTTCCGTTATCGGCAGATTGTTAGCAATTTCTTCCATAACGGATACATCCAAACCTTTAAGCATTCCGATACGTCGTTTGAAACTCTCGTTAAAATCGATCTCGCCTCTCATCGCAGATTCGGTAATTGCGCGCACCTGCTCGCCCACTCCTGCCCTCTCGGCAAGTTCATCTATAACCTCTGTCTCGATAAGAGTAGAATCCATATCGAAACATATGAGTCTGCGGCACCTGCGGAACATATCGTCCAATTGAAAGGAAACATCCACGCCGTGCTCTATCGAAAGATCCATAAAACAACGTTGCATTTCCTTCCTGTCTTTGGGATTTCCCCTAACGGACAACTCTACGCAGGATTTCGGAGCACGGGCATTTTCGTCCAGAGGAATTCTCCCCGTCAATCTTATTATCGAGTCTATATTAAGTCCCTGATGAGTCGCTATAGTTGTCACCTCTTCTATCTGTTTCGCAGTAAGTTTCCGACCTAACAGAGTGATAATGTATCTGTTCTTTCCCTGCATACAGACCCATTGTTCATATTCCTCTTCGGATATCGGTGTAAAACGTATGGTTATATCCAGTTCATAGGCTTTAAAAAGAAGGTCCTTCATGATATTTCCGGCCTTCTCCTGCGTTGTTTTAAACAATATACCCATCGACAGTGTCTGATGGATATTTGCCTGCCCTATGTCCAATATAAAGGCATCGTATCCTGCAAGGATGCGTGTAAGGGCCGAAGTAACTCCAGGTTTATCTTCCCCTGAAATATTTATCTGAATAATCTCTACTTTTTCTTCCATCTTAAATAGTTTTCTTAAATTTCAACATACACCATCCGTTCCTATGTTTTTCATCCACAAAAACAAAACCGTTCTCCTCGGCTTTTTTCCGTATTACTTCGGAATCTATATCCAGAAAACCGCTCAAGAATAATTCTCCTCCGGGTTTAATAGACACCGAATATTTATCCATATCTGCCAGGAGTATATTTCTATTTATATTAGCCAATATAAAATCATATTTCCCCGGTTCCGCAAGTAATCCTGCATCTCCAAGAAACACATTTATATTTTCAGAAGTACGGTTAAGTTCAATATTTTCTTTACAATTTTCATATGCCCATTCGTCGATATCTATTGCATCCATCCACATAGCTCCGGCTTTTACTGCCAGAATCGCCAGAACACCCGTACCGCTTCCCATATCCAGACCGGATCTATTTTTAATATCGGAATCCATTATTCCTTCTATCATTAAATGAGTTGTTGCGTGATGCCCGGTACCGAATGACATTTTGGGCATTATGGTCACGATATATTTGCAACCTTTAACATCGTTATGGAACGGTGCGCGAATATAGCACTGACCGTTAACGTCGATCGGATCGAAATTCGATTCCCATTCGGCATTCCAGTTTACATCGTCGTTAATCTCCGTTATTTTATATTCGTATCCGTTTACACTCAAAAAATTAATTATAGATCGTTCCTGAACTTTATAATGTGCAACCGGTATATATGCCTTTAACTCATATTCATCTTCCGCAAAACTTTCAAAATCGAAATCGGCAAGTTCCGCAATCAGGATCTCTCCGGCATTTTCTACTGCATCGGACGAAATTTTAACTGTAAATTCTTTATAATTCATTAATTTTACCTGATATTAAGTTCGGATTAAAACGGCTAAAACACAAATATAATACTACTTTCGGATATATGGAACAATGGGAGGAATATATAAAGGAATATTATTCATATCTTAAACTCGAGAAGAATCTTTCCGATAATACGATTTCAGCGTATTTGCACGATATTAAATCATTTCGTGAATTCATATGCACGAATTTCTCCGTATCGCCCGTATCGCCCGTATCGGTAGAACGGAAACATATAGAAGAATTTTTGGCCGGGATTTACGACCGGGGGATGAACCGCACCTCTCAAGCACGCACACTAAGCGGAATTAACAGTTTCTTCAACTTTCTACTTATTAATGACAAGATACAGGAGTTACCGACGGAATCGATAGATCACCCGAAGACAGGAAGAAAACTTCCGGATGTATTGTCATATATGGAAGTAAAAAATCTATTGGATAGTATCGATCTGAGCCAGCCACAGGGACACCGTAACCGGGCTATTTTAGAAACCCTGTATAGCTGCGGATTAAGGGTAAGCGAACTTATCGAATTACAAATTACGGATATATTTATCAACGAAGGTTACATCCGCGTAATCGGCAAAGGGGACAAACAGCGCCTCGTTCCTATAAGCGAAGTGGCGCGCAGGCATGTAGCCAACTATATGGAACAACGAAAAACAATGAAAATAGACGGGAAAAATACAGATTTTCTTTTCTTGAACAATAAGGGAAAAAAGCTGAGCCGCGTAATGATATTTTACATAATCAAAGATACCGCCCTAAAAGCAGGAATACATAAAAACATCAGCCCTCATACATTAAGGCATTCTTTTGCAACGCACTTATTACAGGGGGGAGCAGATATACGTGTTGTTCAGGAGATGCTGGGACACGAATCTATCCTGACCACTGAAATATACACACATCTGGACAACGATGATCTGAAGAATAGTCTCTTAAATCATCATCCGCTGAATAAATAGAGGTTATTCTTCTTCGTGATTTTCGTCCTCCTGCTCACCCTCATCATCTTCTTCTCCATCATCCTCGTCGTCGTCACCCTCTCCATCACCTTCATCTTCTTCCGCATCCGAAGGAGGAAGTACAACGGTCCATCCGCCATCTTTATAAGTAAAAGTATTAACGCCTGCACGCCATAATCGGAATCTGACGCGTGTCGTTATATAATTCTGTCCCGGTTCCAGATACAGTTGCCTCCAGCAAAAGACCTCATTTGTCTTATCAACCAAAATAAGGATTATTTCGGACTGTATAAGATTCCTGAAATAAATAACAAAATTATCATCTTTATCTGGTAGCCCCGTATATGAAAGAGTACCTCCGGATTTGTATCTTATAGTACCTGACAGTGCATCCTCATAAGTCGGTTCTTCGAAAAAAGTACTGTCTGCATAGAAGAAATAACCTTCGACATCACTCGTAATATACTCGATCCCATTCTGAGTTTTTTGTATGTAAGGCGCAACCTCAAAAGTAGAATCAAGAATATCATTCTTTCCACAGGAGAAGAACAATGACAGGCACAAAAATAAAATCAATAAAATTTTTATCTTTTTCATGACCACAAAATTAATTTTTTTATGGATATTAAAAAGGCGGAAGATAAATCTTCCGCCTTTTTAATAATATATTTTCTAATTCTTACTTACTATCGTTCTTTTTGGTAATAAGATCGTAAGAAATAGGAGTGGCTATAAATATCGAAGATAATGTTCCTATTATGACACCGAACATCAATGCGAAGATAAATCCTCTTATGACTTCACCTCCAAACAGGAATATCGCTAACAACACCACAAGGGTCGTTCCCGATGTATTAACCGTTCTGGAAAGAGTGCTGTTTACGGCAAGGTTGATATTTTCTTTCAGTCCGCGTTTAGGATAAAGTTTCCTGTATTCACGGATACGGTCAAAGATAACCACTTTATCGTTTATAGAGTAACCGATAATCGTTAGAATAGCTGCAATAAAGGATTGGTCTACTTCCATCGTGAACGGCATGAATCCGTAAAGAAGAGAGAACATACCGATAGTCACGAATGCATCGTGACCCAGGGAAACAACTCCTCCCACGCCCCACTGCCATCTGCCAAATCTTATAACGATATAAATTCCGATCGCGATAAGACTGAACAATACTGCGATCAACGAATTAACTTTAATATCCTTCGCCACACTCGGGCCCACCTTATCCGCACTGATAATACCGTTTATATCGGTTTGCGTAGTTATAAAAGCCTCCTCAGTGATAGCATAACTGTAAAGCGGAGCAAGGGCTTTGTATAGCAATCCTTCTACTTCAGCAGTAGCATCTTCACTGGTATCGTCATATTTATACTGAGTGATGATCCTCATCTGATTCTCGGTTCCATACTGTTTTACCTCGTAACTTTCGGAAGCGTCGTCACTTGAGAACACATCGCTCAAAGCATCACGCACCTGATTGGCCGTAACGTTCTGATCGAATCTTACTACATATGCACGTCCTCCGGAGAAGTCCACACCATAGTTCAAACCTCTTACAAAAAGCGAAGTTATCGAAATAAGAATAAGGATACCGGCAACTATGTAAGAAATTTTCCTTAAGTTGATGAAATCTATGTGAGTGTTAGCAAGGAAGTTACGTGTAAATTTATTTGAGAAGGTAATATCTTTTCCTTTTTCAAGCATCGATACGAAAATAATCCTCGTAATAAATATCGAAGTGAAAAGTGAAGTGATAATACCGATTATCAAGGTCGTTGCGAATCCCTGCACAGGACCCGTACCGAATATAAAGAGCACTATACCGGTTATAAGAGTCGTTACGTTACCGTCTATGATCGCCGAATAAGCATTTTTAAAACCGTCGGTAATAGAGAGCCCCAGCCCCTTACCGGCCTTAAGTTCTTCTTTTATACGTTCATAAATTATCACGTTCGCATCCACCGCCATACCCATAGTAAGGACGATACCGGCGATACCCGGCAGGGTAAGAACCGCACCGAACGATACAAGTACACCGAAAAGAAAGAATATGTTCGCTATCAAGGCAACAGACGATACCCACCCTGCCCTGTTATAGAAAAAGATCATGTAAAGAAGTCCCAAGACGAACGCTATAATAAACGAACTCATTCCGGCATTTATCGATTCCTGTCCCAAAGTAGGTCCGACAACCGTATCCTGAATGATCCTTGCAGGAGCAGGCAATTTACCTGATTTCAAAACATTTGCAAGGTCGGTTGCTTCCGCATATGTAAAACTTCCTGTAATAGAAGACTGCCCTCCAGTAATTTCATTACTTACACCAGGAGCGGAATAAACGTATCCGTCAAGACAGATAGCGATAAAGTTACCTACGTTATCTGCCGTAAGACGAGCCCACTGACGTGCTCCGGTTGCATCCATAGACATAGATACCTGCGCTGCAGAGCCATACTGCGAGTATTCAGGGCGAGCGTTAACAACGACACCTCCGTCTACCGGCGGTCTTCCGTCGCGTGTATTTTTCTTTATGGCATATAATTCGAAGATACTTTCAGCGGCATCAATACCCTTAACACCCCACATAAAATCGATATCGCGGGGAAGCAGTGCCCTAACCTGCGGCATCGCAAGATAATTATTTACAGCTGCAGTATCATAAGACATCGCGCGTCCCACGACTGGCGTACTGTAATACCCCCCTGTCTGGAAGTCGACCATCGGTGAAAGTTTAGAGAAGAATGGAAATTCTTTCTCCATATCCACATCGGATAAATCAACTCCTGGTGTTGCCTCAAGTTCAGAAAGAAGACTTGTAGAGTCACTTTCCTCTATTACTTCGGCAATAGTTTCCTCAGTTTCTTCGGTTGCTTGCGGTAGACTTGCGTTCGATGCACTCTGATATTCCTTAATATAATTGTTTACCTGCTCGAAAAGAGGGTAAATTTCCGTGTTATTATATGTAGACCAGAATTCGAGACTTGCCGTTCCCTGAAGGAGTTTACGAACACGTTCTGGTTCCTTAACCCCTGGCAGTTCCACAAGGATCCTTCCAGAACCTTCAAGACGTTGGATATTAGGCTGTGTTACACCGAATCGGTCGATACGATTACTCAATACATTGTATGAGTTTTCAATTGCACTTTCGGTTTGTGACCGGAGAACGCTGACCACATGATCATTCGTACTTTCGGGCGTAACCTGATCGCGAAGATCCGGAGTATTGAAAATGAAGCTCAACCTGCCTCCCGGAACGATATCTTCATACGCTTCACGGAATGCCGTGATAAAATCACGGGAATTTCTATTCTGAGCCTCTCTTGCTCTTGCAAGCGCCTGATTAAAGACAGGATCGGTATTGTAGTTAGATAATGCGCGGACAACATCTTCTACCGATATCTCCAGCATTACGTTCATACCGCCTTTAAGGTCAAGACCCAGATTGATTTCTTTTTCTTTTGCCTCTTTGTAAGTGAATTTAACCAGTCCAAGGTTATAAACAGTCTGGGATTTCATAGAATCCAGATAGCTCTGCTCCTTAACAGGGTCTCCATCCGCATATTTGGCAGCCTTCCGCTCCACATTGCGTGTGACAAAAGTAAACGATAGCTGATAAGCACATGCTACCGCCAGTACGATCACAAGGAATTTTAGTGCACCTTTACTCTGCATTGTTTAATTTTTTATTTGTAAATATCTATCTATAATTCAAAAGTTTACAGGATACAGTATATAATTCGTACTCCGAAGATTAAACGAACTAATTCGCAAAAATAAGTTTTTTTTCACATTATGCAACATATTTACAACGAATTATATTTCCGGATGTATATGGAAAATAGTCAAATCAGTATTATTCAAATTTATAATCGATTTCGGTCCTCTTTACTCCGCCCACACAAAAAAAGAGTATATTTATTGAAACTTCAGGAATTTATGGAAGACACTCTAAGAATCATTACAAATACGGAAAATATCGAATTAATTACAGAAGTTTCTGAAAATGCAAAATTCGGCCCTTTACAAACGTTCGAGAATCTTTTCATTAAAGCAGGGATGTCGCCAACCGTATCGGATACCATTACTTTTCTTTTTGCGTGTTTTTTATTGATTTTTATAATATGGCTTGCGGACAGGTTCGGTACGGTCATTTTGGCTTTCATTATACGTAGAACCGGTTTTAAAATACGCTCCCTATGGATTACCCATTTATATGAAAGAAAATTTTTCCATAGATGCATACGCATCATTCCCGCTATTATTGCCCTCCACTTTTCGCCGGAGTTCCTTACAGGGTATAACACATATCTCGCGGATACTACATTTATCATTTTGATCAGTGCCGTGACTGTAATGTCAATCAATATTTTAAGTGATTTTCTGGATGTTGCTAACGACGTATATGACGAGCATGTAAAGGAGAAATCCATTAAAGGTTATATTCAGACAGCCAAAATTATAATATGGATAATAGCGATAATTATAATGATATCTCTGATGCTTAACATAAAACCCGGCTCAATAATAATAGGTATCGGAACCTCCGCGGCCATATTCAGCCTTGTATTCAGAGATATAATACTGGGCTTTATAGCATCCATTCAATTATCAGCACAAGACATGATAAGGCGGGGAGACTGGATAACGATGCCGTCAAGGGAAGCTGACGGTGAAATACAGGAAATTACACTAACTACGGTTAAGGTCCACAATTGGGACAACACGGTCACTATGGTACCTATTTATTCAATGATATCCGAATCGTTCACTAACTGGAGAATGATGCGCGAGAGTACGGGCAGAAGGTTCCTGCGCCAGCTGAATATAGATATCAATTCCGTCAAAATATTGGACGAAGAGAAACTAAAACTCCTCGAGGATAATAATAATCTCGCACCGGTGTATAAAAGAGCTATGAAATTGCTGTCGGCAAATAATACCAGCGGATTTATTACCAATGTCGGTCTTTTCAGGTGTTACGTAGAAGCCTATCTTTATAATCATCCGGGGATCAATCCCAAACCAAGGCTGACAGTGCGTTACCTTCCTCAAACGGACAACGGCATTATTCTGGAACTTTATGCTTTTTCACGGGAAAAATTTCTTGTTCCCTACGAAAAAATTATTTCCGATGTATTGGAACACATAATAGCAATTTCGACAATGTTCGACCTGCACCTTTTCCAAGTCCCGTCAGGCAAAGATATCAGTAATCTAACCCAATAAATTATCTATTTTTTCTCGGAGGTTTTATTATATAGGTCTTCGATTCAGTATGATTCAGCAACCGGACAATATTCTTCCTATGAGTTATCAGCAGAAGAACAGCTACAACACACAAAAAAATTATAAGCGAATAGGATTTTTCTCCGAATACCAATGTGACATAGATAGGAAACATTACACCTGCAGTCATCGAACTCAGTGACACGTAATGGGTAAATAAGAGAACGATCACAAACGTAGCGAGGCACAGTAATACTGCAGGAGGATAAACTCCAAGTACGGCACCTGCGAGGGTAGCGACACCCTTTCCTCCGCGGAACCCTGCAAAAACCGGAAATATATGTCCCAGTATGACAGCTGCCACCAGAACTATTTTGAAGGTGAACATAGCTTCGCTACCCTGCATATACATGGAAAAATGCGCAAGGGACACTGCTACGAAGCCTTTTATTACATCTATCGCAAATACGGGCAATGCCGCCCTCCTTCCGAGAACACGCAATACATTGGTCGCTCCGGCATTTTTACTGCCGTGCTCCCTGATATCTATTCCGTAATAGTGTTTACTTATCCACACTGCACTGGGAATCGATCCCAGTAAATATGCTATAATGACAAGAATAATATTTAAAAACATTTGCCTATATTTATTTGACAAAAATAACCAATAATGCATATAGTGCAAAAAACCCGCAAGAATTTACTATTTGCAAAGTATTTGCAGAACAAATATTAAACGCAAATAAATATTATGAGGCAGGATAAAAGATTCGACAGGCAATTCTATATATCTCTTTCAATGTTGGTTGCAGGAAGTTTTATACTTGCATCCGCATTCGTATTGTTTATAACACCGTATAAAATAATTCCCGGTGGAATTTACGGTATCGGAATCATACTGCATCATTTTTCCCCTTCCGTTAAAGTGGGAACATTCGGTCTTATGATGGATGTTCCTCTTGTTATCACAGCCATAATGATATTCGGTAAAAAATTCGGTTTCCGGACTGTCATTGCCGCGCTGCTTACTCCCGTCATTATGAACCTGCTTACTGTATATATCGGGGAAGATCCGGAAATAATGCTACAAGGCAAAATAAACCTCTCCGATCAAGTTCTATTGGCAAGTCTTATCGGGGGAGTAACTGCCGGGGCCGCCAAGGGGTAAAAACAGCGCTCACATGCGA